>CAMHJX010000039.1 GCA_946185535.1 uncultured Bacteroidales bacterium
GGCTCTCATGGTCGAGTTCGCGGAGCAGCAGTACCTCAATCTTGGCACCAGTCTTCTCCTTCTCGCCGTAGAGTTTGGCGGGGAACACCTTAGTGTTATTGATGACGAACACATCGCCGTCTTTCACATAATCCACTAGATCCTTGAAAATGCGGTGTTCGATTTTACCCGTTCTGCGGTCGACGACCATCATACGAGCTTCGTCGCGGTTTTGTGTAGGCTGCAGCGCGATGAGCTCGCTAGGTAAGTTGAATTTGAATTGTGAGAGTTTCATTGTATGATGTTATTGTTGTTTTTTCCGAAACAAACTACAAAGATACGACAAAACCGAAATTTTGTCAAGTATTTTTTATTAAAGCATTGATTGTCAAGCTTGTTTTTGCTCTTTTTCCAATTGTTCCTTTTTCCACTCCTTGAAAGCGTCGCCCGTGTCGATGATGTGTTGTTTCAGCTTTTCCAACGGCCAAGCATCTTCGACTTTGAAGTCGCCGATGCGGGTACGGCGCAGCGAGGTGAGGCAGGCGCCATTGCCCAAAGCCTTGCCGAAGTCGTTGGCGAGGCTGCGGATGTAGGTACCTTTGCTGCACGTCACTTCGAAGTCGAGCTCTGGGAAGCGGTCGAGGTTGAGTTTGAAGTCGTCGATGCGCACATCACGGGCTTTCAGTTCGATTTCCTCGTCGGAGCGGGCGTAGTCGAAAGCACGTTTCCCTTTGATTTTGATGGCGGAGTACTTGGGCGGATATTGTTTAAGGTCACCGATGAACTGCTGTCGTGCAGCCTCAATTTGCTCAGGCGTAATGCCTTCGGTGGGGAAGAAGGCATTGGGTTCGCTCTCCAAGTCAAAAGTCGGGGTGGTCTGGCCCAAAAGAATTGTGCCCGTGTAGGTCTTCACTTGGGCTTGATAGTTGTCGATTTGCTTGGTCATTTTGCCTGTGCAGAGGATGAGCAGGCCTGTCGCCAATGGGTCCAAAGTACCGGCATGACCAACCTTTAGCTTGCGGATGCCATAGCAACGGTTGAGCAAGGAACGGATGAAGTTGACTGTGTCGAACGAAGTCCAGTCCAAGGGCTTGTCGATGAGGATGATCTCGCCTTCTTCGAAGTTGAACATTGTTTTTTTTGACTTCGAGACCTCGAGACTACGAGACGCATGGTCTCTCCCCCTTGAAAGGGGGTCGGGGGGATTAAACTTGCGTCTCGTAGTATCGTGTCTATTCTGTTTTATAATACATACGGTAATACAATTGCCAAAATACCCACAATGGCGCAATACACGGCAAACCAAATCAGTTTGCCCTTTTTCACGATGTTGATCATCCACTTACAGGCGATGCAGCCGAAGATGAAGGCTGCCAGGAAGCCCACGATGGCCGCCACGGGCGAAATGCCGCTCATGGCTTGGCTGAATCCAACCTCAAACATATCCTTGACATCGAGCAAAGCTTCGCCGAGAATAGGAGGAATGACCATCAGGAAGGAGAACTGAGCCAATTTTTCCTTTTTGTTGCCCAACAGCAAACCTGTGGCGATGGTGCTACCCGAGCGCGACAGACCTGGCATCACGGCGCAAGCCTGGGCAATACCGATGATGAAGGCATGCCAGCCGCTGATGTTTTCCTTCTGGCGTGGCTTGGCGAAGTAGGAGAAAGCAAGCAACGAAGCCGTCACCAAGAGCATAATACCCACGATGAGTAGACCTGAACCGAAGACCTTTTCCACCTTGTCCTTGAAAAACAAGCCGACAATCATCACGGGAATCATCGAAATGAGGATGTTGAAAGCGTATTTTGTGCCGTCATTGAGGTTGCAGTATTTGCGCCACGACTGCTTGGCAAACAGGTCCTTGAAAATCCACACGATTTCCTTCCACAGAATGACCAAGGTGCTGAGCACGGTGGCCACATGAAGCAAGACCGTAAAAGCTAGATTCGATTCGCCGTCTTCGAGACCAAAGAGTGCTTGACCAATGGCTAAGTGACCACTACTGCTGACGGGCAGATATTCCGTCAAACCTTGAATAATGCCTAAGATTAATGCTTGTAACCAGTCCATAGTTTTTTCATTTTATGTGTTTGTCGTCATTGCGAGGAGGAACGATGAAGCAATCCAGGAAACGGGATGTTTGGACTGCTTCGTGCCTCGCAGTGACGCAAAGCGATGAATTATTTTTTTCCTTTCCAGAATATTGCAACGATTTCAACGACAAACCCTGCCAAAATCAAAATGGTGGACAGAGTAATATGTTGGAAATCAAACATTTTCGGATTAAAAACATCAGGGTCAGAGGAGCCTCCGCCAATCATCAGAATGAAGCCTAAGGCAAGCAGGGCGATACCGATGAGCACGATGATGTAGTTCTGTTTGCCGAAGGGCATGACCTTTTGGTTGTCAGCGACTTCGGTCGTTTTTGCTTTTGTCTTTGTTATTTCTTTTGCCATATTCAGTAGTATTTAAAATTCAAGATTTAAGATTTAAAACTTAAGATTATTCGGGCGTTTCGACAGGCTCAACGACCCTTAAGCGTACAGTTGGTCGATGTCGGCGTGGAGGTATTTCCGGAGGGCCAGTCGCGTGGAAAGACCGCCGAGAAGTATGCCCAAAATAAGGACACCGACAAAGATGCCAATGATGATTTTATAGTCTTGTACAAAAGTCAGTTCTGGTAAGCGTTTGGTGAGACCGTACAGCAGCAGTGCCAAGAAAGCATCGGCCAGTAAAGCTCCGAAAAAGCCTTGGGTGATGCCACTCCTGATGAAAGGCCGACGGATGTAGGCGGGTGTTGCCCCCACAAGTTGCATGCTGCGCACGAGAAAGCGCTTTGAGTATATGCTAAGTCGTATCGTATTGCGTATCAGTGTGATGGAGATGATGAGTAGTACCAAGCTGGCAATCATCAGCGCGAGGCCGATGCGGTTGACATTCTGGTTGATTAAGTTGACCAAGGATTTTTGGTAGTAGATTTCCTTGACATCCTTGTTTTTCTTCAGTTGGGCTTGGATGAGGTTAATGCTGTCATTGTTGGCCCAGTCGGCATTGAAGCGCACATCGATGGAGGGGAGGAGTGGGTTTTCTTCGTTGCCGAGCCATAGCAGGAAGTCTTCGCCGAGGTCTTCGCTCAAACGGCGGATGGCCTCATCTTTGGAGATGTATTCCGTCGACTTCACGGCGGGCATGGAGTCGAGTTCCTGTTGTAGTTTGAGGATATTTGCTTCTTTCACATTGCTGTTCATCACCACCTCGAAGCCGATGTTTTCCTTGAGATGGTTGGAGAGTTTCTGCGCATGCATCATAAGCAGAGCAAACACGCCTAAAAGGAAGAGTACCAACGTGATACTCATCAGCGACATGAAATAAGACCCTGCAACGCGGCTTTTGCTTGAACTCTTTTCGGACATTTTACTTCGATAAACTCAGTAACCTCATTATGATTGAAACGGCAAAGATAGGGGAAATATTTCAATTCCGTTTTCACGGAATGAAGTTTTTGTTTTTCACTTTCGGTTTTTTATCTATTTTTGTGCTTTCAATCTCTACTACTATGCAAGTACTGAAATCCAACATACGCACCGACTCCGAAGAGTTCAAGCAGAACGAGAAGAACTTCCTCGCCCTGATGTCGCAATACCGCGAGGCGATGGCAGCCTCGATGCAAGGTGGTGGCGAGAGCGCCGTGGCCAAGCACAAGAAACGCAACAAACTCCTTGCTCGCGAGCGCATCGACCTGCTCATCGATCCAAATACGCCTTTCTTGGAACTGTCTCCGATGGCAGCCTACGGCACTTATAACAATGACTTCCCATCGGCGGGCATCATCACAGGTATCGGCGTGATTCAAGGCAGAGAGGCGGTCATCGTGGCCAACGATGCCACCGTGAAAGGCGGTACCTACATGCAATATACGGTGAAGAAACACCTTCGCGCCCAGGAGATTGCCATGGAGAACCACCTGCCTTGCGTCTATATGGTCGACAGCGGCGGCGCCTTCCTGCCCGAGCAGGATACGGTCTTCCCCGACCGCGACCACTTCGGGCGGTTCTTCTACAATCAGGCGCGTATGTCGGCCATGGGTATCCCTCAAATTGCCATCGTGATGGGTATGTGTACTGCAGGCGGTGCTTACGTGCCAGCTATGAGCGACGAGACCATCATTGTGCGCAACCAAGGCACGATTTACCTCGGTGGTCCGCCGTTGGTGAAAGCTGCTACGGGTGAGGTAGTCACAGCGGAGGAGTTGGGTGGCGGCGAGATGCATACCTCCGTGTCGGGTGTGGCCGACCACCTGGCCGAGAACGACCAACACGCACTTCAAATCTGCCGCAACATCTTTAAGACTTTGGAGAAATCGCACCGACAGAAACTTGACATGCTGCCTGTTGAGGCACCTTTATATGACCCGCACGACCTCTACGGCCTCGCCCCCATCGACTTCCACAAATTGGTGGACCCAAGAGAAATTATCGCCCGTATCGTCGACGGCAGCCGTTTCCAGGAGTTCAAGTCAAGGTATGCCACGACCCTCATCTGCGGCTTCGCGCATTTGATGGGCTTCCCCGTGGGCATCATCGCCAACTACGGCGTATTGTTCTCGGAGTCAGCATTGAAAGCCACGCACTTCATCGAGCTTTGCTGCCAGCGTAACATCCCGTTGGTGTTTTTGCAGAACATCACGGGGTTCATGGTCGGCAAGCAATACGAGCAAGGCGGCATCGCCAAGGACGGTGCCAAGATGGTCCACGCGGTCTCGAATGCCAATGTGCCCAAGTTCACGGTCATCTTTGGAGGCTCTTTTGGCGCGGGCAACTATGGCATGGCAGGTCGCGCCTACAGTCCGAGGCTGCTCTTCATGTGGCCCAACGCCAAAATCTCCGTCATGGGTGGCGAGCAGGCAGCCAGCGTCCTTGCCACGGTGAAGGAAGACCAGTACAAATACAAGGGCCTTGAAGTCCCGAAAGACGAAATCGCGCAGCTGAAAAAGGAAATCTTGGCCAAGTACGACTACGAAGGCTCGGCCTTCTACAGCACCGCCCGCCTCTGGGACGACGGCATCATCGACCCCATCGACACACGCAAAATCCTCGCCTTGGGCATCGCCGCTTCCTTGAACCAACCCTTCCCACCGCAGCAGTTTGGGGTATTTAGGATGTAAGGATTGTACAAAATTTGGTATAATTTTGTGTTTATTCCGCTACGAAACTCGAAATTCGCATTTCGTAGCGGAATAAAGTTGATTTTGTTCAGGAATTTGTTTTATCTTTGCAGCGAAAAACAACTAATACCCTATCAATCATGTGCATTGTTATTGGAAGAGAGAAAGAGATTGAGGAACTGAAACGTCGCTGTGGTAGTGGCCGTCCGGAGTTTATTGCGGTCTATGGCCGTCGCCGTGTGGGTAAGACATTCCTCATCAACGAGACGCTAAGTGACAACATGGCATTTCATCACACGGGTCTTTCTCCCTACGACCGCAAGAGAAAGGTCACGCTAAAAGACCAGTTGCAGAACTTTTATTTCTCGTTAATTCGCCACGGCATGGAGGGCATTGCCCAGCCCAAGTCGTGGATGGAGGCTTTTTTCATGCTTGAGCAATATCTTGAGCGACGTGATAATGGATCGCGTCAAGTGGTGTTCATTGATGAATTGCCATGGATGGACACGCCAAGGTCGGGGTTCCTCACCGCACTTGAGGCGTTTTGGAACGGTTGGGGCAACACCCGTCATAACCTCTGCTTTGTGGTTTGTGGTTCCGCCACCTCCTGGATGCTTGACAATCTCATCAACAACAAGGGTGGGTTGTATGGACGTCTTACCTGCGAGATTAAGCTTGCCCCATTTACCTTGCTTGAATGCGAAAAGTTCTTCGTTAGCCGAGGCATCAAGATGTCGCGCTACAACATCGCCCAAGCCTACATGATTCTTGGCGGCATTCCCTATTACCTTGACTGCTTTGATCCGTCGCTCAGCCTCGCGCAAAACATCGACAGGCTGTTTTTCAACCCAAAAGCGAAACTTGGCGACGAGTTTGACCGGCTGTTCAACTCCGTGTTCGACCATGCTGATGCCTGCATGAAAATAGTGAAGTCGCTGGGGCAACGGCATTCGGGATACACTCGCGAGGAGATTGCAAAAAAAGCCGACATCAATCCCAACGGCGATTTCACATCCATTATGAAAGCTCTCATGGCCAGCGACTTTGTAAAGAAATACGTTCCGTATGGCGTAAGCAAACGCGAGGAGCATTATAAACTATCGGACTGCTTCTGTTGGTTCTGGCTGCACTTCAAGGAAAGCCGTGGCATCAACGAAACCGACTATTGGGAGCATCATTTGAAGGAGCCGGAGATAGCTTCATGGCGAGGGATCGCTTTCGAGGAGGTATGTTTTCAGCATATCCAACAAATCAAGATGGCTTTGCAGGTCGCAGGCGTTTCCTCCAACGAATCGGCCATGATTGTGAAAGGCAGCGGCAAAAATGAAGGCATGCAGCTTGACCTGCTCATCGACCGTGCCGATGACGTAGTGAATGTATGCGAGATGAAATTCAACAAGAGCGCACTTACCATCACGAAAGCATACGCACAAAAGCTGGTGTCCCGCGTCAGCAGCCTAGAAAATACAAATCCCGACAAGACTTACCATTTGACGCTGATTAGCGTTATGCCTCTGAAACCCAATGCATATACCGATACGTTTACAGCGAGGATTACTATTGCCGAATTGTTTAAATAACTGATTAAACTTTTTCATATTTTTCCTATCTTTGTGCCCATCATCATAAACTAATCGATATGAAAAAACTTTCCTTTATCCTCTTTTGCCTGGCTTTTGGAATTTTCGCCAATTCCTACGATAGCGTCCTCACTACGGTAAAGGAAGACCAATATAAATACAAGGGTTTTGAGATGTTGATAAACAAGATCTTCCTGCCACAACAGTTTGGAGTGTTTAGGATATAAAGGTTGACATTGTAACTTTTTAGAATAAACATAAAGCATTGAATGACCACCATCACCCCATATCACGCCAATTTTTTTGCCCATTATCTGACGAGGCGTTTGCCTGCCAATAATCGGGACAAACTGACGGCATCTTTGCACGATGCGCAGGTGGATTTGACCCCGCACCAGATTGACGCAGCCTTGTTTGCCTTCAAGTCGCCGCTGTCGAATGGGGCGATTTTAGCCGACGAGGTCGGTTTGGGGAAAACCATTGAGGCGGGAATCATCCTTTCGCAGCAATGGGCCGAACACAAACGCCATTTGCTCATCATCTGTCCTGCCAACTTGCGCAAGCAATGGTCGGCGGAGTTGATGGAGAAGTTCTTCTTGCCTTCGGCGATTCTCGAATCGAAAACGTTCAATCAGGAAATAGAGAAGGGAAACTTTAATCCGTTCAGCCGTGAGGAAGTCGTGGTTTGTTCTTATCAGTTTGCGCGGGCAAAAGCCGCTTATCTGAAACAAACCGCGTGGGATTTGGTGGTGATTGACGAGGCGCATAGGCTTCGCAATGTGTATAAACCGACCAATCGCATCGCCAACACACTGAAAGAGGCCTTGCTCAAGCGGAAAAAAATACTGCTGACGGCCACACCGCTGCAAAATTCCATCCTCGAATTGTATGGCTTGGTGTCCATCATTGATGATTTCGTTTTTGGCGACTTGAAAAGTTTCAAGAGCCAATACAGCAAGGCCTTGACGGAAAGCGACTACCGCAGCCTTCGGAGCCGATTGCAGCCTGTGTGCAAACGCACCTTGCGCCGTCAGGTGTTGGAATACATCAAGTTCACGAAGCGTGTGGCCATTTGCGAGGAATATTATCCGACCGACAACGAACAGAAACTGTATGAATTGGTTTCGGAGTATTTGCAGCGACCTGTGTTGCACGCCTTGCCCAACAGCCAGCGGCAATTGATGACGATGATTTTGCGCAAATTGCTGGCTTCTTCCACATACGCAATTTACGGAACGCTTTCACGCCTCATCGAGCGTCTGGAGGCTATTCTCGCCCATCAGGAAACCAAGATGGAATGGGATGCCATGGCACTTGATTACGATGGCTTGGACGAGAACATCGACTATTGGCTTGATGACGACGAGGAGGAAACGTATGCATTTATGGCCAATGAATCCGCGCCTGAATACGGCTTGCATCCCAATGAGATAGAGGGAATCAAGAACGAATTGGAGGACTTGAGGGAGTTTCAGACGTTGGCGGCAAAAATCAGGAAAAACAGCAAGGCAGAGCATTTGTTTATCGCCTTGAACAAGGGTTTTGAGGAACTGGAACGCCTGGGCGCCAACAAGAAGGCTTTGCTTTTTACGGAGTCGAGGCGCACGCAGGATTTCCTGTTTGAGTTGTGCGAGAAAAACGGCTACAAAGGAAAGGTCGTGCTGTTCAACGGATCGAACAGCGACAAACGCTCAACGGCCATCTACAAGGATTGGCTCGAAAAGCACAAAGGCAGCAGCAAGATTACGGGTTCAGTCACTGCCGACAAACGCGCCGCCATCGTGGATTTTTTCCGCGACAACGCCACGATAATGATTGCAACCGAGGCTGCTGCGGAAGGCATTAACCTTCAGTTTTGCTCTTTGGTGGTCAACTACGACATGCCTTGGAACCCCCAGCGCATCGAGCAGCGCATTGGGCGTTGCCATCGTTATGGGCAGAAACACGACGTGGTTGTGCTCAATTTCCTCAACAAGCGCAATGCCGCCGATGTGCGCGTCTATGAGTTGCTGAACGAGAAGTTCCAACTTTTCAGCGGCGTGTTTGGTGCCAGCGACGAGGTGCTTGGCAGCATCGGCAACGGTGTGGATTTCGAAAAGCGCATCACGCAGATTTATAACGAATGTCGCACCACCGAAGAGATAGAGCAAGCCTTCGACCAACTGCAAGAGGAACTCCGCGCCGAGATTTCAGACAAGATGCTGAAGGCGCGGTCAACTCTGTTGGAGAATTTCGACGAGTCGGTGAGCGAAAAACTCCGCACGGAGTTGGCTTCGAGCCTGACCAACCTTAACTTGTTTGAGAAACGCCTGTGGGAACTGACCAAATACGCCCTAAAAGGGCAAGCAGTCTTCGATGACGAACATCACACTTTTTCTATCAATAACGGTGGCGCCTATTGTATGGTTGTGCCCAAGGAAGGCGAGCGGAAAAGCGATGTTGCGGTGCCCGACCACGCGCAGATTTACCGCGTGGGTCATCCTTTGGCCCAAAGCATCATCGCGCACTATCAGAAATTGGCCTTGCCCTCACACGAAGTGACCTTCGACTACAGCCACACTCCCGTGAAAGTGGCCTTGCTTGAAAGCCTTTGCGGGCAATCGGGATGGATGCGGGTGGAGAAATACACGATTGAGGCCTCCGACCCCGAGGACAATCTGCTGTTGGCTTGCTTCACCGATGATGGCAAACCCGTTGCTGCCGATGTAGCTGAAAGGATGTTCTCGCTCAATGCCTTGGAAGGGGAAGCCGAACAAATGCCGAGCGAAATGGCTTCGTGGCTCGAAAAAGCCATACAAGAGCAAGCGGAAACGGCCAAAAACGAGAACTACAAGCGCAACCAAGCGTTTTTTGACACTGAAATCGAGAAACTTAACCTTTGGGCCGACGATGTGAAGATTGGCTTGGAGCGCGAAATCAGCGACCTTGACGCGGAAATTAAGCTCCGCAAGTCGGAGGCGCGGAAAATGACCCAATTGGAGGATAAGATTGCGGCGCAGCGCGAGGTGAAAGACCTCGAGAAACGCCGCAGCGAGAAACGCCGCAGCCTCTTTGACGCGCAAGACGAAGTGGACGCGCAAAAGGACAAACTCTTCGACGAAGTGGAGCAAACCCTTCGGCAAAAGAGGACTACGGAACAAACATTGTTTACTATAAGATGGAGGATAATATAATGACACTGGAAGAATTTGTATTTGATTTACCTTTGTATCAGAAAATTGATGCAACTAATGGATATAATGAAATTGTTAAATCTTTGACACAAAGAAATAAATCCACAAGAATTGAAGGCTACAATCCAATTTATAAAAAGGATTCAACCTTTTATTTAGAAAGAGGTTTAGGGGAGTTACTACAATACTCTGACTCTCCGTTTGATCCTTTCTACAATAATTATTCTACTGAAATTTTAACAGAGTGCCCAGTAAAGTCTATAGTTTTTAAATGTTTAAGATACGGTAATGAAATAACAATATTAGTGTTCCATGATTTTGGTAATTCAATGGTTATTAAAGTTGGCCAATATCCTTCTGTTGCTGACATTCATATCGGACAAGTGAAGCAATACGATAAAGTTTTGGATAAAAGCATTCTTCGAGAATTTACAAAAGCCATTGGGCTTGCTGCCAATGGTGTTGGAATAGGCTCATTTGTCTATTTAAGACGGATTTTTGAAAATCTTGTTTTCGATGCTTTTAATGAGGCAAAGAATGACAATGCCGTTGATGAAGGGCAATTTAACAGTTTGAGAATGGATGAAAAGATAAAGTCATTAAATGGTTATCTGCCATCATTTATTGTTGAAAGCAATAGCATTTATGGTGTTTTAAGTAAAGGCATTCATGAATTGACCGAAGAAGAATGTTTGGCCTATTTTGATTGTATGCGCCAAAGCATTGAACTAATTTTGGATGAAAGGCTTGAGCAATTGGAAAAAAAGAAAAAAGTGGCTGAAGTTAAGAAAGCACTTAGTTCTATTGCTGGAAAAATAAAGAATTGAATAGAAGAGACAATAATATAAGGATGTTTTACTAATATTATGATTGCACCAACTCAAATCAAAAAGCCAGAAAATTGGCAAGACTTTGAAAAACTCTGCAAAAAATTGTGGGGCGAGATATGGGATTGCTCCTATACTATTAAAAGAAATGGAAGGTCGGGGCAAAAACAAGATGGAGTTGATGTGTATGGTATTCCCAAAGGTGAAAACCAATACTATGGGATTCAATGCAAAGGAAAAGATGATTATACAAATAGTGTTTTAACCCAAAAAGAAGTTGATGAGGAGATAGAAAAAGCAAAAGGGTTTAGTCCTGCTTTGAAACAGTTTATTTTTACCACGACAGCAAACAAAGATGTTGTCATTGAAGAATATATAAGACAAAAAGACATTGAGAATAGAAAAAATGGACTTTTCGAAGTATGCTTGTTTTGTTGGGAAGATATAGTGGACCTGCTTGAAGAAAGACGAGATACATATAATTGGTATATAAATAATTGCCAATATAGAGATAATTCTGATATCGAAGTAACATTTAATGGTCATGAGAACTATATAATACATCCAGAATACATAAGAACAACAACTTTATATAAAGTAAAGGAGCCTCCA
Source organism: uncultured Bacteroidales bacterium (assembly GCA_946185535.1). GTDB lineage: Bacteria > Bacteroidota > Bacteroidia > Bacteroidales > F082 > Limimorpha. Next base: position 11,339 of record CAMHJX010000039.1, read on the forward strand.
AAACCATTTATCGTAAATGGTAAAGATCTGTCAAGTATAATGAACTATGAGGCGTTTGATTGGCAAAAAAAATATCTTCCAAATATTAGTTTGTTTGGCAAAGCAAAGATAGATTATAGATGGTGTAGAATTCCAATTAAAATCGTTAATATAGGAACGACTACTTTAAGAGATTATAAGTTATACTTTTGGATAGATCAGAGTTTATATGAGAAATTAGATACCGGGGTTCATTATGAGTCAAGTATTCTTCTTAGTGATACCATAAGGAATGAAATTAATAGAAGAATTGATGAAAGTAGAGAAGTGTATGAATCTGCTGAATTTGATAACGAACTCGTCTATATACCGAACGACAAAGTGTTAGTGCAAACGGATAGGCGCTTGTTTTCATTTAAGATGATTCCGAAACAAGGAATTCAGGAAATTCTGTTGAACTGGGACTTCAAGTCCCATGATTATCATAAAACGGGTGTCCTGAAAATATTTGTTGAACCTATTTTTGAGGAGCATATTAAAACAATAGAAGTTGAAGAATCAGAATTGGTAAATAGCAAAGAGATAATTATAGAACCTAAAATTGTTGAAGAATAATCATGTCACACGATAGACCACAAAAACTTGAACTCACATGGATTGGCAAGGACGATGACCGCGAAGCCATCGAGCCGCGCATCCTCATTGAAGACCCGAAATACAGCTACGGCGACACCGAAAGCGGCAATATGCTCATCCACGGTGACAATCTGCTGGCATTGAAGGCCTTGGAGCAGCAATACTCCAACTCCATCAAGTGCATTTATATTGACCCGCCTTTTAATACAGGTGCAAGAATTGATGCTGATGGAAAAGAAATTGGTTATGATGATGGAGTAGAGCATTCGATTTGGTTAAGCATGATGTATGAACGCTTTGAAATCATTTATAAACTGTTGAAAGATGATGGAGCGTTATTTGTTCACCTTGATGACAACGAAGCTGACTATTGCAAGATAATTCTTGATGAGATTTTCGGTAGAGACAATTTTATGAACCGAATAACAATTGATGCTCGTTCACCTTCTGCATTTAGCACGGTCAATCCAGGAATGTTTGTCGCTTCAGAGTATGTGCTGTATTACGCAAAAAAGAGGAAATTGTTAAATGAAAAACAATTACGAGCAAAACGCAATCCTGATTATGCGTATAATAAGTATATCGTTAATTTTGAAAGACCTTATACCGAATGGAGATTTCTTCCTGTAGCTCAAGTTTTTAATGAAAGAGTTACTATGAAATCAAGTAGCCCTGAAACAGTGATAAAAAAGTATAATGAGTTTATTATTGAAAATGCTGAAAGGATTTGTAGATATACCGCTATCAGTGACACAGGGGCAGGCGCAAAAATTCTAGAGCTTAAAAACATGTCATTGAGGAATCCTAATACTATCTTTTATTTAAAAAGAGAAGGATTAGATGACGTTTATGTAATTAATGGGCAACAATTGGCATTCTATAACAAAAATATTAGGAACATAAATGGTGAACGTTGTGCAACAATGCCATTAACGGATATATGGACTGATATTGCATGGGAAGGTATTGCCAAAGAAGGAAGTGTAACTTTCAAAAAAGGGAAAAAGCCAGAAAGATTGTTGCAAAGATGTATTGAACTTGTAACCGACCCCGGCGACCTCGTCCTAGACAGTTTCCTCGGTTCTGGCACTACGGCAGCAGTAGCCCAAAAGATGGGAAGAAAATATATCGGTATAGAGTTGGGCAACCATGCCTACACCCATTGCTATCCGCGCCTGAAGATGGTCACCGACGGCACCGACCAAGGCGGCATCAGCAAGGCGCAAAACTGGAAAGGCGGCAGCGGCTTCAAGTTCTACGAACTGGCCCCAAGCTTGCTGAAGCAAGACAAGTTCGGCAACCTCGTCATCAACAAGGAATACAACGCCGACATGCTGGCCGCAGCCATGGCCAAGCAGGAAGGCTACACCTACCAGCCTGACACCGTGCTCTACTGGAAACAGGGCCGCAGCTCGGAGCACGACTACATCTACACCACCACGCAGTTCCTCACCGTCGAAAGCCTCGACGCCATCAGCGAGACCATGCAGGAAGGCGAAAGCCTCCTCATCTGCTGCACGGCCTTCCAGAAGGAGTGCGCCCACCACTCGGCCAACATCACCGTGAAGAAAATCCCGCAGATGCTCCTCGGTCGCTGCCAGTTCAGCAAAGACGACTACTCCCTCAACATCATCGACATGCCCCCATTAGACGACGAATCAGAGGAGGACTTCGCCGAAGAAACCCCGGAAGAAATAGCCGAAAGCAAAGATAATAAATTGATACAGACTTCGTTATTTGAATAACAATTAAACTGACAAATCATGAATTACTTCATCAAAAACATCCACATCAATAAGTTGCTCCATTTAGAGAACTTTGATATTCCGATAGCGGACGAAAAGTATCCGCATCTTATCATCACGGGAAAGAACGGAAGCGGGAAGACGGTGCTGTTGAATGCGATAGCAACTTTTTTTGATAATATAAAAGAGGATACAAGTCTTAGCTTTTTGAAAGCAGATTCTGTTGTGGAATTATGGAAAAATCATTTGAGAAATAGTGTTGCTGAATCAGATAAGGCCCATGCCAGAATGATGCTTAAACAATCTCAGGAAAGGGTTGAATGGTTTTTCGGAAAAGTGAATGTTCAGTTTTGTAATATTGGAGATGTTATTGAAAAGTTCAATCGTCACGGTTTTGTCATTGCCTTTTATCAAGCGGATAGAAAGGTAAAGTTGTCTGAACCCAATAGCCCAACTAAACCTAAATTTCAGTATAGAAATGTTAGAGATACATCTACATTTCAATTTCTGAATTTTATGTCTGACTTGAAAATTCAAGAAGCTCTGGCTCGAAACGAAAAGCAGTTTGATGATGCGGATGGAATCAATGCCTGGTTTGTCGATTTTGAAAAACTGCTTCAACAAATTTTTCAAGATGACAATTTGAAACTCGAATTCAATTATAAGGATTATAGCTTTTGGATTTGTACGGAAGGTAAAAAATTCAAGTTTACCCAATTGTCAGATGGCTTTGCTGCTGCATTAGACATAGTGGCTGACTTGATAATGAAGATGCAAGATGACAATTCTTTGACAAGGGATTATCAAAAAGAAGGCATTGTCCTGATTGACGAAATAGAAACTCATTTGCACCTTGGTTTACAGAAAATCATCATGCCTTTGCTAACCAAGGTGTTTCCTAATATTCAGTTTATTATAACAACCCATTCACCATTTGTGTTGAGCTCGATGCCGAATGCCGTGGCGTATGATTTAGAGAATAAGGAGATTTTGGAAGATTTGACAGAATACTCATACGAGGCATTAGCTGAAGGGTATTTTGGAGTGAAAACTGAAGCCAGTTACATGGAAATGCAGCTTCATACTTTTAAGAACCTTTTGGGAAAAGAGCATTTAACGGATTCTGAAATAATTGAACTCAAACAATTGAAGTCTGATTTTGAGAAAATTCCAGAAACAGTTTCTCCTTTGGTTGTGGGTGAGTTTCGAAGATTATTAATTCAATACACGGAAAAGCTCAAAGAATTGTCGATATGATTAGAGTATATAAGGATTCTAACGTGCCGTCTTCTTTGACAACTACTACTGCATATGATGGAGAAGACGTAAAAAAGCAGTTGCTTGCCGACCAGCACGATAAGTGTTATTTGTGCGAAAGAAATCGTGATACCGATTTCGAAATAGAACACTATAGAAGCGAGCATAATTATCCAAAGTTAAGACAAAACTGGGATAATTTGTTTATGGGATGCCGTTATTGTAATGGGAAAAAGTCCGATAGTTTTGATAACACACTTAATCCAAAAAATGTCAATATAGAAGAAGAAATAGAACAACGGATTGATTTTTTAAATAAACAGGCTTTGTTCGTATCGGTTGTCAATGATGACCAACACAATGAAACAATAAGTTTATTGAATAGACTGTATAATGGGACCAACAAAACTAGAAAACTCAAAGAAGAACGTTTTATCGAACAAACAATAGGAAGTGTTAATAGATTTCTGGGGTTAATTGTTGAATACAAAAACAATCCAATACCTGAAAACGAAAAAGCTATTAGAGACGAATTGTCCATTGAGAAGGAATGCCTCGGTTTCAAATATTGGATAATAAAGGATGATTCAGTTCTTCTTCAAGTCTTTGCTAATGATATAATTTGGAATAAAATAGCATGAACCCAACAGCCAATAATATCAAGCAACGCATGTCGCTTCGCGAACCTTTGGGCAAGGCTCTCGATGTGGTGGTGAAACTGACGGACAAATTGTCGCTGAAGAAACCCAACGTTGAGGAACAAGACGCTTTCCTGAAGGCGGAAATGACGAAGGCGCAAGAAGTTTGCCCACTGTGCAAGGACTTCGAGCGCGAGTTTCCGTCCTTTGCGTTTTCGATTGCCACGGGCATCGGCAAAACGAGGCTGATGGGGGCTTGCATCGCCTATCTGTATTTGAAGAAAGGCATCCGCCATTTCTTTGTGCTTGCGCCCAATTTGACGCTTTACCAAAAACTGATTCGCGATTTTGGAGACCCTTCGTATGAAAAATATGTCTTCAAGGGCATTTCTGAGTTTGTCCACAACCAGCCAGTGGTCATCACGGGCGACAACTACGACCAAGCCCATTCGCTGTTTTCGGAAAAGGAGATACAAATCAATGTGTTCAACATCTCGAAGTTCAACACCGACAGCAAGGAAAGCAAGAAAGGCGCGCCAAGAATGAAGCGCTTGTCGGAATACTTGGGCCAATCCTATTTCGACTATTTGGCTAACCTCGACGACTTGGTGATTCTAATGGACGAGGCGCACCGCTATCACGCCGATGCTTCACGCAAGGCCATCAATGAGTTGCGCCCGATTTTGGGCCTTGAAATGACCGCGACACCCTACGACGAAAGCGGCAAGCCGTTCAAGAACATCGTTTACGAATACAATTTGGCCGAGGCCTTGGCCGAAGGCAAATATGTGAAGAACCCAACCATTGCCAAGCGTAGGAATTTCGAGAAGAAAGACCAAACGCCCGAGGAGTTGGATGTGCTGAAATTGGAGGATGCCATCAGTGTGCATGAACATACCAAACTACATTTGGAACTGTATTCCAAAGAGAATAATGTGCCGTATGTGAAGCCGTTTATCTTGGTGGTTTGTCGCAACATCCAACATGCCAAGGAAACCGTTGACTTGATTGAGAACAAAATCTATGAGGGCAAATATAAGGGCAAGGTGTTGCAAATCGACAGTTCAACCAAGAAGAACGATGAAATTGACCAGCAGTTTGTTTCGCTTGAAGATCCGAACAACAAGATTGAGATTGTCGTCCATGTCAATATGCTGAAAGAAGGTTGGGACGTGACCAATCTCTATACCATTGTGCCGCTTCGTGCCGCCGATGCCATCACTTTGGTGGAACAGACCATAGGCCGTGGCTTGCGCTTGCCTTATGGAGGAAAACGGACAGGAAATGCCGAAGTCGATAAACTGACCGTGATCGCTCACGAAAACTTTGACGAGGTCATCCATCGTGCACAAGATCCGAATTCTTTGCTCAACAAGATGAGTTACATTGAGTTGGACGAAGACGAACTGAAACCTGTTTCAGGTCAGGTGGTCAAAGGCAAGACCGCAATAGAGGAAAAGTTGGCCGAAGAAAGGCAAAAAGCCGAAAAGGAACTTGACCAAGCCAAAGCCAAGGCGATTTGTGATGCGCGATTGGCAGTTTGGGATGCCATCCCCAAGATGAACACGGAAGTGAAAAACAAGACAGAGTTGGCCAAGCCCGAAAACATAGCCAAATTGAAGACCATCACGGAAACCATCATTCGGGAAAAGGCAAGGGAAGCCAATCCCTTGTTTGCCGAGGAGGAGGCTGAAAGCCAAATCCGTGAGGTGATGCCCGTCATTAACATAATGGTCAAGGATTATATTGACAACATCATAGAGATTCCCCGCGTAGTCATCGAGCAACCAAAGGCGACCGCCGTTTTCCATCCATTTGACTTGGACACTTCCGAAGGCTTTTCATTCCCTGAATTGAACAACGAGATTGTCCGCATGGGACTGAAAGACAACGAAGTCGAGGTGCTGACAGCCATTTCAAGTGGCTATTTTGACGACCCTGTAAAGGAAATCGTCGCGCAACTGATGAATTTCGAGGAAGTGGACTATGACGAGAATGCTGAATTGCTGTATCACTTGGCAGGTCAAGCGATTGAGGCTGTAAAACAGCAAACACAAGAAGGGAAAGATGTGGCTAACAAGGTGCATCAGTTCAAGATGGCGATTGCCAACCGTATTTACAGCCAAATGAAAGAGCATTTTACTTTGGAAAAGAAAGGTTATGCAAGTTCAAAGGTGTTACCGTTTGTTGAACTATTGCCACAACATCTAACCGAAGAAACCGCATACGGATACAGGGATTACAGGCTTCCGTTTGCCAATAACCAGAAGTCCCTGGTGAAGAAATATATCTTTACGGGTTTCCTGAAATCCTATTACTTGAACTACAAATTCGACAGCTCTACGGAACTGGATTTTGCCTACTTGCTTGAACATGATGAAGATGTGTTGAGATGGCTCCGCCCTGTTCCCAACCAATTCAGAATCTATTGGGGCAATGGCGCCCATCGGTATGAACCAGACTTTATTGTCGAAACCAAGGATGTCATTTATATGGTTGAAACAAAGGCAAACAATGAACTGAAAAATGAAGATGTTGTAGAGAAGAAAAAGGCTGCCATGGAGTATTGTTCAGTGGTTTCAAAAGAAACCTCAAAGCCTTGGCAGTATGTCCTAATTCCCCATGATGTAGTGGGTAGGACTTTGCAATTCAAATATGTTTTGGCTTCTGCTGGGGTATCTTCATAATCGACAACAAACATAAAATTCACTAATATGAAAAAGCTTTTCACTATTATCCTTTGTTTGGCGATAAGTCTTTTCGAAAATCTTAACGCCAACCCTGTCTCGGTAAAAAGCCCCGACGGACAGTTAGAACTGAAATTCGAAGTCATCGGCGGCATTCCGCAGTATTCACTCGACCGCGCTGGCAAGCCTGTGGTGCTGCCCTCCAAGATGGGCTTCACCCTCGAATGGCGCGATGACCTTGCCCATGCCTTTGTGCTGAAAGACACGAAATACAGCACCTTCGACGAGAGTTGGGAACCCGTCTGGGGCGAAGAAGCACAAATCCGAAACCACTACAATGAGATGCTCGTCACCTTGGAGCAACCCATTGGCTCTGTGGAGAGCATGGACCACTCCACGGAGAAGCGGGCCACGGTGATGCAAATCCGATTCCGCCTTTACGACGACGGCCTCGGCTTCCGCTATGAGTTCCCCATTGAGAATGCCTTGGTGTGTTTTTGGATCAAGGAAGAACTGACCGAGTTTGCCATGGCGGGCGACCATACCGCTTGGTGGATTCCGGGCGACCTCGACACACAGGAATACAACTACACCGAGTCGCGGCTGTCACAAATCCGTGACTTGTGGGAGGCAGGCCACAAAGACGGCGGCTGGCCTTGGACGGCATTCTCGCCCACTGGCGTGCAGACCGCCCTGCAGATGAAGACCGACGATGGCCTCTACCTCAACATCCACGAGGCCGCCACCCTCGACTTCCCCACCATGCACCTTGATTTGATTGTTGATTCGTTGAATGTTGAATCGTTGAATCGTTCCCAGAACAACAATTCAACAATTCAACAACGCAACAATTCAACATACACCTTCCGCGCCTTCCTTTGCCCCGATGCCACGGGCTATAAAGGCCGCATTCAAGCCCCTTGCGTCACACCTTGGCGCACGGTGATGGTTTGCACTTCGGCCACAGATGTCCTCGCTTCGCGCTTGATTCTTAACCTCAACGACCCATGCGCCTTGGAGGATGTGTCGTGGATTCACCCCGTGAAATACATGGGCGTTTGGTGGGAAATGATCTCGGGCAAGAGCACCTGGGCCTATACCAACGACTTCCCCTCGGTGAAACTAGGTCAAACCGACTATGAGCACGCCAAGCCCAACGGCACCCATGGCGCCAACAACGCCAACGTGCGCCGATACATCGACTTTGCCGCCGCCAATGGTTTCGATGGCCTACTCATCGAAGGCTGGAACATCGGCTGGGAGGACTGGTACGGCAAGCAGAAGGAGTTCGTCTTCGACTTCCTCACACCTTATCCTGACTTCGACTTGCCTGCGTTGAACAAATACGCCCACGAAAAGGGCATCCGACTTATTATGCACCATGAAAGTAGCGCATCCACAGTGAACTACGAACGTTGGATGGAAAAGGCTTACACTTTGATGAACCAATACGGCTACGACGCGGTGAAAGGCGGCTATGTGGGCACCATCATTCCCTTCGGTGAAGGACACTACAGCCAGCCCATCAACAACCACTACCACTATGCCATTGTGGAGGCGGCCAAGCACCACATTATGGTGAATTCGCACGAGGCGGTGAGACCTACTGGTCTTTGCCGTACTTGGCCCAACATGATTGGCAACGAGAGCGCCATGGGCACTGAGTTCCGCGAGCGTATCAACCCTGGACACACGACCATCCTTCCCTTCACGCGTCTGCAAGGTGGCCCGATGGACTACACACCTGGCATCTTCGAGACTGACATGGGCAAGATCGTGCCGTGGGGCAAAAAGATGAAGACCACTATCTGCAACCAACTGGGTCTTTATGTGACCTTCTACTCACCCTTGCAGATGGCCGCTGACTTCCCTGAGCATTATGAGCCTTTCATGGATGCCTTCCAGTTCATCAAGGATGTGGCTGTTGACTGGGACAAGAGCCTTTATCTTATGGCCGAGCCTGGTGCCTATATTGTGACAGCTCGTCACCCGAAACTCTCCACATTGAATAAGGCCGCCGAAGGTGTCGGTACTTTAATCGATGGAAAGAAAGGTGTGGTTTCCAATGCCACGAAGTTTGTCTATGCCTTGCCTGAAGACGCCACAACCGAAGATTTGAAGAAAGCCCAAGCACATGATGTTTGGTATGTAGGCGGCATCACCGATGAGAACGCCCGTGAGGTGGAGGTGAAGCTGGATTTCCTGAAGCCTGGAACGAAATACGAAGCCACGATTTATTGTGATGCCAAAGATGCCAGCGGCATTCCCGACGAACATTACAATGCGCAAGCCTACACCATCACCAAGAAAACGGTGACAAACAAATCAAAACTGAAAGTGAGAATGGCACCTTGCGGCGGATTCGCGGTTTCGTTGCGTTCGTTGTAAAACATGTAGAGTCGGTGTGACACCGACTCTACAATTTTTATAACAGATTTTTCGTCGACAGCAGCCCACAAGCTGCGTCAATGTCTTGTCCGCGTGAAGCACGGATGGTGGCGATGATGCCCTTCTCATTCAGCGCGTCGCGGAACCAGGTCATCGTGGCGGCATCGGGGCTCTTCAGCGGGATGCCGGGCACGGCGTGATACCTTATTAAATTAAAACGGCACCGTGTGCTGCCGAGCAGCCTTGCAATCTCCTTGATGTGATCCTTGCTGTGGTTGAGGTCTTTGAAGATGATGTACTCGAAAGATAGGCGGCGTTGTCCATGCCAGTCATGTTGCTTCACGGCGTGAATCACTTCTTTGATGGGATAGCTCTTCTCGACAGGCATCAGTTTGAGGCGCTCGTCGTGGAAGGGACTGTGCATCGAGATAGCGAGGTTGCATTTCGACTCTTCGAGGAAACGCTTGAGATTGGGAATAAGGCCGCAGGTCGAAACGGTGATGCGGGTCGGGCTCCAGCCTAGGGCCCATTCTTGGGTGAGAATGTCGAGTGAGCGCATCAGGTTGTCGTAGTTGGCCAAAGGCTCGCCCATGCCCATGAAAACGATGTTGGTCAACTCGTCGAACTCGGGTAGGCTGAGGATCTGGTTCATGATTTCGGCCACGGAGAGGTTCTTTTGGAAACCTTGTTTGCCCGTGGCGCAGAAAAGGCAGTCCATCTGGCAGCCGACCTGCGTGGAGACACACAATGTGGCGCGTTCGCGGTCGGGGATATAGGCGGCCTCGATAAAGTGTTCACCAGCAGGGAAGAGGTATTTCTTCGTGCCATCGGTCGACACCTGTTCCTTGACTGGAGCCTTCAGTCCAGTCTCATATTGCTCTGACAACAAGGCTCTTGCGCTCTTGCTGAGGTTGGTCATGTCCTCAATGTTGGCGCAGCGCTTGAGGTAAATCCAGTCCACAATTTGCTTGCCTGTAAACTTGGGCAGTTCCAGTTTTTCGACAACTTCCTGAATCTCAGCAGGGGTCTTGCCTAATAGTATCTGTTTTTCCATATCTTTCTCGGTAACTATGGTGCAAAAATAGGGAAAATTGTCGTGTTCAAGTTTGGAAAGTGGCTAAACACCAAAAAATATGTACTTTTGCACATCGTTTCGAAATATCATGAAAAAAATGACCATCATATTCAGTCTGTTTGCGGCCTTGTTCGCCATGCCGTCATGCGGTACAAACACTTCAGGTAATGTAGTCGAAAAACAAAATCCTATCGTGGAAACGACCCTGACGGACACTGTCGTCACCATTCCCGCGGATACGGCGACTTTTTATTCCGAAGTGGTGAACAAAAAGAACTGTTTCATCCTCATTTCCAAGCCTGAATATAGGCTATATGTCTGCGAAGTGGTGAATGGCGACACCATCAAGCGCGTTCATTACCCCGTTTGCGTAGGCTTGAAGAAAGGCCAGAAACAGAAAAAAGGCGACATGAAAACGCCGGAATGCACTGTTGACAAACCGTTTACAATTACTGAAATCAAGGATGCTTCCAAGTGGTATCATGATTTCGGTGATGGTCGAGGCGAGATTTTGGCTTACGGCAATTGGTTCATGAGATTGAATACGCCAGGTTTTAAAGGCATTGGCATTCATGGCAGCACCAACAACGAAAGCTCCGTTCCAGGTCGTGGAAGTGAAGGTTGCATCAGATTGAGAAACAAAGATTTGGATGAATTGAAAGCCAAATACGCCTTTGTTGGGATGCGTGTGGTCATCCTTGCTGATGAGATGGACTAAATGTTTCTATTTCAGGGTTTTTGATTCAAATCCCAAACTTCATTCAGGTCAATATCCCAGCCTGCTTTTAAGTCAAGTGGGTCTTTGTAGTCGATGATGGTCTCAGGTAGGGTGTGACGATGATAGTTGCCCGTGCTCCATTTGCCGTTGCCATCGGCATCCAAAAGGGCGCGAAGCTTGTATTTGGCAGGCATCAGGTATTCGAATAACACCTCTTGTTTTTGTGTGATGGTTTCCTCTTTCAGCACTTTGCCGCCCTCGTTGGTGAGTTGTACCACAACTTGCTTCATGCCTTCGGGCGGGATGACCGTGATATAGATGTTACCATATTCATCATCCTTAAGAACATGAAAATCAACTTTAATGATATCGTTGGTGCGGCCACGAATGCCCCAAAACACGGAGTCAGGAATCTCGAAACTATAGCTTGAATCCGCTGCAAAAGGTGTAGTCAGCCGATATTTTGTTCCATATTCATCTGCTGGCTCAAAAGCGAGTTTATTGTAATGCACCGTTGTGTCGCGTTTGAAGATGGCTGAGTCACTCATTTGGTAGTCGATGATAGGTTCGGAAAACTTCAAGATGAGGTCTTCGCCAGCAATCAGTCCTCCGCGACCAAGCAGGTTGTTGCTGACACTGAGTTTTTTCGCTTCGTTTTTACGTCTTCTGTTGCCACCGGGTTCCTTGAACTTAAGGTTGTAACGCGATGAGTCGTTGATGATGGTGTCGTATTTCACCTGCACCCACAAGCTGTCTTTGACATTGGGTGTGAAGTACCACCAAATCGTATCGCATTCAGCAGATTGAAGGGTCACGAGGTTAAAGGTGTCGGGCAGCATCTCTGGGGTCATGACGAGAGCTTCCTTGGCGGGATTTCGGAACACAAAGCGCAGCAGGCCTTCCTCAATGAGTTTCTTTTCGAGCAATACCTGCGTGGAATCCACCTCGGTGAACATATATAGGGTAAGTTGCAGGCTGTTTTGATTGAAAACGCGTTGGGGAATGGTGTCTTTTGTATTGATGAGAGAGTCTGCTTGTACTGCCAAAGTAGAATCCATAGTAGACAATGAATCTGCTTGAACCTTCAAGGTTGAGTCAATTAATAAAGAATTCGCCTGCAAGGTGAGTGTTGAGTCATTTGCTGATACGGTGTCAACAGGTTTTGGTTTTGGTGGTGTCCAAGGGTAGGACGCCTCGACGAGGGTATCCAAAAATGCCACTTCTTCGTTGGGCAGATCAAAATAAAGGTTCGAATTCAGATCCTTAAGAGCAAAGACCAAATACTTATTGTCAGCCACACCCGAAAGACGGAAATTGCCTTCCTTGTCGGTCTTGGTGATGTAGTTTGGAGTGGTAGTAAGCGGCAGTGAATCAAGGTTTTCTTGATTTGCTGCATAGAGGGAAACATAGACATCTCCCACGGGTTTTTTATCGGAAGCGTTTAGTACTTTTCCTGCAATGGAAAGCGTGTCGATGTGGTCGCCAGTTGAAAAACTATAGACATAATCCTTAAACTGATTGCCTTCGTGCAAATCCTTGATGGACGAGCCGAAATTAATGGTGTAGGTCGTGTTGGGTGCCAATGTTTCCTTGAATTTTACGACTACGGTTTTGTTCTTCAGTTTGATGTCGGGCTTCTCGCTCAGTGGCGGCGAAATCATCACATTCTGGTTAGCGTTTTCGAGGGTGATGTATTCGTCGAAGGTGATTTCAATCTTTTTGCTAGTAAAGTTGATGCTATGGTTTTCGGGCACGGCTTCGACCACCACAGGAGGCCGCTCGTCTTTCGGGCCGCCCGTAGGAGCCACGGCATTGGCGCAACGCTGGGCGAGGAAGGCCGTCAGCAGCACCGAGAGGCAATAGAACAGATATTTTGGTTTCCTAATCACGGGGCAAAGGTAGGCATTTTTCTATTTCACCACCGCTTTCATGGCACTCTCGCCCACTTTCACCACATAAAGTCCTGATTTGAGGCAAAACTCGCTATGCAAAACCTGTCGTTTTTGTGCAACAACACGACCGAGCATATCGTAGACCATAATGTCAGCAGGTCCATCACATTCGACGGCCAAGCCGCCTTCGATGTTGAAAACACGAGCGGGGGAACTGGATGCTTCGGGAAGGTTTTCAAAATGTTTGGAGTAATACAATGCCACGTCTGCATTAACAGGCGAGATGATGTCGGGCAAATTGGGGTCGCTGAACCTCCATATCCCTGATTCCCATTTGTGATGAATCGGGAAATGGTCGTTTTTCCAATAATAAGGTTCGCCCTCAAGTACCATACGAAATTCGTGGTCGGTCATAAAACCAATGAAATCGTTCCAAGCCCTGTCCAATCCTAATATGTTGTCCGACGGTGTGTTATAGTCAAAACTCTGTCTGAAATAGAAATCCATATAGTTCTGAAAATAATAGTCCTGATAATCTTCCCATTCTGAAACCAAGTTTCCTTGGTCGTCAAACTCATATTCCACATAGGAATCGCCCAACAACGCCCCATCAATCATACTGTATCTTTTGCAACGCTTCATGACAACCCGGCCTTGTTCGTCATAAGTGTTTTCGTACCTGAAGCGAGGCTGTTGTCCATTGGCCCAATTGTCGAAACAAGTTTCTGCAACGATGCGATCTTGCTCATCGCGCTCGTATTCGTATAGCACGGGATGGTCTATCACCCCATTATGATGGGTGAAGTTCTCCAATTTCCAGATGAGGCTATCATTCTCATTATAAGCAAATTCGATGGTGTCTTGCTCCCAGATGAAATCAGGAAGCGTGGTTTGGCAGAAATAATACCAAATCGGATTGTTGCGCTCATCATAAATATACTTTGTTTCTTTTTCTATGTTGTTGCTTGAAATGTAATATTCTCTCAACAGGAAGCCGTCTTCGTTGTACTCGTATTCTGTGGTGCTCCCTTCCGAATCCCAAGTGCCCGTGTTGGCGTTCCAAAGGAAGTATTCCTCTAGAACCAGTTGATGCTGGTCGTTGTAAGTGTAAACCATTTTACTAAAGGGCTTCCAGTCGTAGCCCTCGGTAAAGTCGCGGAATTGTTGCGTCAAACAACCCAGTTCGTCATATTCCCATCTCAATCGTTCGTAAGGTACCCAAGTCGTGTCAGAGTCACCACGGCTGTATATCCTATACTCAACGCACTTGTTGTTTTCATAATCGTATTCCAATCGGTTATAGGAATGTCCTGCTCCGATTTCAGCACATCGAAATTCCGATACGAAAACGCAATTGCCCGCATTGTCGAAAACGCTGTCCGTCTTCTGATGGAGGAACCAGTCGTCGTTTTCCCAATTCCAGTCACGAGCGGTCGAAAGACATGCAAAAGTACCAAAAATACATAAAAGGTGATAAA
>CAMHJX010000040.1 GCA_946185535.1 uncultured Bacteroidales bacterium
GCTCTCGCATTCCTGGTTCGCAGACAACCACGCTGCAAATCTAAGGTTTGTCCCCAACAAAATCAAAGAGAAAAGAAAGAAGAATAGTTTTAGAATACTGACATAATAAATGAGCTTTACGCTCTTGTTCTCCGTAATCGGAATCGGCAAAATTCAAGTAGCGAGAATAAGTTGCGAAAAGTTCACGCTTAAAGGCGTGAATTGTTCGTGCTTATATGCTACAATGGCTTTGCCGAGCCTCGATTACGGTATAAGCAATGAATGGGCAATTCCGCCTTTTTGTTTGCTTACCGAGAGCGAGGCTCCACCAAAGGCAAACGCAATGCACGAAGAACCGCACATCGGCAACCTCATCAAGGAGGAACTCACCAAGCAGGGGCGCACCATCACCTGGCTCGCCCGCCAGCTCGGCTTCTCGCGCCAAAACGCCTACAAGATCTTCAACCGCCCATGGATTTATACGGACCTGCTGCTCAAAATCAGCGATTTGCTGGACTATGATTTCTTCAAGTGTTATTCGGATTACAGGAACAACAGGAAAAAAGAATGAATTTACGGGGTTTTGTGGCGGCGTTTCCGAAAAAGTTGTAATTTTGCAGACAGTTGGTCGCGGACACGGAATGAAAAATGAAATGATTATCAAGACGTAAAGGGACGGCCGAAAGGATGTACCCCCCGCGATAACAAAACACCCACACTGTGGATAAGGTCAAGCATTGCTCCTTTCAGGTGTGGGTTTCTTTATTTCCCTTTTATACATTGTGTGGAAAGCAAGACTCTTCTTTCCCGTCCTAATCTCTTCCACATAATAGAATTCCAAACCAATTTGTTTCTCATATACCAAAACATTGGCTTCATGTCTTTTAGTCATAGTCGTCGAAACGCTTACTTTGTCTCGATTTCTGATAATGAAAGGAATAAGTAGGTAGTCTTTCAATGACAAAGGCTCTCTGTCATTGCTTCGTCCTCCATGGCGATTAACAGAATGCTGTATTCCAGTTGTTTCAATAACGTGCTTATATCCTGTTAGGTCAATGTCGTGCCTTGCGGCAAGTTCAAAAAGCTCTTCATCAATGATGCAGAATTTGTAATCACAACTTGTGCCAATGAGTTCCACTAATTCTGAAAACGGGATCTTGGTTGGGTGTTCTTTGTCGTATGGCTTTTTGTCTGTCATGGTCTGATGCGTTTATAGTATCCGCCGCAAAATTGCAAACTCCGCCAAGATCAAGCCGTTGATTAAACGTTTGTAGTCGACAGTAGTCGTTTGCAGTCGGGTAGAAAGTTGAAAACGAGCGAAATGGAATTGCACACGCAATAAAACGACCGTCGAACCGAGGATTTCATTATTTTTGCGCCAAAATTGGACCTATGGCGGTGTTACCTAAAGAATATGCATCCAAATCTGGCTTGCTTTACCATGTTTTCGGCGTCCCCTTGTTCGTGTTCGGGATGCTGCTCCTGTTTTCGCCCACTACTTTCGACCGTTTTTCCATCCCCTATTCGCGCTATTCGTTCCACGTGACGATGGTGTTGTGCATCGTTTTGGTGGTCGTGGTCGTTTCGCGTTCTGTGTTGTTGCTGCTCAACCGCAGCCGTCGCGAGATGGATTGGGGACGCTCGCTGCTGTTCTGCTTGGCCGAAATCGTGTTTTCGACAGGTTTCGTGGCGCTTTACCTTTGGTTGATGTCAGGCAAGGCCGAGGCGTATTTCTGGTTTTTTGGCCTGTCGATGGTTTTCCTCGCCGTCCTCATGGCGATTCCTTACGTCATCATCGGCTTGTGTTTCCTGCTTTTGGCCAAGGATCGCCAGCTTTCTGAGAAAGACCGCGCCTTGACGAAGGAGAAAATCCGTTTCGTTGACGAGCGCGACAATCTCAAGTTGGTGGTGGCCGCCGATGCAGTGCTTTACATTCAGGCCGATGAGAATTATCTGAAAATCTGTCATTTGGAGCGTGACGAGGTAAGATTCTGCACCATCAGGAGTTCGATGAAGCGTGTCGAAGCTCTCTGCGAGCGCAATGGGTTGGTGCGTTGCCATCGGTCCTATTTTGTAAATAAGGTGCACGTTCAAGCATTGCAAAAGGACAAGGATTACACTTACGCCATGCTTGATGTGCCTTCGGCAAGCCATGTTCCTGTCAGCAAGAATTATTACGAACAGATAGCCAAAGTGTTGTGAATCCCATGCAAGAGACGCGAACGGATAGCCAGCAGCGCAATGCCCTTCAGCATAGGAAAGTGGCTGCCTTGCTTGCCAACGTCTCGGCAATGAGTGCATGGCCGCGCTTGTTGGGATGGATGCCGTCGAGGCAAAGGTAGTCGCTGTAGTGTGTCGACTCCAAAAACGGCGTGGTGATGTCGACAATAGGTGCTTGCAACGTGTTGGCCATTTTGAAAAGTTCGAGGTTGTACATCTCGTGCCAATGGTAGATGAACATCGTCTTTCCGCCCAACCATCGTAAGATGTTGTCCTTGTTCAGGCCTAACGAAATGAACTCGAAGAAACGGTCGGGGTCGATGAGGGGCATGGATAGGATGACCGGGCGCAGCTTCAAGCTCCTGACCTTGTCAATCAAGGCTCGGTATTGCTGAACGAATCGGTCGAGCGTTACCTTGGGCTGATGGCGTTTCAACGGGTCGGCAGCCACCTGTTTCCAGTCGAAATCGCAGTCGTTGCCACCATATTCGAAGACCGCTATGTCTGTGCCTTTCACTTCCGACTCATACCTGTTGATGTATTTCATGCCTTGAGAAGTCGTACTCCCGAAGCAGGCGAAGTTCAATATCTTGACTCCCAAACGCTGTTCGCAACGGCTGACGAAATTGTTTTCCGAAATCTTGTAAACTGGCCTTCCGTCGCTGCTTTTCGTGTCTGACACTACGCCGCGCATGATGGAGTCGCCAAAAGTGCAAATGTCGTTTTTCATCGTTTGTGTGTTGTTTTTCGCTCGCAAAATTAGGGCAAGCCCAAACGATGGAACGAAGATTGTTGCAACGGTTCAAGAAATGTGACAAAAACCAGGCTTGTTGTGACGAAAGTGGCATTTTTGGGGACGAAAAACGTTTTTTGTGGTTTCATCCTCCTTTCGTCACGCCGACAATGACAGCCTTTTAAGGCATAGGCAACTCCGTAAGCCACAGAAGCCACAAAAAAGAGCGGTTTTCCGGCATTTTGTGGCGGCGTTTCCGAAAAAGTTGTAGTTATGCAGGCAGTTAGTCGCGGATATGGAATGAAAAATGAAATGATTATCTGATGTAAAGGGACGGACGAAAGAATGTAACCCCGCGATAACCCCCAACTGTCGGGTAAAATATTCATAATCAATGAAAAGAAAACTATTGACTTCGTTGAATCAAAGATTTCAACAATTCAACATCATTCAATTCAACAATTTACTATCTTTGTCCGCTCAAACGAAACGCAACAAATAACAGATAAACTATGAAGAAGACATTCACTGCGATCCTGGCCTTGGCCCTTGTTTTTTCCTTCGGGAAAGCCAACGCCTGCACCAATTTCCTGATTACCAAAGGCGCCTCCACCGATGGCTCCTGCATGATTAGCTACGCCGCCGACAGCCATGTGCTGTATGGCGAACTCTATCATTATCCTGCCACCGATTGGCCTGAAGGCGCCATGCTCGATGTGTACGACTGGGATGGCGGCATGTTCCGCGGCCAAATCCCCCAAGTGGCTCATACTTACAATGTGGTCGGCAATATGAACGAATGGCAACTCGCCATCGGTGAAACGACCTACGGTGGCATCGAAAGCCTTTGGGAAGGCCCCGGCATCATCGACTACGGTAGCCTGATTTACATCACCCTGCAGCGTGCCAAGACCGCCCGCGAAGCCATCAAGTGCATGGGCGAACTGGTGGCCAACTACGGCTATGTCAGCGAGGGTGAGTCGTTCAGCATCAGCGACACCGAAGAGTGCTGGATTCTCGAAATGATTGGCAAAGGCAAGCATAACAAAGGTGCCGTTTGGGTGG
The DNA here is from genome assembly GCA_946185535.1 of uncultured Bacteroidales bacterium. GTDB lineage: Bacteria > Bacteroidota > Bacteroidia > Bacteroidales > F082 > Limimorpha. Next base: position 3,998 of record CAMHJX010000040.1, read on the forward strand.
CTCGTCGTATCCCTGACGGCTATGTGAGCGGTCATGCCAACCAAGCTCGTATCACCACTTTCCCGCTGGCCAAGAAAAACAAGACTAGCATTACCTTCAAGAACATCGACAAGCTCTTAAAAGACCCCAAGATTGACTGCGTCTATGCCGATGATGTCATCAGCTTTGCCAAGCAAGCCAAACTGTATGATGGTCCCGATGACAAATTCTCGTTCTCCGATGTCTACAATCCTGTGACCTTCGACGGTGCACGATTCTGCGACTTGCGCGTGTGGGCCATGTTCAACAAGGTGACCGACAATATGAAAGACTATTGGGGCTATGCTACGGGTCGCGACATCAAGCGCGTGCAGCCTTACACCGCTGGCATGTGCCAAACCCCTGACAACTTCCCGACCAACCGCATGCCTCTTTGGGTATTGCCCAACAAGAAAATCAGCGTGCTCGACATGATGGACTTCATGCGTGACCACCTCGAAGGCACCGACCTCGACATGTCGCAAGATGTGGGTGCAGGCCCGTTCCATTGCCCCTACCGCTGGCGTCCTATGGATTGGAAAGTTGACGGTGTGACCTATGTGCACGAGCGCACCACCGCCACCCAGCAAACAGGCTTTTCTTTCGTGGCCCAAAGCCGTGGCAATTGGGAATGGCCTATTGGTGGCATTATTTGGTTTGGTGTTGATGACACCGACAACTGTGTCTACTGCCCTATGTACACCTGCATGACCGAGATCCCCGAGTGCTTCCGCGAAGGTAACGGCTCGATGAGTGAGTGGTCGGAGACCTCTGCCTTCTGGACCTTCAACCAGATGAGTAACTGGGCTTACACCAAGTATAACTACATCCACCCTGAGATTCGCAAGCGTCAGCGTGAGCTGGAGACAAACTGGGTGGAGAAGGAAATTCCCGCCTTGGACGAACGCGTCAATACCATCAAGGGTAGAGAAGCTCAGGTGAAGGAATTGACCAAGTTCTCATGCGACCAAGCCTCCAAGATGACCCAAATGTGGAAGCAGTTCTACCATGAGCTGTTCATGAAGTATATGGACGGCAACCTGAACACTGCCCAGCCCGAGAAACCTGGACAGAAGTACACGCCTATCAAGAGCGAGCACCCCAAATATAGCGACGAGTACTATCGTATCCTCATCGAAAAGACGGGTGACAAATATAAAGCATATTAAATTATTTGAATTACAATAAATTACAATTATCAAATCAATGAAAAAAGTATTAGGAATCATTGCAATGGCCATCCTTGTTTCGGTTGGCCGCGTGTATGCCGATGAAGGCATGTGGCTCCCGATGTTTGTCGAGCGCCTGAATTATGTTGACATGCAGAAGATGGGTCTGCAGCTGACCCCTGAAGAGCTTTACAGCATCAACCACAGCAGTCTGAAAGACGCCATCGTGGGCCTTGGCAGCGAAGCCATGCCGCGCGGCTTCTTCTGCACCGGTGAGATTGTGAGCGAACACGGTTTGCTCTTCACCAACCACCACTGTGGCTATGGCGCCATCCAGAAACTCAGTTCCGACCAACATGACTATCTGAGAGACGGTTTCTGGGCCAAGAACTACGGCGAGGAACTGCCCGCTCCCGAAATGACCGCCAGCTTCCTCATTCGTATGGAAGATGTGACGAAAGTCATCCTTGCCGAGGTAAAAGACGGTATGGACTATCAGGATCAACAAGCTGCCATCCGCAAGAAAATCAAAGAGCTGGAAACAGCTGCTTCAGAAAATGGTATGTACAACCCAGTTATCAAAGGTTTCTTTGAGGGTAATGAGTACTACATGTTCGTTTATCAAGTTTTCCCCGATGTGCGTCTCGTAGGCGTTGCTAACTCTTCGATTGGCAAGTTCGGCGGCGACACCGACAACTGGATGTGGCCCCGCCACACTGGCGACTTCTCGATTTTCCGCGTCTATGCTGACAAGAACGGTAATCCTGCCGCTTATAGCAAGGACAATGTGCCGCTGACCCCCAAGCATCACCTTCCCATCAGCCTCGACGGCGTGCAGAAGGACGACTTCACCATGATTTGGGGCTTCCCGGGCAGCACCGAGCGTTATATGTCGAGCTATGGCATTGACTACAATGTGGACACTTTCTATCCCACCATTATTGATGTCTTCGGCAAGCAACTCGAAGTTATGGAAGAATACATGAAGGTAGACGAACACATCAACCTGATGTATGCCGACAACCATGCTGGTTTGGCCAACACTTGGAAGAATTTCATCGGCCAGTGCAAGATGCTCCGCAAAAACAAGGTAAGCGAAAGTAAGGTGGCCCTTGAAAAAGACTTCACCAATTGGGTGAACAAGAACAACAAGACCGAATATAAGAACGCCCTCCCGAACTTGAAGGCAGCCTACAAGAACTTGGGAGATGTGGCCAAGTATGTCTATTATCCCAACTTTATTTCGAGTGTTGGCGCCGCTGGCATCGCAGCTCAGTTTGGTTCCTACTATCAGGCTTATGTGGATAAGGACAAAGACGCTGAGGCTATGGCGTTGACGCTGCTCCAGCAGATGAATGTCGACGAACTCTTTGCCGAGACCGACCCACAGGTGGAAAAGAAGACCTTTGCCGAGATGCTGAAGACCTACAAGAATGCCTTCAAGGCCGAGGAACTGCCTGAGATTTACACCATTATCGATAAGAAATTCAAGGGTGACATTGATGCTTTCACTGAGGATGTCTACACCAACTCCATCTTCGCCACGCCTGAAAGCATCAAGGCTTTCATCGCCAACCCGAAACCCAAGAAGATTGGCAAGGATTACGCCTACATCATGAACACCTCTATGATGGAAGTCATTATGAACCATGTGGGTGAGTATCGTCAAGCCATGCAGACTGTCAGCGAGAACGACCATGTCTTTGTCAAAGGTCTCCGTGAGTACTACGCCGCCACTCAACCTGGCAAGAGCCTCTATCCCGATGCCAACTCAACCATGCGTATGAGCTACGGTTCGGTGCAAGACTACATGCCCGCCGATGCTGTTCACTACGACTACATCTGCACCGCCAATGGTATCCTCGAAAAGTATATCCCTGGCGACTATGAGTTTGACGCTCCCAAGCGCCTCATCGACCTCATCGAGAAGAAGGACTTCGGTGCTTACTCCGATGACAATGGCGAACTCGTTGTGTGCTTTCTGTCGACCAACGACATCACTGGTGGTAACTCTGGTAGCCCCATCATGAATGGCAAGGGCGAACTCATCGGCTTGGCCTTCGACGGCAACTGGGAAGCTATGAGTGGCGATGTCAACTTTGAGCCTAAACTGCAGCGCACCATCAATGTGGATGTGCGTTATGTGCTCTTCATCATCGACAAGTACGCCGGTGCCACCAACCTCATCAACGAACTCGACATCCGCAAGAGCGAACCCAAGCCCCTGCGCGTGGAAGAGGAAAAGATTTGATGCATGCTTTTAGAGACGCGATTGATCGTGTCGATAAAAGATAACACAAGGGGAGATGCGAGAACTCGCATCTCCTTTTTTGTGTGCGAATTGATAGACAACGCCTTGGAGGTGTGTTTTTCAAAATATTGATTTTTAATAGATTAAAGTTTTTCTGCTTCGGAAAAGGATAGACAATGCTGCTTTGACGATTTCGTGTTGTTTTTTTATTGTATTTTTGCGAAAAAGAATCCGATTTGAAAAAAAGTCTATGTTTCATATGGTTGGTTTTTCTTGCCGTTGTTTCCGTTAAGGCCCAAAACGACACAGTGGTTTTTTCGGCCAAGGGAGGTTTTTATGAGGAATCCTTTGCCTTGCAGCTACACCATGTTTTGACGCAAAACCATATTCGTTATACCACCAACGGCAACCTTCCAACGGCACAATCACCGCTTTATACAGAACCATTGGTATTGGACACCAGTTTGTATTCAAAATCAGATATCTACACTATTGTTAATTGCCCTGCGCAGGAGTTTTATCTTCCCGATTCTGTGCAGCATTGCATCGTGATTCGCGCAGCGGTTTTTGACGAAAACGATAGTTGTGTCAGTCAGGTGATGACCAACAGCTATTTCATCCGTGCATTGGGTTGCAATACGCATGGTTTGCCCACCGTTTCGCTTTGCGCCGATTCGCTCGCTTTGTTTGATTATGAGACGGGTATCTTTGTGCCAGGTATCCACTTTGATTCTTTAAATCCTTATTTTACAGGTAATTACTATATGAATGGGCGTGAATGGGAACGGATTTGCAACATTGAGTTTTATGAGCTTGACAATAGTGGCATTAACCAACAAGTTGGGTTGAGAACCCATGGGAAAAAGGCAAGATATCAGTGTCAAAAAGGAATGAAAATCTACGCCCGCGAGGAGTATGGGAAGAAACGACTCAAACACCGGTTTTTCGAGACTTTGCCTCTCAACAGTTTCAAGCATCTTTGTTTGAAGCCTTACATGAGCTCCTGGAACGGTTCCGGATGTAAGGATTATATTGTGAGTCGCATGGCTCAGCATATTAATGTGGAATCGCTGGCATCTCGAGCCTGTGTGTTGTTTCTTAACGGCGAGTATTGGGGTGTGTATTATGTTGCGGAAAAGCCAGATGAACGCTTTCTGGAAGACCATCTGGACATCGATAAGGATTCTGTGAATCTTATTAATGTCTGGAATGAATTGGAGTGTGGAAGTGGTGACAATTTCTATGCGCTGCGCTCATGGATGGAACAAGCCGATCTTTCAGATGAAGAACAATATGCCTATGCCGAGGCCCATATCGACATTCCGAATTTCATTGATTATTATGTACTTGAGTTGTTTTCAGCCAATGTAGACTGGCCTGCCACAAATACAAGGATGTGGCAGCTTGGTGACGGTAAATGGCGATGGATTTTTTATGACGGTGATGGCTGCCTCGAAGCACTATCATTCGATGTCTTTGCCAATGCCACATATGATGGTGATGGAGGCTATCCTACAAGCAGAAGAGCGACCTTGTTTTTCAGAAGACTATTGGAGAATGAGTCGTTTAGGGAACAATTCGTCCATCGGTTCAACGAGTTGGTTTCCACGAGATTTGCCTATCAGAACACCAAACCTTATTACGACTATATCAAAGAGCAGCTTCAAGACGAGGTGCCCAATCAGGTTGAGAGGTTCCATTGTCCTGGATCCTATTCCTCATGGGAGAATTATTGCATGCCAGTGATTGACTTTTTCCTAAGAGAAAGGCCGGATAATATCCTCGAAGCATTGGATGACTTCGTATCGGTGGATGAGTTCTTAACTTCTATCTTGGGTTGCTATCCCAATCCTTTCACTGATGAGATTCATATTGGAATCGAAGCAGAGGATTTTGGAGCAAAAGAAGTCGTAATTTATGATATGTTGGGCAGGAAAGTGTTTTCCGAGACGGTTGTCGCCGAAAATGGTGATGAAATCACCCTCAATCCTGAATTGCCTGCAGGTGTCTATGTGCTGAAAATGGGTGACCATTCGCAGCGCATCGTGCGGTATTAAGGTGTCTCCAAACTGATTACGCCTCTCTTGATTTTGTCGTTGACAAGCCAACGGGCATCAAAAACCATTTGTGCTTCAACCGACCTGCCGTTTTTCATGGCTTTTTCCTCGATTTGTTGCATGAGAACAGGCTTCCCTCGAACTTCTTCCACCATGTCAGCAACGAGCTGTTCCACATGGTCGCGCTTGGCTTCTATGTTGGTCATATCGCGCATCAAGGGCTTGCCCTCGATAATGTTGTGGGCTTCCATGAGCAACACTTGTTCCAATGGGGCATTTTGGATGACGGTTTGGCAAGTCGAGAGGTTCCACATCCAAGCGGAGTCTTTCTTGATTTCGTTGATTATCAATGTCTCGCGAACTTTTGGGTTGCGCGTTGTTGGAATGCTGTCGCCCGCCAATTCGGAGAAATAGTGTTCTGGGTCGTTGATGAGGATTTGGTTGGCTTCTTTCCATGACAGACTCAAACTGTCCATCAGGCTTTCACGGGTTTTGTTGACCTTGTCATCTTCGACACAGAAGTTCATCAAGGCTCTTTCCACAAAGCCATAGGTGGCCTTGTACATTTGGTTACCCGTCGTGAACCACACCACATAATCGGCATTGAGCACCTTTTCGATGAGGTTTAGGTCTGCGACTGGGGTTTGGTCTTTATAGCTAGGACCGGAATAAGCCGTCGAGTTGTAGAACCAGAACTCCGACCACTCAAACAGTTCTTCAAAAGGAATGTAATAGCGCATCCGCCAGAGATAGGAGTTGCCGATAAACAAAACCTTTGGCTTTTTGACAGCAGAGTCAGTCACTACTGTGACCTCTGCATCATAGAGTCGGTCGTATGGGTGGCGTAGATTTCGCCAAAGGTTGAGGTTCATTTCAAGGTCGTGGTCGTCACTTTGGGTGGAGTCGGCACTCTCATGGAAAGGCCCGATGGCCAATTGTGGCAAAGACTCTCCTTTCAGTGCTTCCATGTACCGTAGCAGCGAGTCGGCGGCCAACACCGAAGAGAAGCCCCAGTGGGCACCCGTTTGCGAAATGAGCGAATAGGGCAAGGTGTCGGCTTCCTTTAAGGCATGAAACCAAGAGGTCATCTCAATGTAAGGGAAACCGTTCTCCTCAAATTGGGCGGCATAGTAATCTCGGGCATTGATGGTGGTGGTATCGTGTTTTCGGTCAGGCAGATGCTCTGGATAAAGGAAACCTTTCTCGGGTGCCATGAACATGAGAAACTCAATGCCATACTCTTGAAGCACGCCCCGCAGTTTCCACATTAATCTTGCCTCACGGTTGAAAGTCTCTCGGGCCGTTTGAGCATCGGGGAGCCAGCGGTACATCTCGGTGCCGTAGTAGTCGTTCACATTTTGCTCATAATACAGCCAGTTGTGCTTGCCAGCCACGATGTCGTGGGCGTAGGTCTTGCGGTAGAAGTCCCAAAGGTATTGGTTGTAAAGCCTGATGACCGGTTCCCTGAAGCCAAAACGCTCGCTGAGTTGTTGCTCCATCTGCTTTTGGTAGTCGCCTGTGCGGAAATCCTTGAGGCTCAAAAGGGGATAAGGTGTGCTAGGATAGAAGCCTTTCAGCGGTTCCATCTTCACCCAGCCTGTGTGTTTCTGAACCATGGGTGCAAAAAGCACAAGCATCAATATGATGAACAGTATCAGGTCATATTTTGGCTTCTTGCTCATTTATTGCTGTTTGTTTTTGTCCATTTCAATGGCGTAAATGGCATTCAGGCGGAGCATTTCGTCGAGTTCGATGCCACGCTCGACGGCCTGTTGCTTGACGCTTTCGAACCATTCGGGAACGCTCTTGATGCGCTCTATGGTTTCTTCAATCATTTTCTGCTTGAGTTTGCCGTCGCGGTCGATAAAGGCTTCTTTGGCTGTCTCGCAGAATCCGAACATGTAGTCGTAGGCATACACGGAAGTGGTGATAATCATGACGAGATCGACCTGGTCGATGACATTGTAGGCTTCAAGGTAATCGCTTACCTTGCCTAAGAACTCGATGCCTTTGGTGATGACTTCGTCGTCGTATTTCCAATATTCGCAGCGGTCGAAGGCATCGGCAAAAGTTGACTCGTGCAGTTGGATGAAATAACTGTCAGCGATAACGAGGATGTTAGGTTTGCGGAGTGTGGTGTCGCTCAATGCCATGATGGGCTGAGGCATGGCTGGCTTGCGGATAGGCAGCAGCAGGTTCATCAGGTCTTCAATCTCGCCGTCTTGTTTCGAGTATTGGGTGGTGAGATTCTCGTCAACGCAAACGACGTGCGGCATCTCCTGCCCAATGAGGCTACCGATTTTTGATAGGATAGAGTCGGCCACAAAAGGTATGGTATGCTCAGCCCAGTGGGTGCCGTAACGAGTGTACAAGGGGTATTTTGTTTGTCCTTTCAGGGACTTGAAATAACTAAGGAAATCAATGTGCGGGATGTTGTTTTCCTTGAAGAGTTGGGTGTAATAGTCCTGCACGCAGAACGACATGATGGAATCTTGATACTTTTGTGGCATGTATTCGGGATAGACCCAGGTCTTGGAAGGGGCTTCCACGAAGAGGAAAGCCGTGTTGTGTTGCTTCAGGCTGTCTATGAGTACCAAAGTCTTTTCGATGTCTTTTTGTGCCTTCGTTTTGAAGTATTCCTCCGATCCGTAGCAGTCTTTCAGTGTTTTGCCCTTGATTTCATCAAGATAGATTTGGAGATACATCTCTTTGTTGAGCCCAGGAACGAGGGTGTTGTTGGTCGGTTTGCTGAAAAGCGAGAACAGGCATTGGTTGTAGATTCTTATGCAAGGCTCGCGGAAGCCGCTGTTGCGTTTGGCGTGGTCGGTCAGGTAGTTTTGGAAGGTGCCGTCGTAATAGGTCTTGAACGACAACTTCACGGGTTGCTCGTTGGGGACATAGCCAGCCAATGGTTTCATCTTAATGATATGGGTGAAGCCTTGAAGCAAGATGGCAGTAAATGCCACAAAGATGATAACGAACTGTATGAGGAAGTGCGGTTTCTTGTTCATGGCTCAGAATTTAAAGTAAATGAAGGGGTTGAAATCGGAAACGCACAACGAACCAGCTGAGAGGATGAACAAGACCAAGGTGATGGCGAACATGGTCCACGAGAGCGGTTTGGAGTAGCTGTCGGCGAAGATGCGGTCTTGAAGCTTTTGTCCGAAGGGGACAAGAGTGAGGAAGGAGAACGCGATGGCAAGGACAAAGACGCACCAGAACTGGGCGTCGCCTGCCACCGTCAAGCCGCCTTTGAAAGCGAACAGCGCTTGATAGAACGCGCCTGCATCGGCTGCCGTATCAACGCGGAAGAGTACCCAACCCATGGCTACAAGGAAGAAGGTGATGACGACGGAGGGTAGCATGCCTATCTTTTTTAGGGCGTTTTTAAGGAAGAGTTTGTCGGCGCAGATGAACAAGCCGTGGAAAGCGCCCCAAAGGACGAAATTCCACGAAGCTCCGTGCCAGAGTCCTGAAAGAAGGAAACAGAGCCACAGGTTGAAATACATGCGTCCCTTGCCTTTGCGGTTGCCGCCAAGCGGGATGTAGAGGTAGTTCATGATGAAGTTGCCCAAGGTCATGTGCCAGCGTTTCCAAAACTCGGTGACGCTGCGGCTGGTGTAAGGGTCGTTGAAGTTCTCGGGGAAACGGAAGCCCATCATCTTGCCCAAGCCGATGGCCATGTCGCTATATCCTGAGAAATCGAAGTAGATTTGGAAAGTATAGGCGAGGATGCCGATCCAAGCCGTACCTGTAGCCAAGTCGCCGTACGCCATGCTAAACACTTGGTCGGCGTAGGCTGCCATGGTGTTGGCAATGAGTACTTTCTTTGCCAAACCGATAACGAAGCGGTAGAAACCCACCACGCGGTCTTCCATAGTGCTGGTACGCGATACTAGTTGAGCAGCCACGCTGTTGTAGTTGACGATGGGACCTGCAATGAGTTGCGGGAACATCATGATATACAGCACATAATCCGTCAGTTTCTGGCTAGGCGGTGTCGTTCCACGATACACATCGATGGTGTAGGTGATGGATTGGAAGGTAAAGAACGAGATGCCGATGGGCAAGGCCACTTTCATCCAGCCTATCGGTTCATGGTGTGCCCAACCCAAGATGGTGTTGAGGTTCTCCATGAAGAAGTTGGCGTATTTGAAATAGAGCAGCAGCCCCAAGGCCATAATCACAGAAATGGCACATAGGATTTTTTTCTTTGTTGTAGAGACGGTGTGTACACCGTCTGTACGCCCCATTGCCCTGACGATGAAATAATTGATAACGCATTCGCCGACAAGCAGAAACACAAAGTCGGGGGCACCGTAGGCATAAAACACGATGGAGAAGAGCAGGAGTGTGTAGTTTCTGAATTTCTGCGGTGTGATGAAATAGGCTATCAAGAAGATAGGCAGAAAAAAGAAAAGGAAAATGTTGCTGCTGAATACCATAAGTTATTCTTATTTAGGGTTGGTTATTGTTATCTTGTTCGTTCTTTTGCATTTGAAAGACATACGAGGCATTCAACCATAGATTTTCTTCTACGCTGATGCCTCGTTCTTGGGCTTGTTGCTGTATGGAACCGTACCATTGTGGGTCTTTTTTGATCGATTCCATGATGGAAAGGATGGCTTCTTGTTCTTGGGTGATGCCATTGGAATAAAGCTCCATGGCTGATTGGGTAAAGCCGTTCATGTAATTGAGCAGGTAGTTTGAGGTATAAAGTACTATCACAATGTCGGCTTGTTTCAAGGTCTCTGCCGCGTCAAAGAGTTGGTTGAGGCGTTTCCAGTTCAACTCAGGTTGTGAGGATATGGAGGTTTGGTTATAGAGCCAGAAGTCCCATTGTTTGAAGGCATTGACGAAGCAGGAACCTTGCAAGGGTGTGAAATAGCCGTCGCCTACGACAAGTAGGTTGGGTCGGTCTTTGCCGATGGTGTCCTGTAAGGTGAATACTGGTCGTGAAACCTTGGGCTTGCACAAGGGCAAGAGCAGGTCGATGTGGGTCTCAAGTTCGCCATCTTGGTCGGAATAGTCGCGGCTGAGGTTGGGGTCGATGACCTCAATGGAGGGAAGTCGGTAGTCTGTCAAAGATTCCAGTTTCCTTAAAATCGAGTCAGCCACAAAAGGAATGGTGGCTTCGGACCAATGGGAGCCTATGCGCGTGTAAAGCGGGTAGGGGGAACTGTTTTTTATCGTTTTGAAATAGCTGTAGAAATCGATGTGCGGGATGTCGTTTTCCTTGAAAAGTTGGGCGTAATACTCTGCCAACACGAAATCGGAAATGCTGTCTTTGTAAGGCTCGGGCAAGTATTCTGGATAGACTGCCGGCTTCGTGGGACAAAGGACAAACAGGAACTGGGTGCCGTGTTGGCGCATGGTTTCGATGAGTGTAAGGGTTTCCTGCACATTCTTTTTGGCTTCGGCTTTGGCGTTTTCAATGGAGCCATGTTTTTTCACTAACAGTTTACCTGCGACATCATTGATGTTGCTTTTTAGGAAAAACTCGTGACATTTGCCTTCAACCACATTGGGGTTGGCAATTTCTCCGAAACAGTTGTACTCGACTTGGTTATGGCAACGACTGAAAAACTCCCTAAAGCCCGTGCTTTTTATGGCTTGTTGAGCAAGGTATTCCTGATAGGAGCCGTCAAGGTAGGTGTTCCAACTCAGATCTTGTTTCTCGACCTTCACTTTATCCGTATAAGGACTCAATGGCTTTGTTGGCACGACATGCGTAAAGCCTTGCAGCATGATGGCGGCAAGTAGTACTGTGATACAAGCGAATTGGATAATATAGTGCCGTTGCTTATTCATGCTTAGAACCTGAAATAGATGAACGGGCTGAAACCGCTGGCATTCAATGCGCCGAGGCAGAAGATGAAGGCAAGGATACTGATGATGAAAGCAAGGATGTGTTGCCAACGGTTATATTCAGTGAAGTAGACCTTGTCTTGAACCTTTAAGCCGAACTTCGAGAGGGTGAAGAACGAGAAGAAGGCGGCCACGATCATGGTCACATAGAGGTGCGGGTTGTCGCCGAAATGGAAGGGAGCGAAGTCGAAGGCAAACAGACGCTTGATGAACATCCACGACAGGTCGATGCGCTCAATTCGGAAGAAGCATCGCGTCAGCACGATGATGAGGAAGGTGAAGAACACGGAAGGGATGCGCCCCAATCGCTCGTTGAACTTCTTCAAGAACAGCTTGTCGGCGCAGATGAAGATGCCTTGCAGGGCGCCGTAGACCACGAAGTTCCAAGCCGCGCCGTGCCACAGGCCGCTGATGAGGAAACAGAACCACAGGTTGAAGTATTTGCGGGCTTCGGTCTTCACGCGGCTACCGCCCAAGGGGAAGTAGAGGTAGTTCTTGATGAACACGCTGAAAGTCTGGTGCCAACGACGCCAAAACTCAGAGATAGTGGTGGATACATACGGGTTGTCGAAGTTTTCGGGGAACTTGAAGCCCATCATACGCCCCAACCCTATGGCCATGTCGGAATAGCCTGCAAAGTCGAAGTAAATTTGGAAGGTGAAGGCGAAGATGGCAATCCAGGCGCTAGTGGAGTCGATGGTCGCGATTTTGTTGGCAATGTCGGCCAATTGGGCAGAGGTCAGCACATCGTAGTTCGAAGGTCCCAAGATTTGGTCGACTTGGAACCCGATGACATCAGCGATAAGGATCTTTTTGCACAGACCAATGACGAAACGATAGAAACCGTGTAACCTGTCTGTATAGAGCGACTCGCGGTTACGAATCTGGTCGGCAATGTCGCAGTAGCGCACGATGGGACCGGCAATCAGTTGCGGGAACATGACGATGTAGAGCATGTAGTCGCTCAGCCGTTGCATCGGCTCGTTCACTTTGCGGTAAGTGTCCAAGGTGTAGGTGACGCTTTGGAATGAGAAGAACGAGATGCCTATGGGCAGCAGGATTTTGGTCCATTGCAGCGGTTCGGCGTGGAACCAGCTCAACACCGAGTTGATGTTCTGCATGGTAAAGTTGCCGTACTTGAAGTAGAACAGCAATCCTATACTGATGGCAATGCTAATGCCGCAAAGCAGTTTCTTCAGGCCAGGTTTCTCGGTTTTGTTCATCCATCGCACCAAGTAGAAGTTGGCGATGACCGACACGATGAGGTGGATGATGAACTCGGGCGCGCCCCAGGCATAGAACACCAGCGAGGCGAGTAGCAGGAAGTAGTTGCGACCTTTCCTCGGCAGGATGAAATACACGAGGAAGAAGATCGGCATGAAGTAGAGTAGGAATATGTTGCTGCTGAATACCATATATTGCGTCTTAACTTGTTATTGGAATAGTTCGCCTTTCTCGATTTGTTGGTTGATGACCCATAAGGCATCTTTTTCAAGCATCACCTCGAAGGAGATGTTTCGCTCTTTGGCTTTTTGTTGGATCATATTGACCATTTCAGGATTGTGCCGCCATTTTTCCATGATTTCCAGTTTTTTCATCTGGATAAATGTCGCTGTGTCGAAAACGACTTCATCACGGATGAGCGATTCTCCTTGATCCATGCGTTTGGCTTCTTCCTTTAAGGCATCATCTAGGCTTATGGCTTTTTGGGTGGCATACATTTGGATGGAAGAAAGCCAGTCTTTGTCGGCTTTGATGCGGTTGGCGAACAAGGCTTGTTCGATGCGCTTGGTGTTGCGGATGGTTGGCATTTCCTCCCCTTCGAGGCCGGGGATGAGTTCGGGGTCGTTTCTCAACATATAGGCCATGTTGTTGCGCACCTCTTCTTCGGTCATGTCGGAGTAGCCTTCATAATTGCGCATTTGTTTGGCCATGTTAGTGACGGTGGCTTCAAAGAGACTGTCGCTGACGCAAAGTTGCAATAGCGCATCTTTTGCAAAGCTGTATGTGGCTTCCCACCATTGGTGGCCTGCCGAGTAGAACACCACATAATCTGCGTTGAGGATGTGGCTCAGCCGGTCAATGTCTTTCACACTTTCTGTCTTGTTGTCGAAGCCTTCGTATGCTGTATTGTTGTAGAACCAGATTTCCCTGTCGGCCATGATGTCGCGAACCGGCATAAAGTCATTCATGCTATAAATGAACGAGTCACCTACAAACAGCACCTTGGGCTTGCGGTGCGTGCTGTCGGGTTCTACGGTGATGTTTGACTTGTATTGTGTCTTGTTCTTGTGGATACGAAAAATCAGATTGAGCGTCTCTTCATCACCTTCCAATTTGTCGGACTTGTAGGCTATAGGCGAACCGATATGCAATGTGGGGAACTTGGCTTCGCCGTCCAAGGTGTTGATAAAACGGAACAGTGAGTCATAGCCATAGATGGCTGAATAGCGCCAGTGGGAGTCGGTCTTGGGGAAGAGTGGGAATGAGGCAGTATCTCGCATTTGGACAAACCAATCTGTCATGTTGATGAAGGGGAAGCCGGTTTCTTCCATGCGGCGCGAGAAATAGTCGGTCAAATGGATGGTCGTGGTGTCGGCATCGCGACGGGGCAGGTATTCAGGGTAGACCTCTGGTTTGTCGGGCGCGATAAAGGCGACGAACTCGATGCCATAGTCTTTCAGCACATGGCGTAGCTTGTTCATTTGCCGCAGCTCGGTGTCGGCATCTTTCATGGCTTCTTCGTTCGACTTGTAATGTTTCGGTAGTTCAAGGCCATAGTGCTCGTTTACTGCCAAGGCATAATACAGATAACCATCCTTTCCAGGCACAATGAAATGGCAATAGGTCTTGTTGTAGGCCGACCACACATATTGGTTGTAAAGCCGAATGACGGGCTCTCTCATTCCGAAGTGCTCACTGACATATTTCTCAGATTGTGTCTGGAAGGTGTTGGATTTATAGTTGTCGAAAGTCAACTTGGGTTTGGGCGTAGGCTCAAAGACGCCTTTCAAAGGCTTCACGTTGAAGAGGCCCGTGTGTTCTTGAAGCAATGGCACGAAGAGAAGCGCCATCAGCAGGGCGAACAATATCATGTCATATCTTATCTTTGGCTTTCCCATTATTTTTCCTCCAATACGATTTCTCCTTTTTCCACTTTTCTGTTGATGATCCATCGGGCATCGGCTCTAAGCTGTTCCTCGAAGGTCTTGCCGTTTTTCTGCGCTTTTTCCTCGATTTCCTTGACGACTTGGGGCTTTTTTCTCATTTCCTCCATCATGCCTCTGACAAACATTTCCATTTTGGCTTCGGCGGGGATGTCTTCGGTTAAGTCGCGCATCAATGGCTTGTCGTCCAATATGTTATGCGCTTCGGTTTTCAGCAGGTCATCGACAGGACGGTTTTGGACATAGGCTTGGTATTCCAAGGCACTCATCCATTGAGGGTCGTTCTTTATCTTTTTGATTGCCAGCACTTCCGGTATCCTTGGGTTTCGGGCCGTTGGGATGCTGTCGCCAGCCAATTCGGTGAAATAGTGTTCGATGCCTTTCTTAAGGGTCGTGTTTGCGGCATTCCATATATAGTTGTTGCGGTTCAAATCTGTCATGTCTTTGGTTTTCAGTAGTGTGAGGCTGTCTTTGCGCAAGCTGTCCATGATGGCGAGGCGTGTTTTTTGTACCACGCTGTCGGCGAGGCAAAGGTTCATCAAGGCGGTTTCGGCAAACATGTAGCTTGTTTTGTACATTTGGTTGCCGTCAGTGAACCACACTACATAATCGTGGTCGAGAACTTTCTGCAAGATGTCGAGGCTGCCTACGTTGGTCTGGAATTGGTAGTTCCTGCCATAGTTGACTGTTGAATTGTAGAACCAGTATTCGGAATGGGAGAACATGTCGTCGAACGGGATGAAGTAGTGCATTCGCCAGAGGAACGAGTTGCCGACGAAGAGCACGCTGGGCCATATCGTGGCCGAGTCTTTCACGATGGTCACTTCGGCGTCGAGCAGCTTGTCGTCGTTGTGGGGGAGCTTGCGCATCAGGTTGAGGGTGTTTTCAAGGTCGCTGTCGCCCAACTTGGTCTTTTCCGAGCTTTCGCGCAGCGGCCCGATTTTCATCTCCGGGAAGCGTTGCCCGTTGAGCGATTCCATGAAGCGGAACAGGGAGTCGGCGGCAAGCACTGCTGAGAACCCCCAGTGGGCGCCTGCCTGCGGCATGAGTGAATAGGGCAGCGTGTCGGCTTCCTTGAGTTCGAGGAACCATTTTGTCATTTCGATGTAGGGGAAGCCGTATTCGTCGAACTTGGCGGAATAGTATTCGCGGGCGTTGACGGTGGTGGTGTCGTGCTTGCGGTAGGGCAGGTGCTCGGGATAAAGGAAGCCCTTGTCAGGGGCCATGAACATGAGGAACTCAATGCCATAGTCTTTCAGCACGCCGCGCAGCTTCCACATCAAACGGGCCTCGCGATCGAAGTCGGCGCAGGCCGCTTCCTTAGTGCCGTACCAGCGGTACATTTCGGTGCTGTAATATTCGTTGACGTGTTGCTGGTAATACGACCAATAGTCTTTCCCGATGACGACTTCATCGCTGTAGGTCTTGCGGAAAAAGTCGTAAAGGAACTGGTTGTACATCCTGATGAGCGGTTCCCTGAATCCGAAATGCTCGCCAAGATAGTTCTCGGTTTGCGTCTGGAAAGTGGTGGTGCGGTAGTTGTCCCATGTCAGTTCGGGTCGGGGTGCCGCCTCGTAGACGCCACTCAACGGCTTGGCGGGGGCAATCGGGAGCGACTGCCTGATGCCGAAGCTGAACAGGAGGAGCATCGTCAGCACGAACAAGATCGTTGGGATGATTCTACGCTTTTTCATGACTCAGAACCTGAAATAGATGAAAGGACTGAAACTGGTGGCGTTCAATGCGGCCACGCAGAACACGAAGGCGCAAGCCGCCACAATCCACACCGCAATCGACTGGCGGTCGGTGAAAACGGTGAAGTAGGCCTTCTCCTGCACCTTTTGGCCGAACTTGGTCAGCGTGAGGAACGAGAAGATGGCCGCCACAATCATCGTAACGTAGAGTTGGGCGTTCTCGCCGAAAGGCAGCCATGCAAAATCGAAGGCGAACATGCGCTTGATGAGCAACCAGGCCAAGCCGAAGTCCTCGACGCGGAAGAACACCCAGATGATGTTCACCGTGAGGAAGGTGAGCACGACGCTGGGCACCGTGCCTATCTTTTTCATCACCTTGCCGAGGAAGAGCTTGTCGGCGCAAATGAAGAAGCCGTGCAATGCGCCCCAAACCACGAAGTTCCACGAGGCGCCATGCCAAAGGCCCGACAGCAGGAAGCAGACCCAAAGGTTGAGGTACATGCGTCCCTTGCCCTTGCGGTTGCCGCCGAGCGGGATGTAGAGATAGTTCATGATGAACGCGCCCAAGGTCATGTGCCAACGACGCCAAAACTCGGTGATGCTACGCGAGGTATAGGGGTTGTCGAAGTTCTCGGGGAAGCGGAAGCCCATGATACGGCCTAAGCCGATGGCCATGTCGCTATAGCCGGCAAAGTCGAAGTAGATTTGGAAAGTGTAGGCCAACGACACGATCCAGGCCGAGGTGCTGTCCAAAGCCGCCACGCGGGTGAAGATGTCGGAGACTTGACTCGCGTCCAAGAGGGAATAGTTGGCGGGCCCCAATATGGCATCGACCTGTGCCCCGATGACGTCGGCGATGAGGATTTTCTTGCACAGGCCGATGACGAAGCGGTAGAAGCCCTGCAAGCGGTCGTCCATGGTCGATTCGCGGCTGCGGATTTGGTCGGCCACGTCGCAATAGCGGATGATGGGACCGGCAATCAGCTGCGGGAACATGATGATATACAGCACGAAGTCGGTGAGCTTCTCCATCGGTTGGTTCACGCCACGGTAGGTGTCCAAGGTGTAGGTGACGCTTTGGAACGAGAAGAACGAGATGCCGATGGGCAGCATGATGCGTTTCCAGCTGAGGGGCGCGTGTCCCGTGAGGCCCAGGATGGCATTCAGGTTTTCCATCGTGAAGTTGCCGTATTTGTAGAACACGAGCAGCCCGATGGGAATGATGATTGACAGGCCGCAAAGCAGTTTCTTCAGGCCTTTCTTCTCGGTCTTGCACATCCATTTGACCAGGAAGAAGTTGGCCACCGTGGAGGCGACAAGCTGTATGATGAATTCAGGTGCTCCCCAGGCATAGAAAATGAGCGAGGCCAGCAGAAGCACATAGTTCCGGGCTTTCCTCGGCGTGAGGAAATAGACCAGGAAGAAGGCTGGCATGAAATAGAGGAGGAAAACATTACTGCTGAATACCATGGTCTTTTTGTTTCGTTATGCTCTTTCTTGATGTTTTTGGAATTTGCAATGTGCCTTGTTCCAGTTTGTAGTTGACGACCCATCGTGCATCGTCGCTGATGGCCTTTCCTAAGGGCTTGCCTTGCTGTTGGGCTTTCTCACGCATGGCCTCCATCTGAGTCTCATCACTCTTGATAGTTCTGATGATGTTCTCCACTTCTTGTTCGATGAAGGCTAATGAGTCCGATGAAAGATAGGATTCCACCCATTTAGAGCGTTTAGTAGGGATGCTGTCTTTCAGTTCTGGGAAAGAATACTCCGGATGGGTGTCGATGAGCCATTGCGCTTCTTTTTGGACAATTTCGTCCAAAGGTTTGCCTTGCGCTTCGCTTGCCTTTTTCAAACTTCCCATCCAAGCTGAATCGGAACGGATGTTCTGCTCCAATTTTGCTTTGGCCGAATCGATCTCCTCAGGGTTGAAGCAAAGGGCGAGCAAGGCCTTTTTCGTGAAACCGTTGTTCAACTTGTAAAGTTGTGTTGAACTGTAGAACAGGATGATGAAGTCAGAAGAGAGAATTTCGTTTGCCAGATTGACTTCGTTAACCGATTGGTAAATGGGATCGTAGTAAATGGTACTGTTGTAGTACCAATAGGGGAATTCGGAGAAAATCTCTTGGACGGGTGTTTGGTAGATGATGTTCCACCAAAACGAATCGCCAATGACAATCATTTTTGGCATCACTGCAGTAGTGTCCTTATCGGAGGTGGCAGTGGCGTAATAGTATTGGGGTCTAGGGAGCGGCCTAATCAGGTTGAGTAAGTTCTCCAAGTCGGTGTCGGCCTCTTGGGCATCTTGAAGTGTCCTTGGTCCGATGACCAAATCACGCATGTTAATGCCGCCTAGGTGCTCCATGTAGCGAATAAGCGTGTCGGCAGCAAAGAGTGAGCTGTATTTCGACCAATGCGTTCCTGTTTTCGGGAAGATGGTGAAATCGGCGGTGTCTTTCATTTGTTGGAAAAAAGTACCCAAATCGAGCACATTCACTCCTAATCGTGTGTATTCGTCTTTGAGGAAGAACCTTGCCGACATCTTTGGTTCATCGTCAAATCTTGTGTCGTGGTTTTCAGGCAAATGTTCAGGATAAAGCATGTCTTTTGAAGGCACGAGACATACGAAAAGATGCGTGCCGTAAGGCTCAAGGATATGCTGCAACTGATACACGCGCTTGGCTTCCTCAGACAATTGCTCCGTTAATTGGTCGGCATCAGTGGCGTGTTGATGGTAATGGATTTGATAATAGTCATCCACCGACCAGGGCTCATAAAGCCAGCCGTCTTTGCCTAAAGTGAGAATGCCGCGGTTGCCATTCGATGTCGTGTAGAAATCCCAAAGATACTGGTTATAAAACCGTATCAGAGGCTGGCGAAACCCGAAATTTTGTTTCAGATAGGCCTCCGTACCGGTTTGGAAACTGCCATCACTAATAGTATGGAAGGTCATATCGGGCATGGGAGCTGGTATTTCAACACCGTTTAGTTTCTTGAAATCCCACAGATGGGTGGCTTTCTGAAACATTGATGCGAAGAGAAGCAAAGCTGTCAATGCGAATAATATGATCTTTATGACATTCTTCATAGGGACAAAAGTCCTAAAACTTGCAAAAGTACGAATTTTTAAATCGACATAGTCAAAATTCTCGTTATCGTCCCGAAATTCCTTACTTTTGCGGCATGAAAACGAAGAAGATAGAACTGCTCTCGCCTGCAAAGGATGCCGAGGTAGGCATAGCCGCCATCAATCATGGTGCCGATGCCGTCTACATTGGTGGCCCCGACTTCGGTGCACGCGAAAAGGCCTCCAATAGCATTCAAGACATCGAACGCCTTTGCCGCCACGCGGCCTTGTTTGATGCTAAGGTATATGTGACGCTGAATACCTTGCTGTACGACAACGAGTTGGAACGCGCCCGCAAGATAGCTTACGACTGCTGGAATGCTGGCGTTGATGCGCTTATTGTGCAGGACATGCAGTTGCTCCAACTCGACCTGCCGCCCATCCCGCTTCATGCCAGCACGCAATGTGACAACCTGACCGTGGAGAAAGTACAGCAGTTGGAGCACTTAGGCTTCAGCCAAATTGTATTGGGTCGCGAATTGAGCCTGAAGCAGATTCGGGAGATTCGGGAGAAGACCACAGTACCGTTGGAGTTCTTTGTGCATGGTGCTTTGTGCGTTAGCCATAGCGGACGGTGCTATCTCAGTCAGTATATTGGCAACCGCAGTGCTAATCGTGGTGCCTGCGCCCAGCCCTGCCGCTTGCCATGGGATTTGCTCGATGAGAACGGGAAGGTGCTGATTAAAAACCGGCACTTGCTTTGCCTGAAAGACCTCAACAACAGCGCCCATTTGGAGGAATTGATTGATGCCGGCATCACGAGCTTCAAGATCGAAGGTCGACTGAAAGATGCTGATTATGTGAAAAATGTGACGGCCTATTACCGCCAAAAACTGGATGAAATCATCAGCCGTCGCCTAGATTTGGAGCAGGCTTCATACGGACATTGCAACTATACATTTGATATCAACCCTGAGAAATCCTTCAACAGGGGCTTCACTGATTATTTCATCAATGGGCGACAAAAAGGTATTGGTTCGCCCTTCACGCCGAAATCGATGGGTGAATACATCGGTGAGGTCAGTTGGTGCAATCCGCTTCGAATGGAAATCGATACCGACAAGACCTTGCACAACGGTGATGGCCTGTGTTTTTTGAACCAGGACAATGAATTGGTGGGGTTGCGTGCCGATGTGGTGAATATCGGTAGAGACGGTGTGCACATCGTATCTACAAACCGACCCCACGGTGCCTATCGTGGCGCAAAAATCTACCGTAACCTCGACCTCGAATGGCAAAAACAGGTGGAGGCGTCAACGGGCAACCGCAAAATTGACATTGATTTGGTTTTGTCCGAAACGGAAACGGGGTATGAATTGTCCGCATTTATCCGTAGAGACGCACGGCCGTGCGTCTCTACCGGCATACAATGCGACAAAATCCTCGCCAACAACCCCGAAAAGGCCACCGAAAACATCCAGAAAAAGGCCCTGCAATGGGGCGACACGGTTTTCAATCCCGTCAATTTGGAATTGAAATTCAACGAACCGCGTTTGATACCTGCCTCGGTCATCGGCGAGATGAAACGGGATTTGGTGACAAAATTGACTGATGAATTGGTTGAAAATCATAAGAATAACCGTGAATGCCGTAGAGAAGGTGCATGCACCGTCTCTACAAAGGTCACAAATCCTGATGAAATCCCCACCGCTCTCATGACCTGCCACCATTGCATCCGTTATGCCAATGGTATGTGCAGCAAGGAAACGGGACAGAAGGCAACGCCGTTGTTCATCCGCAACGGCGCGAACACCTTCCGCCTCGAATTTGATTGTAGGAATTGCCTGATGCGTGTTATGGCCGTCGCTGATTGAGTTCATTGTTCGCGGATGAACATCAAATTCGTTTCAGGCCCAAAAGTGACCTCGAATTGGAAATAGTCGCGCTCGTCCTTCTTGATGCTGACGGAGTAGGTTTGTCCCAACTTCAGGTTTTCGATGATGATGTCCAAATGGCGACCGCACA
>CAMHJX010000041.1 GCA_946185535.1 uncultured Bacteroidales bacterium
GGACAAGGGGCGGATGAAATCCGCCTCTAAGGGACGGAACAAGATACAATGTGCTTTTGCCGAATCACTCTCTCTTAATCCTCATATCATCCCCAAATACTTGTGGAATCTATACTTTTTCTTATTTTTGCACCAACAACTATCGCTGTTTAAAACATTATTCCATGAGAATCTGTGTAATCGGCGGAGCGAATGCCGACATCATCGCCACGAGCTTCAGTGCCTTTGTGCCTGGCGACTCCAACCCCGGCACGGTGCGCCTGACGGCGGGTGGGGTAGGGCGCAACATCGCCCATAACCTTGCACTGCTGGGCGACGAGGTCGTCTTCCTGACCTTGTTCGGAGGTGATGACTTCGGCCGTTTCACGGCAGAGAGTTGCCGTAAAGCCCACATCGACATAAGCCTCTGCGACTATGCAGCCCCAGGTGCCCGCTCTTGTTTTTTGAGCATCAATGACTGCGACGGCGAGATGGTCGGTGGCGTGGCAGATATGGCTGCTGCCGATGGCATCACTCCCGAATGGCTAGCACCAAAAATGGAACAGTTGGGCGATGTCGATGCTTTCGTGGCCGATGCAAACATCCCCAAGGAAACTTTGGCCTATCTCATCGACCATGTCGACAAACCCCTCTATGTGGATGCCGTTTCGGGTGCCAAGGCCGCCAAAATCAAAGAGGCCATGGCGATGTCGGTCAAAAAGCATTTCTTCACGCTGAAATGCAATCAGATCGAAAACGCCATCCTTGCCGACTTGCAAGGTGTCGATAGAAGGTTTGTCAGCCTCGGAGCGGATGGGTTGGAGGTCGTTGAGAGCGACGCCAAACACCTTTTTCCTGCTCTGCCTTGTCATGTGGTGAATGCCACTGGCGCCGGCGATGCGCTCATGGCCGGCATTATACATGCTGGTCCAGAAGCTACTATCGCAGAAGCCGCGCACATCGGCCTTTTATGTGCAAAAAACAACATTGAAAGTCCTGATACCGTAAACCAACACTGGACGCGAGACTGCGAGCCACGAGACGCGAGACATTGAACTTGTCCCGTGTCCCGCGTCCCGTAGTCCCGTGTCAAAAAATTGAAGTTGAATATAGAACCAAATAATATGAATAAATACCTTGACCTCTCGCCCGAAGTGGCAGAAGCATTGCAAAGCGGAAAGCCCGTCGTGGCTCTCGAATCGACCATCATATCCCACGGAATGCCTTACCCCCAGAATGTGGAGACGGCGTTGCGGGTGGAGCAGACTATCCGCGACGAAGGTGCCGTGCCTGCCACCATCGCCGTCATCGGAGGCCGCCTGAAGGCGGGCTTAACTCCATCTGAGATTGAATATCTGGGCAAAAAAGGCACCACTGTCACCAAGGCCTCGCGCCGTGACCTGCCAGTGCTCGTGGCACGCGGACAAGATGGTGCCACGACGGTGGCCACGACGATGATCATTGCCGCCTTGGCTGGCATCCGCGTGTTTGCCACAGGTGGCGTGGGTGGCGTGCACCGTGGCGCAGAGATCACCATGGACATCTCTGCCGATTTGGAGGAGTTGGCTCGCACTCCCGTCATGGTCATCTGTGCTGGTGCCAAGTCGATTCTCGACCTGGGACTCACCCTTGAATATCTCGAGACCAAGGGCGTGCCAGTGATTGGCTATGGCACGGAAGAACTGCCCGCTTTCTACACCCGCAAGAGTGGCTTCAAGGTGGATTATCGCCTCGACACTCCCGAGGAGGTGGCCAAGGCCTTCATCGCCAAGCAGGAAATGGGTCTAGGTGGTGGCATGTTGGTCACCAACCCCATCCCAGAGGAGTATTCCATGGATGCCGACCGCATCAACGCCGCCATCGATGAGGCCGTTGCAGATGCCAATAGGTTAGGCATCCACGGCAAAGAGACGACGCCTTATTTATTGGCACGCATCAAAGACCTTACGGGTGGCGATAGCCTTGCTTCCAACATCCAGCTGGTGCTGAACAATGCCCGCTTGGCAGCGCGGGTGGCGAAGGAGATGTGTTGATCTGCCGTTATCGGCTAGAAAATAGATAAAACGTAGTAAAAAAGGCTAAATTTTTGCCGATAGCGGCAAGATTTTAAGAAGCTATTTCCATTCAGCAATCCATCTCTCGATTTCCTTCACCCGCTGCGCATATTTCTCCAGTTGCCCTTCGATGAAATTGTCGCTGTATTTGCGGTCGCAGAAGCCGTTGCCGCGCGCCACATAGTCATCGTCTTCGAGTGAGCCGAGTACATCCTCGTAATTCTCGTAATACTGCTGGTTGTCGCGCAAGAGGCGTTGCAAGTCCTCAAGGTCAGCTTCGATGTGCTCGCCGGTGGAAAAGGTGAATCGCTTTTTCATGGCTTATCCGATGGATTGCAAGTCGGTGAGTTTCTTGTAGATGCCGCCAAGGGCGATGAGATCGTCGTGCTTGCCGCGCTCAATGATCTGGCCTTTTTGCAGTACTACGATTTCGTCGGCATACTGGATGGTCGACAGGCGGTGGGCGATGACAATGGAGGTGCGCTGGCTCATCACCTTCGACAAGGCGTCTTGCACCAAACGCTCGCTTTCGGTGTCCAATGAAGAGGTGGCTTCATCCAAGATGAGGATGGGCGGGTTCTTCAGCACGGCACGGGCAATGCTCAAACGTTGCCGCTGACCGCCGCTGAGGTTCATGCCTCGGTCGCCGATGCGGGTGTCGTAGCCGTGTTCCAACTCCATGATGAAGTCGTGTGCATTGGCGATCTTGGCGGCTTCGATGACCTGTTCCTTCGAGATGTCCTTCATGCCAAAGGCGATGTTGTTGAACACGGTGTCGTTGAAGAGGATGGTATCTTGTGAGACGATGCCCATCAGTCCGCGCAGGTCGCTGATTTTGTAGTCGCGGATGTCATGGCCGTCGACGCGGACCGAGCCTTCATTGATATCATAGAAGCGTGGCAATAAGTCGGCCATAGTCGACTTGCCGCCACCACTCTCGCCGACGAGGGCGACGAACTTGCCCTTCGGAATCTTTAAGTCGATGCCTTTCAAGACCTCGTCTTTGCCGTAGCTGAAATGTACGTCTTTGTATTCGATGCAATCCTTGAAGTCTTTGATTTCGATGGCGTTTTCTTTCTCGGTGATGACCTCTTCGGCATCCAAGATCTCGAAGATGCGTTCCGCAGAGGCGATGCCTTTCTGCACGTTGTAGTAGCCTTGCGAGAATGACTTGGCAGGGGAGATGATTTGCGAGAACACCACCACATAGCTGATGAAACTGCCGGCGTCGATGTGGTTGCTGCCGCCCAAAATCAAGGTGCCGCCGAACCATAGCACGAGGATGACGACCATGGACGACAAAAATTCGCTCATCGGCGAACTCATGTCGCGCTTGCGGTGGATGCCGCGCAGCACCTTGGTGTAGTCGCTGTTTTGTTCCTCGAATTTGTCTTCGGAATATCGTATAGCGTTGAAAGCCTTGATGATACGTAGTCCAGAGATGGTCTCTTCCACGGTGGAGATGATGCCCGCCAGTTTAGTCTGTCCCTCTTTTGACTCTTTCTTCAGCATCTTGCCGACTTTGCCGATGAGCAGTCCCGCAATGGGCAAAACGAGGATGACGAAGAGCGTCAACCTCGGGCTGAGTGTGACCATGAAGAGGAAGAAGAATAAGATGGTCAGCGGGTCCTTGATGAGCATCTCCAAGTAATTCAAAATCGAGACCTCAACTTCCTGCACGTCGGTGGTGATGCGGGCGATGGTGTCGCCTTTCTGGCAGCTGTGGTAGAAGGAGAGGGGCAGGATGAGGATTTTATTGTAGACGTCGAGGCGTAGGTCGTGGACAGCGCCTACGCGCACGTTAGCCATGAAGAAACAGGCGAAGAAACGTCCCAAGTTGCGGAAGAAGAAGGCCACGACAAGCAGCAGGCACATGAATATCAAGGCTTGGTGCTTGCCTCCACTGGCGATGAGGTTGCTCATGAACCAGTTGAGGTAGCCCATTAGGTAGTCAGAGGTGAAAGAGAACTCGGGCTTGGCCACGACTTCCACTGCGCCTTCCTTGAAGAGCAGGTTGAGGAAAGGCCCGACAAGTGCAAAGCTGAACAACGAGAAGAAAATGGCCATCAGGTTGAAAACCAGATTCAGGACGATGCTGCCCCAGTAGGGTTTGACGTAGGTGAGGACGCGGGAGAAAGTCTTTGGCTGCTTCTTCATAACATTGTTGTATCAGTTTAATTTAAGGTCTTCGATGTCCTTGAAAAACAATTCTTCAAAATAGAGTTTTTGTCCTCCTAAACTCCAAACATTGAAAACTCTTCCTGGAAGACTTTCATTCATATATAATCCTTCTGTTCCGCCAACAAACCCAAGGACACCTTTTATAATATACTCATCTTCGATGTCGATTATTTTGATTGCAGTTTCAGGACTCTGTCCAGTACCTTCAGAAAAAATGGCGTCAAGCAGCTTGGTAAATAACGTGTTATATTCTTCCCATCTTTCGTCTTTTTTGTCCTTCATGCATTTGCAAGTGTGAAGCAAGACGGTCAAATCAACAGGATTGTTCTCCAAAAGCGGTATTCCAGATTTAATGATTTTGTTGCAGTTTCCTTTTGCGATGGCCTTGTCAAAATCCATACGCTCGGAGGAAGCAAGAAATGGTAATCCTTTGTGCTTGTTTTTGAAAAGCCGTCCAAAATATAGATAGTAGCACTCTTCAGTGGTCATTTCTGATTTGTTGTTCTTGACTTTGTCTTCAAGTTTTGGATAGTAATATGCTGATGCAGGATTGTTTACCATAATATATACGATATGCGTGAAATCTGTGTAAACTTGATAAGTGGAATCGGCAACAACAATGTTGGTTGAATCAGTGACTTGTCCATAGGACACGACAAATCCCAAAAGCAAAATGAGCGTTGTGACTATCTTTTTCATAAGGATTGCTTTAGGCTAAAATGAATATCCTGTGTAATTCTCCGGTGTGATGGCCGCCAATTCCGCTTTGATCTTCTCGCTCACTGGCAAACCCTTGATGAACTCATCGATAGCGGCCTTGTCAATATGCTTGTTCGTGCGGGTGAGGCCTTTCAGCAGCTCGTAGGCGCCTTCGATTTGTTCGCGGCGCAGGATGGTCTGGATGGCTTCGGCCACCACGGCGTAGTTCTTCTGCAAGTCCTCGCGGATCTTGTCCTCGTTGAGCAGGAGTTTGTCCAAACCTTTCATCAGCGACTTGAGGGCAATCAGTGTGTGGGCAATCGGAACGCCGATGTTGCGGGTGACGGTCGAGTCGGTGAGGTCGCGCTGTAGGCGGCTAATGGGCAGCTTGGTGCTGAGGAAAGTGAGGATGGCGTTGGCCATACCGAGGTTGCCTTCTGCATTCTCGAAGTCGATGGGGTTTACCTTGTGGGGCATCGCCGACGAGCCGACTTCACCCGCCTTGATCTTCTGCTTGAAGTATTCCATCGACACATAGAGCCAGATGTCGCGCGAGAGGTCGATCAGGATGGTGTTGACGCGGCGCAGGGCATCGAAGTAGGCGGCCATGTAGTCGTAATGCTCGATTTGCGTGGTGGTCTGCTGGCGCTTGAGTTTCAGGCTCTTCTCCACGAATTTCTTGGCGAAGGCGGGCCAGTCGATGTCGGGGTAGGCCACCTTGTGGGCGTTCATGTTGCCTGTGGCGCCACCGAACTTGGCCGTGAAAGGCACGCTGTTGAGCATCTTCAGCTGGTCGTTGAGGCGCTCCACGAAGACATAGATCTCCTTGCCCAGATGTGTCGGGCTGGCGGGCTGACCGTGGGTCTTGGCCAGCATCGGGATGTCGCGCCATTCCTCGGCCATGCCTTTTAGCTTGTCGACGAGGTCTTCCAAGGCGGGCTTCACCACCAGTTTGTGCGCCTCCATCATCGAGAGCGGCACGGCGGTGTTGTTGATGTCCTGCGAGGTGAGGCCGAAATGCAGAAACTCCTTGAATTCGGTCAGGCCGAGTTCGTCGAAACGGCGTTTCAGGAAGTACTCCACGGCTTTCACATCATGGTTGGTCTCTTTTTCTATCTCCTTGATTTCCAAAGCGTCTTCCGTTTGGAATTCCTCATAGATGGCACGGAGGTCGTCGTAGTCGCCGTTGAACTGCTCAAGTTGCGGCAAGGGCAGTTCGCACAAGGCGATGTAATATTCCACTTCGACCATTACGCGATAGCGGATGAGGGCAAATTCACTGAAAAAGTCGTCCAACTCTACGGTCTTGGAACGGTAACGCCCGTCGACGGGCGATATGGCGGTTAAGGGATTGAGGTTCATCGTTTATGTATTAAATGAAAAGTATCGCAAAAATAGGGATTTTTGCGATACTTTTTTCATCAAGCTTAAAAATGTTGCTTTATGCTTGTTCTAATTTGTCATTCGAGCCCAAGACATTGATAATCTTATGTTCGTAAAGTTTCTTCATGCTGTCGCGGGCGGGGCCGAGGTACTTGCGCGGGTCGAACTCGGCGGGCTTTTCGGCGAAGGTCTTGCGGATGGCGGCGGTCATGGCCAAGCGGCTGTCGCTGTCGATGTTGATCTTGCAGACGGCGCTCTTGGCGGCCTTGCGGAGCTGCTCCTCGGGGATACCCACAGCGGCCTTCAGCGCACCACCATATTTATTAATGGTGTCCACCTCGTCTTGCGGCACCGACGACGAGCCGTGCAGCACGATGGGGAAGCCGGGCAGTTTCTTCTCGATGGCTTCGAGCACATCAAAAGCCAACGGAGGTGGCACGAGACGACCCGTGGCGGGGTCGACGGTGCACTGCTCGGGAGTGAACTTGTAGGCGCCATGCGAGGTGCCGATGCTGATGGCCAACGAATCCACACCAGTCTTGGTTACGAAGTCGATGACCTCCTCGGGTTTGGTGTAGTGGCTCTCTTCGGCGGCCACTTCGTCTTCCACGCCAGCCAACACGCCGAGTTCGCCTTCCACGGTCACGTCAAACTGATGGGCGTAGTCGACGACCTTTTTCGTGAGGGCCACATTCTCGTCGTAGGGCAGGGCAGAGCCGTCGATCATCACCGAGGAGAAGCCCATGTCGATGCACGACTTGCATAGCTCGAAGCTGTCGCCGTGGTCGAGGTGAAGCACGATTTCAGGATGGGCGCAGCCGAGTTCCTTGGCGTATTCCACGGCACCTTGGGCCATGTAGCGCAGCAGGGTCTGGTTGGCGTAGTTGCGCGCGCCTTTCGACACTTGCAGGATGACGGGCGACTTGGTCTCGACGGCAGCCATGATGATGGCCTGCATCTGTTCCATATTGTTGAAGTTGAAAGCGGGGATAGCATAGCCGCCGTCCACAGCCTTGGCGAACATTTTACGGGTGTTCACGAGCCCTAATTCTTTGTAGCTTACCATTTTATTGTTGTTGAATTGTTGATTGTTGAATCGTTTAATTGTTTGGCCGATGGCTTATGGCCTAAAGCCTATGGCTCGCTTCTCCCAAGGCGAGAAAACATTATCTTTGGGTGTAGCGAGCCATAGGCCATTTGCCTATCGGCCATAGTTATTCCCTGCAAAAATAGAAATTACTTTCCAATAATTGTCACTTAACACTTACTTTCTTTGAACAACTCCCATTTTCAGTGCTCAGCTTGATGATATACAGTCCCGAAACGAGATGACTCAAGTCAAGAGTATAGGTCTCGCCTTTCTGCAAATGGCTGACCTTTTTTGCTATCATTTGCTCACCCAATAGGTTATAAACTTCAACAACCGCCTTGCCTTGCAGCGTCTCTCCAACGACGAGGTTGACCTTTCCTTCGGTGGGGTTGGGGAAGAGCTCAAAGTCGATGGAATGCCATTCGGAGGTGGAATACCCGATGAGGCTGATGGACTTGGTGACGGATTCCATAGTACAACTATTGTCAGCCATCACCGAAAGGGTGACTTCAGCATCGCCTTCATGGAGGTTCCATAGGATGTCGATGGCATCGTTATGGTCGTAAATGGTACCAGCATTGGCGGGCTCGAGTTGCCAGAGGTAACGGATGCCGTCTTGCTTTTCAATGGCATATTGGCTGACAGGGTTAGCATATTTGTTGACTACGCTCTCGCCCATAATTTGGCCCAGACTGATTTCGTCCACAAAATGGATACGCTTTGTTCCAACCAAGGTGTCATTCCCGATGGCGTACAGCGACAAGGTGACCTCGCCGTTTTCAAGGTCTTGACTCCCAGGTAAATATAAGGTGTTGACAAGTGTGTTGTCTTCAAAGACTCCATCGCCATTTGTAACCCAATAAATCGAATTACAATCGTAGGCGTAGGCATCGAGAAGTTCTACGGCATCTTCTTCACATGAGATGAGGTCGTTGCCGGCGTTGAGTATGGGCCTATGCGTTGGAGGGAAACAGATATTGTCGATTTTAGCAATGAGCGTGTCTCCTTGTGCTTGCGATACGGGTACCATTATTTCCCAACAGACAGAACCAAAGCGAGAAGGAACTCTTTTTTCGGCGTATTTCCATTCGTTATTACCGTCTGATAATTCACCGTTAACGGATCCACTGTCGCACGAAAAAAACAATGCACCGTTCTTGTTACTTTTATAATGGAACGAAATATTGCTTGGATGTGCTACTAATGGATAGGCAACTGGTGTACACCATGTGATGGTATAGGAGTCGTCTGGCAGGATGCATTGGTAACTGTACAGCCCTTCAAAAGCATCGTCATAGCAATACTCCCATTGCGGTAAGGAGTTGGATGTATGCCAATGGAATTGAGGATTTAATGTTTCGGTCTCGAAATTCTCGAAGATGCCGCCATATTGGATGATGGTGTCAATCTGAATCTCGGTTTCGCCGTGCTGGAACTTCAGTTGGGTTTGAGGCCAGGCACCAAGGTTTTCGGTACCGTCAGCTTTTATCGGGAAAGTGAGGCAAAGACTGCTATTTGGCTCGATCCCTTCAGAAAGTATCTGGGACTCTTCAACGGTGAGGAAGGGCGCCTTGATTTCAATTTGGGTGTTGGTGGCCTGACTCCTTGCACTTCCGTTGTTTTTGATGGTGAAAGAGAGGAGAGAGGTGCCTTCAGTGAGAATGTGGGTGGAGGGATTTCCTTCCGTATCGGTGATGCTGAATTCAGATTCTATTTGGAGAACTGGCGCGTGGGCGAGGAACTCAAAATAGTCTGTATGGGTATTTTCTCCATCATTGAAACATATGCCGAAACGGATGGGAGTTCGATCGGGGATGTCGTTGGCAATTTGGATTCTGAACACGTTGTCGAGCGTGATGATACTTCCAGGCTCTACGCGAGGATAGCTTACTGTGTTTTGCAACAAAGTGATGTATAAGGACTCGCACAGCAATGTGATTTGGCCGCCTTCCGAAACGAATCTTCCTGCGTTGTATAAACCAATGTCGAATGCAGCATACTCCCCGTAATCGAGTTGGCCATTACCGTCTTGGTCGTTGAGAGCGATAGCTTTTGCATAGACAAATGATTGCTCCGATGAAATGATGGTGATGGTTTGCTCATAGCGGAATCGGTTTTTCTTGGTAGCAGTAAGGGTGAACTGTTCTCCAACTTCCATTTGAGGAAGCATGAGACTTTGCAATTCTCCTGTGGCACGAACAACGGCGATGATTCCGTTCTTGTTCGACAGGCAGATGGTAGTGCCTTCTTCTGCTGTAAAGGTGTATTGCCATTGGTCGTTGGTGTGGAAGACAGGGGCATCCATGGCCAAAGGTTGCGGCATCTCGGTGTAGAGACTGAGGTAGGTTTCGCCCAAATAGGAGAACAGGTTGAGTGTTTTTTCCACTTTCACTGTGTCGGTTGTGTAGGGTAAGAAGATTTGTTGGCGGAGAAATAGCTTGCCTGCAACGAGCGAATAGGATGGATATGAGAAATTAGGCTCGGTCTGGCTGCCTAATGTGGGCATGTAATCTGGCCAAAGGTAGTCGAACATGCCCCAGGTGGTAATGTCGTTGTAATGGGAATAGGTGACGTTGTTAGCTCCAATGACGCCAATGGCTCCTGCTTTGTCTTCAAGGAATGCTTCGGAGAGACATTTGGGACATGACCAGTTGTCCCAATAGTCATTGTTCAGGCATCCGATGGAAAAGAGAAAGGTGGGCTTTTCGTTTTTGATTAATGAGAGGTGCTTGATTTCTAACTGAGGGCAACACCAAATGTCAGTGGCAGAATGGTCTCTATAGAAGGTGAGGAAGGAACCCTCACTCATGGCATCTACCAAAGGTTGGATGTCATGCATGTCTTGCCAGTCATTGAGTATCCCGATGGACAAAGGAATGTAATTCGTGCCGTTTGGGCCAAAATAATCCAAGACGGCATTGGTATTGTCAGCTATCGACCAGATGGAGTCGGGCGGGGTGGGGTCACCGTCTTCAAGATAGTATTTATGGTACAAGTTTGATGGATGCTTCCCTAACTGGTTGCTCACAAAATTGTTGAAACACTGGGAACTGATGGTAAACCATTTCTCCTTTTGGTAACCTGATGAGATGACAGGGTGGTCGTAGTAATGCGGGTCGGTGGGCGGATCGAGTTCGTAATTGATGAGCTTTTCCACTTGTTGTTGGCAGTCACTGGCTTCATAGGCCAATACTCTGCTGATGGCCAAGTCGGGGATGCTGTCGCCGTTCATGTCGGCGAAAGGGTTGTCAGTGGGGTAGTTATAGACTGCATACCAATCTTCTGGGCTGTTAAAGATATAGGGTTTGAGGCCAAAGTCTGAATCGGTGACATGGTTTCCGCCAAACAGCAAAACAGCCGCTGGCGGGATGGACCAATTCTCGTATGCGTTGAGAATATAGTTGCGAATGTCCTCAGGTTCGTTGCTACCGCAATCGGCGGTGGTAGCAACTTTGGTGAGGATGCCTTGCTTCGTGCGGAATTGCTTCAAAGTGTCAGCCCAGGCCATAAAGGCCGAGTCGTCAATCGTGATAATGAGGTATTCGCATCCTTCTTCTCGGTTTTGGATAGCTTCGTTGAGGCGCTCGTAATAATGCGCTTCGGGCAACATGTTGCTGTTGATGACCAAGTCGCGGAGAATGCCGTCCCATGCGGGATTGCGGTAACGTGCATCGCCAAATTGACCATCGCCGCCTTCAAAGCTGATTTCGATGTCCATGTCATAGATGACTTCCAAAGTCTTCCTGACAGGGTCGTAGCGGAAGGGTGTGATGTTGAGCATCACTACATCCAAGCCTCGGATTTGGGTGGCCTGTGCAATAGTCACGTTTTCGGATGGGAAGTTGGCATCCTTGCCGAAGACGCTCATGTCCTTGCGCAACTTGGGCTGTTCTGCTGCATTATTCAAAATAACTTCTGCAGCAGGCAATAGGTCGATGCTGTTAAAGGTCTGGCTGCCGTTTTCTTTGACTTTGACGTTGACCTTGGCACCGCTTGGAACAGCAATGTAGTGGTTCTCGAAAGGCAGGTTGGGCAGACCTTCGGCGAATGAGCCAAAGCTGCCTTTTATGATGATCTCCTGACCTTGAGTATCACCATTTTTGTAGTTGGCGACGGTAATTTCGTTGAGGGTGTAATGCAGCGAAAGACCTGAAGCTGTGCTGCTTTCGATATTGAGACCTTGGGGCGCATCGGTGCGGAAACGATAGGTCTCTTGAGCATTCAGAAGACTGAAAATGCAAATGGTGGTGAGGAGGGTAAAAATACGTTTCATAGCTCAAAAAGTTTATTTCATGCGACAAAAATACTGATTAAAATGAAATAAACAAAAAAATGCGCCATTTTTTTTGGCGCATTTTTCTTGTGTGCAATTGCTCGTTTAATAATCAAGGCATGACAACAATCCTGACATTGGTCACGATGTCGTTTT
Organism: uncultured Bacteroidales bacterium; assembly: GCA_946185535.1. Lineage (GTDB taxonomy): Bacteria > Bacteroidota > Bacteroidia > Bacteroidales > F082 > Limimorpha. Next base: position 11,816 of record CAMHJX010000041.1, read on the forward strand.
GAATGACCTGAAGCATATAGATGCCGCTACCTCCGAACTTGGAAGTTGCAATAGTCGCAGTTCCCATACCAGCGGTCCCTGAGCCTGTCGAAGGGCCGTTTTCATATACCACTTTTCCTGTCATATCTATGACACGCAGCGAAACTTCGCCGTCCTGATTCGTCCTTATGTGAATCATGTCTTTCGCAGGATTGGGATACACATCAATGGTTGCAATTCCCTGTTCACCAATTCCTGTCGAGTTGAACACTCTGACAAGTATGGGCTCTGAAACCGCAGTGGAGCCGCATGGGTTCTCATAGCGGTAGCTGATGCTAGCTTGCCCTTGATAGTCATTATCCCATTCCACAATGGCACGGCGACCGTCTCCGGTGATGGTGCCCGCAGTTGAAGGTTCAAGGCTCCAGGTATAAACGACATCGCGGCTTTCTTCTCCAAGATATTCGCTTTGGTTAACCAATCTCAGGTCAACCTCAGTTGCGCCAGAAGGTGTAGCGGGACTGAAGTCTGGGTCGAAGCTGGGGAGCAGACTCACGGCAACTGTGCAGCTTTGCTGGCTTTCATCGTAGGCTGATGTACCGGTGAGGGTGAGTTCTACTTGACCGTTCTCCTTATCGGTTTCGCCAAAGGTATAGGTCGGATGTTCCAAAGTGGCATCGTCGAAAGTACCGTCGCCATTGGTAGACCAGGTAAAATCCGTTTGGTTGTAGATGTACCCATCGGGAGTGAATGTGCCGTTTGGACAGGCCTCTGTGTCATCGCCAGCATAGAGCACCATTTTGGCGAAGGGTGGGAAGCATAAATGGTCAATCATGGCGGCATCTTCGCCATTACTGCCACTTTCGTCTTTCTTGTAAGAAAAGCGTATGACATTGGTTCCTTCGTGCAACTCAAATTCTGAACGCTCCCATTCGCCTATGCCACTCCATGAAGCGACTTCCTTGCCGTTTATGGTGAGGATGAGCATGTCGTTTTCTTCGGTTGAAGTCTTGTGATAGAATGAGAACGTACCATCGGCATCGGCTTTGTAACCAATGTTGAGGTTAGCGGAGGCCTTGTCGGTGATGCTTGGCGAACGCAGGCAATGGCCGCCCATGGCGGAGGCATCTTCAACGATGGCCCATTTTTTGCTGCCTGAGCCTAAGTTCCACTGCATGTCTTGGCTTAAAGACTCGTTTTCAAAGTCTTCTGAGACATAGCCAAGGTCGACATGGCTGTCCAACAGATAGGTGTGGAACCCGCTTTCGGCTTGCAACTGGTAATTGATGATGCCGTCAACAGCGTCTTCGTCAGTATGGGCAAGGAAAGTGACTTGTCCCGATGCTCCTGCTTCGATGGCCGGAATGGTAATCCTGTTCTCGTCGACATGGAGGAAAGGAGCCAAAAGTCTGAACTTGTTGCTGATTTCCATCGATTTGCTACCTCCTTGGTTTTCAAGGTCAAAGGTTAGATAGGAAGATTGCCCTTTCATGAGGCGGTCCGTTTCGGTGCCATCCAAATTTGTGATGCGAAGTCCAGCATATTGCAGTTTTGGAGCCTTAGTGGTAAGCATCAAACTGTCGTTGAATGTGTAGTCATTGTTTTCCATCTTCAGGTAAAACTTCACTTTTTCCTGATCGTTCAGCTCATCGCCAAAGTGTACGGTGAACGCGTCGTTTTGCATTTGTGTCTCGTCGGCGTTCATGCTATTGTAGGCGAATGTGTTTTGCGTGATTTCAACGGCAGGATGGTTGCATGAGAGGGTGACATTGAAGCTTTCCAAAGTGGAAAAGCCTACATTATGCAGATTGATTCCGAAGTGGCAAGTCTCGTTATAGTCGGGGGCTTGGTTGCCGTTGCCTTCTTCGTCATTGATTTCGATGGCATCGAAAATCAGGTAAGGTTCTTCAGAGGAAATCGTCTTGATGAGGTGCTCGTAGCGGTAATAGTTCTGTTTGGTGATGGTGAGTTTTACAGTGGTTCCGATTTCTTGTGGCGTGACGTTGATTTGTTGCAAGTCGCCCGTGGCAATATCGAAGCCGATGATTTGTCCGTTGGCAGTCAGACAGATGGTGGCGCCTTCATCGGCTTTCAGTGTGTATTGGTCACTACTTGTGGGTAACACGGGCAGCATCTCTACCGTAAGTTCCTGAGGGACTTCGCTGTAAAGGTTCATGTAAGCGTCGCCATGCTGGTGGAACAAGTAGTAAGTGATTTCTTTGACGTAGTTGTCAGTCCAAGAGGATTGTCTGAGGAAATACTTTCCAGCGGCATTGCCAAAAGCGGGGAGCATGAAGTTGGTGGGATGTTGCGTGCCATAGGTGGGCATAAAGTCGGGCCACATATTATCATACGCGCCCCAAACATAGATGTCGTTGACGAAGGAATAGGAGACTTCAGTGGCGGCAATGAGTCCCAAAGCTCCGTATTGGTGGCGGTGGAACACCTCGGCAAAACAGCCTTCACCATTCGTTCCACCGTAGTTGAACCTGCCTGTGAGGCAGTTGTTCGACATGACGTAGGTGAGGTTGGTGTTGGTCAGTCGTTTGATATAGCCGATGCCGTAGCTGGGTTCACCCCAAACCTCCTCCGCACCATGGTCGCGGTGTTGGATAAGGAAAGCACCATTGTTGATGGCCTCGTTCACGGAGTTGCCCGTGGCACTCCAGTCGGTGAGGTGCGACATGGTTTCGGGAATATAGCCGCAACCCGAAGGGCCGAAATAATTGAGCACTTCGTTGGTGTGTTCGTAGGTCGACCAGCGACTGCCGGGTGTGCCTTCATAGATGGCATTTAGGCGGACGGGGTGTTTGCCGAGTTCATTGGTCCAAAAACCATTCACTACTTCTGAACAGAGCTGGAACCAACGCTCCAATTGGAAGCCCATGGCTGTGATGGGATGGTCGTAGAAATAAGGGTCGGTGGGAGGCGTGCGTTCGTAGTCGAGGTCTTTTTTGATCATGTGGTACATCTCTTCGTAGTTGCGACCAGTGATACGACCTAAGATGATCTGGGGCATGTGGTTGTTGCCCATCACCGAATAGATGTGGTCGGATATGTAGGGGTTGTAACCGTCGCCACCTGGGTGGTTGTTCATGGTATAGGATACGATGCCTTGCGTGCCATCTGTGTTGTAGTCACCCAAAAAGAGCACGGCCGCTGGAGGCATGTCCCAGTTGTTGTAGGCGTTGCGGATGAAGCTCCTGATAGCCGTCTGGTTGTTGCCACCACATTGTGAAACGGTGAAGACCTCTGTAGGAACGCCTTGTTCGGTTCTGAATTGCTTGATGCTGTCGGCTAACTGGATGAAATCTTCGTTGTCGGGGGTGATGATCATGTATTCGCAACCCGTCTCACGGTTTTCGTAGTGTTTGCGGAGACGTTCGCCGTAGTCCACTTTGGGCAGGACATCACGGTTGAGGATGATGTCTTGCAGGATTTGGTCCCATTCAGGGGTGCGGTAGCGGAGGTCACCATAGGTGCCGTCGCCGCCTTTCACGTCAAGTTGCAGCTTTATGTCACTGTAAACGATGAGCTCTTTGGTCACAGGATTGTATTGGAAAGGCATCACACCCACCTGCACCATCTGCACACCACGGATGGTGTCGACCTCCGAAATCTGAAAAGGCTTCTCAGGATAAAAAGCATTGCGCCCATAGATATTCATGTCTTTCTCGTAAACCGCAGTGGAGTTGTCGTCATCGAGTTGAGGCACAGCCGCAGGGATGAGGTCGACGTTGCTGATGACCTTGGTCTTGGATGAGACCATCTTGAGCGAAGGCGTCGCCCCATTGGGAATAGCGATGAATGTGCTGCTACTCGGCAAATCGGGAGCACCCGCTACATTGGGGAGATAGATTCCCGAAAGGGTGATGACCTGTCCACTCACTTCAGCGCGGTCAGCGTTTTCAATGGTGACTGCACCAAGGTTATGCCTGAAAGTCAGTTGGTTGTCGCTTTTGCTGCTGATGCTGAAGCCATTCGGTTCGTTATTGAAGCGGAATTCTTGTGCTTGAAGTGTAAAGCTTGCCATGAAGGCAAGAAGAATGAAGAGTACTTTTTTCATAGTTGATTCAATTTCAGGCGACAAAGATAGGAATATTAATTGAAAAAGGTGGAGTTTCCCCCACCTTTTTCAATTGGATTTGTATTACTTTAGTCTTTTGCCAAGAAAGGATACCCGTAAGCGGCAGCAGGAACGAACGTGTTCTTGATGGCGCGGGGGCTGGTCCAGCGGATGAGGTTCCACAGACCGCCAGCCTTGTCGTTGGTGCCGCTGGCGCGGGCACCACCGAAGGGCTGCATGCCGACCACGGCTCCCGTGGGTTTGTCGTTCACATAGTAGTTGCCGGCTGCGTGGCGCAGCTTGTCGTTGGCAATCCTCTGGGCCTTCATGCAGTTGCCGAAGAAGGCACCAGTGAGGGCGTAAGGCGAGCTCTGGTCGCACACGTCCAGCATCTCCTCGAACTTGTTGTCGTCGTACACGTAGATGGTGATGATGGGTCCGAAGATCTCTTCCACCATGCTCTCGTAGTTCGGCACCTTGGCGAGGATGACGGTAGGCTCCACGAAGTAACCGACGCTCTTGTCGCAGTTGCCGCCGAAGACGATCTCAGCGTCCTTGCTGGCCTTGGCGCGGTCGATGTAACCCTTGCAGTTGTCGAACGAAGCCTCATCGATGACGGCGTTGACGTAGTTGGTGAAGTCTTTCACGTCGCCCATCTTGATGGTGCTCATCATGTCGCCCACGCGGTTCTTCACATCGTTCCACATCGAAGCAGGGATGTAGGCACGCGAGGCAGCAGAGCACTTCTGGCCTTGGTATTCGAAGGCGCCACGAACGATGGCTACGGCCACCTCTTGCGGGTCGGCGCTGTGGTGGACGAAGATGAAATCCTTGCCGCCGGTCTCACCCACGAGGCGAGGATAGGCCTTGTACATGTCGAGGTTCTGCCCAGTGGTCTTCCACAGGCTCTTGAAGGTACCCGTCGAACCGGTGAAGTGGATGGCGTTGAAGTTCTTGTCTTTCAGGGCCACGCCGCTAATCACGCTGCCCTTGCCGGGCAAGAAGTTGACGACGCCAGCGGGAAGGCCGGCTTCCATGAAGATGCGCATGTCGGTGTAGTTCGACAGCAGGGCGGTCGTCGAGGGCTTCCAGATGGTGGTGTTACCCATCAGGGCGGGGGTCATGTTCAGGTTGGAGGCGATGGAGGTGAAGTTGAAAGGCGTGATGGCGAACACGAAGCCTTCCAGCGGACGGTATTCGGTACGGTTCAGCTGGTCGTTGGCCGAAGCGGGCTGCTCGGCGTAGAGCTTGCTGGCGTAGTGGTTGTTGTAGCGGAAGAAGTCGATGGTCTCGCAGGCGCTGTCGATCTCGGCTTGGAAGCAGTTCTTCGACTGGCCGAGCATGGTGGCGGCGTTGATGCGGGCGCGGTATTTGGTGGCCAGCATCTCGGCGATGCGTGCCATGATGGCGGCGCGTTCGTCCCAAGGCGTGTTCTCCCAGTCGTGCTTGGCGGCTTGGGCGGCGTCGATGGCCATGCGGACTTCCTTTTCGCCTACCTTATGGTAGCGAGCGATGACATGTTTGTGGTCGTGAGGCATCACCACCTCGCCCATGTCGCCCGTGCGGACTTCTTGGCCGTTGATGATAGCGGGGATTTCAACGATTTCGTTGGATTGTCTCTCGAGTTCCTTCTGGAGTTCGATTCTCTCCGGACTGCCTGGCTTGTAGCTTTTTACAGGCTCGTTGTCCGGCTTCGCAAAAGTAATCAGTGCGTTGTTCATTACGTTTTATTTAAAGATTATAGATTTCAAAAATGTTAAAAGCGGGTGCAAATATAGTAAAATTCGTTGCGAAAATTTCGAAAAGAGTTTTTTTATTGTTTTTTGCAGGAGGAAGATTCCCTTCGGGAATGGAGTAACTATTGCAGTTACAAAGGCGGCATGTAGAGTTTACAAATCGTAAACGTTACAAGCCGCCGCAGGAAACACAAACACCATCTCCATTCCCGAAGGGAATCTCAACCATTATTTCTGAATGGCGGTTTCCAATAATTCGACATGGTCATGGTGAAGGGTGACTTTCATCCATCCAAGACGGCTTTGGTTGTTTTCGGTGAGCTTAAAACCAATGTATTTCACTTCGTCCATAGGGAAAGCGTTGAGACTGGCGTCGGTGCACTTGAAAGTGTTGTTATGATCGAAGCTGTCATTGGCGTTATTGGCGCATAGCGAGAATTCTTGATTGACGATGTTGCCCAACAATCCAACGTTTTTGTTTGGGCATTTGAGCGTAATAACAATGTCGTGTTCATGTTCTACATGGTGTCCCTGTCCTTCTGAATCGCAATCCCACCAATGGAATTGGATGTCGCCTTGTCCGTCGCCGTTGAGGTCAACGAGGTTGCCCCAGGAATAATGGCCATATTGTTCGGGGTGGAAAGTGCTGTCGTATGATGTAACGGACATTCCTTTGCTATTGCCAAAAACGACTTTGCCATTTGTCGTGTCTTTCTTACATGAAGCGATACTGGCCACAAGTAGCAAAGCCATCGCAAATAATGATAGTTTTTTCATATAGTTGTGTTTTTTAATTGAAATTTCCGTTTGTAATAGCGGGTGCAAATATAGTAAATTTCATTGCGAAAAACTTTAGCGCAACTTTTTTTCTCTTTTTGTGGGTGGGATTCCCTTTGGGAATGGAGGGCACTTGTTTAGTTAACCTGCGGCGGCAAGTAAAGCATACTAATCGTTATCTTCACATGCCGCCGCAGGAAACATTATCGGTAACCTCCATTCCCGTAGGGGAATCTCAGCCTTTATTTCTGAATGGCTGTTTCCAATAACCTCAGGCGATGCGTGCCATCAGGTTTGGAAATGAGTTTGATTTTTAGCCAGCCCAACTTATTGGCTCCGTCTTTCTCTCTAATTTTGAATCCAATGTATTTCTCTTCGTCCAAAGGGAAATCAAAAGATGGATTGTCGATATCGTAGGTTGCTTGATAATAAATGGTGTCATTTGTGTGGTATTCTTCTCCATAAGCCTCATAAGGGAAAGTATAAACTGGCCGAGGATGCCGATCAAAGTAAGCATCTTTTGAAAGCTGGTCACCTGCATTGCAAGGATGAATTATACTGGTTTTATACGTGTACAAATTAGGGTCGGATTCTGAAATTGGCTTGTAATTGTTATAGTGTTCAACAACAACGACAGTGGTATCATTAGTTTGTAGTATTGTGGTGTCTGAATGACGATAGACATCGCAACTGACTTGGTCGCAGTACAAATCGCCTAGGATGGTGGAATTTGAGATACTGCGGATGGAGAAATACTCATCATTATAAACCTCTTGGAAAAGCCAAAACTTACCTTGTCCTGATGAAAAATGGATGTCTTCGTTTCCATCATTATTGAAATCCAAAAATGTGTCACAAGTGAGATTGTCAATTTCAAATGTAGGATACATTTCTTCATGAGGGGTATAGTATCTGAAAAATGTTGAATCATATTTAACTACATGCATACCAACTGTGTCTCCGAAGGTTATTTTGTCGGTGATAGGTCCTACATTTTGTCCGCTTGGGTCTTTCTTGCACTGTGGCACAATGCAGATTGTGGCCAGTAAAAATGCAAATAGTAGGGATTTCTTCATGGTATTATGGCGTTAGAGTTGTTGTTCCGTTCTTGAATCGCGGTGCAAATATAGTAAATTTCATTGCGAAAAACTTTAGCGCAACTTTTTTTCTCTTTTTGTGGGTGGGATTCCCTTTGGGAATGGAGGGCACTTGTTTAGTTAACCTGCGGCGGCAAGTAAAGCATACTAATCGTTATCTTCACATGCCGCCGCAGGAAACACACACGATATTGTCCATTCCCGAAGGGAATCTTATCATCCTAGTCGTTTAATAGCCTGCAAACGATGCGTATGCTCGTTTTTCTCCTTGTTAAATATTCCCGTCTGGTCTAGGTAATCGATGCGGACATGCCCCGAGCAGTGGATGATTTGCTCGTTGCCCATGATGATGCCTACATGGGTGATGACCCCGTCCTCGTCGCCGAAGAAAGCCAGGTCGCCAAGTTGTGTCTCCTGCAGGAAATATACCAACTCTCCTTCCTTGACTTGCTGCGAGGAGTCGCGGGGTATGAGGAGCCCCGACATTCGGGCACAAATCTGTACCAAGCCCGAACAGTCGATGCCCATCGCAGTGCGACCACCCCAAAGATAAGGCGTGCCAAGCAGCAGTTTGGCATAATCAATCATCATTTCAGGATGGAATTCTTTGGGCATTTCGATAGCATCGGGATGCGGCTCGTAGAGAGGCGTACCCAAAGTCAAGAATTTGCCCTTGTATTCCGCAAGAGGCTTATTAATAAGGTAAAGTTTTTTGCACTTTATGGCAATGTAGTCCTCTTCGCTGATTTCATAAAACTGCTTAGCCTGGATCCAGCCTTCGTAAAAGCTGACCCCTGAGCCTTGAGGGCCGTTGTCTTTTCGTACAAGTACCCATTCCTGAGTTTTGTCCAAAACCGTATAGGTTTCATTATAAAGTAGTTGGCTCACCATCTCCGATGAGTGTCGAGCTTCCTTGCGCAAGGCTATGGCGGATAAGTTGCAAATACCGTAAGTCATTTTTCTGCCGTTTTGTTTCTGACCGCTAAATTAGCGAACTATTCGGTGCAAATCGCCTTTTTTCGCCGTTTTTTTTTCACATGATTGGAGTTTTTCTTAATTTAGCCCTCGGTTTAATCAGTGAAGCTGATAAATAAACATTTGATTATGAGTAAGATAAAGGATTTTTTTAATAGAATAAGGCATAGTTATTATAGTATTGGTAAGGTTCTTGTGTTCTTGATTGCCATCGTGTTGGTATGCTGGCAGATGCCGCGTACGGGAAAGTTCAAGTACGAGTATCAGCTTTCAAAGCCATGGCAGCACGAGACTTTATATGCCCCTTTCGATTTCCCGATTTACAAGGATTTTGAGACCCTAAACGCGGAAACGGAAGCTGCGAAAGCCAAAGTGAAGCCTATTTTCGTGTTCAACGACGATGAAATGGTCGCTTCGCGTAACCTCTTGTTTGTCAACTTCGAATCACAATGGGATGCCGCTTCTCACCTCGATCGCGACCGTAACTTGGACTGTCTCTTCAATGTGTTCGATTCTATTGAGGAGCAGGGCGTGGTGGCCTACGACAATGCGACTACGAATTTGGAGTCGAGTTCTGAGGTGAATGTCATTCGCAACAAGGTGATGCGCAGTGTCCGTTACGGAGAGCTTTATAATATGAATAGTGCCACAGAAGCCGTTTCGGAAATGTTGGAAAGCGCTGATAAACAGATTGATAAAAAGCTACTCTCCGAACTTGTGAACGGAGCTTTGCGCCAAAATGTGTTTTATAGCGCCGAACTTACCAAGAAGGAAGTGGACAAGGCGGTGGCGGCGGTTTCGCTCACCTACGGTATGGTGCAGAAGGACCAAGTTATCGTCTCGGAAGGTGAGTTGGTCGATGAGAATATATACAATAAGCTGAATTCGTTGCAGCGCGAATACACTTCGCGTTCCATGTCGAGCGACGAGTCGCTGCGGGTGTTGCTGAGCCAAATCTTCCTTGTAGCTTTGGTCTTTATGTTGATGGGATTGTATGGCAACAAACTACATAAGAAGGTGTTTTCTCAGCTGAAGAACATCGTCCTGCTGCTTACGCTCATGCTGATGATCGTCATTCCTTCCTACATATTGGTCAAGTTCGCACCGGGGCTGGTCTACATGATGCCTGTTTGCCTTTTGGCCATCATGGTGGGCTCGTTTTTCAACCTGCGCTTGGCTTTTTCCACTCAGGTCTTCGCTGTGATGCTGATATCGCTTGTGGTGCCCAATCCCTTCCAGTTCATCTTCATGCAATTGGTGGCCACGGTGGTCACGGTGTTTGGTATGTCGAACACCCGTACGCACCATCGCTTTATCCAGGCGGCGTTGTTTGTGTTCGTGGGCTATCTGTTGGTGTATCTTGCTTTCACTTTCCTGTCCACATCCGAGATCGATTGGTCGGTGGTGCTTTTGTTGTTGCTGAATGCGTTGTTCACCCTTTTGGCGCAACCGCTCATCCTTATGTTTGAGCGTATTTTTGGCGTGACTACTTCGTTGTCGTTGATGGAATTGAGCAACACCAACACGCCTTTGCTGCGCGAGTTGGCTGCCACTGCACCTGGTACTTTCCAGCATTCCATACAGGTGGCCAACCTCTGTGAGGAAGTCTTGTTTGAGATTGGCGGCGATACCCAATTGGCTCGTACGGGTGCTTTGTATCATGACATCGGAAAGATCAAGAACCCGATGTATTTCACCGAGAACCAACACGGTGCCTACAGCCCGCATAATGACCTTTCTAATATTGAAAGCGCCGAAATCATCATCTCGCATGTGACCGACGGCATCGAAATGGCGCACAAAGCGCATGTGCCCGAACGCATCATCGACTTCATCCGCACCCACCACGGCACGCGCCGCACCGATTATTTCTACATCAACGAACAGAAGGCGCATCCGGGCGAGGAGATTGACCCGACGCCATTTACCTATCATGGCCCGGCACCGTTCTCGCGCGAGACCGCCGTGCTGATGATGGCCGACAGCATCGAAGCCGCCTCGCATAGCTTGAAAGACCCCGATGAGAAGAAAATCAGCGACTTGGTCGACAACATCATCAACAAGCAGATGGAGGCGGGGCAGTTCCTCAACACCGACCTCACTTTACACGACATTGAGACCTGCCGCAAAGTGCTGAAAAAGAAGCTGATGAATATCTATCACGTCAGGATTGCTTATCCCGAGAAGTAGTTTTTTTCGTTTTTTTCATGTTGTTTCAAAAGAATGTCGTACCTTTGCAGCATACTAATAAACTAATACACCTAAAAATGAAAAAGAAGAATAAGGTATTACTCGTTATTTTGGCTGTTATTGTGGCGTTGACTGCTGCTGCTTTTTACTTTCTTCCGATAGGATTGATTGTTCATACGCTTTGGGTTTTTACAAAGGAAGATGGCCATCCTATTGAAGTCCGATTGGATGATGACACCATCCATTTTGCACTCAATGGTCAGCACATGGTTTTTGAAGCCGAGGTGGATGGGCAATCGGATTCTTTGATCTATGATACTGGTGTCAACGTTGCATTTGTGATGATGTACACACCCAGCACACAACCAGAAGGAATGAAGTTTTATCATAATCGGACGACAGGAGCCGACAAGAAGTCAAGGATAAAAATGACGACATTTCCGGTTAAATGGGGGACGCGTAGGGTAAGCAACATAGGTGTTGGCTTCGCTATGTTGAATCCGGAGCCTTCTCCTTGTGAAAAGTACACCATATCAAAGTACCATCTTTTAGGTTTTCAAGGCTTCCAACTAAGTCGAAATATGATCGACTTTACCGCTTCTAAAAAGTATACCATCCCTGATTCGGTTTTAATCGACACTACGGTATTTGTCCCCATCAAGTGCAGATTAAACAGAGGTGTCTTGTTTGTCTATCCAAAAGTGAACGGAGTGGAATACGAATGCATTTTTGATACGGGGAACGGCAATTGTGGATTTTTGTTGAAGGATGAACAACGGATTGAAAACCCCAAAGAAAACGATTGGGTTTATGAAGGTTCTTATGGAAATACCATTGGGGGGCTAACGGAAAGACAGCGTTTCGTTCGTGTTCCCAAGGAAACATTCAACCTTGTAGGTCCTGACAAGGAGGTTGACGTCAGTTATGTGAAGGATTTGCCTTTTCACAACATGGGTCTCAAGGCTATCTCGCAGTATGACTGGATTTTTGACTGGGATAGAGGCGGTGACGTAAAAGTGTATGCTAGACCTCATGAGGCCGAAGAGAAGGCGCCCGTTGACATGTTTCGATACAAACTCAACACTGCCGATGGAACATTGAAGATTTTGACCCGCCTCATCGACGGCAACGAGAAGTTCAAGGTCGGCGACCAAATCATTTCAGTAAATGGCGAGAAAATCACCGAGGAGAACATCTGCCATTATTACGAGTTGTTGACCGAGAGCAAGGACTGGTCGGGGTTTGAGATTCGGGTGAAGTAAGTTTTTAGGATATGCTTTGCATGAAAGTCTATTATACTGAAATAACATATTAAAAATGAACAGGTTGTTTAAATATTGTGTGCTTTTGTCGATGGTCTTTGCCATGACTTCCTGCGGCACTGTCGGCCTGATGATTCATACGGCCAAAATCTTTAATGATAACTCAAGTTTTAGGATCAATTCGGCATACGACACTATCCATTTTGTTGTCAGCAAGAGGAACCAAATATTGCTCAAGGCCGAAATCAATGGGAAATCGGACACGGTGATGTATGATTCGGGTGTCAATTCCTTTGCTCTGCTTATGTACACACCGAGCACCAAGCCAGAGGGAATGAAGTTTTATAGTAATCGGGTTACCGGGGCCGACAAAAGGTCAAAAATCAAAGTGACGACTTTGCCGGTTACGATAAAAACGGATATGGTGGTGTCGGAAGGAGTAGGATTTGCCAATTTGGGTCCCGAACCACCCGTTTGTCAGAAGGAGTCGTCGTTGTCTGTGTGTAATATCATTGGTTTCCAAGGACTTAATTTGATTCGTTACATGATTGACTTTACCAATAATCAGATGTATGAAGTTCCTGATTCCTTGAGTATCGATACGACGGAGTTCATCCCCATTAAATGCAAGTTGTACAGAGATGTTTTATGGGTCTATCCGCGAATCAACGGCGTGGAGTATGAATGCATCTTCGACACGGGCAATGGCGCCGCTGCTTTTTTGTTGCAGGACGAGCAGCGGGTCGATAGTCCAGGGGAGAAGGATTATGTTTTTGAAGGCTCCTTTGGACAAGCCATTGGAGGGCATACCGACAAGCAGACATTTGTGTACGCTAGTCATGAAAATCTCAGCCTTGCTGGAGTCGATAAGGATACCGAAGTGTTGTATGTGAAATCGTTGGCACACAATAACATGGGTCTCAAGGCGATTTCGAAATATGATTGGATTATCTCGTCTCGAGGCGGAAAGCTGAGGATGTATGCCAGACCACATACAACCGATGTCGTCAAGCCGTTCGAGGCATCTGCCTACCGTGTTTCCACAGCCGATGGGACATTGAAGATTTTGAACCGTCTCATCGACGGCAACGAGAAGTATAAGGTCGGAGACCAAATCATTTCCGTAAACGGCGAAAAAATCACCGAGGAGAACATCTGCCATTACTATGATTTGTTGACCGAGAACAAGGACTGGTCGGGGTTTGAGATTCGTGTGAAGTGAAACCATAGGTTCAGGCTGATTTGCAATCCGTTAATAAGAATAAGCAATGCGATGCGGATTGCAAATCCGCTGTTTCAATACGGTCGGATTGCAAATCACGAGCGGTCGAAAGATGAAACGTGTCAAGTCCTAATGTGGTAGC
>CAMHJX010000042.1 GCA_946185535.1 uncultured Bacteroidales bacterium
CTCTTTACCTTGATAATTAATGTTTAACCGTCCAACTTCTGGGGGTCACATCAAATTCGGGTGCGCTATCTGTAACAAATAGATTTACAAAGCTAATTAATGAACGATTTGGAGCGTATTACCAACAGTCACAGGAATCATAACAGTGTAAGTCTCGGGTTCAATTGTATTGACATCGGCAGGAGCCTCAAAGGTCTTAACATCACCATTATCAAGATAAATATCAACATCAAAGCCACTGTACAAAGCTCCTTCAGGAAGGACAAAGGTAAAATCTCTAGCCATCTGCCAATCGAGAACAGCTGGAGCTGCAGGAACCATGGTGATAACATTGGTGCCACCAACAAATGAATAGTTCGAACCATCCTTGTCGTAGAACACTTCACCATTCAATTTATCATTAGTATCTTTAGATGTAAGAACAATCTGGTTAATACTAATGGTTCCGCTCAAAGCCTGAGGGCAAGTGACAGACACGTTCAAGAAACCAGCATTGCTGTGGAAGATGAAGTTGTCACCTTGGTTGTGAGCGTACATCGGATAAAGGTTGTTATCAAAGTTTTTCTGAGGAACGTATTCCTGATTGGCAGGAATCACCATTTTCACCTGACTGCCTTCAACAACGGCATTCGGGTAGAAAGAGGTGTAAGCATCGTCAATAGTGAGATCTTTCAAGAAATTCACCTCGTCAACGCCAACAACGTCAAAGGTAGCCTGTTGTGCAAATTCACCTGTGCTGGGAAGTGCAAAATCCATGTCTGTACCTGCGTTATTGAAAACCTTAATTGCATCACCGGCATCCCAAACTAAGTGATGACCATAACCAACGGCATGAGTTCTCGAATTGCTGGTAGGTTGAGTGATGGAAGCAGTGAAGCTCACTTTTTGGGTATTGTCTTTCTTGCATGCAGTGAAAGCAAGAGACACAAGGGCGCAAAGGCCTAAAATTCTTACAACTTTTTTCATTTTTTCTGATTTTTTTGATTAAACATTAAATTCAGTTACCCCATGAGCCGGTCTTAGTTCCAAATTCCATACCAGTACCCATGAATTCCGTCGCTTCTACTACGGAAGCACACAGCATACCTTGCGGTTCAATTTTGATGACATCCACTTGAGGAGCCACATACAACTTGTTTTGTTTCATTTGTTTAATGTTTTAAGTGTTTATAACTATGATTAATTGTGTAGATTCTTTTCTAGTATGAATCAATCTGCAAAATAACGTTTTTTTTTCTTAGGTTTAGCACATTAATCTCATTAATATGAAATAGAAAAACCTATCCAATTTCGATAAACTCCTCAAAGAAATTATAATCTAATATCTCAGAAATGTGCTTCAACAAGTCAGTATTAATAGAAGGGCTAGCGTACACCTTATATAAATGGTTGGGCGTACAAGGAATTTGACTTGCAAGCCAAACCGTTGTGCGCCCCTGCTGATGCAACACGGACTTTATCCTATTCCCAATGTGGACATCCTTGACTTTTGACATATTCTGTTTTTATTTTGCAAAGATAAAAAAAATTCTTAGAGAAAGTCACGCATACAACAAAAAAGTTCCCAAATGGGAACTTTTTTGTTGATTTCATTAATGAGTCATATTCTTATTTGCTGGCTGTAGATAAAACTTCTTTCTCCATAGCACTCTCAGAGAGCGGTGCGGGGGCAAAGGTCTTGATGCGCTTTTGACCAATGTCGGGAATGTCGAAGGTCAGGAATGGCTCAGTATGAGCCACATAGGCCGTGTCTATCGGATTGTGCATACTTTCCGCACCAATCCCATAAATGCCTCTACGCGAAGCTATCAGCTGACCGCCATAATTAACTGTTACCATATAGTTTGTAGGAATGGTTTCATCACAATTCAAATACATATCGACATATACCTTGTAAGTACCTGGTGCCACATAAGCACTATCACCATAGGTGATATTTTCGTTGTTGATGCCGTCAATGTGGCAAGCAGGGTTGGAGTCAAGGTCAAGTTTACCACCATTGAGACTTATCTTGCGTCCATAAAAGATGTGGTGATTATCACCCCACCCTCCAATGCCTCCTGGTTCAATGAGGTGAAGGTCAACATCTTTGTCATTGTCGAAAGTGAGGCTCACTTGAAGTTCGCCGGTACCAACTTCAATGAGATGAACCGCATTCTCTCCAATCTGGCTGATGTCGCCATTCTCATCGACAATGGCGACCTGGATATTGAATGAACTCTCCTCGCCAAGGTCAATGTTTTGGTCAATCAACAAGATGAATGAATAGCTGTTGTCGGGATTCTGAGTAGGAATAACCTCGTAATAGCCTGCTTGACCTTTGAGACCGACTAAGATTTTTTGGACGGCGACTTCAGAACAAACCGTCACGAAAAGCGATCCTCCCGTAATGGTATTCTCGTTCATCGAAACCGTGATGGTTCGGTCAGAAGTGGGTTCAGGCATTTCTTTCTCAACCAAAGTTGCATTGGCTACGTTGAAGAAATTGTTGATAGTAGGTTCGATGGTGGGCTCGATAGTAGGTTCAATGACAGGTTCAACAGTGGTTTCCTGATTCTTGGTGCAGGCAACAACCAATAAAGAAACTGCAAAAAGCAAAGTTCCAAATGATAACAAGGTTTTTTTCATTGTTTTGAGTATTAGTGAGTACTAGATGAATGTATTGGTAAATAATTTCAATTTGCAAAAATAATCATTGGACTCGTTAGTATATAACAATTGCGCGTGGATATCTTCCTACAATTCCGTGGTTTTATCACCACATGGCAAATAGGTTTGGTCTTTCAACTCGTTCAATAAAGCGAGAAGATGTTCCATCTGCCCTATATCCAACGCATTGACACTAAGATTAATACTCAATCCCGCACCGCTTGAAGGCAAACCGAAATGGGCGTTGACATCCTCGAGAAAGTTATGGTTCAAGGCCTCGGAAACACTGACCAGCAATTCGACATCGATACTGCTTCGCTCAAAAATAGAATAGACCGTGGAACGCTCACGGTGCAGACGGTGAGCCAATTCCACCACACTCAACCCGCTCTCATCGAAAACGACTTTGATACGCTTCCCTATATGGAAACTTCTATGCTTGTCAATATGTTTCTCCCCTAGTTCAGACATAAAAAGCGTGGAATTGTTTCTTGCTTGAACGTCAGGGTTACCACGCCCTCCACAATCTAACAAGTCATTCCACGCCGTGCCATGCACGACATTTAATAACTTGCCCTTGACTGTGGTTTGTCCCCAATAGGGGACTGGTGGTAATTTGACGTTCAAGGACAGCTATAAATGCTATCTGACTTAATATGTTATGGTTACTTATTCTTTTGTTGTTATGGTTTTAACTATTGTTACAATTCGGTTGCAAAAATAATACAAATTATCTTTTCTTGTAGAATTTATCTGTTTCCCATAGCATAAGATTGTTTTCTATGTAATTGGCAATACAGTTCATCCAATTGGTTGTGGACGATATGGTCGGGATAACGCGGTTGCCATGCAGATGAAATATTAGGTTCGATGGAGTTTTTGTAACGACGGATTTGATGCCACACACCACCGATGGAAAATTCCCAGATTGTGGTCCAAACCGTAGGAAGACACCGCGTGCGTCCGCCAATCACATCGGAACAAACCACAATCAGATGAACATGGTTAGGCATAATCACATACAACGGAATGGTCACATCATTTTGACGGATGACCGCTGTCTGTTCAATCTGCGTTTTTGTCCATTCACCAATTTACGACAACAGCATTTGCCCATTCACGACATCACCAAGATACAATTCGCGGTTTTTCGTGCAGAATGTCACAAAATAATCCGCACCTGTATAATCGTGCCATTGGGCACAAGGTGATTTCCGTTTTGGTAGACTATATAGCATTGTTTTGATTCCGATGCAAAACTACAATTTTCCCACAAAACAACTATTTCTTCACTTTTGGACAATGCGTCTTGATGAAATTGTAAACGAAATCGAAATCCTCGTCGGCGACGTACACCTGGTTCTTATCGAGCAACTGATTAACTTTAATCAAATTTAGCCGACGGCGAGCTTTGACACGCCGCACGTTGGCAAATACGGAGGTGCTCTTCGTTTTCGAAGCCGCCAGCATGCCTGCACCCATCGTCGTAGGACTTTTGGCCATAGCACCCACCAACGCCGTAATCAGCCCAATCACCTCCGCTTTTTTGACTTGTCGAGGCATCTGGATATGGACCACTTCTATCTCGTCCATCTCGAAAAGGACGACATACTTGCCTAATATGGCTGCCGTAATCAGAACACCAATGATTGTCAATACAACAAATATTCCTAACATGATGCCCGAAAGTTTCGTCCAAAACAGGAAATAATCCAAGCTCATATTGCCTAGGCCTATGATCAATCCGAACAGCCATATGATGCCTATGGAAATCATCATAACCTTGAGAACCGTAAAGAAGATAGTTGGGTTTTTCAGCATATTCATCTCATACACCCAACGGTATTTCCCATCACTACATAGACGGACTTCCTTGCCTTGATAAGCCTTGCTTTCAACAGTCTGACAGGCTTTTTCTAATGTCGCTTCCATGACTTTTTTTTGCAAAAATAAAAAAAGGATGGCATACGCCATCCTTTTCTGTTGATTTTTGTCAAATAGGATTATTCGCCCAACTTGATACGCACGAAATTGCAAACAGTGGCTTCCTTGTCGGCAGCTTGGATGTATTCGGCAACGGTCTTCGGGTCGGCGACCAGAGAGACTTGGTTCAGCAGGCAGCTCTCCTTGAAGAACTTGTTCAGACGACCTTTGGCGATGTTCTGAATCATGCCTTCGTTGAGTTGCACTTGACCGGGCACTGTGGCCTTGATTTCGCGGGCCTGTGCACCTTGTTCTTCGGTGATGTAACCCTTGGTGATGTTCGAGTTGATGTGGTCATCGCTGTCAACGTGGTTGGGATTGATGCCAGCCTTGCGGAGAGCCTTCTCGACTTCCTTCTGGATCTGTTCTTCCTTGGTCTTGTCGACGGCAACGGCAAACTCGCGATCCTTCACCTCTTGCGGGATGGAGGCTTCGCTCACCGAAAGCGGGTTCATGGCGGCGACGTGCATGCACACCTCGTGGCTCACTTCCTCAACACCGGCGAAACTCTTGTTCATTTCGACGATGGTGGCGAGGCGGTTGCCGGGGTGGTTGTAGTTGGCTACATATTCACCTTCAAGGACTTTGAAGGCACCGAGTTCGGTCTTCTCACCAGTGACAGCGCTTTGGTTGGCGACAAGGGCTTCAACGGTTTGGCCGTCGAGCGTCATGGCCTTCAGGGCTTCGATGTCCTTCACGCGGTTGGCGACGGCCATGTCGAGCACGTCCTTCGTGAACTTCACGAAGTCGGCGTTGTTGGCCACGAAGTCGGTCTCGCAGTTCACCATGATGATGGCGGCGTACTTGTGGTCATCAGTGGCCTTGGAGAGCACGCAGCCTTCGCTGGCGGTGCGGTCGGCGCGCTTGGCAGCCTTGGCCATACCCTTCTTGCGAAGGATGTCGATAGCGGCCTGGATGTCGCCATCGGTCTCGACGAGGGCCTTCTTGCAGTCCATCATGCCGGCACCCGTCATCTGTCTCAGTTCGTTAACTTGAGAAGCGGTAATATTCATTGTTTTGTTGTTTTTAAGGTTATTATCTGAGCTTTCAGCTGTCAGCAGTCAGCCTTCAGCATGGAATTACCATTGCTGACGGCTGATAGCTGATGGCTGACAGCTAAAAATCAGTTCTTAGCGGCGGGACGACGAGGACGGCGGTTGTTGCGAGGACGGCGTTCGTCCTTGTTTTCCTCTTCCTCGGCGTTGTCTTTCACTTCGTCAACTTCTTCCTCTTCCTCTTCTTGGATGAGGTCCTTGTTGTTCTTGCGCTCGGTGATGCCTTCCTCGATGGCGTCGACCATCTTGCCGACGATGAGGGCGATGCTCTTCGAGGCGTCGTCGTTGGCGGGGATGGGGAAGTCGATGAGGTTGGGGTTGGTGTTGGTGTCGACGATGGCGAAGGTCGGGATGTTGAGCTTGCGGGCTTCAGCAACGGCGATGTGTTCCTTCATGATGTCAACCACGAACAGGGCTGAAGGCAGACGGCTCAAGTCGGCGATGGAACCGAGGTTCTTCTCGAGTTTCTCGCGCTCACGCTCGATCTGCAGCTTCTCACGCTTGGAGAGGCTCTTGTAAGCGTCGCTGTTCATCATCTTGTCGATGCTCGTCATCTTCTTGACGGCTTTGCGGATGGTGGCGAAGTTGGTCAGCATACCGCCGGGCCAGCGCTCGGTCACGTAAGGCATGTTGACTTTCTGGGCGAGTTCGGCGACGACGTCCTTGGCCTGCTTCTTGGTGGCCACGAACAGCACGCGCTTGCCCGATTTGGCCAATTGGCAGAGGGCATTGGCAGCCTCGTCCATCTTGGCTTGTGTCTTATAGAGGTCTATGATGTGGATACCATTGCGCTCCATGAAAATATAGGGAGCCATGTTCGGATTCCATTTTCTCTTGAGGTGGCCGAAATGACAACCGGCATCCAACAGTTCTTCAAATGTTACTTGTGTCATGTGTTGTTTTCTTTTTAATGTTTACATTCGCTAAATACAATCGCTGAGTAGTCTGCATAAGAATCTCAGCAATTTGGATACTAAACAAAATCGCTTTGCTTCTAAGGGCTTAACGTTTGCTGAATTGGAACTTCTTACGGGCACCAGGCTGACCGGGTTTCTTACGCTCGACCATACGCGGGTCGCGGCGCATCAAACCTTTAGCCTTCAGGGTGGGACGATACTCGGGGTTGATCTCGCAGAGGGCGCGGCTGATGGCGAGACGCAAAGCCTCGGCCTGGCCGTTGATGCCACCACCGTCGAGGTTGACCTTGATGTCGTATTGGCCGAGGGTCTCGGTCAGCATCATAGGCTGTTCAACCACATAGTGGAGGATGCTCGTCGGGAAGTACTCCTTGTAGTCGCGCTTGTTCACCGTAATGTTACCACTGCCGGCCTTCATATAGATACGGGCAACGGCGGTCTTTCTTCTACCTAAAGCGTTGATAACTTCCATGATTACTTGTTGTATTGCTTATGAGTGTTGATTGTAAGTTCTTGGGGCTGTTGTGCCTCATGGTTGTGGTTAGGACCTTCGTAAACATAAAGGTTACGGAAGATGGCGTCGCCGAGACGGTTCTTCGGGAGCATGCCGCGGACGGCGTGTTCGACCACGAAGATGGGCTTACGCTTCAGCTGCTCAGCAACGGTGCGAGTACGCTGGCCACCCGGATAGCCCGTGTAGCGCATGTAGTACTTCTGGGTCATTTTGTTTCCTGTCAGCACAACTTTCTCTGCATTGATGATGATGACATTATCACCACAATCGCTGTGGGGAGTAAAGCATGCCTTCCTTTTGCCACGCAGAATCATGGCAACCTCGCTTGCCAAACGGCCGAGGATTTGTCCTTCAGCATCAACCACATACCACTTCTTGTTGGCATTCTCTTTGTTGACGCTTACTGTCTTGTAACTTAAGTAGTTCATTTTGTGTTTAATATGTTATCCAATTCTATAAGACACTACCCTATTTTAGGGCGTGCAAAAGTACAACTTTCTTCTTTACGCTCCAACTTTTTTGTGCATTAATTCATGTTCGCCCATAAATCAATGCGTTAGCGCGTTCAGAAGACAGATTTTGGATGATTGAACGAGGCGGCAAAAGTACTACTTTTTTGGTTACTGGCAATACATTAATTGTATTTTTTGACGCGGGACTCGGGACTGCGGGACTCGGGGACATCAAAAAAGTCATTCGTCTCGCGTCTCGAAGTCTCGCGTCTTTTTGTTTTTTCCTATCTTTGCAGCCTCAAAACCAACGCAGATGTCCATCCAAATCAACCATATCACCAAACAATACGGCGATCAGCTCGCCCTCAATGACGTCACGCTCACTATCAATAAAGGTATCGTCGGACTGCTCGGTCCCAACGGCGCGGGCAAGTCGACGCTGATGAAAATCATCACCTGCTTCATCCCGCCCACCTCGGGCACGGTGAGCGTGGAAGGACACGATGTCATGGACGACCCGATGGCCGTCAAGCGTATTGTAGGCTACCTGCCAGAACACAACCCATTGTATCTTGACATGTACGTCCGCGAATACCTTGAGTTCGTCGCTGGTGTTCACCAACTGAAAGGCGAAGCCGCCCACAAGCGCATTGAGGCGATGATTGACGAGACAGGACTCGGCCTTGAGGCACACAAGAAAATCGGGGCTTTATCGAAGGGCTACCGTCAACGTGTCGGCCTCGCGCAAGCCATGATGCATGACCCGCAGGTGCTCATTCTCGACGAGCCTACCTCCGGCCTCGACCCCAACCAGCTCATCGATATCCGCAACCTCATCTCCAGCCTCGGCAAAGAAAAGACTGTGCTGCTCAGCACCCACATCATGCAGGAGGTTGAAGCCATCTGTGAACGCGCCATTATTATTAATAAAGGTGTGGTGGTGGCCGACGACAAGATAGAGAACCTGAAACAGGACAACACCATGAGCAATGTGGTCATCGTAGAGTTCGAGAGCGAGGTAAGCGAAGACCTGCTCCAAAGCATCCCACAAGTTGGCCGCGTGCAACGCGTAAAAGAGAACCATTGGATCCTCGAACCGCAGGGCGACACCGACATCCGTGCCAACTTGATGAAATGGTCGGTAGACCGCGGCCTCATTATCAAGACCTTACAGAAAGAGGACTTGAGCATTGAGGAGGCGTTCCAAAAACTGACAAAAGGTTGATTAGCATCATCGTATCGTTGATTTGTTGAATTGTTGAAATGTTGAATTGTTTTTTTGCAACAATTCAACAAATAAACAATCAACAATTCAAAAAAATACTATTTTTGCAGCCGCTTACGTGGAAAGATTTGATTTGATTGCAACCACAAGAAAAAATGCTAAAACAATGCTTTTTCCTTGGGTTCCTGAGTCATGAGCTTGCCGAATGATCGAAGGACCCTTTCAG
Organism: uncultured Bacteroidales bacterium; assembly: GCA_946185535.1. Lineage (GTDB taxonomy): Bacteria > Bacteroidota > Bacteroidia > Bacteroidales > F082 > Limimorpha. Next base: position 9,022 of record CAMHJX010000042.1, read on the forward strand.
TCAACAACTTCCCACACAAATTTATTATTAACTAACTAATAAACAATTTGTTATGGGTTACTATTTCACATCAGAATCCGTTTCAGAAGGTCATCCCGACAAGGTATGTGACCAGATTTCGGATGCCGTATTGGATGAGATTCTCCGTTATGACCCCACCTCAAAGGTGGCTTGTGAGACTTTAGTTACCACCGGTTTGGTAGTCGTTGCCGGCGAAATACGCACCAACGCTTACGTCGAAATCCAAGACGTTACCCGCCGCGTCATCGACCGCATCGGCTACAACAAGTCGGAGTACCAGTTTGACGCACAATCGTGCGGTGTGCTCTCTGCCCTTCACGGACAGTCGAACGACATCTTCCAAGGCGTCAAGCGTGAGGCTGACGAAAACCAAGGCGCCGGCGACCAAGGCATGATGTTCGGTTTCGCCTGTAAGGAGACCGAGAACTACATGCCCCTCACCATCGACCTTTCACACCTATTGCTTCAAGAATTGGCCAAAATCCGTCGCGAAGGCAAGAAGATGACCTACCTTCGCCCCGATGCCAAGTCGCAAGTGACGGTGGAATACGGCAATGGCTGGAAGCCTTTGCGTATCGACACCATTGTCATCAGCACGCAACACGATGAGTTTGCCAACGACGAAACCATGCAAAAGAAGATTGAGGCTGACGTGCGCAATATCCTCATCCCAAGGGTGAAGAAACAGCTGCCCGTACGCCTAAAGAAGCTCTTCGGCGACGACATGAAGCTCTACGTGAACCCAACAGGCAAGTTCGTCATCGGTGGTCCCCATGGCGACACTGGTGTTACGGGTCGTAAGATCATTGTTGACACCTATGGTGGTCGCGGTGCCCATGGCGGCGGCGCCTTTTCAGGCAAAGACAGCTCAAAGGTAGACCGTTCGGCAGCTTATGCAGCACGCCACATTGCCAAGAATCTAGTAGCCGCCGGCGTATGCGACCAAGCCTTGGTGCAGATTGCCTACGCCATCGGCAAAGCCGAGCCTGTAGGCTTCTACATCAACACTGACGGCACCTCGCACGTCAAGATGAGTGATGCCGAGATTGCCCTCAAGGTAAGGGAGTTAGTCGACTTGAGGCCTTACTTCATCGTGAAGCGCTTTGGACTCACCAACCCCATCTTTGAGGAGACGGCTTCCTACGGCCACTTCGGTCGCCAGCCCGAGAACCGTAAAGTGGAGGTTTATTACGAAGACAAAGACACCTTCCACGAAGGCGAGCACATTTACAAGAACGTAGAGTTCTTCGCATGGGAAAAACTCGATTTGATAGACGAGCTGAAAGCAGCCTTAGGCTGCTGAACAATGAAAAAAGCCTGCGTTATCGCAGGCTTTTTTCATCTCAATTCAAAGAAGCTTATAAATCGTTCTCTTCAACTTCCATTTTAGACATCATAATCAGACTCATGATTTCATCTGGCGACAAACCAAGGTATTCGATGGATTTTTGAGCATCGTCAACCAAATCACTGTTCGGATAATCATCAATCAACCTCTGGAACATGACATGAGCATTGGCCGTGTCATTGAGCTGGTCATTATAGACAAATGAGCCCAAAGTCAACAAGGTTTGGGGAGCCCATTTCGATTGAGGGTATTGTTCCAAAAGTTGATTGCCAATCTCGATACTTTTCTTCGAATCCTTCAACATCACTTGGATCTCCATGGCATGAAAAAGCCATTTGGCAACAGCTGTGTCACCTGAGTTTTGTTTGACAAACTGGCAATATTTTTCTGCCACCTTAGGTGCTTCCTTTTCATTCAACGTGCCATTCCCATTGAACAAGGCCGTCTGTGCTTCTTTCAATTCTTCTACAGTGATTTTCTTTGCGTTTCCGCCGCATGCCAACATACCCAATGCCAGCAAGGCAAAAGCCATCAGTTTCAAAGTTTTATTCATGATATTCAAGTTTTTAATCATTATCTATGTCTTTTCTTATGCGGGAAAATCATACGATAGTCCACATCGCATTTTCCCTCAGAGATAGCACGCAACTTGCCTTGTAGCAAGGTCTTGCGCAACGGGGCGATGCGATCCACATGGACATGGCCTTCCAGATGATCGTACTCGTGTTGGATAATTCGGGCGCGGATGCCTTCAAACACCTCTTCATGCTCCTGAAAGTTCTCATCAAGGTATTTCAAGCGAATCTTTTCGGGACGCATCACCTCTTCATAGATGTTAGGCAAGCTGAGGCAACCTTCTTTGAAAGGCACCTCTTCGCCAAAGGTTTCCAAGAGTTCAGCGTTAATGAAGGCCTGCTTGAAACCCTTTGCATCCGGATAGTCAGGATAAAAGGGATTGCCATCGACGATGAACAATCGGATGGACTTGTTGACTTGCGGGGCGGCCAAGCCGACGCCTTCGGAATGAGCCAGTGTCTCCCACATGTCATTCATCAGCGTGTCCAATTCAGGATAATCGGGGGTGATGGGTTGGGCTATGGCTTTCAGCGTGGGGTGACCGTATGCTACTATCGGTAATATCATTTCTGTTGTCAGTTATCAGTTGTTCAGTTATTCAGTTATTGGCCCTTCGACGGGCTCAGGGACCAAGGTCGTTGAGCCTGTCGAAACGCCGATTTATCATGGTTTTATAGAACTCATATACGATTGCAGGATGATGGTGGCGGCAATGGTGTCGACAAGTTCCTTGTTCTGACGTTTCGATTTGCTGAGGCCCGCGTCAATCATGGTCTGGTACGCCATCACCGAGGTGAAACGTTCATCGTAACGCACAATCTTCATGTCGGGCAGGAGCTTCTTTAGGCGGTTGACGATGGGCTCAATGTATTTCGAGCAGTCGGAAGGATTGTTTTTCATGTCCTTGGGCTCACCAATGACGATTTGCTCCACCTCTTCTGTCTTCACATAATCCAGCACAAAGTCGATGAGTTTATGCGACTCCACGGTCGTCAACCCATTGGCGATAATCTGCAAAGGGTCGGTGACGGCGATGCCACTGCGTTTTCTGCCCAAGTCGATAGCCATTATCCTTGCCATATCCTTATTATTCGCGGTGCAAAATTACATATTTTTTATTTCCCGAGCGATGCAAGGAAAACAAAAAAAGAGGCTCTTGCGAACCTCTTCTTCTCAGGGTGGAATGTGGGATTCGAACCCACGACCCACGGAACCACAATCCGGTACTCTAACCAGCTGAGCTAAATCCACCATCTGATTTGCGGGTGCAAAAATACAACATTTTTCCGAAACGGCGATGGTTTTTAGGCAAATTTTTCAATTTTTTCTTTTTTGGCTCTAAATCAAGGGGGATTTGCGTATTTTTGACGGTTGAATCGAAAGGTATCTCATGAAAGGCAAACCGAATCAAGAACAATCACCTAAAGCATTGGCTTGGAAGCGATTTCGCAGCAACAAGCTCGGAATGGTTTCTTGTGGCTTCGTACTGCTTTGGGCTCTGATGGCTTTGTTTGCCTATCTCATCATCCCCGACAAGACCCCTAACGCCAACCGACAAATCCTTGAAATCAGCACCAAGAAACCCGGCTTTGAGGTCGACATGCTAATGATTCCCAAGGAAACACCGCCACAAAAAACGCCTTTTTTCGAATTTCTGTTCAACGGGCGACCCGACAACTGCATTTATTTGCCTTTTGATAGCATCCATGTTGATGCAAATCAGACGATAGTCTACCTATATCAAAGCGAAGAAAGCCTGAATGTCAGAACAGAAATCATTGACAATCGAGATTTTTTACAAGTCGACCCTTCGACAAGCTCAGGGACCTTGGCTTTTTCTTCGGAAGAGGAGGCCGACACCTATATAAGAAGTCATTGCGTGAAACACCGCAAATTCCTGTTGGGCACCGACCAATTTGGCCGCGACTTCCTCAGCCGTCTGGTTTTGGGTAGCCGCATCAGCTTGACGGTGGGTTTCATCGCCGTTCTGCTCAGCTTGATGATTGGCATCGTGATGGGTAGTTTGGGTGGTTTCTTCCGAGGCAAAGTCGATGACGCAGTGGTGTGGTTTATTAATGTGGTTTGGTCCATTCCTACCCTACTCTTGGTCATCGCTATCACCTTCGCCTTGGGCAAAGGCATCGCACAGGTGTTCATCGCTGTCGGCCTAACCATGTGGGTGGAGGTGGCACGCATCGTTCGTGGGCAGATTCTCTCCATCCGCGAGACGACCTTTGTAGAAGCAGGAAAAGCTTTGGGGTTCAGAAACTTGCGCATCATATTCAAGCATATTCTGCCCAACATTCTCAACCCCATCATCGTGGTATCGGCTGCCAATTTCGCTTCTGCTATCTTGCTTGAGGCGGGCTTAAGTTTCCTCGGCATTGGAGTGCAGCCACCCATGCCTTCTTGGGGCAGCATGATTAAGGAGAACTATGCCTTCATCATCTTAGATGCGGCTTATTTGGCCATCCTGCCGGGTATTGCCATTATGCTGCTGGTCCTTGCGTTTATGCTCATCGGGAATGCATTGCGTGAGGCGCTTGATGTGAAGAATTAATGAGGAATGCTGAATGAGGAATGCTGAATGACACTCATAATTCTAGATTAACTACGTTGAATCTTCGATTTCAGCATTCAGCATAAATAAAAAAGTTGTATCTTTGCGCCCTCAAAAGCCGACCTACATGCGGGTGTGGCGGAATTGGTAGACGCGCTAGACTTAGGATCTAGTTTCTCACGAAGTAAGGGTTCGAGTCCCTTCATCCGCACAAGTTAAAGACAATCAATAATTTAGAAATGAATATCACACAAAGCACAAAAGGAGACAACCTTATCTCCATCAAAATTAATGTTGAAAAGGCCGATTACGAAGAAATGGTTGAAAAGACCCTGAAGCAGATGCGCCAAAGAGCCAATATACCTGGTTTCCGTCCTGGCATGGTGCCGATGGGCATGATTAAGAAGATGTACGGTGCCAACGCAAAAATGGAAGCCTTGAACACCATCGTTTCGGACAACCTCAACAAGCATATCGTCGACAACAAGCTCGACCTCCTCGGCTATCCGCTCAACGACACTGAGATGCAGCAGCCTGCCGACCTTGAAAAGGATGACAACCTCGACTTTTACTTCGAGGCTGCCCTGCGTCCTGAAATCAATGTCGACTTCACCAACACGATGGTCGACTTCTACCATATCGTTCCCACTGACGAAGAAGTGAACAAGGTCGTTGAAGACCTTCTGGAACGCAACCCCAACACAAGCCATCCCGAAACCATCGGCGAAGACGACCGCCTCGAGATCAAGATCCGCGAAGCCAAGGACGGCAAAGAAGTGGAAGGCGGCTTTGAGAAAGACGGCCTCTACTTCAACATGAGCCAAATCAAGAACAAGACCCAGCGCAAGAAATTCATCGACAAGGAAGTGGGTTCTGAATTCATCGTCAACTTCGCCAAAGTGTTCGGTTCGGAAGAGGAAGCCGCCAAAATATTGGGCGAAGGTGCTCCCGCTGCCAGCGACTTCAACATCATCATCGACGACGCCATCCGCAACGAGAAACCCGAACTTGACGAAGACTTCTTCAAGAAGATTTTCCCCGACAAGGAAATCAAGGAACTCGACGCCTTCAAGCAAGCCGTCAAGGCCGAGATGGAAAAGCAACATGAAGCCGAAGTTGACCCCATCCTCTTCAACAAGATGGTGGACGAACTGGTGGCCGCCGTTCATTTCGACCTGCCCGACGCCTTTATGAAACGCTGGCTCGTCGAAAACAGCCAAGGCAACATCACTGCAGAGGATGTGGAGAAGAACTACGAGAAAGACTATGTGAAAGGCCTGCGCTGGCAGCTCATCGAAGACAGCATCGTAAAAGCCAACCCCGAGCTCATCATCAATGACGAGGAAGTGAAGAACTTCGTGCTGAAACAAATCTTCCCCGGCATCGATTATGCCACGCTTGAAGACGACATGAAAGCCAACCTCGACAAGATTGCAGCCAACTACCTCAAAGACGGCAAACAAGTCGAGCAACTCAAGAACCAACTCGCCGACATCAAGATGACCGCCTTCCTGAAAGGCAAGATGAACATCAACTACGCCGAAACCACTGCCGCTGACTTCATGAAGAAGCTGGAAGAGGATCGGAAAGCAAAATAAACAATGGCTTATGACTATGGCCTATGGCTTGCCCTATACAATGGGACAGCCATAGGCCGTTAGCTATACCATAGGCAACTAAAAGGACTCTATAACTCAAAAACTAATACAACAAATGAACAACGAATTCTTCAAATACGCCACCAAGCATGTGGGGCTGAACACCCTCGGCTTGGAACAATACATTTCCAAGATTAACAACAGCGGCTACATCAGCCCTACCGTCATTGAAGAGCGTCAGCTCAATGTGGCCCAAATGGATGTGTTCAGCCGCCTGATGATGGACCGCATCATCTTCCTTGGCACCGCCATCGACGACTATGTGGCCAACATCATCCAAGCCCAGTTGCTCTTCCTTGAGTCGACCGACTCGAAGCGCGATATCCAAATTTACCTCAACTCACCTGGCGGTAGCGTGTATGCTGGCTTGGGCATCTACGACACTATGCAGTTCATCAGCCCCGATGTTGCTACTATCTGCACTGGAATGGCCGCTTCGATGGCCGCCGTACTGATGTGCGCCGGCACCAAAGGCAAACGCTCAGCTCTGCCTCACTCCCGCATCATGATCCACCAACCCATGGGCGGTGTGGAAGGACAAGCCACCGAGATTGAAATCACGGCACGCGAGATCCAAAAACTGAAGAAGGAATTGTACGAAATCATCGCCTTGCACTCTGGCCAAACCTACGACAAGGTTTGGGCCGACTCCGACCGCGACTATTGGATGACCGCCGCCGAAGCCAAGGAATATGGCATGATTGACGAAGTACTCATCAAAAAACAAGCCTAACCGATGGCAAAGAAATCAGGTGTTTGTGCGTTTTGCGGCAGAAAAGCCAGCGAAGTCAGGCTGCTCATCCAAGGCATAGATGCCGAGATTTGTGACAACTGCGCCGAGCAGGCCCATCTCATCGTCAAGGAACAATTTGGCGAACGCAAGCAAAGCCAAGGTTTTGACCCCAAAGGAATCACCCTGAAAAAGCCTGCCGAAATCAAGCGTTTCCTCGACCAGTATGTCATCGGGCAAGACGAAGCCAAACGCACTTTGGCTGTGGCCGTCTACAACCACTATAAGCGCATCAGCCAGAAGGTGGAAGCCGACGAAGTAGAAATCGAGAAGTCGAACATCATCCTTGTGGGCGAGACTGGCACGGGCAAAACCCTGCTTGCTCGCACTATCGCCAAGATGCTCAATGTACCCTTTGCCATTGCCGATGCCACCGTACTCACCGAGGCAGGTTATGTGGGTGAAGATGTTGAGAACATTCTCGTCAAGCTGCTGCAAGCCGCCGACTACGATGTGGCTGCCACCGAACGCGGCATCGTCTTCATCGATGAGATTGACAAGATTGCGCGCAAGAGCGACAACCCAAGCATCACCCGCGATGTATCAGGTGAAGGTGTGCAACAAGCCATGCTGAAGCTGTTGGAAGGCTCAGTGGTCAATGTGCCGCCCCAAGGTGGGCGCAAGCACCCCGAGCAAAAAATGATTGCCGTCAATACGAAGGACATCCTCTTCATCGCCGGCGGTGCCTTCGACGGCATCGAACGCCTCATCGCCGCCCGTAAGCGTACCAATGTCATCGGTTACGGCGCAGGCGGCAACGAAGCCATCGACAAGGACAACATGCTGCAATACCTCTCGCCCGCCGACCTGAAGAAATACGGCCTCATCCCTGAAATTGTCGGCCGCCTTCCTGTCATCACTCACCTCAATCCCTTGGACAAAGAAGCCTTGAAACGCATCCTCACCGAGCCAAAGAATGCTTTGGTGAAGCAATTCCAAAAGCTCTTTGCCATGGATCGCATCAACTTGGTCATTCAAGACGAGGTGCTTGATTTCGTGGTGGAAAAAGCCATCGAATTCAAGGTGGGCGCGCGTGGACTGCGTTCCATCATGGAGGCCATCCTGAACGATGCCATGTTTGAGTTGCCTTCCGACATCAAAGCCACTGAGTTGGTTGTCGACCGCACCTACGCCGAGGCAAAGCTCGAGAAATCGGGACTGCAAAAACTGCATGTCGGAGACTGAAGACCAAACAGTTTCATCAAAAAAGCATCAAGTCGCGGCTTGATGCTTTTTTTGGCACAATACTTGCATAGTTTCGAGCGTTGAATAAAGAAAAGAAGAATGCCATGAAAAGAATAGCCTTGATTGTAGTGATTGCCTTGATGTGCCTCACGGGGTATTCCCAAATGATTGCCAAAGGCGGCGATAAAGCCAAAAAGAAGCCCCTCGTCCTCAACAAGCAAGTAAAGCATAAGCCACAGCCGCAGTCGTCGGTGGTCGACTTCTCCAACCCTACCGAACCCACCACTGGCAGCGTGGTTTACGGTCGCATCGAGCCTAACGGCGACACCACGCTCATCGTTTATCTGCCCGAAGTCGACATCGACCTAATGCAGCGCTACCTGCAAATCACCGACACGCGCCAAGGCCGCCGCTTGGCTAACAATGTGAAAAAGGTGTTCCCTTATGCCAAACTGGCTGGCGCGAAGATGCAGGAATACGACTCGATCTTGGCTAACATCTCCGACAAGAGCGAACGCAAGCGCCTGATGAAGCAAGCTGAGGATGAAATCACCGAACAATATACCGAGGAACTGAAGAACCTCACCATCGCCCAAGGACTCATCCTGGTACGCCTCATCGATCGTGAGACCGGCAACACCAGCTACAAGGTCGTCCAAGAGTTGCGCGGCAAGGTACGCGCCTTCTTCTACCAAGGCTTCGCAAGACTGTGGGGCTACAACCTCAAGACGGAATACGATCCGCACAACAACCCCGAGGATGATGATATCGAAACCATCATGATCCTCTTGGAACGCGGAGTGATTTAATCCACTACAACATAATAAGAAAAGGTGTCGTCTCAGCTGAGGCGACACCTTTTTTCACTATCAAATACTCTGCATCATAGCAAGGAACGAAATTTGTCCAAAGACTACCAACTTGAAGAAGTAACACTATTCCCCTCTGTCTCCTTTTCAGACTCATCATCAGGTAACACATCTTTAGCGTAGTCCTTCACCAAATCGAAACCGCGATAGACATAAGGAACCGTCTGCTCAATATAAGGATACAATTTCGATTCTTCTTTGACTTTGGGCTTCACCACACCTAATAGCTGGAAATTGTTGAGCACCATCAGCAGGACACTGCACAACAGAACACCTTTGAGGATGCCAAACAAAAAACCACCGAGCTTGTCGAAAAAACCCAAGTTCATGGATTTTACCCACTTAGAGACAAGTCTCCCGATGAGGTTGACCAAGACAACCAATATGATGAATGTCAGCACAAAAGCAACGGTGTTGAGATATTGTGGCTTGATTTCCATAAAGTCCTGCAAATGCGCTGCAGTGAAATCGGAGAAATGCATGGCACCATAGATGCCCACTCCAAAGGCCAACAAAGTGACCACCTCAATGATGAGACCTTTGCGCAAGCCTTTCCATCCGAAGAGAAAGAGGATGATGGCGATGATGATGTCTAGGTAGTTCATTTTTTAAGTTTAGTGTTGAGAGTTGAGAGTTTAGAGTCAGTGGTTAGTTGAGAGTTGAGAGTTGAGAGTTTAGAGTTGGGAGCTGTAGGGTTGTCACAATTCCCCCTTCCTAAGAGGGGCAGGGGGATTGGGCAGCTGCACATGTTTGCAGTTATTTGGAATAATACAGTATCATTCGCTCGATGGCTCGTTGGCAGACGGGACAGAATTCATGGCCGTTGAAGGTCTTCATCAGGCAGTCCATGTGAGGGCTATAAACACCTTCGGGTTCGTAACCACCACCCTCGAAGATACCTATGGTATTCTCGTATTTCTTCTCACGGGGTGTGGGCACGGGCGTTTTCTTGTCCATCATGTCCTTCCACTTCGCGTCGAAGTTAACGAGCGTAGTGAGGTTAGGCTCCCAAGGCTCCAAGTCGTTGTTATACATGTCGCCATAGGTATCGTCATTATAGTATTCGTCGGCCAATCCAGCAAAGCCATGGCCAAACTCATGGATGATGACATCACTCGAAAAGCCATTGCTGCTTGCACTGGAGCAATAGAAGTTGTAGATGCCTCCCCCGCCGTATTTCTCCGTATTGACGAGGATATAGATTTGATCGTACGGCACCTGTCCCGCCAAATCGCGAATGTCGCGGTTATCAGTGCTCATGCAGTAACGCTCCGAATCAAAGGTCCAGAAGCTGAACCGCATGACAGTGTTCTTGTAGATGTGGTCGCCAGGCATGGTGCAACCGCTCTCAGCCGAAGGAGCCATCACGCCACGGATGTTGAAGCTCTCGCGATAACGGTCGTATGGCGCATAGTCGAACATGCTCTTCACGAAGAAGTCGCAATCCTTGATAAACTTGCCCATCTCAGCTTGGGTGTAGCCTTCGGGAAGAATCACAATATCAACGGCTTTGGTCACATCCTTGTTGCCAATCCAAGCCTCGTAAATAGGCAGGTCAAGCTTGTCATAGTTGCGGATAAAATAATCATCGGGACTCACGGTAAGCCGCAACCCTTCTTTGAGCTGTCCCTCCCAAGTCTTATGGCACAAAACAATGTCGATTTTCACCTTGGGGAAAGGCACGATGACCGACTCGTCGAAGGTCTTGGTGACTAATTTCGCCTCGTTGGTGGTCTGCCACTCGCCGTAAAGGTTTTGGTAGCCTTTCGAAAACAGCAGATGTTCTGTACCCGCCTCATACACTTTGACAATGTAGCTACCAAACTCCAAATCGTCGATAAGGTTGGTTTTGGAGCCACTCCAATAGGGCTCGTGAATGAGTTCCTTGAGCGAAAATGTAGTTTCATTGCTATTGCCAGTCAAGCAATAGTCCACACGGAGCGAAGACTCCGTAAAAAAGGCATCAAACTGGGCCCATGTCACTATAGGTAGCAGGACAAGCAGGGATAAAAGAACTTTTTTCATGGTCTTACATCTGAATTTACAAATACAATGGGATACATGGTCAATCCATAATACAGGACTTATTCGTAGTACTCGATGGTGCGGGTCTCCTCATACTCCTCAGTGTTCTCCATGTCGGCCAAGGTAACCTTAACCGCACGACGGATCCAGTTGCCATGACTGTCAAACTCAAGATAACTGAATTCCGAAGTCGACCAAAGAGGCAGTTCATCTTCTTCGTCTTCAAAGCCACCAATATATTCCATGAGCTTCACCAAACGGCCCACAGTATCATATTCGTAATCGTTCTTCCATACCGTACCCTCCTCAAAACCAGCGGCGCTTACCACTCGACCATCGTTCCAAGTGTACTCCGACATGCCTTCAATGCCCGTAACGGACGCGATGTGGCCTTCTTCATCACGTTCCCACTTGGTAATTTCTACAAAGTCATCGCCATCCATCTCGCGATAAGCCTGTTCGATGGAGAATGGGTCGTAACCACCGATACTTACCATCGTGCCTTGATTGTCAAATTCGACTTCGTTGCAGTGCTTCACCGGACCTTGCAAGTCCCAATAGGTCAAATCGGGCGTAATGGACACCGTTGCGGTTTCTTTTGTGCTGTTTTCACATGAGACACTAACTAAGAGCATCATCACGCAAGCCGACAATAATAATTTGAAGTTTTTCATGATTGTATGATTTCTATTGGTTTTCAATAATTATCCACCATATGCACCACATGGGTTGAACTTAACAGGCTTTTTCAACCCTTTATTGCAGAAGTCAACACCATCAATTGGAGTAATGTAGTAGCCTTCATTGCCAAAGTCAGCATAACGCATCTCAAAAACACCTTGGCTATTCATATTTGTGGTGTTGATCCCCTCGCCAGTATATTCCATACGGGTGGTCAGCTCATAACCAAAAACAAAAACCATCTCATCCCAATCCTCATCGATGAGCCAGAAACGACCTTGTAGCTCCTCCAACTTCTCACTGCGATAATAACCCAAGACATACCGCATCTTCCAGTCATCGGTGAAAAACAGTTGGTAAACCACATCTGCATGTTGGCCATGGTCAACATGTTCGATATCGCGTTCTAAAGAATACAGCGGAACCTCATGCCGACCACCTTGTGTATCAATGCCATAGATGGTAGTGTATTCATAAAAAGTATTGCCTTCATCGTCTTTCCAAGGGCCTCCTGGGCCGTCTTTGAATTCCACGATAGACTCCATAGGCACCTCCGTCACTTCAATATCACCAGTGGCAATGGTGTTCCAAAGGCTCAGCATCTGCACCTTATCCTGATCTGTCAAGACACAAAGGATGGGATTGAAGTCCTGCCCAATGTCGGCGATGATAAAGTCCTTTGGCGTACCTTGCAGGCCTTCCACCTGAATGGGATAGTCCGGCAAACGGTAAGAATCCTTGTCAACGACACCAAGCTGCAGAATCTCGTCTTCCATGAAAGTCAGCCACAATTTGTCATCTTTGATTTCACCAATGATAACGGGTTGGTCTTCATCTATGGCATAATAGTTTTTGGTCAATTCAAGTGCTTCTGTCGCTTTCGCAATGTTGTTTTTAACTGATTTGGCAACAGATTGTTTGTTAATCTTTTCCTTCTTTCCCAACAAACCACCGCAAGCCGTAGTCAGAACAAGAAGACCCAACGATAAGACAAAGTAAATGCGTTTCATAAACTAGCTTTTATTGATGATTGATTTTACAAAAGTAGTAAAAAACCAATAAACCATTGAAAAAAGCACTATTTTTGCCCTAAAATTCACTTGATGTCCTCAGCCCTATTATCCATCCGCAACCTCAAAGTCTCCTTCAAGCACGAAAACCATTGGATCGAAGCCGTGCATGGCATCGATTTGGATGTATTTGCAGGCAAGACATTGGGATTAGTAGGCGAGTCGGGCTCGGGCAAGTCGGTGAGTTCCTTGGCAGTGATGCGCTTGCTCAACGAGAAAACGAGCCGCATTGAGGCCGACAGCATACAAATCGAGGGCGAGGAAATCAATGGCTTCAGTGAGAGCCAAATGGCAGAAGTGCGTGGCAAGCGCATCGCCATGATTTTCCAAGAACCCATGACCTCACTCAATCCGGTCTACAAATGCGGGTATCAAGTCAGCGAGATGATTTTGCAGCACAAAAGTAAGTCGGCCCTTCGACAGGCTCAGGGACCTCAGGTTTTACCAGTTAGCAAGGCTGAAGCCAAAAAACAGGTCATTGAGTTGTTCAAGCAGGTAATGCTGCCCCGACCTGAAGCCATCTACGACAGCTATCCTCATGAGCTTTCTGGTGGTCAGAAGCAGCGTGTGATGATTGCCATGGCCATTGCCTGCCATCCCAAGTTGCTCATCGCCGACGAGCCCACTACGGCCCTTGACGTGACCGTTCAAAAAGAAATCTTGAAGCTTTTGCGTCAGTTGCAAGCCGAAACGGGCATGGGAATAATCTTCATCACCCACGACTTAGGTGTGGTTGCCGAAATTGCCGACGATGTGGCAGTGATGCATAATGGAGAAATCATGGAACGGGGCACGGTGCAAGACATCCTTACCCATCCACAACATCCCTATACGCAAGGGCTTTTGGCTTGCCGTCCACCTATGAAAGTACGCCTCAAGCGTCTGCCCATCGTCAAGGAGTTTCTCGATGGACAATGGCAAGGTGGCAAGGAGCAAATCCTGCACGACCTGCAGATCACTACTGAGGAACGGCAGTCGCATCTTCAGCAACTCTACAGCAAAGAGCCACTACTCCGAGTGGAAGGTTTAAAGACTTGGTATCCGCTCCGAAAAGGCGTGTTTGGCCGTGTTTACGACCATGTGAAGGCCGTCGATGAAGTTAGTCTTGAAGTCTACGAAGGTGAAACCCTCGGACTCGTGGGCGAGTCGGGCTGTGGCAAGACCACATTGGGACGCAGCATCCTGCGCCTGGCCGAACCCACAGGCGGCAAGGTGTGGTTCGATGGCATCGAGGTGACCGCGCTCGAGGGTCAAGCCTTGCGTGACTTCCGCAAACAGGCGCAGATTGTATTCCAAGACCCCTACTCTTCCCTTAACCCGCGCATTACCATTGGCGAGGCTATCATAGAACCTATGCTGGTGCATGGCATTGAAAAAGACAAGAAGAGATGCCATGACTTGGCTTGTGACTTGTTGGAACAGGTGGGGTTGCAAACCTCGCATTACGACCGTTATCCGCATGAGTTTTCAGGCGGTCAGCGGCAGCGTATCTGTATCGCCCGTGCCTTGGCGGTCAACCCACGTTTGGTCATCTGCGACGAGTCGGTTTCGGCATTGGACGTATCGGTGCAGGCCCAAGTACTGAACCTATTGAACCGACTGAAGGAGGAACGCCACCTCACTTACATCTTCATTTCTCACGACCTGAGTGTGGTGCGTTTCATGAGCGACCGCGTGGTTGTGATGTACAACGGCAAACCCGTTGAAATGAACGATGCTGACGAATTATTTGAGCAACCCCAAAACGATTACACAAAGAAGTTGATTGAGGCTTTGCCAGGAAAGGAAAAACAAAAATAGGCTGACGAATTCGCCAGCCTATTTCATTCAACAAAACCGTTGTTTTTTCTTATTCCTCACGGTGCTTTTTGGCTACCATGTAGGCTGCACCAAGACCGAGCAGGACAGCTACTCCACCGCCAAGGGGAGCGTCTGCGTTACCGGTATAACCATGACCACCACCAGGCATACCAGGTGTCATCACGCCACCTTCACGGTCACCGTAGACGCCATTGGTGGTCTCAGAGGCACCACGTTGGAACAAACCACCATCGTTGTTTGCAAAGGTCGTCAGGCTGAGGCCGAGGACGACTGCGATTGTTAATGCTAATTTTTTCATTGTTAGTAATTCGGTATTAATAATTTATATATTCTTTCTTATTCGTTTCGGGCTGCAAAAATAGTACTTTTTTTTGATATGACAACAAAATAAAGCAAATTAATTTCAATTATTTATATAATTCATTATTACTGAGATATTTGTCTTATGGCTTACCCAATAACAAGTAAGCCATAAGACAAGCTTTATTGGTTTTTTTATTAAGTCAGAATCCTCATTTCGACTTATTCGGTGCTGGAAAGACGAGAGTTCTGTCTGCCGAACCTGGAGCCGAGACGAAGATGTAGCCGTGTCCGGGTACGA
>CAMHJX010000043.1 GCA_946185535.1 uncultured Bacteroidales bacterium
TGAAGGTCTTCAAGCGTGATATCCAAGTAGGTCGAGAACCAGTTCGAGCCAGCGGCCAAAGCGACCACCTGCGTCTCAGTCGTCGTAGCCTCTTCCTTCACATAGAGATAAACAGGAGACTGGCTTGCATCAGAATAGCAGTTGAAAAGAGCTGGGTTATTGTTGTTATAATTGAACTGCATCACATTGCGGTTTTCGCTGTTTGAAGCGACAATGTGGGCTGTAGTGTCAAAACTAATCTCCCATTGACCATTCACATCCAATTCAGCCTTGGTCTTCAGTTGATTTCCAGAACTGCTGGCTGCATAGAGATAGCCACCGTCATAGATGGAATAGAATCCATCCGCTTCCAAAGCGGTAATGACGACCTCATGCACCTCTGCGGTTTCCACCGTGGCAGTAGTACCGTTAACACTGATAGCTACGCCACCACGATTGTTGTTCCTCTGCTCACCCATAGCAAAAGCTTCGTCCTCATGGAAGCCTACGATAATATAAGTCTTGCCTGAAACAATTTGATCAGTGCTGGTAACCAAGGTATAAGTGGCAGGCTCGAATGGGATGTCTTCCACAGCCGTGGCACTGACAGAGACATTGTGGCTAGGCATAACGAAAGTGTAAGTCAGATCTTCGGTGATATCGTTCACGTGCTCCACGCCATCCACCATTAATGATTGCATAACATAACCAGGTTCCGCACTAACGCTCAGCATCACATTGACACCTTCGGTCACTTGGATGGTACCCGCTCCTTCAAATGGCTCAGTAAGCTCATCATCAATGAAAGTGAATATTTCGAGGTTTTCAAAAGGTTCAACCGTCAAATCGTAGGTTTCGGAGACAGGGCCGCCGCCAAATTCATAAAGATGAATGTTGCCCAAAGCAACGTTGCCGCTCACCTTTTCAGTGTAAATCCACTTAATATAGCGGACATCCTCATCCAAATTATCGAAACTTTCAGATTGAACTGCGGTGGTAAGGTCGGTATAGGTTCCTAAATCAATATAGGTTTCGCCGTCAACCGATGTCTGCACTTTGAAGGTACCAGCCCAAACACCATTAGAGGGATTGCCCTTGATATCGAAAGTCAAAGTGCCAGGTGCTTCGTTGAAATGGAGAATCAAGCAATCACCCGTGCCATCGAATTTCAATTTGGGAGAGGTGTTATAGTTGCCCAACCCAATTTGTGAAAGGCCAGGAGTGTTGGCTACATCGTTAGAATTACCATCGAACTCAAACGGAAGTGTGGCATAGTCAGCAACGTATTGGGCTTGGTTAATGGTGACAAGATTGGAATAAACATCACCGTCGTTAACTTTCAAATAAGCCGTACGGGCGGCGCCATCATTGGCATCCACATTATAGTAAATATTATTGTCATCATCGATTTCAGCATAAATCCAATCATAAGTGGCAACTGCACCTTCGGCATCACAGAAATAAACGTTGGCAACAATCTCTTCGAAATTTAAATAAGTCACTATGAGAACGTCTTCAGCACCAGCGGCAGGAACATTGACCATGGCATTGGCAACTGTAATGATAGGATTTGCAGAATGCTCTAAGGAAACTATTTGACAACCTTGGCCGAATTCGTATGTTCCACTAGCAGCGTGATAGGTCAAATTACCATAGACCACGGCAACATCGCCAACGGTAACATTGGCAGCTTCATCGCCACCACAACGGTAGGCTTGCAAGAAGACTTCATCACCTTCTTCATCAACCATATTGAAGGTGACATTACCATAATTGGAGTTATAAGCCGTTGGAATGGCAGAAACAATACCAGTGGCATACACACCTTGTGTACCAATACCAGCATCAATGGCAGCGCGGGCTTGCGCAACGGTGTAAGGATTGTTCTCGGTGCCGGGAATGCTAGGATCACTATTTGCGACCGAAACTGTAAAGGTAACCGTGCCAGCATAATAGTCATCATCAGCTGCTTGGTGGATGGTAACGGTTTGAGCACTCGGGGTTACCGCTGTAGGAGTGATTGTAATGGTCTTTGCAGCTGCATCATGGACATAGCTGAAGTAATCGCTTTCAGCTGGATTGATGGTAATGGCACCTGTGCTAGAAGTGGTGTAGCTAATAACTTGAGCAGTAGTATTGTTATAAAGGTCGAAAGTAAGATCCGTTGTTTGGTTGGTGATAGTGAGGTCGCTTGAGGTTTGAGTGCCGCCATCAGAGACATAAGTAACATCAATGTTCGTGAATCTCACTTGGCCGTTCGTGGCCGATCCACTATTGCCAACAGTAAAGATAACGGATGTTCCAGAAACACTCACGGTCGTTCCACTTGCGATAGTGGTATTTCCGTTTTTCAGAACACCACTATTACTAACACTATATGTGGGTGTAACGCTAACAAGCGTATATCCTTCTGCAACAGAAATTGTAATGCTGGCACTTTCGCTTTGATAGAATCTCCAATCTTGGCCATTGGTATAATACTTTCCTGTATTGCCACCACCATTTGCAGTGAAAGTAACAGGAGAAACTGTGGCTGTAGTATATTGTGTTTGATTAACCCAATTATTGGCTTCAGCATAGGCTTGAATATTCAAAGTAGCAGTTTCGCCTCCAGGGGTAGGTGGAGTGTTCTCTGCCCATTGAGCAGTGAAAGTGACATTGCCGCTCACAGTGTAGTTGGCACCAGCTTGATAGGTGGTGCTTCCGTTGCTCCAACCATCAAAAGAATAATTAGTCTTAGTTGGTGCAGCAGCCAATTGAATCTGTGTACCTGCCTCAATGCCAGTCACATTTTGCGGACAACCACTGGTTCCACCGTTGCAGTCGTAAGTGACAGTGTAGGTGGTAAGTTGAGGAGTGTCACCGTCAGTGTAAGTGACAACAATTTCAGAAAAACGAGCCTGACTTGACAACGTTTGTTGCCAAGATGTAGTTGATAATCCAGAATACGATTCTTCTAAGCCACCAGTTCTACCTCCAGAAAACGTAAAATCCAAAGCTGTAATTGTGTTAGAAGAGGAAATAGTAACAATTCCTCCACTATAACAACGGATTTCCGTTGTCCCAAAGCCCTTATCGCAGGCAAAAGTAACACCATCAACGGTTGCTGAAATTGCACTACCCGTTCCAGATGTTCCTTGACCACTAAAGTCACTAGGAGTGAATGTGGCAGTTTGTCCCCTCATCCCCATAGGAATGGCGAGGAATGCTAGCAACGCGAAAGCCGCTGCCAGAATTGTAAATCTCTTTTTCATCGTGTTAAATGTTTTAATGGATTGATATTTAATTGATTGTTAGTGTTTTACAATAGACCACAATAATACAATGTAACGAGCGCAAATATAGGCATTAATTGGATAGAAAAGAAGCAAGAAAAGCGGCTTTTTTCGTTTTTTTTATCAACGTTTTATCAACAGTGTTGATAACTTTTTTCCTGGGCTTTGTACCCCAAAAAAAACAAAGACGGCGCAATGCACCGTCTCTGATAGATAAACATGTGTGAGAATTTTACTTCAATAGCACCTGCGGCCCCATGTTGAAATAGATGTCGGTGGGAATACCAGCAGCATTCACGCGGTCAAGGTCGGCCTGTAACTCAGGCTTAATAACAGTCATCTCTCCCATCCAAGCTTTCGTGGCTTCATAGTCACCATTGCCTTGGTGTTGGAGAATATCGCCAGCGAGTTTCTCAACCGCCACTTTCATCTTCTCAAAGTCAATGGCATACTTGCCTTGTTCATCGCGAACGAAAGCACCTTCATTTTGGAAGTAGTTGAAGGTAAGCATGTTGGCCTTGCCATGAGCACTAGCGGCACCGAAACGCACTGAGCGGAAGATACCCGCCATGAAGGTGGTGTAGTTGTCTTCCATCGTGGTGTTGGTGTACTCGCCCATCTCAGCCAGCTTGGTCACGAGATAGAGACCCAGCACGTCGGCTTTAGCTTCCTCAAGGGCATTGTACTGGTTACCCAGAGCCTCGCGGACGGTGCCTTTACCCGTGATGGTGTTCTTGATGCCCATGCCGTGGGCGGTCTCGTGGAACATCACGTTGGCAAAGAAGGCGTCAAACTTGATGTGTTCCAGCGATTCAGGGGTCATCAACTCCTTGGAAATGGGGTCAAGGATCTTGTCAAACTTGGCCTGCATAGCGTTCTTAAGCTGGAGCTTGCGGGTACCGCGTTGCAGTTGCACACGCTCATCATTAGGCAGGTTGATAGCAATGGTTTTGCTGTTGGCATTGCAGTCGCCGGCATAGTAAACCACATCGTAAGCAGCCAAGTCAACATCAGAGCCAGGCACTTCTTTCTTATATTCGGCAGGCACAGGCAATTGCTTTTGCAATGCAGGCACAAACGAAGCATAACGAGCTAGTTGCTTGGTCCACTCTTGGTCCTTGATAAGGATAAAGGCTTCGTGCGAGGCCTTAATGCCATAACGGGCATCGGTGTAGTTCTCGATGGGGCCAATCACCATATCAATGTTGTTGTTGCGCACATCCATCCACTGCATGTCGCTCTCAAGGTAATCATCGGTACGGAGAGCCTGAGCACGGAGTTTCAGATAGGTGGCAAACTCCTTGTCGCCAGCAAGCTCAGAGGCTTTATCGAGCAAGGAAGCAGCCTTCTCAATTTGTTCGGCGAAATAGTCGTGATACCACACGCATTTCAATGCGCCATTCTCGTCGCGGACGATCATGGTGTATTGGCTGGTCTTGTTCGGGTCATCGAAGGCATTCCACTCCTCCTCTGTCATGTCGGCAGGATAGAATTGGGCACCAGCGGGTTTTGCACCAATGCCTTCCACGAAAGGCTTGTTGCCATCAAGGCCGTCCCAAGGACCATAGGCAATGGTGGCCAGTTTCTTGATGTCGGCATTATCACCGATTTTGGTCATCAGTTCATCCTTGTCACCATAGTTCTCGTTCCAGAAGAGGCCGTCCATGATGTCGGCGGCTTCGAAGAGCAACGGCAACATTTGTTTCTCGTTGTCGCTGAGGTGATCGATTTTGGTTGTCAGAGTGTACTCGGCGTACTTGTCTGACAGGTGGGTTTGTTCTTGAACAGGCTCTTGAACCGGTTCAGGCTTCTTGTTGTCGCAAGCGGTAAATGCAACGGCTACCATAGCGACTAATGCAAAGTACTTGATTTTCATTATTATTTGGTTTAATTAATAGAATTGTTTCGTTTGTAGAGTTTCCCTGCGGGAATGGAAAGACATTTGTTGTGCAAACTGCGGCGGTATGTCCTGTTTTCAAGTCGTAAGCATCACAAACCGCCGCATATATAACAAGTGAAACAACTCCATTCCCGAAGGGAATCTTCATCAACATCCAATCGCCCTCGAAATCACTAAGCGTAGGATCTCAGAAGTTCCTTCGCCTATTTGAAGGATACGCTGGTCACGGTAGAAGCGCTCCATGTCGAACTCCTTCAGCAATCCGTGACCGCCCATCACCTGAACGGCTTTGTCGCATACCTCAGCGGCCACTTCGGAGCAATACAGCTTCGCCATCGCCGCCTCCTTGCCGAAAGGACGGTGTTGGTCCTTGAGCCAGCAGGCATGATAGAGCAGCCCACGAGCGGCTTCAATCTTCATGGCCATGTCGGCCAACTTGAAGCTCACTGCCTGGAACTTGCAGACAGGTTTCCCAAACTGCACACGCTTCTTGGAATAGGCCAAGGCCATCTCGTAAGCGCCCTGTGCGCAACCCAATCCCATGGCGGCAATGGATAGACGTCCTGAATCGAGGGTGGCAAGCATGATATGGGAGCCTTCACCAGGTTGGCCCAAAATGCAATCCTCGGGAAGTTTCACATCATTGAAGATGAGTTTACCCGTGTTGGAGGCACGCCACATCATTTTGTCGTGCATAGGCGTCTGGGTGAAGCCTTCCCGTTTGTTCTCGACCAACAAAGCCGTAAACTCCGGTTTGCCATCTTTTTCTCCCGAAACAGCCTGCACAGTAGTACCTAGGCTGATGGGTGTCGCACTGTTGGTGATAAAAATCTTGGAACCATTGAGATGCCAAAACGTGCCGTCAAACTTGGCGGTCGTCTTAGTGCCTCTTGAGTCGCTACCTGCGTCTTCCTCGGTCAGGCCGAAACCCCAAAGGCGATCTTTACATAACTGAGGCAAATACTTGCGTTTCTGTTCCTCTGTGCCGTAGTCTTTAATAGGGCCGATACCCAAAGAATTGTCGGCAGCAATGGTGGCTGCGGTGGAGCCGTCCACTCGGGCAAGTTCCTCCACAGCGATGATATAACTCAGATTGTCAAGCCCTTGACCACCGTATTCCTTTGGGACGGTCATGCCCAAAAGACCTTGTTCGGCCATCTTGAGGGTCAAGCCAACATCAAAATGCTGGTCTTCGTCGTTTTCGCGGGCGACGGGTTTCACTTCCTGTTCGGCGAAGTCGCGCACACGCTGGCGGAGGGCTTCCTGTTCTTTTGTGAGGTCGAAGTTCATTTATTATTCAAAATTTAAGATTCAAAGATTCAAGATTCCAACTCTAAAAGTTGCAATTTATTATCCACCATCTGGCCTTCTTCAACAAAAATCCGCTTCACCTTGGCCTTTCCTGCAGCAACGATATTATTCTCCATCTTCATTGCTTCCACCACCATCATTATCGTTCCCTCCTTCACCTCATCGCCTTCCTTAACGTTGATTTTCAAAACCTTACCAGGCATAGGCGACACCAATTTCGATTTGTCATTCACCGACTCCTTGCATGCATAGTCCAAGGTGTCGTTCAGTTGGTCGGTACGATAGCAGGTGAAATTGAGCCCATGGAAATTGATGATGGTTTTCTGTTCATTGTTCACTGAGCAGTAAACAGTCTCGGTGCGCCCATTGAGCATAACCTTAAGCTGTCTGTTTTCGTACTGGATAAACTCTACCGCGAAAGGTGTCTCCCCTACCGTTCCATTAATTTTGCCCGCTTCGGCGGCGCTAATACTGACTGGTATCTTTTTACCTTCCACATCTACGATGAGCTGCATGTGGTAACGCCAATAGCCGATTTCCTCCCAAACATTTTCAGGATGATGTTCGACCTGTTTTTTGCAGAAATCATACATCAAGAAAGCGGCCACGATGTCATTCACATTTTGGGCGTTTCGGCTATCCTCCAATGCTTTGATCAAGCCATCCTGATGCGTGGCACAAAACGAAGTATCTATCTTATTCTCAACAAAGTCCTCATTCTTAATCACTTCCCAAAGATAGGCTTTGTTGGTGGTCAAACCTTGGATGATGAATTCCTTCAAGGCACGACGGGCGGTTTCAATGGCGCTCTGGCGGTCTTTCGCATGACAAGTCAGCTTGGCAATCATCGGGTCGTAGGCTTCTGATATAGCACAAGGTCCATCAATGCTACTGTCTACACGAGCGCCACGCACTTGGGGCTCATGATATGCCGTCACCTTGCCTGGTGTAGGCAGGAAACCATTGGCCGGGTCTTCAGCATAGATACGCAATTCGATGGCGTGGCCTTGAGGCAGGATGGCTTCTTGCGTCCAACCCATTTCCTTCCCTCTCGCGATGCGAATTTGTTCTTCAACAATGTCGATGCCCGTACGCATTTCAGTGACAGGATGTTCCACTTGGATTCGGGTGTTCATCTCCAAGAAATAGAAATTCAAGTCTTTGTCCACCAAAAACTCAACCGTACCCGCATTATGGTAACCAATCGCCTTGCAAAGCCTGACTGCGGTCTCACAAATCTGCTGGCGTTTTTCCTCAGTCAGCGTGGGCGACGGTGATTCCTCAATGATTTTCTGGTAGCGGCGTTGTATGGTGCATTCGCGTTCATGCAAATGGATCACATTACCGAAATGATCGGCCAAAACCTGCACCTCGATATGACGAGGATTTTCAATATACTGCTCAATGAAGACCGTGCCGTCGCCAAAATACTTCTCGGCCTCACGCGAGGCACGTTCCAACTCGGATTTCAAGTCTTGCTTTTCCCAGACAATGTGCATGCCTTTGCCACCACCACCAGCAGCAGCCTTGATGAGAACAGGGTAAGGCAAAGTATCGGCCATCCGAAGAATCTCTTCATGGTTGCCCATCATGCCAAAAGTGACAGGAATGCCATGCTTGACAGCAATCTTTCGGGCTTCAATCTTGTTGCCCATCAAACGCATTGAATGAGCGTCAGGGCCTATAAAAATCAAGTTGTTGGCTTCGCAGGCTTCGGCTAGTTCAGGGCTTTCGGAGAGGAAACCATATCCAGGATGGATGGCATCGGCACCTGAATCCAAGGCTGCATCGATGATTTTGCGGACATTGAGATAGGTGTCTTTCAGTGTTCCATTGCCTAAAGGATAAGCCTCGTCAGCCATACGTCGATACAAAGCATTTGTATCATTGTCGGCAAAAATCGCGACAGAGGTAATATGCAGTTTCCGCAACGTCTTAATTACACGAACTGCAATTTCGCCACGGTTGGCAACTAACACCTTATTGATTCTTTTGCTGTTCATAGAAATCAAAATGATAGCGCAAAAATACAAAAAGAAAGACAACCTTTACAGATTGTCTTTCTTTTTTGTGATGTTTGCAAAGACGTTGCTCGCAACGTCTCTACTAACAACATTAGTACACCATGAACTTCACGCTGTTGTTCTTGGCACCCTGGTTGAGACGCAGGATGTAAGAACCTGAGCTGAGGTTCTCGGCATTGATGTTGATTTGCTGTTCGCCTTCGCACATGCGACCCATGTTCTGGTTCATCACCATGCGGCCCGTCATGTCGAACACTTGGTAACTGACATTGCAGCTTTCCTTGAGGTCGAAGCTAAGGGTGGCTTGACTGCTGACCGGATTGGGATACATGCTCAGGTTGACGTTAACATCGCTCGAATTCTCAGGAACACTAGCGGAAGTTTTCTTATAGTTCTCGCAGCGGAAGACGCCTCTGCCGTAGGTGGCGGCATAGATGATACCTGTGTTGTGAACGCCAGGATATTCTGTCACGAAGTCACCTTCATCGGTATGGTTCACGGTGATGGCATCTTCTCTATAGGCACGCTGTTGCTTGAGTTCCATAACCGGAATCTCGCCCAGAGCCTCGCTGTCAGGAGTCCAAGTGTTGAGGTCCTTCGTTCTGTAGATACCACGTTCAGTACCAATGATGACATCGCCAGTGGTCATGTCAATGACGGAGGAGTAGACAGGCATCTTAGGCAGGTTGCCTTGCTTGGAGACGAAGGTCGGTTCTTCAGCCATAGCGTTGGTGCTGTAGAACACATAAGCTTCGTTGCCATAGTTACCGCAAGTGATGAGAACCTTGTTATTGTCGCGCGGGTCAATTGCAACTGAAGTAATACAACGGTCTTCAATACCCTCAATTGTGATAGACTTGGTCTCCACAACAAAGTCAGGGTTGGCATTATTACCACTGAGGCAGTTTCCTGTAGTACCATCGACAACAGCATTCAAATTGGCAAAGCGGAAGAGTTTGCCATCCTTGAAACCAACGAACACAATGTTGCCATCAGCAGAAATGTCCATACTCAGCGGGTCACCCTTGAAAACGCCACCATTATTGCTCTTATCGGCCACCTTGTACCAT
Source organism: uncultured Bacteroidales bacterium (assembly GCA_946185535.1). Classification (GTDB taxonomy): domain Bacteria; phylum Bacteroidota; class Bacteroidia; order Bacteroidales; family F082; genus Limimorpha. The sequence goes on from CAMHJX010000043.1 coordinate 9,560, forward strand.
TCGGCTTCCTTGTCAAACTGCAAGGGGGTACGAGTCATGAAGAAAGCGTCAGTATAGGCAAGGAAGAAATATGAGGTAATAGGATCGTGTACTTCGATAGAGTCACCAGCAGCGAGATTAGCCGTCAAAGTATAATCGAACGGATAATCATTATTGCTTATGACTTGAACAGTGGTACCAGCATCCAGATTGTGTCCTGTCTCGTTGAAGAACCAAGCAGTCTCAGGGTTCAGTTGGTTGTTATAGTTTTCATGGAGCACGAAAGGAACGCGGAAAGAGGAGGAAGCAGGGAGAGAAAGTGCAGAAGTGAAATTGGTTGAGACCCAATCATCACCAAGGGTGGCAGAACGATCAACCCAAGGCTTCTTATTATCTACGTCATCTTTACGGCGATAAGACACAAAGATCGTATTTGAATTGATGGCAGAAAATGCACAAAAGCCTGCATCCGAGCCATCATTGTACAAACCCAAATTGTCACCTCTAGGATTGATCCAATAGCCCCATTCAAGAGAATTGCCATTGGCATCACCCGGAATGTACACTGTACCATGGTCAAGACCAGCAGCCATGACTCTGGTATCCTTGCCTGAATAGGCCACATTGAACAATCGGGCAGTCACATAGTTGCGGTTGCAATTGCTGAAGGTGAATCTACCTGTAGCCTTATAGATACCGCCATCGGTACCCACATAGCACTCTTGGCTATTTTTGGGGTTGAAGACCATAGCATGTATGCCAACATGAATGTAATTTGGCAGATAGTAATAGGACTGACCCGTCAATTGGGTAGCTAAAAAGAAGCCATCGCCAGAAGTGGCAGTCAACGACCAAAGGTTATAGCCGAGCACATAGAGGATGTCGGCATTCTCAGGATCGACAACGATACCATGGTTGTAGAGGCCTGCACCGTCATAGATGTTATGGCCTTGGGGCGGATTGATAGCCACGGCAGGATAAGCCACACGCCAAGTTACACCCTTGTTTTTGGAAACGTAAACGCCAGTGTGAATACCATTTGTACCAATCAAACTAACATAGATAGTGTTAGCATCTGTAGGAGCAATGGCGAGGTCAATCATGCCACCGTCTGCGCCTTGAGGCAGAAGGCTATCGCCTTGCAGATCACTTGTTGTACCAGAATGATCGACCAAATTATTTACGTCACGGCCTACATAGACATGGCCACCAACTGCAGCAACAATAGTGTTGTCGCTACCGACCTTCACAGAGACAGCTTTACCCTCAACAACAGTAGACCAGTTACGGCCACCATCAGCTGAGCACATCAAGCCTTCGTTAGTGGCTGCCAGAACTTTATCGCCAGCAACAGCAATGTCGTTAACGAATTGCCAAGCATCTTCTGTGGGAGCCACGATTTTTTCGAACACATCGTTAACAAGGGTGTAAACGCCTGTGCCCACAAAACTGTTGTCATAACCCTGGTCGCCAAGACCATTGTGAGCAAGAGCATCTTCACCGTCACCAGTACCTACATAGATGACACCATTTGCATCTTGTGCCATGCAGCTGACCATCAGATTGAGGTTACCCACATGGTGCCAAGTAAGGCCGTAGTTGTATGATTTGTACACACCACCACCTTTGGAGCCGATGTAAACAATACCAGTACCACGATTGTCGTAAACGATTGCAGTGGTCTGACCACCCATGTTGTCAGGACCCATGTTAATCCAATAGAGCGGGTCGTCGGAGGCATCTCTCATTGCCGGAGCCTGCATAGCCTTAAGCATATCAGCAGGATCAATCAAACCCGTCTTTTGGTTGGCGCGGAGACTACCCATATAGCTTTCCGCATTGTTGGTTTGCTTGCGTGGGACATAGTGTCCACCTTGGTCAGCGATTACTGACTGACCTAAGATCATGATTACCAGAAGTAAACTGAAAGGTAAAAATCTCTTTTTCATATCACGAAATTTTAATTAATTCTTTCTTTTACATGTGTTTTGACACTTTTTCACTTTAAATATGGTCTGCAAATATAGGACATTCTTTCAAAGAAAATACATTTTGAGGAAAAAAATTCATTTTTTTTCTCAAAAAAATTCATTTTATGCCCCGAAAAGGTCAGAAAGAAAGCATTTTATCCATTTCAAGCCATCCAACACTGCCATTGGCGATTCGGATCTTATTCCAGCCGTTTGAGGACTCCAAAACGGACACTTTAGTCCCTTCGTGCAAAACGAACAAGTCGACACCGTCATCGCTTGGCGAACTCTTCACGGTCACCGTAGGGGTCATGACAATGGCTTGGTCTTGGGTGTTGGCAGCGAGCTTGAGTTGGGCTGCAAAGACCACCGAAAAAGCAAAAACGATTAGGAAAATGATACCCATAAAAAAGCCCAATTTGCGCATCCCGATGCGTTGCGAACGCAGAAACATGAACAAGCAAACTAGCAGCAATGCAAATGCGGCCACCGACCACCATGCCCACCGGTCGCTCGAGCACATTGCCCTCAAACTGCGCCACCAGCGTTCGATGAACGACTGGGGTACAGGTTCTATCTTGTCCACAATGGCAAGGTTGGCAATTTCAAGGTTGGTACGTACCTCTTCATTCGACGGGTCGAGCTTCAAGGCCTTCTCGTAGGAATAAATGGCCATGGGATACTCACGCATCTTATAATAGGCATTACCCATGTTGTAATACACCGGAACCGACTCCATATCCGTGGCAAGGATCTTCTCGTAGAGTTCCACCGCTGTTTCGTAATTACCTGAGTTATAAGCTGCATTAGCCTGGTTGAACCATTCGTCCGAAGTATTTTGACCAAACGCCCAGCCCATTATGGCAAGCATATATATTAATAAGGTGTATCTTTTCATTGTTGTTTCTCCTTTCATTGATTACAAGACTTTTTCCGCTTTCGAGATGACATCGATGCCGCGCTGATAGAGGTCGTCCATCTTCTCCTCGGCACTGCCAGGGGCGAAGCGGGCAAACTCGCAGCTGTTGAGTGTGTCAACGAATTGTTGCGTTAGCTCATCAGGCACATTCTTGTCCTTCATCGTCTCGCTCACGGTATCCATCGACAGCTTGGAACGCTCAATACCCAACTTGTCGGCAATGTAACCCCACAAAGCCTGTGACATCTCCACATAGAACTTATCCTGATCCTTGGCTTTCAAGTGTTGATAGGCGTTCTTCAAACGGCCACGTGCCACCTTGTCAGCTTTACGATTGCGATTGACTGCCGTATCCTTTGCCATTTCGGCGCGTTTCTTCAAAACGAAGAGCAAAACCACGAAAACCACCACCAGACCCAACAGGATGGAAAAATAGGTGGATGAAGCAAAGAAGGTGGTATGCTTGGGCTTCAGTTGTGCACCGTCGGTCATGATGTGATGTACATCGCTACCCAAATACTTGATGTCTTCCTGATTGGTGGCATACACTCCGCCATCTCCTTCCGTTTCCTTGCCTTTCACCACCGACAGCTCGTATGGCTCAGAGATTAAGGTTTGGTATGATTCCGAACTTGGATTGAAGAAAGAGAACTCAACAGGTGGGATGGAGAAACTGCCTGCCCGACGCGGAATAGCCAAATACTCAGCTTTTTTCGTTCCCGTCATACCTTGTGCGTTGACATCGGTCGAGACGGTTATTTTCGGGTCGTACACCTCAAAGTCAGGAGGAAAGACAGGTTCAGGCATTTGCAGTAACTCGATGTTGCCCGACCCCGAGACTGTCAATGTGAGGGTTACTGCTTCGTTGGTGCTCAGCTCCGTCTTGTCGATTGATGAGGTGAACTTATAGTTGCCCACAGCACCTGCAAAAGAGGCGGGTTTGGCATTCTCAGGAAGATTTTTCGCTTCAATACTGAAGGATTGTGATGAAAGTTCCTTCTGTACATTGGTGATGTTGCGGTTGAAGAAAGGATCGTTGAAGAAAGCCTCGAAGGGATCCATACTGCGGCTATTGTTGCGTTGGGTACGGATTTGGGCGACACATTCCATCGTCATCGGGTCGATGGTGAACTTGCCCGAACGCTGCGGCACGATAATCACCTTCTGAATCTCGGCCGTTGTATACTCAATGCCATTGACATATTCGCTCGACTGCTTCAGCGTCCCGTTGTTGTCGGAGATGTCCTTGGTCCAGAAGCCAGCATACGAAGGCGCTTTGGATAGAGAGACCGACGACACCGGCACCTTAGTATAGAGCTTATAGGTCAAAACGACCTGTTCTCCTACGTAGACCGATTTTTTGGATGGGATGCACCTCAAGAACAAATCCTTACCGCTGACCTGAGGATCGTTGGTGTTTTGCTGCGACTGTCCCTGATTGGACGATGTGCCACCTCCACCCGAATAAGCATGGCTACCATCATCAGGCAACACCTTGATTTCGAAAGGCTCACTGCTAATCTTGTCGCCGTTGACGGTCAGCGAAGCAGAGCCAATACGAAAAGTGCCTTCCTGAATAGCCTGCAAAGCGAATGTATAGGAATTGCGCGTAGTACGTGATATCGAGCCATTGACCACCTGAATGCTTGAACTAGTTGAAGTGAACGGGCCACCCACCACGTTGAAGCCTTCAAACGAGGGAGCCTGAAAATTCCGTCCCTCCGCATTGGACTCAAACACCACTTGGAAACGCTCACCCACGAAGACCTGTTTCTTGGCTGAGACAGTCAAAGTGGGTGTGTCTTGCGCCCAAAGCCACAAGGGGCATAGCATCAATAACAAAATGATTCGTTTATTCATAATTACCAATCTTTATCGCTTTTCTTCTTAGGTTGTTGACGGACTTTTTGTTCGTTGACCTTCTCCATGGTCTTCTTTTCTTGGTTTTCAAGAGCATCAAGCATGCGCTGGGCATCTTCCTTCGACATTTGCTGATTTTGCTGCTGTTGGTTTTGTTGCTGCTGTTGCTGGTCTTGGTTCTGCTGATCCTGCTGTTGCTCTTGGTCTTGTTGGTCTTGCTGCTGGTCCTGCTGCTGTTGTTGCTGGTCTTGGTTCTCCCCTTCGCTCTTCTCGAAGACGGCAGAGACCTCCACATCGAAGTCGGGCATAGTGAAGAAGTTGCCCAATGGCTGCACCTTCACGGCGGTATCACCCACCTGATGGATGACATATTCCTTGAATTGGTAGCCTGGTTCAGGGGCATTATCCAACTTCACTGTCTCGCGGCGCGTGGCCTCGGTCTGGTCAAGGAGCACATGACCACCTTCAATAGCAGAATCAGCCTCCACCTTATAGTAATCAGTGGCTTCCACAAAATCGGCCTTCACCGTCACATCGGTGTCGAGCATCTGGAACATGTTGTCGTCAGATACAGGGGCCGATTCGCTGGCATCCCTGTCGCTGACCACTCGCAGGTCACCCAACTGGTAGCCCTTGTCAGGCTTCACAATAATGCCCACATTTTGTCCTGGCTTGACCAAGCTGTCCGTCACCTGAATGGTACCATTAGCAACACTATCAACACTGACTCTCAACGCATTGCGGAAGGTAGCGGTCACAGTGACATCAAAATTGGGCATTTGGAAGGTAGTCTTATTGACTGGCACCGTGTCGTTGCGGTTACCCGTACGATACACGATAAACTTATCGAGCACAAAGTCGTTTTCGCCTTGTGCCTCAAGGGTAACCTGCTGGCCTTCGACGGCCTTATTGCGGTCAGCCTTCACCGTACCGTTCTTGATGTTTTTATCGATCTCAATCTTATGGGCCTGTTTGAACTCAGCTGAGACCAGCACATCAAACTTGGGCATGACAAAACTGCTGCCACTCACATCCACCGTAACCTGCTGATTGTCGGCCCGCACCACAAAGTACTGCGACAAGGCGTAATCCGCATCAGGTTTCGATGTCATTGTGATGCGCTGGCCATTGAAAGCCTCTTTCTCCTTGACTTCAACCAGTCCGTGTTCGGGCTGCACCACCCAAATCTTGCTCTTCACCAAATGGGCACGGCAATACTCTAGGTTGTACAAAGCATTTTCGTTCTCAGGATTCAACTTCAGCGACACCTTATATATATTAAAGGCATCGTAATACTTGTTTTGGGCCAAAAGGCAGTTGCCCATATTGAACACCGCATCCGACTTCAGCTTAGCATCAGGCGACATCTCCACCACTTTTTCGAAGGCGGCGTAAGCACTGTCGTATTGTTGAAGGCCATAATAGGCGTCACCCAAATTGAAACGAGCCTTGGTGTTGTTCGGACTCAACTCAATGACCTCCTTGTATTTGGCAATGGCTTCAGCATAATTCGCCTTCTTGTATTGTCGGTTGCCCTTGCGGATAGCCTTCTCATCGTTCTGCGCCGAAACTGTCAAAGCAGAAGATAGTAAAATTATGATTGTCAAATATTTAACAAGCTTATTCATCTTTCTTCTCAAAAATGTTCAACTTCTTCTCCCAGGCTTTCTTGCCCGATGAAATGAAAATCTCAATTAGCAAAAGGATGATGGCAGCTGCCACAAACCATTGGAACTGGTCTTCATAGTCGGTGAAGACCTTGGCATCAATCTCCGTCTTGTCCAACTTACTAATGTCATCGTAAATCTTCTCCAAACCCACATTGGAATTGCTGGCACGCACATAAAGGCCATTGCCTGCCGAGGCAATCTTTTGCAGCATCTGTTCATCAAGGCGGGTGATAATAGTGTTGCCCTGATTATCTTTCCGATACCCAGTTTGATGGCCATATTGATTATACAGCGGGATAGGAGCACCTTCAGCGAGACCCATACCGATGGTATAGATATGTACGCCTTGCTTGGCTGCCTCTTGTGCGGCCTTCAGTGCCGCGTCGTTCTCGTGGTCTTCTCCATCTGAAATGATGATAATGGCACGGCTATGCGCCTCATCGGGGAATGACTTCAGCGCCAAGTTAATAGCCTCGGCGATGGCCGTACCCTGCGATGCCACAAGACTTGTGTTGACGGTCGAGAGGAACATCCTCGCTGCTGAATAGTCGGTGGTGATGGGCAACTGCACGTATGCCTTGTCGGCGAACACAATAATGCCGAGACGGTCGCCGCGCATCTCGCTGATGAGCTTGTTGATGGCCTGCTTAGAGCGTTCCATTCGGCTCGGAACGATGTCCTCCGCATTCATTGAGTTGGACACATCGACGGCGATGTAAAGGTCGATGCCCTCGCGCTTCACCTCCTCCATCTTGCTGCCGCTCTGCAAGTTGGCCAAGGCCAAAATGGAGCAGGCAATGACAAGAAGGAAAATGACAAACTTGAAGGTGGAACGACGTGAAGAATAACTCGGAACCAGCTGTTCACGCATCTCGATATGGGCGAAACGCTCGAAACGGCGCTTCTGCCCGAGACGGAACAGGATATAGATGATGACCAATACTGGAATGATCAACAACCAGTAAAGGTACTCGGGATGTTCGAATCGCAATACGTTTTCCATAGTCTTAGTCCGTTAAAGTCCTGAAAATGGTTTTGCGCAAGAGGAACTCGAGCAAAAGCAGTGCCAAAGCCCAAGCCACCAAAGGATAAAACTCCTCATGTAAGCGGCGGAACTCCGTCACCTCAATCTTAGAGCGCTCCAGCTTGTCGATTTCCTGATAGATTTCGTCCAATTTTTTGTTATTGTTGGCGCGGAAGTATTTACCACCCGTCGAGTTGGCTATGGTGGTCAGCAGCTTCTCATCGATTTCGACCTTAATCTGCTGCATAACGGTTGTGCCGAAAGGCGTCTTCGCAGGATAAGGCGCCATACCGTAAGTGCCGACACCGATGGTGTAGACACGGATGCCATAAAGCTTGGCGATTTCAGCAGCCGTGTAAGGGTCAACAGAGCCGGCATTGTTCATACCGTCAGTCAGCAGGATGATGACCTTGGAAATGGCTTCACTGTCTTTCAGTCGGCTGATGGCAGTGGCCAATCCGTCGCCGATGGCGGTGCCGTCTTCAATGAAGCCGTTTTTCATCTCGGCCAACATGTTGAGCATCACGCCATGGTCGGTGGTCAGCGGCACTTGGGTGAATGTCTCGCCCGAGAAGATGACCAGTCCCATACGGTCGCCGGGGCGATCCTTCACAAAGTTGGAGGCAACTTCCTTGGCGGCGGTCAAGCGGTCGGGCTTAAGGTCGCGGGCCAGCATAGAGCCTGAGACGTCCATAGCCATCACGATGTCGATGCCTTCGATGTTGGAAGTGGAATTGGTGGATGAGCTCTGCGGACGTGCCAAAGCCACAATCAGTAAGGCCAAGGCCGCCATCTTTAAGCCAAAGAGCAAATGACGGAACCACGCCTTCCATGTCTTCGGCAACTTGACCATCCCCTTCAAATCGGAGAAGGTCACCGAAGCTTCCTGTTTCTTGTGGCGCAGGATATACCAAACGATAGCTAACGGCACCAAGAGCAAGAGCCACAGCAGCTTGGGATTCGCAAATTCAATGTTTTCAAACATCTTTCACCTCCTCCTTTTCTGCCGTTTCCTCTTGCTTGAGATTCTTCATCTGTGCCTGGCGTGCTTCCTCTTCGGCCTTCTGCTTCTGATACATCGTGTAGCTTTCGTTGACAAAGTCCGTCATACTATTCAAGGCGGTATCGCTCTCGAGAGTCGAAGCCGAATACTTGGCGAACTTCACCAAGTCGGCAATCTCCATAGTATCTTTCAGCTTGTCATAGGTTTCCTTCGGGAAATGTAGCGGTTTGACTTCCTCCAAAATGTCATCGGTAGTCATTTCGATGGCATTCACACCAAATTGGCCTTCGATATATTCACGGGCGATGTCGGTCAGCGAGGAGAAATACTCCTTCACCTTGCCCGACTGCCAAATTTTTTCCTCACGCAATTTCTTCAAGTCGCCCACTGCTTTGTCATAAGGTGGAATAACGGGTCCACGCACGATATTGCCATCTGCATCAACACTAGGTTTGCGATGCTTGCGCCAATACCAAATGCCAATAACGAGCAGCACCAGCAGCAACGCACCCAAAATCCAAGGAAACACTTCTTTAAACTTCACTGGTGCGTCGATGGGCTCCACGATAGGCTTGTAAGCCATAGTGGTGTCGACCGACATCGTGGTCGAATAGAGTTTGATAGGATCCGTATAGGCCTTCAGGCGGTCCGGGTCATCAAATGAGCGAGCGTAGGTGAGGCCAACAGGTGGCACTTGGACTTGACCTGTATCGAAGGTCATCAGGGTCAATTGCTGCTTCACGATGACGTTGCTGTCGGCGTCAGCGGTGCGTTCCACCTCGCTGCGCTTGATGATGTCGAGCTGCTCCGAGAGCGTGTCGGTAGCGAAATCGTTCCATTCCACAAACCAGCCATAGGGCACCTTGAGACTCAAGTCAAGCGTGAAAGGCTTTCCTACCTGCACATCTGTGCTTTCGACCTTGCCTTTCACCTCCACATTCTGTGCCTTAAGACCACCGAGCAGAGCGAATGTCGCCATTAAAAACAAAACATATTTCTTCATCTTCTTGCCTCCCTTTTCTTAAAGAGTTGCATCAAAGGTCTCACATAGTCTTCATCAGTATAAATCAGCGAGTTGTCGATACCGTGTTTTGTAAACTCACGGTTCAACTCCGCCGATTTGTACTGTATCATCTGTTGGTAGGCGTTGTGCCACGCGCGACTCGAGGTGTCTACCCAGCGTTCCTTGCCTGTCTCCGAGTCGCGGAACTTCACCAGACCTACCTTGGGAATGTCCATTTCGCGGCGGTCGGTGATGCGCAAAGCGACGAGATCGTGCTTGTTGGCACAAATCTGCATCTCTTTCTCGAAACTCTTATCCGTCATGAAGTCGGAAATAAGGAAGGCTGTGGTACGGCGCTTGATGGCCGAGGTCAAGAAACGCAGACCCTCGCCGATGTCGGTGCCGCGTTCCGTCGGCTTGAAGTCGACGATCTCGCGGATGATACGAAGGATATGGGAACTGCCTTTCTTGGGCGGGATGAACTTCTCGATCTTGCTGCTGAAGAAAATCACGCCCACCTTGTCGTTGTTCTGGATGGCAGAAAACGCCAAGACGGCTGCCAATTCGGCAGTCAGGTCGCGCTTCGACTGTGTTTGTGAGCCAAAGTCATTGGAACCCGACACGTCGATGAGTAGCATCACCGTCATCTCACGCTCTTCCTCGAAGATCTTGACGAAAGGCTTGTTGAAGCGGGCGGTGACGTTCCAGTCGATATTGCGGATGTCGTCGCCGTACTCGTACTCGCGCACCTCGCTGAAAGTCATACCACGCCCCTTGAAGGCGCTATGGTATTGCCCCGAGAAGATGTGGTTCGAGAGGCCTCGCGTCTTGATTTCGATTTTACGGACTTTCTTGAATATTTCTGTTGATTCCATTGGTTATCTTGATTGTGCGGCTGCCACAGTGTGACAGCCCTACAACTCTAAACTCTCAACACTAAACTCTCAACTAAATTACGGCACCTCGATGGTATTTAGGATTTCATTGATGATTTCTTCGGTAGTAATATTCTCAGCTTCAGCCTCATAGGTCAAGCCAATACGGTGGCGCAACACATCGGGAGCGACGGCACGGATGTCCTCGGGGATGACATAGCCACGGTGCTTGATGAAGGCATAGGCCTTGGCTGCCAAAGCCAGGTTGATGGTGGCACGCGGCGAACCGCCATAGCTAATCATATTTGCGAACTTCTTCAGCTTGTAGTCAGAGGGATAACGTGAGGCGAAGACAATGTCGGTGATGTAGTTCTCAATCTTCTCATCGAGATAGATTCCGCGGCACACCTCGCGGGCGCGGATGATATCCTCAGGCTTCACCACGGCATTGATTTTCGCACCAGTGCTGGCAATCTGCTGGCGCAGAATCAGTTTCTCCTCTTCCTTCTTGGGGTAGTTGATGACCACCTTCAGCATGAAACGGTCCACCTGGGCCTCGGGCAGCGGATAAGTACCTTCCTGTTCGATAGGGTTTTGGGTAGCCATGACGAGGAAGGGATCCGGCAGCTTGAAGGTCTCATCTCCGATGGTCACCTGATGCTCCTGCATGGCTTCGAGCAAGGCACTCTGTACCTTGGCAGGAGAACGGTTGATTTCATCAGCGAGGACGAAGTTAGCGAAGATGGGGCCGCGACGCACCACAAATTCCTCCTTCTTCTGGCTGTATATCAGCGTGCCGATGAGGTCGGCAGGCAACAGGTCAGGAGTGAATTGGATACGGGCGAAGTCGGCGTCGATGGCGCTGGCCATCGACTTGATGGCCAAGGTCTTGGCCAGGCCAGGGACACCCTCAAGGAGGATATGACCATTGGCCAACAGGCCGATAAGAAGGCGTTCGGTCATCTGTTTCTGTCCGACGATGACCTTGTTCATTTCGAGGTTGATGAGGTCGAGGAATTGACTCTCACGTTGGATTTTTTCGTTCAGTTCACGAATGTCAGTCTCTATCATTTTATGTTGAATTGTTGTTTGTTTAATCGTTGAATTGTTGACGCGGGACTGTGAGACACGAGACTCGCGATGCGCCGCATGCTCTCGTCAAAAAGCGTGCAAAAGTAGCCGTTTTTCGGGATAATAACTCCTATTTAATAAATTTATTGCGGTTTGGAGACAGAAAAAAATCCTCCTGCTGTTAGATTTCAGCAAGAGGATTTGTTGGGCTGTCGTATTATGGCAGTCGCGTCATCGTTTTTCGCTGCGGCTGCCACGGTGTGACAGCCCTACAACCGACACGGTTATTCCACCACGAATTTTCTTGTGGCACCGCCAACGGTGATGAAATACAGACCATTGGGCAAATTGCGTACGTCAATCTGTTGTTTTTCCATCGTGATTTGGCCTTCCATTACGGTTTGGCCGATGGGATTGACGATGCGGTAGGTTTCCTCTGGTAGAGACGTGGCGCGCCGCGTCTCTACAAACAGGATACCGTTCGCAGGATTCGGATAGACCCTGAATGCCGTTACCTCGTTTTCGCCAAGGCCAACCAAATCCAAACTACGGTTGGAGAGGAGGCGCGTTTCGCCTTCCTTGCCCGCCTCAACGCCTTGCACGACGATGTAGCCCTGGCCGAACTGGCTCTGTGAGCAGGTGTAGCTGGTGACGCTGGCTCCGACATAATCGATGACGGTGAGCGAGCCGTCTTCTTCATGCCATTCACAGATATTGTAGCCGAGCAAGTCGTATCCAGCAGGGACGTTCCAGTTGACCTCGATGGTATTGTTGATACCTGTCAAGTAAGCCATGTGGATTGTCTCCTTGGGATTGCTCACGATGGGGCATTCTGTGCCGTCTGAGGCGACAGCTGTGAGTGTGTAAGTACGAGATGCGGAACCGCTACCGATATTGTCAGTGAACTGACCATCGGAGTAGTCGGTTGTGCCGACTTGTAGGCCGTCTCGTTTCACGATGACATGGTCGATGTACTGAGCTTGTGCTGGGTTAGTCTGCCATGTGATCAAGTTCAAGTTGCTCTCAAGATCGCAGGTAGCCAAGTCGATTTCGACATTCTCATTCACGATTTTTGTTTTCGTGGCTGTAGCGCACATGTCGGAGATCTGTACTGGGTAAGTGCCTTGGTTTGTAACATCCACAGTGCGTGTAGTCTCGCCACTGTGTGGCCAGTAGTAAGTGTACATGTCCGCAGAGTCAGCACCGACAGCTTCAAGTGTGATAGGCTCATACTGATGTTTCCAGAGTTCTTCAGTGGTTTCAGAGGGAGTGTTGGGGTGGATAAAATAGAATTGACATCCCCAGTAATGTCCGCATCCAATGTGTGCCACATAGAAATCGTCTCTCTCGTTTCCATCTAGAATTATTGGATTATCATAACTTGGTTCATTCTCGATTTCCCAGTGAAAAGTGTCACAGCCACCTGGAGCATAAAGGATGATACGTGGATATTTGTTGAAACAAACTTCAACATTATACGCATTCGGTGAAAAAACAATCACCGTGTCATTTTGTGCTTGTGCTTTGATGAGGCAAAATGCCACACATAAGATTGATAATAAGAACTTTTTCATTTCTTTTTTTCCTTTCTATTTGTGATTGATAATTAGATTTGTTTTCCAGCCTTATTTCGCTGAAACGCCCCTCATCATCAAAAGCAAGAAAACTCCGAGAAATGAAATAGGGCGGAATTGTCCTTTGAATGCTTATTTCTAATGGAGGCTCTGGTAAACCGTGCAACAAATAAGTCGGGATCAATCCTCGCCCAAAGGCGAGAACTTTCGCAAACTTATTCTCGTTGCAAATTTTACCAGAATTTCCATTAGGAGAATAAGAGCGTCAGCTCTGTGTATATCTATGTGTTAGTCTTCTATTCTTTCGTTTGTTGGGTATTTGTGGGTTTATTTCGAGGGCAAACCTTAGATTTGCAGCGTGGTTGTCTGCGAACCAGGAATGCGAGAG
>CAMHJX010000044.1 GCA_946185535.1 uncultured Bacteroidales bacterium
CTCACGCTACCACATTAGGACTTGACACGTTTCATCTTTCGACCGCTCGTGATTGTAAATTCGGAAGAACGGGAGGACGGGGAAAAGGGAAAAAAAGCCACCCTTTTGCTCCATTATAGAGTCTTTAGATGGCTTTGGAAATTACTTGAATGGTAAGCTCTGCTTTGCTTAGGGTTTATTCCGCATTGCAGACAAGACGGACAGATAACCCTTCGTACCGATTATTACGAGATAGGAACGAAGTATAATTATATATATCGCTAAATGTTAAATTACATGAAAAAAAGTTATAATCAATATGATATGAAGCAGACCAATAATGGCCAAATGAACCAGGAGACTCTATTGATGTTCCATTTCGTTTACCAGCTGCAGGAAGAAATATTGCTCCGTTTGATTCAAAAAACTCAGTCCATTCCGAACCCGAAATTGTATTATTATATGTAGTTCCGGCTTCATTTGTATGGATTAAACCATAGATTGAACTATCCCAATTATCTGGCAGTAAAATAACACCTTTTACTCCATTTACTTTTGCTTTTGCAAAGCGCATGCCTGAAGACGTACTCCTTGTATCAAACACATATTCCCACTCATCTTTAGTTAAAGTTCTCCACATGTTTTCCTGACCTCCACCGTTGCTAATTGGATTAAAGCCCCAATCAGCCATACCAGTTTCATCATTTAGATTAAAATTAAAGAAACCATACGCATAATAATGATTATAACTACTGCTAATTGACCAAGGCTGATAACACTCTGCTCCATGATTATAACCACTTGTTCCCCAACCAAATAGATCAATCCACCCACTATATGTGGATGAAATACTGTTGTTACTGCTTCCACCAACATTTCCGTAATTATATCCATCTGATAAAGTACCTCCAACATAATTCCATTGAAGTTCCGCAAAACGCCAAGTATTTGTGTTTGCTTGATATTGCAGATTACCTTTTGAGAAATAGACTTGCTTTGTATCACTTACCGAAAACAAGCCTTTTATTGCACCAACAGGAATAATACCACATCCAATTGTCAAAGAAATGCCCTCTGCCAAATAACCATTTTCAGTAATTGCAGGAATCTCTGGGCGTATTCCAAAACAAGACCCGCTCTCTGAATAAACCGATCCCTCCCCATCTTCCTCCAAAGCCTCTTGCGTCAGCAATATAGCCCATTTCTCAACATTCTCGCCACTTCCAGCAGGCAACATAATCACGCCTTCGCCATCTTTGCTGGGTGTCATTGTGTTTTGCGTGAAATCCACCGTCACTTTGTTTTTCATTCCAGTAACGCATATTGGTGAATTTGAAGGCGTAGTTACATTGAACTTCACCAAAGCACACTTGTTCAGCAGATGGGCAGAGTAGGTCGTTAAACCTGAAACATAATTCTCGTTGGATGCAGCACACGAAATCACTGGCAAGTGCTCCGTCTGGTCACTGATAATGACAGAACATTCTTCCGTTGTGCCAACGGAAAGGGTTTCTTGTGGGGTTACATTGCCGAGGAAATAGAACTGCAAAGGTTGGTTTTCAGTCGGGTTGGTGATGTTGCCACTGAAATTGGTGCCATTGTGAGTCAAGAATCCGACATATTTGCTACCACTGCCCACATAAATCTTGTCGCCAGTTTCAAAATCTACCGTGCCCGTATTGGGATTCACCACCACTTTTGAACCGTTGTTTTGTTTCACATCAAGGGTGATGGTCACAACCTCATCGTTGGAGGTGGGTTGCCCTTCGTTCTTTTTGCATTGCGACATAGTCATGGCTAATGCAAGAGCTGCTAGAATAATGCTGATCTTCTTCATTTTATATTTTCCTTTTTGTTTTTGTTGTTTCTTTTGTTTGATTTCATTGCTGCATAACCAGCCCCTGCCAAAAGCAAGATAAATAATCCGCTTCCAAGTGGTGCACCAAAGGTTTGGTTAGTGACATTTACACCATCAGTCGGATTACCGAAAGCCTGGTTGGTTAAGGAAATTGACTCTCCACCATTACGAAGAAATCCAGCATTCTGACCTGATTCTTCGCCCCTTTGGAACAATCCGCCTTGGGCTGTTGCTACCATCGGCATGGACAATGCCACCGTAATTGCTAAAATTCTAAGCATCTTACTTGTCTTGTTGTTTCGCATGATTTGAAACCATTTTTGCCCATTGGCTCAAATGGGCAACATTACAAAGGTCTACAGAGCGGAGCCTCCCATCTTATCCTTATTTTGACGGTTGGGCCTAGACTCCCTAAAGAACAAAACAATGGATAGGGGTGAGCTCCACTGTTTATGTTAGGTATTATGAATACACAAACATAACAGTGAAAGCAATCACTATCCCCATATTCCTTGTTCTTTAAGCGAATTGTCTAGGTTCACCGTCAAGGAACAAAGCGAAGAATGCGCTTTCTCTGGCCGTTCCGATTTCTCCCGGAATGGCAGGGGCAAAAATAGACAAAATTTCTTTTGGGTGGAGGGAAAAGAAGCAAATCTTTCACAAATCTGCCGAAAATACCGTTTCCATTTGGAGAATAATGGTATTTTTGCGGCAAGAAACAAAAATAGTTTGGTTATGACAGCAGTACAGATAGACATGGCACTCGAACGTGAGATTGGTAAGATTCGAGGCAACGAAGAAGCTATGAGAAGAATGCTTGAGGCTGCAAGGCTGATACGGTTGATGTATATGTATCCAACAGCATTTGCCGACTTTGAAGCCCAGCAGGAAAGCATGGCCGAAGCCGAAGCTGAGCAGCAGTTCCGCAGTTTGCGCGGTTGTTGGTCCGATGATCCCGAAGATGCCGCCTTAATGGAAGCCGCTATCCTTGAAGCAAGAGCATCAGACATTCCGCGTGAAATCAATCTAGATGACTGACAGCTATGGAAAAGTATTTACTTGATACGGTCTCATGGATTGAATATTTCAAGAACCGCAGTGGTGTGGCTGACCGTGTGGATGCTTTGCCCCGACAACAGCTTTGTGCCTCTGAAGTCACGGTGGCCGAACTGATTTATGGTGCTTATAACAGCAAAAACTTCGAAAAGCATTATCGTGAAGCCGAGTGGCTCAGGCGCAATGTTGAAATATTCCCTATCTCCGAAGTTTTCGATGATTATGGAGAAATCCGATTTGCCACGAAACACAAGGGAAATCCCATTGGGCAATTTGACCTGCTTATTGGCGCAACAGCCCGTCATTATGGATTGACAGTTGTGACCGACAATTTAAAGGATTTTGAGCCAATGCCTGGAGTAAAAGTTGAAAACTGGGTGACGCGTGAGTAATAACTTATAATCTCAAAAATCTTCCAAAAGCCTCACCGCGAAGTCACTTTATTATGCCTGACTTTACCATCTCTCCAATCGCATTCCACCAACTTGCCACCACGGGCGCATAGCCCTTTGAAATGACCGTCTTTCCATACCGATGGCATGGCGGGTAGCAATTCTATTTCGCCGTCATGACTCTGTAGCAGCATCTCGGCGATGCCAGCCGTGCCGCCGAAGTTACCATCAATCTGGAAAGGCGGATGGGCGCAGAAGAGGTTGGGATAGGTGCCTGCTGAATGGCTTCCATCAAGATGGACTGCCGGTTCGAGTAAGTTCCTTAAAAGCCGATAGGCATGGTCACCGTCGTGAAGTCGTGCCCAGAAGCAGATCTTCCACGCCCTCGACCAGCCTGTGCCTTCATCGCCACGACGACGTAAGGTCTCGCGACAGGCATTCATTAGTTCTGGCGTTTTCGTTTGAGTCAGCATCGTGCCGGGATACAAGCCAAAGAGATGCGACACATGACGGTGCTGAGGCTCCACTTCCTTGTAGTCTTTCAGCCATTCCTGCAAATACCCCTGCCCACTGACCTGCATAGGTGGAAAATGGGATTTTGCATCGCGAAGGCTGTCGGAAAAAGCCTCATCGATACCCAAAATGTCTGCTGACTGACAAACAGCATCATACAACTCACTGACAATCTGCACATCCATTGTGCTGCCCATGCACACACTGACAGCAGTGCTATCGTTGAGCCAGAAAGCGTTTTCGGGTGATGTAGTCGGGGCGGTGACCAGCCATCCATGTTCGGGTTCCTCTATCATCGCATCGAGGAAAAACTGCGCCGCTTCTTTCATTAATGGATAGGCTTCTCGCAAAAAAGTTGTATCCTGCGTGAATTCAAAATGCTGCCAGGCATGGAGGGCTAGCCAAGCTCCGCCGGTGTTGGTGGCGCCCCATGAAGGGTGCTCGCCAGGTGCCGTGAAGCCCCATGGGTTGCAGACCACATGGGCGGTCCAGCCTCGTGCACCGTAGAAATCGCGAGCCGTCTTACTTCCTGAAGGCATTAATCCCTCAGCAAAGTGAATTAATGGCAGATGCAGCTCCGAGAGGTTGCAGACCTCGCAAGGCCAGTGGTTCATCTCCACGTTGATATTCAGGTGGTAGTCGCCGTTCCATGGAGTCTGGATGGTGTTGGCCCAAAGCCCTTGCAGATTGGATGGCAACAAGTCCTCGCGTGTGGAGCTGATGAGCAGATAACGCCCGTAATGAAAATAACAGGTAGGCAGCCATGGGTCGTCGTTGACAAGGAAGTCTTTCCAATGGTCTTCCAAAGTCAGGTCTTGTTTTTCTTTTGGGTCGCCAATTACCAACTCCACGCGGTCAAATAGTTCATGGTGGGCTTTCAGGTGGTCGTTTTTCACGGCCTCAAAGCCTTTTGCCATGGCATTTTGCAGGTGTTCGTTGACGTACGCTTCGGGGTTGTCGCATAGAAAATCGGTGGCGGCACAAAAGTAGATGACCGATTCGTTGTTAGATATAACTATTTGTGCCATAGCATAATATCTCATTCCTTCCACACCTTCTACGTTGCTATCCAGCTGGCCTTGCATAATGACACTGTCAGCATAGGTGAAAACCTCGGCTTTTTCGGGACGAGAGAGATTTACTTTTAATGTCGGCCCTTCGACAGGCTCAGGGACCTTAGATTCGACGGGCTCAAGGACCTTAACTTTTATCACAGCAACATCATCCTTGCGGGAAATGAAAGCCTCGCGCTCGTAGTGTTGACTACCTTTATCAAAAGAAACCTTGTGGATGGCATTATTGAGGCAAAGCGTTCGCCTATAATTGGTTACGGAATCGGCATAGGGATAATGATAATCTATTGTCATTTTTCCCAAGGTCTGGTAACAGCCAAAAGGTACCTTTGCGCCTTGACCGTGGCCAGAGCCTTGTCCTCCGTAGACGAAGGTCTCGTACATCAGGTTCTGGGCTTCGTCGTTCTTGCCTTCTTTCAACAGTCTTTGGATCTCTGGCAGGGATTGCAAGGCCTTGGGGTTGCTGTCGTCATTCGGTGCTCCTGACCATAAAGTAATGTCGTTCAACACAATGGTCTCCTTCTTCACCCCGCCGTCGGGCATCATGCCGAGGTGGCCGTTGCCCAGGGGGAAGCACTCCTCCCAGATTTGGGCGGGAGCAGTGTGGGTGAGGTTCCACTGCGGCTGGGGGAACTGCTTTTGGCAACCGCAAAACATGAATAAGGGGATAATGAAAAGAAGACGCTTCATGGCAATAGACAACCTTTATCTCGGAATCGATCATGGCAAAATACACAAAAAAACCGAAACGGCGAATGATCGTCTCGGTTGGAGTCCTCCCCCATGTCGGCCAAACCAGCCAAACAGGTCCGACTCACAGGAAAACTATTTTTTCTTTTGAAAAACTAATTCTACTCCATATTGAAATAAAGTCATTGTGTTCTTTTCCGGATCAAATTCAAATGTTGCCTCTATCGGGTCATACTTAAATTTGTCCTTGTCAACTGCTTCAAACGCAAAAACATCATCGCCAATCTGCGCAATCAATGTGTTTCCTTCTTTTGTTACAATAATATCCAAACCGAGTTCCGCGGAAACATACTCGCCTAAATAAACGTCCAAGTCCTCCGAAGCGACATTATAAAATTCCGGCAACTCATAAGGTTTGCCGTAAACTGCGCCTAAAACCGCCTTTTTAATATCTCCGAGTTTAAAATTAAGCCCGTTAGAAGTCAAGGCATACGAAACATTTCCATCTGCATAATGCGAATAAACAGAAACAAAACCATCTATTGCACCCGTGTGCCCTAAACCAATGTTATCGCCAAAAGGAATCTCGAACAGTCCAAGACCGTATTCGTCCTTGATGGTTTTCATCATTTCGAGACTTTCATTCGTCAGAAGCCGTCCACCAAACAAAACGTCTGCGAATTTTGTCAAGTCGGTCGGCGTTGACACTATTGCACCTGCCCCCATCGGAACAGTGCAGTCCGTTTCGTTTTCAACCACCCAAGAACCCAAGAAGCGATATGATCGGCATTCGTTGTCGTTAGGATTGGTTTTGCCAAAAACGTATGTGTCAGCCAAACCAATTGGCTCGACAATGTATTCCTGCAACAGGTCGGAATAGGGTTTCGAGAAAATCTTTTCAAGCATGTATGTCAACAGCACATAGTTCGAATTGCTGTAGTCTGCCGTGCTGTCGGGTTCGAAGTCGCTGCCGCCGTTTTCAATAATCCCAAGCATTTCTTTTTCTGTCTTAGGCTGCGTGCACCAGGACAGATAGTCATCGTTGTGTGTAAAATCGTGTATTCCGCTCCTATGGCTTAGCAAATGCCTTACAGTTATTTTCTGTGAATTTGCGATTGTCGGAAACCATTTGTCAATCGTTTGGTCAAGGTCTATTTTCTTTTCTTCAACCGCCTTTAAAACCAGAACCGCTGTAAACGATTTCGAGGCGGAACCAATTCTATATTTGGATTTTTCAGTTGCTTTTACATTGTTTTCGACCTCAGCGAAGCCGACTGTTTTTGTGTAGATAATCTCCCCGTTCTTCGTGACGGCAACACTTCCCATAAACTTGTTGTTTTCTTCAAGTATATCAAAGTAATTATCCAACTTTGCCTTGTCGAAAAGATCTTGTGCAAATACGCCGCCACTTACTATTAGTAAGAGCATAAGCGCTAATAATTTACGATACTGTTTCATATAAATTCATATAAATAAACGGGACTACTTTTTGACATTTTCGCGACGTTTCATCCGATTCCGCCGAAGTCCATTGAACAGAACCAGATGATAACGACACTGCAAAATTACAAAAAAGATTGTTTTATAGTGCGCAGGCCAGCGTTTTTATACATTGTTTATGCCTAGTAAGTGGAGGCTTTTTTCCCAAACCGCAAGAGACATTGGATTAATTTCAAAACCCCGCCAGCTTCATAGTCACGGTGGGTATTAGCAGCAAGGCACCCAAAACGATCAGCACGAGGATGAACTTCCAGATGAAACGCACCCATTTCTCCCACGGGATGCGAGCCACGCCGAGGGCGGCCATCAAGACGCCACTGGTTGGAGTAATCATGTTGGTGAAACCATCACCAAACTGGAAGGCCACCACTGTGGCTTGGCGCGAGATGCCGATGAGGTCGCTGAACGGTGCCATGATGGGCATGGTGATGGCGGCCTTGGCCGAACCGCTCGGAATGACAATATTAATCAAGGTCTGGATGCCATACATGATTTCCGCCGAGGCGATCTTGCCCATGTTGCTCATCGACTTGGAGAGGCCATAAAGGATGGTGTCGATGATACCGCCGTCCTGAAGGATAATGACAATGCCGCCCGCCAAGCCCACGATGACTGCCGCAGAAAGGATGTCGCCCATGCCTTCTAGGAACAGCTTCGCAATGTCGCTCGCGCTTTTGTCGACGGACAAGCCACTGGCGATGCCAAGCACCAAGAACAATGAGGCAATCTCCATGATATACCACTCGTAGCCCAGTACGCCGACCACCAAGAAATAAACCGTTGCGAAAAGCAAGGTAAGGACAAAATAATGCACCGTTTTGCGAAGCGTGACGATGCTCAACAGGACAAATACTGCCGTTCCAATGGGGAGCAAGGGCAATGTAGTTTCGCTATTGCCGATTTTCAAGGTAGTCATCGGATAAAGCACCGAGAATACGATTAATACTGCCGTCAGGAAGGCAAAGACCCACCAGGCCTTGCGAGGCGTGTAGCGCTCCAATTCCTCTTCCTTCACCTCCGCCGACTTGCGCCAATAGGCATCGTCTTCGTACATGATGGACGACTGCGGGTTTTTCTTCACCTTGTTGGCATACCACAGCACGAATACGATGCCCACTACGGTTAGGATGGCCCAGCAAACGGCGCGATAGCCGATGCCCGTAAAAAGCGGAATGCCCGCGATGCCCTGCGCGATACCAATAGTAAAGGGATTGAGCATGGCACCCGAGAAGCCAATATGCGCAGCCACATACACCATACAAAGCCCCACGATGCTGTCGTAACCCATTGAGACCGCCAATGGTATGATAATCAATGCAAAAGCTATGGTTTCCTCACTCATACCGAACACACTTCCGAAGAGGCTGAACAACAGCATAATCAAGATGATGACAATGTTGTTCACCCCGATTTTTTGCATTAATGGACTGTGTTCCAAACGTTTGGTGAACTTCAAAAAAGAATGAATGCCCATATCGATGGCCTTGCTTTTGTTCATGATCCAAAATGCACCACCGATAATTAATATGAACACGATGATGTTACCCTGCTTGACGAAGCCTTTATAGAACGCTGAGAATATCTGCCATGTCTGAGGCTCAGCATGAAATTCGGTGGCTTGAGCCTCCGGCAGTTGGTCAGCATAATAAAACGTCATCACCATTTCATCCCCGGCCTGCTCCGTGACATACTTCCCCGGCGGGATAATCCACGTGAGCACCGCCGCGATGACGATGATAAAGAAAACGATAACGAATGTATGTGGGACTTTGCGCTTTTTCATTGTGTTCCAAATTTAACTACGTTGAATCTTCGATTTGTGGGGCAAAGGTATTGAAATAATCCCTATTTTTGCACCAAATCTTAAATTTGAACAAAAATGAAGAAAATTCTGACCCTCTTATCGCTGGCTGTCCTTGTAACTTTCGCCAAGCCAGTCCAAGCCCAAGAAAAGAAGATGTTCACCCCTGCTGACGCTTCCTACAACAACCGCAGCATCTATGCCCAACGTCCCAACCAACTTAAATGGATTGGCAGCTCAGAAATCCTGATGCAAGTGAAGGACAAAGAGATTGTCACCATGATGCCCGGCAGCAAGAAAGAAGCCACGTTCCTCACCGTCGACGAGCTGAACGGCTTTACCAAGGGTGAAGGCATCAATGACTTGACGCGCATCCCCCAGCTGACCTGGATCAACGACTACCAAGCCTATTTCTATGCCTTGGGCGACAACGGTATCACGCTCAACAAGATGGACATCAAGCAAAAAAGCATTGAGGCCATCACATCGATTCCCTCAGGTGTTGCAAACCAGAATATCTGTGAGTCCATGCTGAATGTAGCCTACACTATCGACAACAACCTTTATGTGGCTAAAGGCGACAAGCAAATCCAAATCACCAATAACCCCGAAGGTGTGATTGCCGGTCAAAGCGTGCACCGCAACGAGTTTGCCATCAATGGCGGTATCTTCTGGTCGCCCGACGGTAAGCTCCTTGCCTACTACAGCATGGACGAACGCATGGTGACCGACTATCCCTTGGTCGACATCACTGAGCGCATCGCCACGACCAAGCCCATCAAATACCCTATGGCTGGCATGACGAGCCACGAAGTGACGCTGCACATCTACAACATCGCCACGGGTAAAGAGGTCGTCGTCAAGACTGGCGAACCGGCTGAGCAATACCTCACCGCCATCACTTGGAACCCAGACAATAAGCGCATCTATATCGGCGTGCTCAACCGCGAGCAGAACTACTTGAAGTTCAACGAATACAGTGCCATTTCAGGCGACTTCATCCAAACCATCTTTGAAGACCGCGACGAGCAGTATGTGGAGCCCCAAGGTCCCGCCTACTTTCTGCCCAACAACTCCGACCAGTTCATCTGGAAAGCTCAGCGCGACGGCTACTATCACCTCTATCTTTACACCATCAGCAAGAAGACTGTAAAGCAACTTACCCACGGCGACTTCGTCATCACCGACTTCAACGGCTTCTCAAAGGACGGCAGCAAGATCTACTACCGCTCCACTGAGGTCAGCCCGCTCGAACGCCATTGCTACATGATGGACATCAAGAGTGGCAAGGTGACAAAACTCACTAAGGAACACGGCACCCACAACATCGTGCCTTCGGGCAATGGCAAGTATTTCCTCGACTTCTACACCAGCACCGATGTGCCATATAATGTGGACATTATGGATGCCAAAGGCAAGTTTGTGAAACGTCTGCACCAAGCTGAGAACCCGCTGAAAGACTATAACATCGGCGTGACCGAACTTGGCACCTTGAAAGCCGAAGACGGCCAGACCCTTTACACTCGCCTCATCAAGCCTTATAACTTCGATGCTTCGAAGAAATACCCCGTCATCGTTTATGTTTACGGCGGCCCTCATGCCCAACTCATCACCGATGAATGGACGGCTGGTGCAGGCATCTACCTCAACTACCTCGCCCAAGAAGGCTTCCTCGTCTTCACCCTCGACAACCGTGGCTCCGCCGACCGTGGCGAGGCCTTTGAGCAGTGCATCCACCGCCAGTGCGGTCAACTCGAAATGCGCGACCAGTTGGTGGGCATTAATTGGCTGAAGACCCTGCCCTATGTCGACGCCAACCGCATCGGCAGCGACGGCTGGAGCTATGGCGGCTTTATGTCGACCTCGCTGAAGATCAACCACCCCGAAGTGTTCAAGGTCAGTGTGGCGGGCGGTCCCGTGCTGGACTGGAAGTACTACGAAATTATGTATGGCGAGCGTTACATGGACACGCCACAAGAGAACCCCGAAGGCTACGAACTGACCAGCCTCGAAAACAAGACCGACAAGCTGGAAGGAAAACTTTTGATGATCCACTGCACCACCGACCCAGTGGTGGTATGGCAGCACAGCCTCGTCTTCGTCGAGAACTGCATCCACAACGGCAAGCAGTTAGACTATTTCGTCTATCCCGGCCACGACCACAATGTTGCTGGCCCCGACAGAGCTCATCTGATTACTAAGATTACGCAGTATTTTAAGGATAATCTTTGATATGGGATTTGCTTCGCAAAGAAATGCTTTGCATTCATCGCAGATAATTGTTCAAAAATCCAAATAAAAATCTCTTGAACCAAGTTACATTTTTTAAAAATTTTGAAATAGATTTTCTAAGATTTCTGCCGTAAGGCATCCCAAAAAAGCCCTCCGCCATTAAACGGAGGGCTTTTTCACTATCTAATAATCTTAATTGGTTGAACTTAAGGGTCCTTGAGCCTGTCGAAATCGCAGATTCAACGAAGTTAAAGGCCCGACTCGTAATAAACCGGCCCTTCGACGGGCTCAGGGACCTTGCTTTTTAGAAATAAAGGTCTCTCTCTCCCTTCTTGATGCGCTCGATGCGGCTCTTCAGCTCGTCCAAGAACTTCGGATCGACGTTCTTGAAGTTGTTCTCGATGCACTTCCAGCCCTTTGCAGCGACTTCGGGCGTGGCATAGTCCACAAGGTACTCGCTCAAGGTGAGGATGGCATTGGGCGTGCAATAGCGTTTGATGAAGCCAGGCACGCTGAACTCCATGAAGTGCTCACCCGTGCGACCCAAACGGTAGCAGGCCGTACAGAAACTCGGGATGAAGTCATGGTCGAGGAGCTTGTCGATGATGTCGCCCAACGAGCGGTCGTCACCGATCTTGAACTGCTCGCGGTGCAGGTTCTGGTCCTCCTGCTTGTCGCTGTTCTTCTCCTCTTCCTCGTGGTGGTATTTGTAGTCGCCAATCTGCAGGTTGGTGCCGCCGTCGATTTGCGAGATGCCGTATTCGATGGCCTTGGCGCGGAAAGCGGCGTCCTCACGGGCGGTCAGGATCATGCCCGTGTAAGGCACGGCCAGACGGAAGATGGCGATAATCTTCTCGAAGGTGTCGTCATCCACGAAATACTTCTTGTCGATGTTCAAGCCCGAAGCGTCTTTGATGCGCGGGAACGAGATGGTGTGCGGACCCACGTTGAAGCAAGCCTCCAAGTGGTTGGTGTGGCGAATCATGGCCAGCACCTCATAACGCCAGTCGTACAAACCGAAGAGGATACCGAGACCGTTGTCGTCGATGCCAGCTTGCTGGGCGCGGTCCATGGCGGTAAGGCGGTAGTTGTAGTCGCCCTTCTTGGTATTAATGGGGTGGTATTCGTTGTAAATTTCGGGGCAATAGGTCTCCTGGAAAATCTGGTAGGTGCCGATGCCAGCCTCTTTCACGATGCGGAAGCCTTCCACATCCAAAGGAGCAGCGTTGATGTTCACACGGCGTATACTGCCTTTACCCTTCTTGGTGGCGTAGGTCACCTTCACGGTGTGGGCGATGTACTCGGGCGAGTATTTCGGCGACTCGCCATAGACGAGGATGAGGCGCTTCTGTCCATCGTCTTCGAGAGCCTCCACGTTGCGGATGAGCTCTTCATCGGTCAAAGTGGTGCGGATTTGTTCCTTGTTCGAAGAACGGAAGCCGCAATAAACGCAGTTGTTGACGCAATAGTTGCCCACATACAAGGGGGCGAACAACACGATACGGTTGCCGTAGATGCGACGTTTCAGTTCTCGGGCGCCTTCCTTGATCTCTTCCACCAGCTCTGGGTCGGTGGTATTGACGAGGACAGCGGTCTCTTCCATCGTCAGGCGGTTCTTGTCCAACGACTTCTGGATGATTTCGTGCACACGCTCAGGGGTGCTCTTGGTGTTGTTGATGTAGTCCCAAATCTCTTCCGAGGAGATAAACGGGCGATTGGGCTCGTCGGGGATACGACATTTTTCGGGATGGAATTGCATATCAGTTTTTAGTTTTAAGTTGTTCAGTTGTTCAGTTTTTGACTTCGAGACTTCGAGACGCGTGACTTCGAGACATTCTATTTGTCCCGTAGTCACGCAGTCTCGTGTCCTTTCAGCAACGCCGACTTCACCTCGATGCCTTCGATGCGACCCAACTGGCCCGTGAGGGAACCTATCTCATCGGTAGTGCCTTCGAAAATGACGGAAATGATGCTGTAATTACCACGGGGAAAGCCTTGGCGGCAGATGATGATGCCTGCGTGACGGGATAGCACCGCGTTGACTTGTGGTGCGGCTTCACGGTTTCCCACATAAATAAGGACTGAGCCTATTCTCCTTTCCATTTGAATGTCCTCCGGATCAGATGATTATGATTCCCGCAGCGGCCTTGATGTCAACGCATTGTCTTCATCTCAGCGTGGTGCGGCTTGGTTTTGCGGCTGCAAAGATACATTTTTTTTCGTTTGTTCCTTTGATATTCCAAAAATGTCGTATTTTTGCATTGGTTCTTTGGCGGAGTTTTGCCGCCGTTATTTATGGAACTAAGAAGCGTTATGCTTGACTTGTGAATGAAAACGTAGGAAATTTTCATTGAAGTAACAAGGATGGTATAATGGTTCACGCTGTTTAGCGTGGGCTTTTATCCTTTCTTTTACTTCGGGTTTTTCCTACGACCTTCATTCATAGATTGGTATATCAGCGCCACGCTTCTTTTGTAAATCATAGTCCTTTGTGGTGCTGGGAAGGAAAACTAAAAGTTGCTCCCATCACAAATTTAGGGAAAATAAGATGA
This sequence comes from uncultured Bacteroidales bacterium, assembly GCA_946185535.1. Lineage (GTDB taxonomy): Bacteria > Bacteroidota > Bacteroidia > Bacteroidales > F082 > Limimorpha. The sequence goes on from CAMHJX010000044.1 coordinate 13,647, forward strand.
GAAATAAGATTCAAACATGTTTGTTTTTATTGTTGAGCGGCATTATTTTCCTTGCATTGCCGAGTTGCAAAAAAGACCCTATTAATAACCCTGATAACCCGGGTTCAACAGACAACCCGACTCCGGACAATCCGACATTAGGCAAGGATCTTGTTGATTTTGCATTCAGAGATCTTGTTGGTACATTTGGGCTTGATACCGTCGGCAGGACAAAAACTCTCCAAATGTCTTATCCTTTCAACGAAGGAGACTATATGGTCGATAATTTCGAACCTCAAACGAAACAAGATACGATGTATGCCAACGGAGTTTACCACTACACCGGTTCTGATGAATCTATTCCGAGAGAAACACCTTACAGAGTAATGTGGACAAGAAGTACGCTTGAGACTGATGGTCTGGATGGAGTAAAATTAGAATACGATTATGGTAATAAGGATACAAAACATTGGCCAACACCTAATACAATGTATCTTTTACCGGGTGAAGAAGGCGATAATAAGATGCAAATGCAGGTTATACAGCCTGAATACGGTGCAGCGTATGAACGAGCCGATATCACCGGTAACAATGCTGAATGTATGGCCTTAACAACCGATTATATAGAGTATTCATTTAGTAATCCTTTCAGTGTGAATATTACAGCGAATTATCCAAAACCATAGTATGTAAAGGCTAAGTAAAAGATTCGCAATCCCTAAAACGATTATCCCCGCAGGAAAATCTTTCTTGCGGGATTGTTTTTCTATTCTCCCAACAACCACTTCCAAAGCGACACTACTTTGTCTTCATCTCAGCGTGGTGCAGCTTGGTTTTAACTTCGTTGAATCTTACAATTTACGGCTGCAAAGATAGGCTATTATCTTTATGCAGAAGATTAGTATTCCACTTTATCCTGTTTTGCTTCCCAAGCCTCAAAGGTCTTGATGGCCTCATCGCGCAGCAAAGGAATGAACGGTACAGAACGCTCGGTTATGTGCTGCTCCAACTCTTTGTAGATGAAGTCGTCGGCGAAGTCAATGGCGGCGGCATCCTTTTTCGTGTTGCCGTAATAGATGCGCTTGATATGCGCCCAATAGATGGCGCCGAGGCACATGGGGCAAGGCTCGCATGAGGTGTAGATAACGCAGTCCGAGAGGTCGAAGGTGCCTAGCTTGCGGCAGGCCTGACGGATGGTGTTCACCTCGGCATGGGCGGTGGGGTCATTATCGCGGGTGACGCTATTCGAGCTGCCAGCGACGATTTCACCATCTTTCACGATGACGGCCCCGAAGGGACCGCCACCGTTTTTCACGCTTTCGTTGGCAAGGCGGATGGCCTCGCGCATAAAGTTCTTATCTTGTTCGGTAATATTCATTTCATAGAGATTACGATGCAAAAATAGCATTTTTCTCACAAATTCCCATGTTTTTCAAAAAAGTAGTATATTTGCAACAATAATAATCTACGAATTTATCTTGTGAAAGATGAGCATGTTTGCATCCATAAGAAAGCATTTGTTTTCGGCCAAATTCAATTACGAGTATTCATTAACGCGATCAGAGATTCAATTTATAAAAAAGAACTATAAAATAAAGTTAGTCAAGGAAAAAGTTCCACCAATTGCAATATTTTGCTTAGACAGTAGAACTTTTGCTTATGGCTTTGCTGACAGACTAAGAGGTATTATATCATGCTATGCATATGCTAAAGCAGTTAATATCCCCTTCCGAATAGAGCATGTCGACCCTTTTGAATTATCAGATTATTTGGTACCAAACAGTTATGATTGGCAAATAAAATTTGGTGAAAAATCAAATAATCTACTATATGCAAATCCGGTGTTTTTTGTTCAAAACATTCCAAATATACGTAGTATGCGTTTATTCAAAACAAATAATAAACGCCAGCATCATCTCTATACAAATGCAGATTATATCAAAGAAGTGAACGATAAATACAATAAAAACTATGTATTTGGAGATTTATATACAGAATTATTCAAACCATCTATGCAGTTAGAAAAAATGATTGATGGGCTTAAACTACAAATTGGGGGAAGTTATGTGTCTGTGTCTTTTAGATTTATGCAATTGATGGGCGATTTCAAAGATTGTTATGGAGATATTTTATCAGAAGAAGATAAGAATGATTTATTGGAAAAAAGTCTATCTTTAGTGATGTCCTTGTACGAAAAAGAACAGAAGACTGTTTTAGTTACTTCAGATAGTCAAACTTTTATCGACACTGTTTCCAAACTGAATTATGTTTATACCATACCTGGAGAGATAGGTCATATTGGTTTTTCACAGGACAAAAAGGTAATAGAAAAGATGTTCATAGACTTTTGTATGATTTCTCAAGCAGAGCATGTTTATATGGCTCATTCAGGGAAAATGTATCGCAGTAATTTTGCAAAAACTGCTGCGATGTCAAATAACACTCCCTATACTGAAATCTCATACTAATACCTAGCCTTCAATTCGGTACGATACTTATTAGCAATCTCTCTCGCCAAAGTAACACCATCACCTTCTGGCTCAGCGCTGAAGGTGCCAAGGCGCTCACGCCACCATTGGCCTTCGTATTTGCAAATACGTTCGTGGTAGGCCTTCTCATCGAAAGGCTTCTTCGCATCGATAGCGGCATTCACGTCCTTGAAGAATTCTTTCCAGCGGTAGGCGTAGTAGGTCGCGGTAAGACCCGCCCAAGCGCGACTGGCGTATTCATTGAGCAAAGCATCTTCCTCGCCCCAAGTGGTGATGATGTTGCGGGCGTTGCTCTCGAAGTAGTCCTTGTCTTCCTCTGTAGTTCCAATGGCTCTCGCATCACGAATCCAACGACCCACAAGGAAGGCACTCTCCGTGGCCAAAATGGCATCGGTGTCATCAAGGATGGAGGTCATGGTTTTCTCAATTTGGCGCGATGTCTCATAGTCGCCTTCGCGGTAGGCTTTCACATAATCAGCATAGAGATCACTAAAATAATTACCAAGCAACTGCCTTGTGATGTTGACGACATCGAAATGTCGTGTGCGCGTGTTGCAGTCGGCAGCCAGAAGGTCGTCCAAAGCATCCAACAAGTTGATGTTGTTGTATTTATAGGTCGGAGCCACATAATATTGGCGATATTTATCAATGTCGCCCATGGTCGGCCTTTGGTTGATGCGGACAGTCTGGCCTGGTGACGATACCTTATTATATACACTGTCGGCCAACAAGGTCCAAGCGGCGCGCATATTCGGGTCTTCCTTGCCAGCCCGTTGGTCGGCAAGACGCTGCACCCAAGCATCCACATCATTGGTGAGCGGGTTGTCCCATGCCTTCTCGAAGACATATTCATACATGAAGGGGTTGCAGTCGAAACCCTCCAATGTTGAGCCGATGCCAATGAAGTTGTCGCCACCTTTTTCGAAGGCACGCTCTATCCTGACATTCACCGTATCAAGGTTACCCGCCAACATGGAATTACCACCGAAATTGCCGAGATAACACCAAATGTAAGGCACCCCATAGTAGGCGTTGGTGCGTTCCCACACGGGTTGCCGTTCGCAGTAGTAGTCAAGCATGATATGTCTGTCTTTGGGCATGGAGGTGATGTAGGCCTCGATGCGGTTGTCGACTTCCCAATATTGGCGTTCGTTCCAGAACAGCCATGCCATCTCAAGCCATCTAGCCTCTGGGTCAGCGGCCTCAAGGGATTCATAAACCTGACGGCTCACACGACCAAGATATTCAGGCTCCCAGCTGGGTGGAATCATCTCGTTGAAGATGTCGATGCCATAGATATGGTCGGTACCATAGAACTCTATCTCCTTCTCGATAAACTTTTTCTGGATTTCAGAATACAATTCACACTCGGGGTCGAGGAACTTGCACCAGCAAATGCTGTCGAATCCTGCCCAATCGCCCAAAGAGGCCAAAGGTGCATCGGGGTAAAGTCTTGTGATGCAAGGCGGAACGTGACCAGCAAAGCCTGGCAACACGGGCTTCATATTCAGTTCACGCTCTCGGGCAACAATTTTCTTCTGTAGTTCCTTTTGGTTCTCGAGCCATGACATGGGCAGCGGTCCACCCCAACGGTCGATGTTCTGCATGCGGTGCCAAGGCAGGTGCGCCGGACCCGTGAAGTAGCTACGGATCTCCTCATCGGTGAGGCCGAAGTCGCTCCACACCTCATACCACACGCTCTCCTGTCCCGTGATGGCCAAAGGCAGGTTGATGCCATTGAGCGCCATCCAGTCGATGAAGTGCTCCCACTGCGACCAGTTCCACCAAGGCAAGGTGTAACCGAAGGTGCAGTAGTTGAGGAAGAAACGTTCAGGAACACGAGCACTCAGGCTAACCTTCTCAGGCACTGTCGGCATGGCGGCGGGAATCTGCAAAGGCTCTTCCTTGAACCAAGAATACTGCGCCTTGCAGTAGTATTTCAAGTAATGATTGAGGCCGACAGCCATACTGTTGGCATTGTTGCCTCGGATGACAAGGTTCTTGCCCTTTGTCTCGATTTCAAAACGGTCAACAGTGTCGTTTTCAAGCCGTTCAAGAAAAATGTTTTCAGAATACTCAGGCACAACGCGGCTCACCAGTCCGCGCATGGCAATGACTTCGGGATCGGTTTCGGCCTTCTTTGTACAAGAAAAACACAACATGAAGCTCAATAGTGTGATAAGGTAGAGTTTTTTCATCGGATTAATAATTTGTTTGGGGCAAAAATAGTGTTTTTTCTGCAATCACAATTTATCGTAAATATTTTCTATTTTTGCACCCATGTCGAAAAACAAGTTTTATGTCGTTTGGACAGGCCGCAACCCTGGTGTCTACAACCGTTGGGAGGACTGCAAGAAGGAGATAGAGGGCGTCAAAGGTGCCAAATACAAAGGCTTCCCTGACCGTACGAGTGCCGAAACCGCCTTCAAGGAAGGCCCTGACAACTATTGGGGCAAAGATGTGGCCCCATCTGTCGACCTTTCGAAGGCTAAGGAGCAACCTGTCAGTCCTGCCGTTGCCGTGGATGCCGCTTGTTCGGGCAATCCAGGCAAAATGGAGTATCAAGGTTTGTTTGTAGATTTCGGAACACAACCTGCCACGACTATTCAATTGTTCAAGAGTCCTGTCTTTGAGAACGGCACCAACAACATCGGTGAGTTTCTGGCCATTGTACATGCCCTGGCTTGGATGAAGCAGAAACGTGTCCAATATCCCATTTACAGCGATTCAGTTAATGCGCAACTGTGGATCAGACAGAAGAAATGCAAAACTAAGCTACAGCCAAACTCCAAAAACGAATATCTCTTCGAACTCATCGCACGAGCCGAAAAATGGCTGAATGAAAACGCCATCGAAGTGCCAATTATCAAATGGAAAACCGAAATTTGGGGTGAAATTCCCGCAGATTTTGGCAGAAAATAAAAAAACACTATTTTTACCGCCCGAAACAATAGCTCAACAAGCTCGATACAAGAATGCTGAAATACGACTCATACTATTTCCAATGCCCGCATTGCCAAGCCTGGCTCGAAGGTCGCAACCTGAAAGCCGAGATGGTCAATCAGTCTATCTTGTATTCCGATGGTAAAGTACTGAACGACAATTTAATCACTACACCACAGAAAATGATTATGTGTCCATCATGTGGGCACATTTTCTGGATTGAGCATCCCGACGAGCCATTAATCACCTACGAAAAGCCCGACGCTGAAATCTATTCCTGGAACACCTGGCGTTTCTTCGGCATTAGTTTCTCGGACAATAAGGGGAAGATGGCCTTGATTAATCACTACAAGACTTTCCTGAAGAAAAGCCACTACGACCCAAAGAAGGAGATTTACCTGCGACGGTTCCTTTGGTGGGCTTACAACGACCTGCACCGCAACCACCAGCACGTGCGTCTGAAATACCTGCTCAACGGTTTCATGAGTTTCGGGGTGTGGCACTGCAATCGTAAAATGATTCTTGGTGGTGAGAAGCTGTTCCTTAAGAACTACAAGGACTTCACCGACAATCTACAACGCCTTTTGGCTTTACTTGAGAAACATCCTGACGAACAAATTGACCTTGAAGTGCCAGAGATTTATCGTGAGTTGCGCCAATTCGACAAGGCGAAGGAACTGCTTGAACAGGTGGGCAGCCGCACACACTTCACCAACGAGATGCTGCGGCATTCCAAGTGGAAAGACTCCCGTGTGTTTATGGTTTCAGGATAAAAAAGAATGACCGCTTTCGCGGTCATTCTTTTTTTCATTAATCAACCTTATTTACGGTTTTTCCGGGTGTGGATTTGGCCAACCTGGAACTCCACCACCGACATGCCACGTATTTGCCATACCGCCATTAATAATTACTCTATAGACAATATGGTGTGCATGGAAGCGTGGTGCTAATAATTCATTGGCTTCATCATAGCTTAGTGTTATCCCAAATTCATGTGAATAAGCATCTATCACTTCTTGAATTGAGGCTGGATCATTGTATAAAACACCAGAATAAGGACAAGTTTCAGCAGACAAGCCATTCACACAATCAGTAACACCCCAAAAATGAGGATAACCTCCGGGACGGTCTTCGGTCATCATTTCTTCTACATCAAAGCCATGTTCATCATCACCATAAGGCGGCTTCATGCTAGAAGGTGTCCCGAAATAATGCCAATGCTCTTGACCGTGAGTAAGCTCCACACCGCAATAAGGACACTCATACGTAGCACGCTCACCACTTATTTCATTTTCTATCACAGGAGACTCCGTGTCAGTAAAAACAGCCTTCGGAGTTTGATTCTGCTCTTTTTTGCATGAATCAAGGCTCACGACAGAAGCCACCATCATACCAGCCACTATTAAGGGCATTAATACTTTTTTCTTCATCATAGTTTTATGTTTTTTATTGATTAATACTCAGTTGTTTAATAATATCTTGTTGAAAGTGAGTTATTTTTGCCTTTTTTCGGCAATTTTCCACCATTATTCACGCAGCAAAGATAAGTATATTTTTCAAACTAGTTACTTTTTTTTTATTTTTTTTTCATTATTTTCAAGCAAGCCATTAATACCGGTATTTCTTTCCGAGGAGATTGAACTGTAGGCAAAGTCCAGCATTGACATATTTGAAATCCTTCAGACTGGCTTGCAGACGTAAGTGCTGCCACAATAAGACATCGGTACCCAACAAGAATTCGTTACCTGTGTATTCTACCATCAGCCTCCATTGCGGGAAAAACGACGGTCTGAAAGTGATGCCACCAACTACTCCATTCCATTTGGCATTGTAGCCACGGAAGAAATGACGGTAAGCGACAGTCAATCCTAACTCATTGCCCGAAAAAGTGAATGTCTTAGTTGCCGCAACATATACATTCGTGAAATAGAGTTGCACGTCTGGCTTGTCTTTGAAGAAAGCCGAAGTCAAAACATCGTTGCAGCCTATGGCCACGGCAGGATAGTATTTACCCTCCTTTAGAGGCTGTATTTTCACCGAGGCATAGCGATCTTTGCTCCATTTGATATGCCCAGTTTGTTCATCCTTGGCATGTATCCTTTCCGTACACACATAGCTCATCTCTATCCAACTGAAAGGAGTCAAAGCAATATAATAGTCGAAAGTGTTGTATTTTTCTCCCAAATATAGGAAACCCGTGTCGGGTGTCATGGCCTTGTTGAGGAAATGGGCTCCGATGAGAGCATCACCCTCATGGTGCATCTCGCCCGTGGGAATGTGAACCATTCCCGAAGTGCCATTATATTGTTGGGCCTGGCCCGCAAGGGGAAGGAACCACAAAGCAATGATAGCAATTAATACATTAATAATAAGGTGTTTCATTGTTGTTCAGTTTTGTTTGTGATAATGAAATCAGGTTCCATGGTGTGGCTGCCCCAATGAAGCAAATCACGACTGAACCAGCCGTCACGTTCGTTTTGTTCTGGGTCGGTATGATACATACAATTAGCATAGGATTTATACATTACAGTATATGACATCCTATAGTTAGATGCAGGACGGAAATTCACAGCCCGGTGCTTGCGATGATAAGGTGGAAGCATGATGACAATCCGGAACCCACCATCCAAACCATATTCGCCACTCCAGCGGCCATAGACCGAAACTGTGGTATGGTTGAAGTGGCGCATGGCTTCAGCCTCACAGCCAAAATCCTGATACAAGTATCTTCCAACGGTGCCACGAAACTGTGTGTTCCATCGCGGCAGATAGATGTCGCCTCCTACAGTCCACACAAACCGGTCTGGTTTATATAAATGGGCAGAAGAGTCAAAATACAACACACCAACGTACCCTGCTTGGCCTTCGAAGGCAAGCCTATCAGACAACGGCACAAAAGCTTTTAAATCAGCACCATAACGGTACATGTCGAAAACACCCACCGTAGCTTTGAGATACGATTTGCTAATACGCATTTCTTTACTAATATTAAATGCTCCTATCTGAACATATTTGTATTCCTCACCAAAAGTGTTTATGATAGGAATCATAGCCTGTCCAGTCAGTTGCCAATGGTTTCCCATGTTCCACTTGAACCCAGGAGTAAGATGGAGTAATACATCATACTGCCTGTAAAAATTCATATCAGCAAAACTGAAATTAATACCCGAAAAGAAATCTATTCCGGGAGAAGTGTCCTGTCCCTTGGCTTGAGGTTGTCCTGCAAGAAAAATCAGTGCTAGAAACCCGACAAAAAGAGAACGATATCGAGATGATGTATTTATGTGAAACATAGTAATTACAATTTATACGGCTGCAAATATAAGGAAATTTACGACACATCAAAGGCCTGCACAAAAAACCTGTTGATTCATACAAAAATGCCGCAGAACTATGGGCCATGCGAAGCAATGTTCGGTTACCCATAATTCTGCGGACAATTCACACTATCGGTGTTAGGATGACAATCTTAATCCTTGACCTTATCAATCAAGAACAAGTCGTTGACCCAGACTTCGATGTTGGAATGACGTTGGCCTTTGTCGTCGGTCCATTCGTTGTTGCGCAGGCTACCGTCAATGGCAACTTGCATGCCTTTTTTTACATAGCGTTCGACGCGGTCGGCGGTTTTTCCCCAAGCCACGAGGGTAAACCATTGCGTGTCGTTCACCCATTCGCGGTTGGCGTTCATACGGCGCTCGTCGACGGCAAGGCGGAAACGCGCCACTTTGTTGTTGTTGCTAAAGTTTTTCACTTCAGGTTCTGCACCTGGGCGGCCAATCAGCATGACCGAATTTCTCATTGTACTC
>CAMHJX010000045.1 GCA_946185535.1 uncultured Bacteroidales bacterium
TCGAATGTAAAAGACGATATGGAGAAAAATGCGTAAGGGGGCCGGACATAATAGATATGTGGAAAAGATGTTTTAAGGAAAAATATGTGGCTGTACCACAACGGGGCAAGCACAGCCTCAAAGAGTTTTTTCTTATGAAAGATGTAATTTGTGACTTTTATCTCGGCGAAAACATCTATAATTCCACAGGCGAACTGATCCAGCGGGATTTTGATATGTTCATGCCTGGGGCTAAAAACCCTTAATGACATCGCCGTTGTCCGTAACGGTGAAACTGTAGTTGGCGATAATCATGTCGGCCTTGTCGGCGATTTCATTAAGCTGTTGCTCGGACATTGTCCACCTCGACAGATGTTATCGGTTGCAAGAAAATTTTCGGGTCGATGTAAAGGTCTTCAAGGATGGGGACCAGGTCGATATAGTCCTCAACGAGTTTGTCCTTGTTCTGGCTATATACGGCATCGACCACCAGGTAGCCGTTGTCCCATTCCTTCACCTTTGCAATCTTGACAAGGCTATACGGCCCCTTGAACCGTATAGTCCGCCCGTTAAAGGAGAAGGATATGTAACATCCGTCATTTGACAGGATTGCCTTAGAATTGACCATATTTGAAATGTAATTTAATTGGCGGGCTTAGTCAATAGCCTTAGGGGTCTGACTAAATGCTCGCTTGCACGATTCCTGTAAAAAAGGTATATTCAATGGTAAAAAGAGGTATATTCTGACTGGGTTTGAAAAATATTTGAAGGATTATTTTGATCGAAAGGAAGCGCTTGCTTACCGTTCAAAGATTATACAGCGTACAGAAAACCTGTTTGAACGAAACGCTTTGTTGGAAGAGTATTATCCACTTCGCTTTTTAATCTGGACGGAAAATGTTGAGAAAAATCGTAATTGAAAATCTGGGTGTGTTTAACCTCATTTTTGCCTAAAAACCACCTACAATAGGGTGAAGTCGCTTCCGCATTTGCGGGAGCGACTTTTATATAGTGGGGAAGTTGCTTGAACTTTTGCTTTTGTTACAATGTCACTTGTGTTGAGCTGCGGGGGCAAATGTCCGGGCGGTTTTGTCACTTGTGCAAAACGGCCCGGTCTTTTGCCGGAATGCCTTTTACACTTATGCGAAGAAGCCTGAACATTTGGCCGAGCACCTTCACCGCTTAGGTGATGGTGCTGGGGCATTTGCAGGAGCAGCATTTACAAAGTGAGGTTCATGCTGGGGCGTTTGCTGGAGCGGCATTACCACGGTGATGAAGTTGCTTGGACTTTTGCGCGAGTGGTTTCACCACTTGTGCAAAGGCGCTTGAACTTTTGCGGGAGATGCTTTTACAAGGTGAAGAAGTTGCCTGGACTTTTGCCGGGGCGTGTTGCATTCTTGTGTAAAGGGGCCCGGGCAAATGTCCGAAGGGCAACATTACTTGTGTAAAGGCACTTGATCATTTGCTGGAGCGGCTTCACTACTTGTGCAAAGGTGCTTGCACTTTTGCGGAAGCAGCATTTACAAGGTGACATTGATGTCTGGACATTTGCAGGACCTCCAACCACACTTTTGGGCTGCTTTTCGGGGCTTTTGCCCCCTTTTACCACCAGAGTTTCAGGCGAAGGTAGTCGATTGCCTGGTGCGAAAGAATCCACCAGAGCGTGCGCTTGCCCGCGAAAATCTTCGCGATACCTGTCATGCCGGGGCGGAACCACGGGGGAGTCGCCCGCACGAACTCGCCGCGCACGGCGAAGGTGTTTTCCTGGTCCTTGACACTTGCTGTCGGGTTCATGAGCGTGGTGCGGAACCTGTACACGTAATCGGGACGGCTCTTGATGGCCATGAAGCCCTCGCCGCCAAGCCGCACGTTGTTCACTTCCAGTTCGCTCACATCGGCCTCCATGTAGATTTCTTCGATGGATGCCAGCTGGAACAGCTCGCCGCCCTGGTTCACATGCGACCCCACGCGCTTTTGCAGGTCGCCCTCGATGACCACCGCGCTGTCCGATTCGCAGCGCACCACCGAGCGCGAGAGCTTGTAGCGCACCGTCTTTAGCTTCGCAAGAGTCTGCGAGAGCTTGGCCTGCTGTATGCGCAGGTCGGCCAGCTGTCTGTTCGCCTGGGCCTTCTGTATTTCGCGGCGGTTGTCCTGTTCCTGGGCCATCAGGTCGGCCTCTTCTAGCTTGAGTTCCTTCTGGTCGAGTCGCAAGAGCTCGTCGCCCTTGTACACGATGTCGCCCGGCTTCACCTTCACGCTCTGGATGAACCCGTCGAAGGGGGCGCTCAGGTAGGTGATGTGGTCGGTCTTGAGCATGGCCGGGGCGCTTACCCTGTAGGGGATGGGCACCAGTGCCGCGAAAAGCACGAACGCCGTAAGCAGGATGCCCAGCAGTTTTGCCCAGGTGTGTTCGTGGCCCAGCAGCTTGGCTAACCCCTCCCGCGCGGCCCGGGCGAACCTCTTGCCGAACCAGCCACTCTTGCGGTAGAGCTCGTCTATCCTTGCGCTAGTGAGCGTTGCTACCAGGTGTATCTGGGCGGACTCCTCGTCGTCGAAGGGGTGCGCCCCGCGTTCGCAGGTGATTACCGCGATGGTCTCTTCGCCCCGCCTTACCGGGACCGAGAGCATGTGCCCCACGCCGTAAGTCTTGCTGTAGTACTCGTGGATCCGGGTGGCGAGCGGGGTGCCGCCGTCCGGGGGCGGGTAGGCTATGCTGGCGTCCTGTTCGTAGGCCTCTTCCATGGCGCACTCCAGGTCGCGCACCACCTGCATCTTGCCCTCGAAATGGTCGGTGTGGCTTATGGCCGCGAGCACCACGTAGTCGTGCTTGACCATGCCGATGCTCACCCTTTCGGCGTGGTGGCGGTCGGCGATTTCGCCCGCAAGTGCGAGTGCCGCCGTCTTGAAAGTCTTCGCCTCGCCGACAACCCGCACGATGTCCAGGACCTCGTTCATTTGCCCGATCTTGGAACTGGTGGTGCGCAGGGCGTTCTGCAGCGCCTTGATGATGGCGCCCTGGTCGAACTGCGGCTTTTCCTGTTTTTCTGCGGTCATGGACTGTCGGTTAGGGTGTGGTTTGGGTGGAAATAATAGTAAAAATATGCCGACATGCAGAAACCGTTTAGAAATGCTACAGTCTAAAGGCGTGTAATAATTTCTGAAGCATTTTGAAACATCCTCGGTCGCCCGGATGGCCCCAAAAGCCTGTTTTTGCGGTTGGCACGGTATTTGCATAAATGCCAGCATTATCAGAAAATCAGCCTTTTTTATGAGGAGAGGAGTTCCTATGACAAGGACCTATAACATCTTTATTAGCCATTCCTGGGGCTATGGGGAAGACTATGAAACCCTGACCGGGTTTCTTGACGGGCATCCGTATTTCTCTTGGAGGAATTATTCTGTGCCGAAGGATGACCCTATTCACAACGCCCGTAGCAGGGCGGCGTTGCGTGCCGCCTTGCAAGAGAAAATTCGCCATGCAAGTTGCGTGATTGTTCCGGCGGGAGTCTATTGCACTTATTCTGACTGGATTGAAGAGGAAATAGACATTGCCTTGGAGATGGGCAAGCCTATTATCGGCGTTCGTCTGCGTGGTGCGGAACGAGTTTCGTCTATCGTTCGTGAGAACGCCATAGATATTGTTGGCTGGACTAGCGATTCAGTTGTTGATGCTATTAGGTATTATTCAATATAAAGGAGAGAATTATGAGTAGAAAGGCTCTAGTTGTCGGAATTGACAATTATTCCGGTTGCCCTTTGCACGGTTGTGTAAACGACGCCTGCAATGTCGCCGAGTTGCTGAAAACGCATGCCAACGGTGAAAAAAATTTTGATGTGAAATTGAGAACGGATGCCGTTCCAAGGGATGAGTTGTTGAGGGATATTCAGCAACTTTTCGCGGGTGAAAGTGAAATTGCCCTGCTTTATTTTTCGGGGCACGGATGCAAGTCGGATACGCTTGGAGAGTATATCTGTACACCGGATGGAACCGATATGAGTCCGGGTATCAAATTGACCGAAATTACGGAAATTATCGGAAGGTCAAGATGCCATAACAAGGTGGTTATCCTTGACAGTTGTTTTTCGGGCGGGGCCGGGAATATGCCCCTGCTTTCGAACGACAAGGCCGCACTTGATTCGGGAGTGACTTTCTTGTCTGCTTGTGATAAGAACGAGTGCGCTATGGAAGGGGCGGGTAGCGGGGTATTTACCAGCCTACTAGTGAATGCGTTGAAGGGCGAGGCCGCCGACCTGCTTGGGAATGTATCGCCCGGTTCGATATATGCGTATGTTGACAAAGCCCTGAGTGCCTGGGACCAACGCCCGATATTCAAGACCAATGTGCGGGAATTTGTCTGCCTGAGGAAGGTCTCGCCGCCCGTTTCTTGTAGCGAACTGAAACAGTTGAAGAATTTCTTTAGCAAGCCGGAAGAAGAATTCTCGCTGGATCCGTCGTTCGAGTTTACGAATACGCCGAAAGTGGATCACGAATTGATACAGCCGTTTGCTAAGCCGGAAAATGTCCAGAAATTCAAGTTCTTGCAGAAAATGGTTTCTGTCGGGTTAGTTGAACCGGTCGGCGAAGAACACATGTATTTTGCGGCGATGCATTCCAAGAGTTGCCGCTTGACCCCTTTGGGTAAGTATTACCTGCATTTGGCACAAAAAGACAGAATCTAAGGAGAACGCCATGACTAAGAAACGCACATTCATCAGTTTCGATTACGACCACGACAAGGAACTCAAGGATAGCCTTGTTGGTCAAGCAAAATTAAAAGACAGCCCGTTTGAAATAACGGATATGTCTATCAAGGAAAAGATAGACAGCAACTGGAAAGAAAATGCCCGTCGCAGAATAAAGGGCTGCGATGTTGTTGTTGTCCTTTGCGGGGAGCATACGGACACGGCGACCGGTGTTACTGCGGAACTGACCATTGCACAGGAAGAAAATGTCCCGTATTTCCTGTTGAAGGGACGGCCTGATAAAGAATGCAAGAAGCCGAACCACGCGCTATCTTCGGATGCGATTTATAAGTGGACTTGGGATAACCTTAAGCTGTTGTTCCAAGGTAAACGCTAGATAAATTATGCACTGAAAAACCCCTGTCGGCTCTCTACCGGCAGGGGTTGTTTTTGCTTATTTCAGTAGTTCTGCGATGATTCTTGCCTGAACATCGGGATTCATTTCGATGTACATGGTGCCACCGCGCATGAAATCGTATTTGTCCTGAAGTCGGCCAAGCCATAGCCAGTTACTTTGCCTTGTTGCGTGAAATTTCCAGGCAACTTCCCTTGCGTAGCCAAGATTATCGGTTTCGCTAGGTTGCAATATCCTAGAGGATGTTACGAGGCCGATGGCCTTGATATAAAGCCCAGCCCTGGGACTGAACGACTTAAGGAAGACTATGTCCCCTATATTTATCTGGCGGAGCATTTCGTGAAACGCTGGAGCGTCCTTGCTGTTCCAACCAATACAGGCGATGCCTTTGCTGATGAATGTTGATGCGTGGTCTTCTGTGCCGCTAGAATATGCGGCTCCAATACCGTAAAACATGTTTTACCTCTCTAATAAATTTAGGTATAGTTTTCTGTTAATGGAGTGAACCCTGTTCCACAATTTCGTGGTATTACAATCAGCTCACTAGCCTACCGCATAATAGAAAAAAACAGGTATGATGGCAAGGGGGTAGAAAAAAGAACCCTGCTATAGCAGGGCCTTAGAAAAAACTAATCTTTGTCTTTTTCACTTCGATATACTTGCCATTCTCCAATGTTTGCCCCGAAAATTCTCCGGGGCTCGAGACCGAAATCATTTAGCTCTTTCCATATAGCATAAACTTTCTTTTTTCCTGCTTCCGTCGAAGGAACTAAACCTATATAGGTTGATTCAGGTAGACGGATTTTCTTTTCTGGAGTTAATTTAAAAAAGCCATGTCTTGCGAGAATTTCTTCCCTTTGATCCGTTGTTGAAGAATCTGAATCGGAATCAAGTGTAATAACCATCCTTACTTTTTCAGCCATAAATACTCCTTGTTGCTGAGTTTAGTTTATAGTCTAAAGATGTCTTTTTCTTGATGGAAATCCAATAACTTTATTCGAAAAAACTTTGCAGTGTGACGTGTGTCACGCCAATTGAAAAATGAATACGGTTATAATACGCCCGCGTTCCAGCGGTATACAAAAAAAGTCGGACTGCGGGGCGGGGTGTGGGGTGAATATGGGGGCTTTTTACCCCCATTTGGGGTGTTTGTGGCTGGTCAAATAGCTTTCTTTATTATCTTTTTCTTAAAAATAAGAACAGATTTTGTTCCTATGAATGAATCGGATGTAAAAGTAAAAGGGCTTGGTCCCTATTCGATTGAGCGGTTGAAACCGCGATTTATGGTGGATGCCTTATCCATCGAGATTTTGCTTTCAAAAAAGTTTAATAACAGGAGTACCAAAAGATGAACAAGTTCAAGACACTACTTTTCTTAGCCGTGTTTAGCGGAATTGGCCTTTGGGGCTGTGACGATTCTTCGTCAGCCTCTAGCAACGGACCGGATGAGAATGCGACGGCGGAGTATTCTTCTTCAATCTGTAAAGATTGTGACGATGAATCAAGTAGTTCTGCTAAAAAGATTGAATCCTCTGATGAAAAGGATGTTGGGACGTCGAGTGATGCCAAAACAGATGAATCTTCTTCAAGTAAGGGAAAGGAAACAAGTAGTTCTTCAGAGAAGAGTGTGAGCAGTAGTTCTGTAAAGTCTGGAAATTCTTCTAGTAGTAACAAGGATGTGTCAAGTTCATCTGTTCGTTCGTCTTCAAGCGGGAATCTCCAGTCTTCTTCGAGCAACAAAGACTCCAGCAGCAGCACAAAGTCCAGTTCATCTTTTGAAGTTGATACTGCAAGACTTTGTACACCTGACTACAATCTTTGTAATCGTCCCTTGTTTGGGGATAGTATTCGTTCTGGAGCCTATAAGAAATTCACGGATAAACGAAACGGTCGTACTTATTTCTATTTGACTATTAATGGAAAAAATAAGGATAATCAGCCTGCGTCAGTGACAGTTATGGCAGAAAATCTGAATGTCGGAGAAATGATTGACGGTGCAATGGATCAATCTAGTGATTTGAAAATAGAACGTTATTGTTATGACAATGATACAATGAAATGCGAAGAGTATGGCGGACTCTATCAATGGGCGGAAATGATGAAGTTGCCGAGCGAATGCAACGCCAAGAGTTGTGCTGACTCTATTAAGCCAAACCATCAGGGAATTTGCCCAGACGGCTGGCGACTGTTGACATACGACGATTTCTACATCGTTGTTCATGCAGATGGTAATAAAAATAGCGTAGCAGATGTTCGTGCGATGGGTTTCGGCGGTCATAACTACAGCGGGTATAGCTTGATTGGCTCGGGATATCGAACAAATGAAGGACAATTTGAAGAATTAAATGAAACTGCTTATTGGTTTTATCCTTCAGAGCACACAACTCGTTTTACAAGAGGTGGTAGCGGCTATAATAGTAAAAAGACTACTGATTTTTCTTCGGGATATAGTGATAAAGTGACAGGTCTTTCTGTCCGTTGTGTGAAAAAAGACTAATTAAAAAAAAGTAATAAAGAAAAATTGAGCTATAAGCCTATTGGAGCCGACATGTCTAAAAAAATCAAAGAGAAAAAAATTGCATCTAATAATTATAAAATAGAATCGCTTGAGCCTCGCTTCATGATGGACGCTGCGATTGATTATGTGCAGTTCGTTGATAATTACGATCAAGTCGATTCAATTGTTGAAATGCAATTGGATAACCTGCAATCACCCGACTTGAGTGACCTTGGTATTGAAGGTGGAATTCAATCTATCAAGGATACTCTCGCTGATTTGGGTAGTGATGCTGAAACAGCGCTGGGTTCTCTGTACGCTCAACTCACATCGAGACTCCAATTGTTGACTGAGGCTCAAGGTGTTCTAAAAGATGACCAAAATAATATAGTTAGTGTTGATGCACAAACACTGAAAAATACGCTGAATCAGCTTTTTGTTGAAGATTTTGAGCAGTTATCTGCATTGAATATTGCTTATGAGGCTACTCAGAATGGCTTTAAGTTGACATATTCTCCCGAAGCAGAATTGATTGCTTTGCCTCAGGAGGGGTTGTCTTCGGGCGGTTATATTTCTGGTGTAGGTTCCAATAATAATTTAGGAGCGAGCGCTAAACTTGACATTGTATTCGATTTATCTGATGCAGATGGTAATGGCCTGGTGGATTCTGTCGAACCCGCTTCTGTTGTTGTTCGCGATGTTAAAGCCATAATAGAGAATGTTGGTGGGACGGCAAAGTTTATGAACTTGTCTGTTTCGGAAGAATCTGATTCCGACACTGATTTGTTGCTGAAATATAGTGATAATGCTTTAGGAACTTCATCGGCTGTTCATTTGGAGTTCAGTGTAGATGCATCGAGTAATGATAATTTCCCGTTCGCATTTCTGGGCAATATAGGAGTAGATAAGGAAGAAACGGGAGCCATTTCTGTTAGTGTGCCAGAAATGCAACTCAAAAATGATCCACAGTTTGAAATATTTTCTCTTGAAAAGGCTTTAAACACAATATCTTCTTCTTTCTCGACAATTCCTTTTATCCGAGATTTTGAATTTGGTCCAGAGGAAAACAAGAAAAAGATCGTTGAGTATGTGGAAAATCTGCAAGAATACTGGGCCGATGTAGCACTTGCAATCAATGGCGCAATAAAAAACGTAGAAAACACTTCGAATTATTCGCTAGATTTGAATAATGTTAAATCGTTCTTTGATATTATCCTTCCGAATGCCCAAACTGTTTTGTCTTCCGTACTTGGTAATCTGAAATTGGAAGATGCAAATGGGCAAGAAATAAATTTCCTCGAGAGTGTAACGACTTCGTTGAATGCTGTGAATCTTTCCACAACAACTCCAACTAGTTTGTATCTCACTTTAAGTCCCAAAATTGAAAATATTGCAGGATCACTCAATTTTGGTTTATTGGAGTTGAGCGGCTTGGATGTTGATTGCGCTATGAGTGTGAAACTTGATGTTCGTGTGGATGCGAATGATAATACGCTAATATTTGATGGCTTTAGTTTGGACAAGTTTAACCTGACTGTCTTGAAAGAAGGTATCGAAGACCCACTTTCCTTGGGGTTATTTAGTGCTACCGTAGTAAATGGTAATTTTAAACTGGAAGTAAAGTACGATTCCAATAATGGGAGGGGTCTTGAAGCAGACCCGACTTTCACTGTTGAGTCGTTAATCTTGAAGAGCGGTGCCGTAGAAGTTGCAAAACTTCCGCAGAAAGAGAATGATGTTTATAGGTTTGGTTACGATTCCTTAACTGAAAACTGGATTGTCCCAGATGAAATCAAGGCTTTTGCCTCACTTTCGGGTGAAACCCTCTCGCATCAAGTAGTTGCATATCTTCAATCTATGCAAACCGCCCTCCGCAAACAGTTGGAAGATAATGTCAAGATGGATTTCTTGGGCGGTTCTGTCGGAGAGGTTGTGAATGTCATTGATAGGATAGATAAGGTTGTTTTTGGCTCCGATGAAAATGCAAAAGACGGCTTGCTAAAAGTCGTTGAAGGCAGTAAGTATATAGCAAATTTCTCTAGTGTCGAGGAATTCGTTCTTGTCTTCAATGAGGCTTGGGAAAGAGTGTTTGGCGAATCGAATGCCTGTAGCTTGTTCCTGTTAGGGGATAATTCTCCAAATCCCATAAGTATGTTGGTGTCGAGAAATCTTGCTACTAAGGAACTTGAAACTAGTTTGCCTGATGGAAAGCCTGAAAATTTTGAATTTGAAAACTTCAGATTGGTTTTCAATTTACTCTTTACAGAAAGTAAAGATTTTGACTTGAACCTTGCAAAATCGTTTGGTGAAGGATTTGCTAATGTTGTTACATACGGCAACGTGTCTGCGGGGTGTAGTGCCGGAATTTCTTTTAGTCTAGATGTGAATTTTGAATATCAGACGATAAATGACGGCTCTGATGGGAATACGGCTACCACATTAGGGGATATCTTAGGTTCAAGTTATACAGCACTAAATGACTCGTATTATGAGTCGACTTCGTTTGACAAATTGAGTTTTAAGGAAACAAGAACGGATGTAAAGTTAGATGATGCAACTACAAATTTTGCATTCACATTTAACATAGATGACCAAGTTGTGTTAGTTCATAGTGGTGAAATTGATACATCTAGTTTTAAGAGTGTTGAAAAGGTTCAAGACAAGGAAAACGAGTTTGTTTCTTCAACTGCGACGAGTTTGCCAGATATTGTGTACAACGACAATATTAAGAAACTCATTATCAAGTCAGGAACAAAGTTTGACATATCAAATTCTGGCAGCGCAGACGCTTTTAGTGAACTTAAGTTAATCAATACTGTGCTGCAAACCTGCCTCTCAACAACATCTGATTCAAATAATACAATTGTCATAAGATTAAAAGGAGTAGGCAATGCAGATGATGTGGATATAACGCTTGATTTTGGTTTGATACAGGCTTTTGCAACAGATCTTAACGATAAAGGCTTGTTGGATTCACCTGATTGGGAAAAATGCTTGGATAAGTATTTGTCCCTGCAAAAATCGGAAGAAAACCAGTTTGGTCTGAACGATGTGTTGTCAATAGGATCTTTGGAAAACGGTCGTTCCATTAAGAATACCTATGGATTGTATGTTGTTGACATTAATGAAAGTACTGGCGCAATTCTATTTGGATGTGATCCTTCTCTAATAAAGGGATACAAAACAAAAAGAGACGGCAACGAAATTAAAATTGATTCTGATTATTATACGCTTGAATTGAACTATGGATTCAAATATATGCGTATGTCAGGCGTGTTGAACGCTTCTGGTGCCATTGGTAATGTGGCGATTGAAGTTAGTATTCCATCTCTGCCGGATGGAATAAGTATCGAAGTAGATTCAAAAAACTGCCTTACTCTTGAAAATCTTGCCGATAAGATATACGAAACCATAAAAAATACAGATGTTGATTCTACAAGCAAATTGAGTGTTTTTGTCAAGTCGGTAGTTGTCATAAATGACAAGATTGTATTCAGTGTTGCTGATGGTGTTTCGATAAGTTCGAGCAAATTGGGCATTAGCAATGCTTCGCTGGGTGATTCAGGTGATTTTAAAGTGATATATACCGGTGGACCGGATCCCTCTGTAGATTTTGAAACATTGTGTAGTGGCTTGACCAAGGCAACGAGTGTTGTCGATGTTGTAGAGGCTATAAATAATATAATCAACCCAAAGGCGGAAGGCTCAACGGAACGCGACTCTACAAAACCGACGCTCTATTGGAAAGATGCGGACGGCAATGCAATGGATCATTTGGAGTTCCGTTCGCAATGCGAATTCTCCTTGGTGAATGTCGGTGCGAGTAAAGTCCTTGAAATGCTTGGCTTTACCGCAATGAAGTCAAGCTGTTGCGGTGAAAATGATTACCGCATTGTGGGTAGGACCCTGCTGGGGACAGATTGGTCCAAACTATTTGGCTTTACGGAAGGGGCTGAAATTAAGTTTACTGCAGGTCTCGATTTTTCGATAGGGAAGGAGATTGAAGGCAATATAACTGTTTCGAATGCCGATCATGTCGTGATTACTTTGAAGAACCCTGCTGATCAAACTGAATATGCTGTAGGTGGATATGTTAAGTATGGAGAAGTGTACTTCAAGATAGATAGCTTTGTTTATGATGATGATGGAAATATTACAATAATTAATGTTTCTCGAAAGAATGTCTTGACGCTTGAGGATAATGTTTCTACAGATGTTGATTGGCATGCTGCCGACATAGAACTGTCCTATGTTGCGGCTGTTGATGCCACATTTGCATTTATAGATGCTAGTCTTGTTGCTCAAGGGAATGTTCATGCAGATATTGAATTCTCAGCAAATAAGAAAAATTCTACGGATACTAGTTTTAAGGAAAACGATTCCTTCTTGAGTAATTGGGATTTTACGGCATCCTGTGATGCTACATCTGGCCAGTTTGTTATAGGTGGTGTGGTAAATGCGCTGGGCAAGACGGTTTATCTTGGTGACAATACGATAACACTTGTTTCAGAGAACAATGGCTTGCCAACGATTGAATCTAATTTTGGTGAACTTACATCTGCCATAACTTCGGAATTTGCTAATTTGTCGAATTTCTCTGTGCAAGATGTTTATGCACTGCTTGATGGCTTGGTTGACAAGCTGACTGAAATTGCTCAAAATAGCAACGTCAAAATTCCTGTTATCAACAAGTCTATTGGGGACTTGGTGAATGTAGCGAATGATATTCGCGATATCGTTAGTAAACTGCGCAACGACAATGTCACTAGTTTGCAAGGATTAAGTGATAGGCTGAATAAGTACCTGACAGACTTTAAATTGTTGGCGCCGCAGTATCTTCCGCAGGAATTAGAGCAGAGCGTCGGTCAGACTGCGAGGGCCTTTGATATTAAGGTCGATGGATCGAATATCGTTTTTGATATTAACATTAGCAAGGCCTTCAGCGCTGTTCACCAGTTCAATTTTGGAGGGTCAACAGGTGGAATTAGCGGAAATGCTAATCTCAAGGTGACGGGTGATTTCTGGTTTAGTGTTTCGGCATATATGACCACAGGGGACTCTTTTGATTTCCTTCTGAAAGATTCCGTCAAGTTTGGAACAAATGTCAATATTGTTGGGGAGAAGCTCTCGTTTAATCTGGGAATTGACGGTGGAACATCAAATATTGAAGGCTTTGATGCCCTGCTAAAAAACTTAATTACCGTTGGCTCGGACAAGGCAAACTCCTTTGTGGTAGGGAAGGCTGCTTTGGTTGGGGAACTTGGTGAAAGTGATGTCTCGCTAGCAACATGGAAGTTGAACGGAATAGATTATAATGGAGGTGCTTCTTTTGCTGTCCCGATGTCCATTTTTGGCAACCTACCTATCAGCGTATGCGGTTACGAATTGGGAAGCATTAAGTTCGGTAAGTGGATTAATGCCGAAGGAACAGGAAATGTCATTTGTACTGACGATATCAATAGTTTGAGTTCCTATCTTTCTGATGTAGATGGATTTGTGAATGCTTGGCTGTCAAACCATAATGTGGAGTCTACTGGTTCCGTAAATGTTGTCGCTAAAACGAACCAGGAAGGTTCGGTACTTGGATTGCCTGAAGTAACACTTCTTCTGAAAGAACGGCAAAAGGTTGACATTGATAGTGGCACACTGGTTGTTGATGTCAGCGGCGTATATGAGCGTATTGCTGCGTTAGTTGATGGAAACCTTGACTGGTTTGATAAGATTAAACTTGCCGTTACGGGTTTGAACAACCTGTTGGATTCATTGGAATCCAGCATCAATGGCGGCATGATGAGTGACATCAAGGATGTGCCTGTGGTGGGGAACGCCTTGAGTGGTGGTGTAGACTTCTTGAGTAAACTTAAGCAGCAAATCCTTGAGCCGTTCTCAAACTTTGTATATGAATCGACTGGTATGACAGCCGAAATGGTTGCGCAGAAACTTAACGACCTTTTTGGTTCTTATGCGCAATTGTCTTCGGATTCAACACTCTTGACAAAACTGTCGAATGAAAACGAATGGCATAAAGAGGGCAAAGGAGTTTATTATAAGCAGGGTTCTGACTTTGCCGAATGGTTCTTTACTTTGGGAGGAACATATTCCTTCGGTAGTGATATCGGACTTGACCTTGGTTTCCCCGGTCTTGGCCTAGAAACCAATGCTGGTGTTGATTTGAGCCTAGAATGGAAGCTTAACTTCGGCATGAAAGTTTCCAAGGATGGTGGTTTCCAGTTTATTTTCTATGATGAAAATGATGTGAGCGTTGAAGTCAAGGCTGGCATGAATGGAAAAGTGCTTGGAAAAATGGCGGGGCTTGGAGTCGAACTAGACCTTGACAGTTTAAACAAATCAACTAATGCCTCTCAGTATGAAAAGGGAGTTAATTTGAAGTTTGGTCTTGATATAGACCATGAATCCTTGGGGAATGATCTTGTTAATGTAAATCTATCGGATATTTTGGGCCAACTTCCTACATTTACGCCCTCTGCTACGGTCAACATGGTTGTCGGTTTGAAGGTCGGTATTGTTTCTGATATCAAGGGCGATGCACCAAAGTTTCCGAATATTGATGGTCAATTTGAATTTGTTTGGAGCAAAGATGAGGGTATAGAAGTCCTCGGTTTCAATGATTTCCAGTTGGATATGGGCTCGTTTATTGGCGGCGTTCTTGGCCCCATTGTTTCCAAGATCCAGAAGGTCGTTGAACCACTCAAACCGCTTATCGACTTCCTTACGACTCCGTTCCCTGTTCTTGACGATTTGGGCATCATCATAACTCCGCTCAGCTTGGCAAAACAGTATTGCAAGGGTGAATTCAGTGACGGCATGGTATATGCCATTAAAGATCTTATCGCATTAAGCGAGACTGTGGCCGCAGTTAGTAATGGAAGGGATTTAAAGATTAATTTGGGAAATTTTGTTCTGTTTGACAAACAAAATAATACATCTCAAATGAATAATGCAGCAAGGAGTTTGTTGTTTGGTCAAACATCAAATAAATCGCTAGATAATACAATTGGGCAATATATAGTTGATGATAATTATGATACGCTTGATCTGTCTTTAATAAAATCACAATCAAATTCTAGCCTTTCCGGTGAAGGCTTTAAAATGGAAGGAGGTGGCTGGAGGTTTATCTGGGATGAACCAAAGGATATCTTTAAGTTGTTGCTTGGTCAGGATATTGACCTTGTGCATTACGACATGCCCAAGCTCAGTTTCGATTTTGACTGGGATACATTTATCCGTATTTGGGCTCCGCTTGGAGTCCGTTTAGGAGTTTCTTTCAATGCAAGCATAGACCTGGCCTTCGGCTACGATACCTTGGGAATTCGTCAGTGGGTGGGAAGCGATTATAAGGACTATAGTCGATTGCTGAATGGATTCTATGTCGATGATCTTGATGAAAAGGGTAATGATAAAAATGAACTTTCGTTCTATGGTGGTCTAAAGGCTTCTGCTGAATTGAATGCAGGGGTTAGTGCTGGCGTGGGCGGTGGCGTAGGCATCAATGTCGGGTTTAATCTGTTTGACCCGAACAAGGATGGAAAGGTCCGCTTGAACGAAATCGAACGGATTTTCAAGGAAGAAGGCCTGTTCGGTATGTTCGACGTGGAAGGCAAGATTACCGCCAAACTCTATGCCTACCTAGACTTGTTGTTCTATACCAAGAAATGGAACATTACGGACGATATCACGTTGTTTGAATTTAACTACGAACATACGGTGAAGCCGATAATGATTTCAAAGTCAGGTGACGATGTCGTGGCTAATATTGGTAGTAATTCCTCTAGCCGAATGTCGACGGATGATGTCAACAAGTCTCTTGACGATGGCGATGAAACACTTGATGTGACCATTTCGAATGGTAATGAAATTGATGACGGTGAACATTCAGAAACTGTTGAGGGTAACGGCAAGTTTATTGTCAATGCCGAACAAGGTAATGACAAGGTAATTATTGCATCTGATGGTGTTGCCAACTTTGATATCATAATCAATGGCGGTGATGGTGACGACTATATCGATTTGTCCGGCCTGACAATGAAGGATGGTCATGTGGTCTATATCAATGGTGGTGCCGGTGTCGACACCATTATTGGAGCCCAAGGCCTGAATATCATTTTCGGCGATACGGGTGTGATTCGTGTTGATGAAGAAACAGACGAACAGGGGAAAAAAGTACATCGCTTTGTTGCCGAGGCGAAGGTTGATGCCAATAAGGCCGGTGGCGATATTATTCTTGGCGGTTCTGATCGCGATATTATCTTCGGCGGAGCCGGTGATGACCA
The DNA here is from genome assembly GCA_946185535.1 of uncultured Bacteroidales bacterium. Classification (GTDB taxonomy): domain Bacteria; phylum Bacteroidota; class Bacteroidia; order Bacteroidales; family F082; genus Limimorpha. The sequence goes on from CAMHJX010000045.1 coordinate 15,866, forward strand.
GATTGATGGCGGCAAGGGAGACGACTACATCATTGGCGATGGCGGAACCTGGTCTGTTGCTATTGATGAAGAGTTCGTGAGCGCGATATCAGATGATGAAAAGAATAATATGACGCCCGAAGAGTATGCTTTGAGGGTGTTGCATAATGCTAGGACCGAAAATGATTTGCTCACAGATACTGCCCTTGTCGCCCATACGGAAATAAGCTTGAGCGATGGTGGGGATACTCTTATTGGCGGTGAAGGTAATGATGAAATCCACGGCGGTGGCGGCGACGACCATATCGATGGCGGCGCCGGTAATGACTTGATCCATGGTGGAAAAGGCCATGATCGCATTCTTGGTGGCTCGGGCAACGATACTATCCATGGTGGCGAAGGCATGGACATTATCTTTGGCGACAGAATAAATAATACCCCGCTGGATCTTGCTGCGCCCTTTGTTGTTGACTTGTCAGGTGATAAAAAGACTGCTGCATTTAGCCAGGAATTTATTGAAGCCCAGTTCAAAAACAACAATACATCTGTTGAACAAGATAATTTCAAAATACGCCTTTTTGATGATAATGGCAATTCGTTAACACAGTATGTTACTGAACTTGAAGAAAAATATCAGTTTGAATCAGATGGTGCTACCATTAACCAGCATCTTCAGGAAATCAACAGGATTCAGTATTCATTTGATGAATTGTCGCTAAGGGGCAATGACACCATCTACGGCGAAGACGGCAACGACCTGCTCTTCGGAGATGGTGGCACTACGGCTGGTGCGGCAGATGAGATATATGGCGGCATCGGCAATGACATTATCGACGGTGATGGCGGTAACGACACTATCAAGGGCGGTATAGACAACGATATAATCTACGGTGGTGCTGGCGATGACACCATTGATGGCGGCGCTGGCAATGATAGCCTGTATGGTGACGAAGGCGTGGAAGCGTATGATATTACTGATGCCCGAGAACTCACCAGAGATTCTGACGATGATGACAAGGAACAGGACAAGCTTGTCTTTGGCGACAATCTCGGCCTTCATGGCAAAATCTTCGCTAACGCACAGAGCAACAATAATGAGTCGGGCAATGACATCATCTTGACTGGACCGGGCATGGATTTTGTGGACGGCCAGGGCGGTAGCGACACGATTACCGTTAAATTGATGGGCGATAGCACCACGAACTATGCGAATGTCACGGATACGGGAAAAAGCGGTTCTGATGTCCTCTTTGTCGAAGGAACAGAAAGTGTTGACACCCTGCTTCTTCGTAGGAACAGCGACGCGGAAGGCAATCCGGGAGATCTCGGCCTCGTCGCCCTGCTTCCGATGACTGCCGACGATTTGTCGAACTCTGAAGGCGAATCTACGGGCGCTAGCGAAACTGTCCAGAACAACTTGAACTCTAATATTGAAAGAGTGAACTACACTCAGGGAATTGATGTCCTAAATGTCAACGGAAATGGCGGCGACGATCGGTTCTATGTTGATGGCACGGCCGAGTTGACGAATGTTAACGGTGGTGCCGGTAACGATTCGTTCCAGATTGGGCAGCTGTATAACTCCGAGCGCACAGATGATGCTGCCTCGGCTAGGGTCCAGCCTGTTGATGCCTTCCATACCGAGAAGACTAACGAAGAATCGTATTTGAGTGATGGCGTTTCGAGTGATACCACTTTGAATGTGGAAGGCGGGTCCGGTGTAGATACATTTGCCGCATTGAACAACGCTGGCACATTGAATATGACCGCCGGAAAGGGCGACGACATCTTCAGTGTCTACACATTCCTTAAGGAAAACGGCGAAAACTTCGACCGAGGTGCTGTCCTTCTGGATGGTGGCAAGGGCTTTGATACGCTCAATGTCCGTGGGACCGATGCTGACGATGTGCTTGTTGTGACCAAGGAAGGTTTGCTGAGCGACATGGTGGCCATCAAGGCTGCGGGCGTTGAAAGCACTCAATTCGATGCCGCCGCTGGTGATGATATGTTCTATGTCGTGGGCAGCAAGTCGACCGATGTTACCGAACTTAGTGGTGGCAAGGGCAACGATACCTTTAGCATGGGCGGTCTCGATACGGAGTATAATCTTCGTAGCGCAAATACCGATGGCCAGAGCGTTGATGTCAAATACGAAATTGTTGCGGATGCAAATGCGACCACGGGCGATTGCGTGATGACTGAAAACTTTACGGTTGTCGATAGCGATAGCCAGCCGGCAGTATTTGTCGTTGCTAAGGAGAACGGTGATGCCGAAGCGCCTTACCGCATCCAGGCATCCGCAGAGGTTGTTCTTGGTAACGAAAACGTTGATGCCACATTCTTCATTGGTTGTGCTGGTCTTGCGGAAGGACAGACTATCGATGTTACCATTAGTGCCCCGATGCTTTCCAATGCCGACTTTAACCGTGGTGACCGCGGATTCCTTATTGGGACCTATGATGAAGAATCGAACGCGATTGTTTACGCAACTACAAGAATTGTCCATTTTACGGCCAATACTGTTGGCAATCCTATCGAGGTGCATGTAAAGGCTTGTGAAGACACCTTGATTGAGGAAGGAACATGTAAGGCTATTGCTATTTCTAGTAAGCTGAATTCGGGCGTTGTCTTGTCGAAGTCGGTGACTTCTGTGGGACTTGTTTTTGCGGGTGAAGCGAGGGAAAGTGCTGTAAGCGATTTTGCTGCTAGACCGTTGGTTGCTACGCAGGAATTTACAGTTGGTGCAAGCTCGGAATTCAAGTTGAATATGATTCCGGTGCCTAAAAAGGCCGATGGATCGCAGGGTGATGTAGAAGAGGAAGAGGTTGTTGAAACTGCTGATGTTGAGCGTGAGTTCACCTTCTATGTCAATGGTGAAAAACAAGATTGGGTGATAGACACTCATTATACACTTGTTGACAATGTCGTTAAGGTAAGTGATTCGGTTTTTGATACGCTTTCAGAAGGTGACAAGCTGGTTGTGAGTGTCCGTTCTAATGAAATGCGTGTCGACGATACCAGGGTGGCACTTGCATACGAAGATGTGCTTGTAAGCAGTGTTCTCGTGGACGGTGCCGAAATCTTGCCCACGGCAACGAGCGGCCGATACTACGAGTTGAACGGCAATGTCATCACCTTCTACGATGCTTTGACTAAGCGCCCGACAACAATTCATGGCGTCGTTAGAGTAGAGGCTGATATTCCAGAAGAGTATGATTGGGAAACCTTCGGTCAGGGTGATGTTGCTGATGTTGAAAATCAGAATGAAAGCCTCTTGACGGTTGAAGCTCATGCTTCTGTGCTTGCAGAATCGGGGGCAAATAGCTTCACGAGCGTTTCTTACGATGTGACATATAACAAGCCGATTGCCGAAGGTGAAACGGTTTATGTGAAGATTACTCCGACTAAGCTCCTTGCAAATTCTGGTGCAGAAGAAGATAGCCAGCGTTTGTCTATCGCTTGCGATGACTTTACCACGCAAGAAGATGGGTCAATTGTTGTCAGCTTCAATAGTTCGACTCTCACGCGATCGCTTACGATCACGACGGTTTCTGATGGTGAACAAGACGAATATGGCTTGACGAAGGCCCAGAAGCAAAGCAAAGTGATTAATGAAATTGACGGACCCATTTATGCATACGGGTTCGGCAAGAGTATTGACTTGAATGCGGGTGACCCTGCCATGCTGAAATACAAGCATGTCATCGAGACTAAGGATGGCGTTAGGCAGGCGTCAAACTTCAATGAACTGAACAACTTTGCAGAAGACAAACTTTATAGCCTTTCTGTGGGTGATGATGGACATCTGTTCATTGACTTGACTTCGATTAGCGATGAGCAAAAAGCCGCTTTTGGGGCAATCGGCGTCGAATGGGATGCTGAAATGTCGCAGGAAGCCTTCTTGGCGCAGTTTGAAGGTAAAACATTCAAGTGGGTTGTTACGACGACAAAGGATGTCGGAACAGCTGCTGAAGATGTTACAGAAAAAGAAACAAGCGTCGCGTCTGAATGGTCTAGAATTAAGGAAGCAAGGTCATTCGTAAATGGCGTGCTTGAACTTGTTTTGGACGAAGCGGTCGTTCTGCCTTCTGTTGGGGAAAAGTTTGCCCTGATTTCTGGCAATCGGGATTCCCTGTTTGTTGACGAGATGGCGTCTGTGGACCGCCTGTTTGTAAATAACCAGCAGGATAGTGTTGATGCCCGTGCATCGCTTACTGGGTTTGTGAATAACAATAGGAATGAAGCCGAAAAGAATGTCGATGCCTACGATTCGCATGCTGTTCGCTTTACCCATACGGAACTTGAAGCGTTCCCCGAAAAGCAGCTTGCAGCAAATGATGATCCTCTGATGATGCAGAGTGGCATCACTGCGGCGCAGATGGAATACGCCGAGTACAATCTGGGTAAGGGCAAGGATACTGTTGATATCAACAAGACGCTCTACCGAGAAGATGCTTACAGGACATACACGGTAGTGAATACGGGTAATGTTGCAGAAGATTCGACTGCCGGGTTTGGGGTTCATCTTGGTGATGCGGGAATCGCTGCTGAAAATGCCGCTAACGGTGCTTCGTTCAATGATGGCGCTTACCATTACGGCTTAACGCCTATTGCAAACAATGGTGTTAATGTTGTTCGCGAAGAATCTGACACCAAAGTTTACTATGTCGAAGCGATAATCAAGAAGCAAGATGTTCCCCCTGCTGAAGCCGATAATTTTGTTACCCAGCGTCGCGAGGTAAAGGGCTCGTTCTCGAACCAGTATGGTTTCGATATCGAATATGATTTTATCCTTGCCGAAGGTGAATATATAGACGGTTTCCGTTTCTATCAGGCGGAGTTCGATGACGATATCAAGGTGAATAGCTACCAGGCGGACCATACAGGAAGCTTGATTTGTTCCGGGACAATTTCTTCACAGCCGCCTGTGCTGAACCAGGGTGCTGTTACATACAGCTATATAATAGATTCGGATGATTCGAGTTTGTTCGTGTCTCGGATGGAAGCATTTGATTTGCTCAAGGCTACAGCCGACAACATCCACAAGGATGCGCCGAACGGCTACGAGTTCACCATGTTCGTGGATGCCACGCTGAGCGACGGCAGCGTTCAGCGCCGTGCCGTTTCTGAACTGACCAGTAGATTGTTCTCGATTTCACGGGACTTTACCTTGACAGCGGGAATTTCGATTGTATCGCTCAAGTTCGCCTATGGCTACGAGGGCGACGGCCAGCTGGTCATCAACGCGCAGTCGGGCCACGACAGGATTGACGCTTCGAGTACGAATGTGACCCGCAACGATATGGTCGCATTTGGCGGCCTCGGTGACGACTACATTACCATGAACAAGGGCGGTATAGCTTTCGGCGATCGTGGCCAGGTACTTTACAATAATGGCCAGGTGAACGGTGTGGATATCGGCGATACGGTGCTCGGCTCCACGGTTGTCAACATTGATGCCGAAAATCCCGCGTTCATTGACGACTATACTACTGGAATCGGCAAGACTCCGGGACGCACGGCCGACGAGAAGGGAAACCCCGTACACCGTCTGCAGACGGACGGCGTGAACCGCGATGCCTACAGGATTCAGTCGGTAGATGCCGAAAATGGTGGCACCGACATGATTAAGGTCGGTGGCACGAATAGTGTCGTTGTCGGCGGTGCTGAGAATGATGTAATAGTTATCGGTGGCGACAAGAACGTTGCCCTGGGCGACAATGGCCGCGTGAAATACAATAACGCCGGAAATGACGAAGCCGTTTATGGCGACAAGCTTGGCCTCGGCATGCATATTGTCGAAACGACCAACGACAGTATTGGCGGGGTAGATAACATTGTTATTGCGGGCGACAAGAATGTTGCCATGGGTGGTGCCGAGGGTGATTCTATCCGCATCACGGGGGCAGACAATGTGGCTATCGGCGACGGCGGCCGCTATACAATCGAGGAAACTCGTCTGTATGCCGAAAGCAAGAGCGAACAGCATGGTGGTCAGGACTTTATCAGCACGGGTGACGGCAAGAATGCCGTCATCGGTGGAACCGACGATGACGTAATCCGCACGGGTGCGGGTAACGATGCCATTGTTGGCGATGGTGGCAAGGTCATTATGGACACCGACCGCAATGCGCTGATGGTCTCCAACGAGGGTTACAATGTTGGAACCGACCTGGGAACGGCCGGTGCCGATGACATTGACGCTGGCAACGGCGACAATGTTGTGTTCGGCGGCCTTGATGGTGACGATATCCTTACCGGGACAGGGAAGGATGTCGTGTTCGGCGACAACGGCTTTGCGACCTTCAGGGGTAACGCCGCTGAAGCGGAAGAACAGGTGACCGATACGCAGAGCATTCCCGAGACCCGCACCGAGGCGACGCTCTCGTTCAACTTCCAGGGAGCCTCGCAGACGGGGCTTTCTCCGGAAGATGTTGCGGGTGCGGCAGATTTCGCGAAGGCGAACTGGAACAATGTGGGCGGTAGCCTTGCCGGGACCTACGGCAACGATGACCGCGA
>CAMHJX010000046.1 GCA_946185535.1 uncultured Bacteroidales bacterium
GCTGCTTTCAGCGGGTGCATCCTTCGCCTGTGCGGCTTTCTCCCGTCGGCATCCCGCCAGCAGCATCACAGCCGCCATCAAAACCAAAGCCCAAATCCTCATCGTTTTCATAGTGTCTTATTATTAGTCTTATTTGTCTTATTAGTCCTTTCCCCCCGTCATTGCGAGGAACGAAGCAATCTAGGGGTGGCCATTTCCCCCTTCTAAGGGGGCTAGGGGGATTGCCGGGGGATTATTTGTCCCCATCTCATGCGTCCGGAAGGCTTCCCCTCTGAGAGGGGGTGCCGCTTTGCAGCTGGGGAGTCCACTCCCTCTCCTGGTGGAGAGGGCCGGGGTGAGGTCGTCGTTAGCACGTAAGCACGCATAACGTCCTGTGAGGCTGTCCCCAAGCCGTAAGAATTCTTTTTTAATAGAAATCAAAACCTTCATCATGTTTTGCGGGGCGGAGCATGATAAACTCGCCGTCCTTCCAGTCGGTCTCAACAATTACTTTCCGAATCTTTTCTGGAACATAGTCTTGCCCAGTGCCAATACGTCTTTCCGAACCAGGCTCCACATATCTCAATTTCAGATGATTTCGGAGAGTCCATGGTGCAATTTCGTCTGTATAGCATTGGTAAATGCCTAAAAAGTATTTGTTGTTCGGCTCAATTTCAATCGGACCAAAATACTCACTCAATTCAGAAGACCAATTTGAAAATTTCTGAATGGTATTCCCTACCTCTTCTTCAAACCATACTTTCACAACATCGTACGTCCCTTTTGGAAGATTGTAAACCACACTTCCGGGAATGGTGGCTAATCCGATTGATTCATACTTTTCGTGGGTCTCCCTGCTTTCAAGAATGAGATAAATGCGATTCGTATAAAGTCCATCATTGAGTTTAGATATAAACAGCACTGATGCATCTGAAGCGTGAGGTTGTGTAAGTACTTTCTTTGGCATGTTGCATGAGCTAAAAGCCAACAAAATGCCTAAGAAAGCAATCGTAATTGAATGTTTTTTCTTCATGGTATTATTTTAATGATTATTTTATATCAGTTTTTAATTACTCCTTCGTAATCCCAATAGCACGCTATCCCGTATAACGAAAAAAACTCACTCCTTCACAAACTTCCCCCCAATCATCTCTTTTTCAGCATTGTAAACTCGATAGAAATACACCCCCACCTTAAGGCCCAAAACGCCCACCGTAAGCACATTCCCCTCGCCACGGATAATGCGATCCATGCAAATGTGCCCCAAGGCATCGGTAATCTGTATGCGATGTTCATTGTGTTCCGGCAAGCCCGAAATGTCGATGTTCAACTCATCCTTGGCAGGATTAGGATAGACCAAAGCCTTTATCGCTTCTTGTGGCACTTCCTTCACACTGCAAGGAATGGGATTGAAGTCCTCGCGCCGCATCTTGATGAGTTTGCCATAGGTATAGTCACCGAGAAACAAGGTGGACACCTCCGCATTAAACAGGCAACCACCATCAGGAAGCGGAATGATGAATCCCGGTAAAGTTACATGGTTTTCGTATTCTGGTTCATAGAACTCTCGTTTCCCCAATACCTCCATATCCTTGTCAAACAAAAAAACACCAGTATAATATGGACCACTTAAAACATTCTGAAAAATGTGTGTGATTCCATACATAGTGGTGTCGTTTACATAAGCCATGCATTTTGGGGGAGCCTTTACTGCTGTATCCTGTTTATAATATACTCTTTCAAAACGGTCAAAGGTTCCGTCAAGACCAATTTCAGCCAACCCGATATTCCATTCAGTTAGTTCTTGATACGGCCACATATATCCCATCACAAAGAGTTTGTCGTCGGAAAGCCAATGGCCAGAATAAGCATTCTCAAAATGTTGTGGATGAGCGGGTATTAATTTGAAGCCATCCTCATAACTGAAATTATTATCATACTTTAACAGCGAGCACACATTTCCCAATCCATTGCAAAGCACGACAAAACCATCGCTTTTCGGATTCTTCAATAATTGAAAACAATCATACTCATAGATGGTCGCTTCAGGATGAGGCAATTCTGCTGTAACAAAACGGCTTGACAAAGTGTCAGCATTCTCATCAAAGCGATAGAAATAAGGTTTTGTCCTTTGGCCATACACATCTTGATAATTATATCCTCCTGAAAAAACCATAGTTCCGTCATCATCGAGTAGAAGACTTCCTCTCCCAAGGGATATAGCAATCTCTGGCTTCTCATACGCTTTCACATTAATGACATTGAAATTAGAGTCAAAAACTACAGCAACGAGAGCGCTTTCCTTGATACCTACCACGAAGTAATTCCCGTTTTCCATTTGAAGAAAATCGGAAGGATAAAACATGTTAAACTGTTCGTCTTCAAAGGTATGTATATCATAATTGCCTTCCATATCCACTTGCATCGTCATCGGTCTGTAATGATTCTTGTCCTCTCCCCATACTCCCATAACTATTGCATCGCCATCAGCGTTAATAATGCCTTGGTACAGGGATGTGTAAGAAAAAGAATCACCATAGTCAATTTCCCATTGTTGGGCTTTCATTGTGCCTCCCATCATCATCAGCACAATCAGGGTCAAAATTCTTGTTGTTCTCATATTGATATTTGTCTTATTTGTCCTATTTTTGTCCTATAAGTTCCACTTCGTAAGTACGATAGCACGTTAGCACGCTATCCCGCATAACGAAATAACCAAACCGCAAAGCACTCCAATTCATTCCTGTATCGCAGTCTCCAAAAGCTTCACAAAGTAGTTTCCCTCGTTATTATACAGCTTGATTTTCATCCAACCGTAACGGAATCTGTCGGCATCCGTAAATCTGAATCCAATGTATTTTTCCTCATCTAATGGGAAGCGGTCATAGTCATTCTTATAAACTGTGTGATAATGAGTTTGTTTATAGGGGTCTGCCGTATAAGCGGTATAATTACTCTCTGTAGCATGCATATACAATGTGACAGATTCCGGAAAAGAGTTCTTGTTTAGTATGAACAAATCACCGTCATTGTACGCTTGCGGAATAGATATCGTCTCTAAATGTTCCACAATATCGGCCTCATCAATCTTATGGAAAGTATAAATCTTTGTAATGGTAACATGTGTTGTATCCCCTGTTTGCCTGTATGTTGTATCGCAATGAAGATACCTTTGTTTCTCTACCTTCTTGCAAACGATTTGCGTCAAATCATCGTCGATGCAATGGATGGCAGACACAGACAACCCATGATCAGACACGCTAGTATAAAGCCGAATGTTGTTTTCTCCATCTCCGTTCAAATCTACAAGATATCCCCATTGGTCAGTGAAATCTGTTATATGTAGCATGCTTACTGTGTCGTATGGTGTCACAATCATACCCGTGTAATCACCAAAAGTGATCCCAGTGCGTTCCTTGTTGCACGACGGCATAACGCAAACCGCCGCCAATGCCAATGCGAATAATAATGTCTTTTTCATTGCTGTTGAGTATCTATAGTGTTTGTGATTGATTACTTCCCCAAATGAAAGCTATAGGCATAATGCAGAAATACTGCAGGCTTCAGTTGGTTGTGGGTGAAGGTTAAGCAACCTCCGGGAAGAATGTCCGGCCATTCGGTACTATACTCTTTCATGTTGACGAGCTGCCCACCAATGCCAATATCGGAGTGGCCGATGGAATAGCCAAGGATGAGTTGAGAGTAGAACCCCTCCACTGAATACCAATTAGGGTCTCCGTTTTCATGCTTGACGTATTTCAAGCGAAAGGCATATCCGACACGCAGTTCAGCATAAGGTCTTGACTTTCCTATGCCGAAGCTGTATTTGGCATCGGCAAAGATTGGAAGGTATTGAAGCGCGTGGTGTGCGCAATAATTAGCCCCTACGCCGATTTCCAAACGGTTTCCCACTTGATAGCGCAAGACGGGCCCTACGGCACCTTCAAGGTCAATAGAATTAAAAGTGCCTTGATATGGATAGCAGAACATAATCCCTGCATTGGCTTCGGCTTGAAGCACAAACTGTCCTTTTTCCTGAGCACTGAGGCTGCCCGACACAAGAAGCAACCCAAATAATAGTAAGATGGTCTTTTTCATTTCTATTTATTTTATTTGGTTTATCATTTTGTTCCCCAACCCTGAAAGGGTGACCCAACCCCAACCAGGGGTTTCAACCCCTGGCATCTCGGCCCCTGAGCCTGTCGAAGGGTCCTCCTCCCAGAGAGGGCCGGGGTGAGGTCGTCGTAATCCCGATAGCCCGTCAGCACGCATAACGATAAAGCATCATTCTCGTTGCTGCACCGCGTTCTGGTAGTCCTCTTCAGTAAAAGTATATCGCAAGCAGCCGTCCCAACTGTTCTCGGCGTCAAGCACTTCGTAGTTTTCCATCAAGATGGGATTGTACCTGCTCCTGTCTTCTTTTGAAAACACAATTTGGACCGAATCGTTGAAAAAAATCCTCATCGAATCACATTGGTTGTCATTAAAGTATTGCGGATAATTAATCTGATAACGATAATCCCAAACCACCGAAACCTCTCCTTGGGCAGGAATTGTGATTGTCTGCGATGGGTGATAGGATGAATCCTGCGAGGTCACCAAACCACAATCCTTAGTCATGATGGTCAGTTCCATTGGCAAGGTGTTTTTCATCACAACTTCCAAATGGCAAAGACGATCAACGGAGCACGACACCGAAATGAATGTCACCCCCATGAACACTGCTGCCAAAACCACCAGCAGCCTACCTGATTTGATTTTTCTGTTTTGCATATCCGTTTGTTTTTAAAACTCTGCTGCAAAACTATAACAAAAATCAACGAAAAAATCAACCCAAAGGCCCATTATAGATTTTCCTTTGGAATGCCCATTGAAAATCAAGCAATTATAATCGGTATATATAGATTTTTACGCCTCCAAAAAAGACGAAATCGAGGCGTTTTCCGTCTTTTTTCGCAGGTTGGAGCGGTACTGCAGCACCGTGTTTTGGCTCAAACCCAACAAATCCGCCTCCTCCTTCGCGCGGAATTGCAGAAACGAAAGCACAAAAAGTTGGGTCTCCGTCTTGGTCAGATTGGGGTAGGTAACGGACACCCGTTCCATGGCTCCGGGATAAGCCGCCTCAAACTCGTCCATGATGCGCTCCAAGCGGTTCGGAACCTTTGCGCGGAAAAGGTCGGCTACCCGCTGCGGCAGCATCGCCCGAGCCTGTTGCAAGGCATCCTCCGCTTGCGTCTGTAGCTGTTGCAGCGCGTCATCCACCGTCTGAAGCTGCTGCAAGGCATCGTCCATCCGCGTCTGAAGCTGTTGCTTCTCCTCGTGCCAGGTCTGCGTCTCGGCCTCATGCTCCTTTCTCCGCTTGGCCATCCACCACCACAATCCAAGTCCCAAAACCAACAGCACCACCACAGCCGTCACCACACCCCGCACCAGGCGTCGCCGTGCCGCCAACTGTTCGGCTTGCCGTCTCTCAGCCTCAGCCTTCTCCTGTTCCCACTGCAAATGCTGTTGGAACACATCATTAAGTTGCGAAGCCCGTGCCTGGTTATTGGCAGCCGTAGCACCTTCTTCGGCAAGGATGAGAGCATACTGGTTGGCTTTCACCGTATCGCCTTCTTTTAAAGCGATGTCACGTAGGTATATTGCCGCAATTATTTCTCTCTTCGCATTCTTCTCCATCACAGGTTCCAAATAAACCTTTGCTGAATCATATTGCCCAATATCTATGTAAATGTTGCCAATAGCCGGGAATCGGATTAATCTTTCCGTTTCGTTTGCTGCTTGCGCCACCATATTTTTTAGACTATCCAAGGCACTTAAAGCATCGTGATGCCACTCGTAATCAAGCAATGCCCAAGATGAAACGATGTCCCTGTAAACCACATTGTTCCTATCAGGCAATTGTTCCAATGCCCTATCATAGTAATAGGCCGCGCTGTCGGCCACCTTCAATTTGTCATATTGCTTTCCTATCCTGTAAAGCACGTTGGAAACGCCGTATGGAGAGGTAGGCGCAATCCGGGTGTAAATCAAGCCTTGTTTGCCGCAATAGATGGCAGGCTCTTGCATGAATTGTGCAGAAAACAACTCCATCAGCCTGTTATAAGTCAAAGCCATAAACCGCGCTTTCTTATCCACCATTTCACCCTCGGCAAAATGGCTCTCCATCATCCGCAAGGCGCACAGGTATTCCCCGCAAGCCTCAATAAGGCTATCCCGTTCATAAAATCCCACACCATTAATATAATGCGCCCGTGCCGCCAAAAACGCATCTCGCTCCTGTACGGACACACCGCGTGTGTCCGCTTTACCGTGTGTGTCCGCTCCATCCATCCCCACAATCGAATCAAAATAATGAACGGCCTTCAGCAGTTCCTTCCTATTGCTCTGCTTATAGTAATTCTTATAAAGCAGCTCCGCAATCAGCACCTGGCAGTAATGCCCCTCAAACGCATCCATACCATCCGCCGCCTCACTCCCCGCAAACTCCATCATCACCGCCAAGGCACTGTCGGGCTGGTGCCACATCAGGCTGTCGATCTCAACCAAAGCATCTTGCGAGAGTTTTTCCTCCTCCGAGAGGGAGTCGGGGGAAGTCACACAGCCAACCAATGCCATTGTCGCTAGTCCCAAAAATAAACACCCTATGGAAAGACATTGTTTCATGCTGCAAAAATACTCATTATTTGAACAAATCATCCATCGTCACCTCTGACTGCACAATCCCGCTGTGAATGTTCCTTGCGACGCCATAGGTCGTGATAAAAGTATGAACGACAGCCTTCTTCGTTTTCGTCACATAACGGAATAGAGAAGCCCTGTTTCTGAGCTTCCCTTCGTATTCGGCTGTCAATGCATATTTGTCCGAGGCATATTTGATTTCACAGATATTGATGACTTCATCGGCCCGGTCGATGAGCAAGTCTATTTGGCCGCCTTTCCAAGAGGTTCCGTCCTTGTCAGTAAAAGGCTTGCACGACCATGAGTGCACATTGCTGAGAATACCGTTGATGCCAAGCGCTTGTTTGATTTGTGGAATGTGGTGAAGACATACCTGCTCGAAGGCATAGCCGCTCCATGAGGTTACTTGTCCCTTACCAACAAGTTTACTCCATAGGTGCTCGTCTTGGCCGTTATGATTCTCGACATACTTGATGTGATAGAGCGAAAACAAGTCTGTCAACTGATACATCGCGTCACGCTCTGTCTTGCCAATGGCGGTGTATTTGCGCACAAAGTCGCACTTAATCAAGTTATCAAGTACCTCGCTCAATGTGCCACCTTCTTGCAGCTTCAACTCATCGAGGATTTCCTGTCGTGTCAGTCCTTTCAGTTTTCCAGCCAATACAGTGATGACATTCTTATATATTTTCGATTCTTTGAAAAGCGATCGGAATAGAAAATCAAATTCATTCCGCAATGGCGCACCTTGTCTGAAGAACAGGTCATCAATGCATACATCTATAGGTGTGTCTTTGGTGAGCATGTCAAGATAATAGGGTATTCCTCCCAATACCATATAAGCCTTGACCAACTGATGCCTATTGATTTCTATTCCCTTGATCTCTTTCAGGAATTGTTCTGTTTCTGCCAGAGTGAATGGCGCAAGCCAAATGGGACGGCACACTCGTCCATAGACACCACCTTTGTCACCGATGAATTTCGACAGCATCCATGTGGTAGCCGAACCGCACACAAACAGCTTGAGATTCTTTTTCATTGATGCCCAGTCGTTCCAGAATTGGCTAAAGGCGGCAAGAAAATTGCTTTTCGGTGTGTCCATCCAAGGAATCTCGTCCAAAAACACGATGATTTTGTCTTTATGTAGCGTATCTAAATAATCTCGAAGCGCATCAAAAGCTTCGAACCAGTCCTTCGGGCGTTTCACCTTTTGACCTGAATACATCTCAAGGTATTTTTTGAACTGTGACAGATGAACTGCCCTTGTCACCTCGAATAACCCAGTAAATGCAAAATCAAACTTATTGTCAAAGATACTTTTTACCAAATAAGTCTTTCCTACGCGTCTGCGGCCATATACGGCTATAAGTTCCGATTTGTTGCTGTCAAGATAGTCCTGAATGAGTTTTTGCTCGTACTCACGACCGACGATGTTATACTCTTTCATAAGAATAAGCTGTTTTTCTGGCGCAAAAATACAACTTTTTCCGAAAAACTAGCGATAGTTTCTCCTTAACTAGATTTTTTTAAGGTTTAAGGAAGTGTTATCAATTATTCCTTCTCCTTAACTGTGCTTTTTAACCCACATAAGGAGTCAGGATGCATAAAAATTTCAAGGCCGCAAAAGTAAAAACAAAGGTGTAAAACAAAGTGTTTTGGGTGTGGAAAAGCAGTTTTTTATGCTACAATCCACAAAAACCCCTATCTTTGTCCTCTCCAAAACCGCTAATGCCATGAAAAAGATACTCTTACTCCTGCTTCTGTTTCCCTTCACTCTCCTTGCCCAAGTCACCGATGACTTCTCCGACGGCGACTTCACCCAAAACCCCATTTGGTCGGGGACAACAGAGCAATTTACGGTGAACAACAGCAAACAGCTCCAACTCAACGCGGAAGGCGAGGGTACGGCCTACCTTTCCTTGCCCATCAGCGAGTATGAGTCTATGGAATGGCAGTTTTGGATCCGCGAGGCCTTTGCACCATCTGGCAACAACTATTCCGATGTCTGGCTTAGTGCCGATAACGCTGATTTGCAAAATGTTACCCAAGGTTATTTCCTCCGTTTCGGCGAAGGCGGCAGCAACGATGCCATCACCCTGTTCCGCAAGGATGCCGACGGACAACAGCAAATCTGTCGCGGCACGGAAGGTGCTATTGCCGCCTCGTTCGCAGTTTCAATAAAAGTGACTTGCGACCGTGAGTGCAATTGGATGATTCAGACATGCTACGACAATTCGGGTATTTATCTCATTGAGGCACAAGGTACAGATGATACATACGGTCGTGGCGGCTATTTTGGCTTCTGGTCCAAGTTCACGTCGAGCAACGCCACAAAGATTTATTTCGACAACATCTATATCGGTCCCCGCATTGCCGACCACGAGCCACCCCAACTCATGACCTGCGAGGTGCTGGACTTGACGCATCTGCAACTGGCCTTCAACGAGGCACTGAATGAAACCACGGCACTCAATCCCGACAATTATTCCATCGACAACGGCTTGGGTCATCCGGCTTCCGTCAGTTTCGGCGACAATTCTGCCGTTGTGGTGCTCGAGATGGAACGCGAAATCGGCAATGGCATTAATTACACGCTTACCGTCAGCGGTATCAAAGACCTGTGGAACAACATGATGGAGCCGACAACCCTGGCCTTTTCCATCTACGAAGCCTCGGAATACGACATCGTTATCAACGAGATTATGGCGGATCCCAATCCCGTGGTGGGCCTGCCCGAATGGGAGTATGTGGAACTCTACAATACCACGGAGTTTGGCATCGACTTGAAAGACTGGCAGATACAAATCGGCTCAAACGATAACACCTTTGGAAACTTTGTCCTTGCCCCGCTCGGCTATGTCATCCTTTGCCACAATGATGCCGTCTCCGAACTGCGCCAATACGGTGATTGCATCGGCTTCAGCAGCTTCTCGGTGGGCAATAGCTCTTCGGCGATGTACCTCTACAGCAAGGCGGGCATTTTGGTTTCTCGCGTCAACTTCAGCAACACTTGGTACCACGACCCCGACAAGGCCAATGGCGGTTGGTCGGTGGAGCAAATCGACCCGCATAACCCCTGTGCTGGTGCCTCCAACTGGACTGCCTCCATGGATGCCTCGGGTGGCACGCCAGGCCGCATTAATTCGATGAATGGCGAGAACAATGTGGCACCGAAAGTGGAGCGCGTGAGCATGTTTGGCAACCAAATCGTGCAACTGTGGTTCGACCAACAAATGAATTCCGCTGAACTTCTTGAAACGCAACACTTCCTTGTGGAAGAGACGAACGAACATCCCTCGCAGACGGCCATTAATCCCATTGACGGCACCTACGTAGAGCTCCAATTTGACCGCGGATTTGAGCAAGGTTTGGTCTACACTTTGATTATTAATGGCGTGACCAACTGCGTGGGCACAACTATTGAAGCCGATACCCGCGTGCAGTTCGGCATCCCGAACGACATTGCCGAAGGCGAGATCCTCATTAATGAAATCCTCTTTGACCCCATCACGCCAGGCGTGGATTATGTGGAGCTTTACAACAACACTGATAAGACCTTTGATCTCAGCAATTTGATGCTTGGTGTCATCAAGGAGAGCTTTCCCAATCCTGCCGATACGACCTTGAAGGAAATCAGCGCCGACAGCCGTTTGTTTCTGCCCAAGTCTTACGTTTTGCTCTCTACCAACAGCGACATCGTTGGCCAACAATACGACTGCCCGACCGACAACTTCGTGCAGATGGCATCCTTCCCGAGCTATGCCAACGCGGGCGGTACGGCCATCCTGATGGGCAAGGATGGCACGGTGGTCGACCAGATGGCCTTCTCTGAAAAGATGCACTATCCACTGCTTAAGATCACGAAAGGCGTGGCTTTGGAGCGCGTCGCCTTCGACCAGCCTTCGATGGATGCCAACAACTGGCATTCCGCCGCCGAAAGTGTACATTTCGGCACGCCAGGCTACGAGAACTCGATGATGCAAACCGCAGAGCCTTCCAACGACGAAATCTCCATCAGCCCCGACATCTTCTCGCCCGACGGCGACGGCTTCGACGATGCCTGTTTCATCAACTACCATTTCGATGAAGCGGGCTACACGATGAACATCTACATCTTCAATGTGGCGGGACAATTAATCCGTCACTTGGCCAAAGGCGAGTTGGTGGGGCAGGAGGGTAGCGTCCTCTGGAACGGCCTTGACAACAACGGCAACAAGGTCCCCGTTGGTGTCTATGTCGCCGTGACCGAGGTCTTCAATTTTGAAGGCAAGGTCAAACAATTCAAAAATGCAATTGTCGTCGGAACACGCTAAATGGTAGAGACGGTGTGCACACCGTCTCTACAATAATATTCCGTGAAAATCCGTGCAATCTGTGTTCGAAAAAATCCCCATGTTCAAAAATCCATATTCGACTGTGCCACAATCTGTTTCGTATCAGGATTGAAGGCAGTCAAATTCCCCAATCCGGGTTTGTCGGTCACAAACACGCCATTGTCCAAGGCAATGAAATCGTAGTTGTCGTTTTGCTCGATGACCATGTTCATGAAACTGTAGTCGACGGGGATATGCCCATGGATGATTTTTTTGCCGTGCGACTTGTTGAAGTCGACCCTAAATTTGCGGGTCCACATCATGCTCTTCGTGTCCTCAAACGGGTCAGCGATGTTGAAATTCATGCCGGCATGAACGAGGATATACTCCTCCAATTCAATGTATGGCACGCAGGCATTCATCCAGTCGATGTAGAGTTGCGGAATCTCGCGCGGATGTTTCACCCCGAAGCTTTCCAAAGTGGCTTTGGCGCCCACGGCTTCCCATTCTTTTTGTTCCGGATGCTTGCCGCCCAAGAACTTCTTCTTTTGGTCGGCGGTGAAGGCCTTCACGCACATGTCTTCATGGTTGCCTTTGAGGAAATGCACATTGTACTCTTCCTTTTGAAGGTGCATGAGATAGTCGATGACGCCTTTCCCGTCGGGTCCCCGGTCGATGTAGTCGCCCAAAAAATAGACATCGTCGTTCTTTGTCACCTTGAGCATGTTCTCAAGGAGTACTTTCAAGGTCTTGGCGCAGCCATGAATATCAGGAATGATCCAGCGTTGTGACATCAGAATAGGTTGTTGAGATTCAGAGATTTGTATTCGTCTCGTAAGCGTTTCTTGATGCTCCAGCGCACATCGGAAATCCAACGGCGGAACAACTCGTTGTAGTCGACGAACAAGGAATAAGAGCAGAAAAGTAGCACAGTACCACCTAACGCCCAATACCAAGGCAGGTTGCAGAACATGACGATGGTGCCTGCGATGAAGACGATGGGGAAAAGCACAAACCTGACGCCAAAGCTGACCGTGTTGCTGAAGGCTGGGTCTTTCAGTCGACTGCGGATGATCCATGTGGTGAGCCACACGGGCAAGTTGACTGCAGCCGAAGCCAGATAATAGGGCAACAAAAGGACAAGCGTTGCAAACATCCACAAGGAGTTGAATATAGGACGTTTCTTGGCCACCGACATCACCGAGACTTTCTCTTTGAGGCGATGTTTGGAGAACTCCATGACGCGTTCAAACAGTTTCTTGGCTTCTTCAGGCTGTTCTTCTTTGTATTTCAATACTTTATCGACCGTAGCGCGGTTGCGCAGCATCTTCTTGTAAAGGCTTCCAGCACGTTTCTCATTCTTCATCTTCACAATTTCCCAAATGGCGTCATAGTCTTCATTGTCAGGGATATAGGTGAAGAGTTTGGAGATTTCTTCGTGGAGCTTGTCTTTCAGCAGGTTGATATTGGCGGCTTCGTTTTCTTCGGTGGTGTTTTTGAAGAACTCGGTCACGTTGATGGGTTCGCCGAAGTTGATCATCGCCGTGGAGCGGAAGCGGAAGTAGTCGCCATATTCGATGGCCGTAGGGATAATATAAACGGGGCTCTTGTCGCCGAACTGCTTGTTAGCGTCGACGGCGATGTGGAAGAGTCCTTTTCCCATGCGCATCAGCGAATGCTTGGTGCGGTGTGTGCCTTCAGGGAAAAGGTAAAGGTCTACATGGTCATGGATGACATCGACCGCCTTGTTGAGCGATTCGTCGTTTTGGCGCACGGCTGCCACACCGTTGCGGATGCGGAAGATGGGCAGGATGCGCATGAAGTTCAATATCTTGGCCACAGCCGGGTTCTTGAAAATGTCGCCTCGCGCAATGAACACTTTCCTGATGTTGTCGGCCGAAAGCAGCACCAAGGCATCCATCAGCGTGTTGCTGTGGTTGACACCGAAAATTAAGGCACCGCCCTTGGGGATGCGCTTCTTTCCGTGTACCTCAAACCTGCTGTACGACCTCCTTGTATGCCAGTTGACGTATGGTAACAAAATGGAGTACCAAAAATCAGGATCTTGTATTTTCTTGGCCATTTATCATTGAAAAAATAAAGTGGCAAAAGTACATAATTTCGCAAAACAACCCGAATTTTTTTATTCAAATTATAAAATTTACTACTTTTACCGCCCATTAGAAGCACAAAATGAAGATAAAAACAATTTACATTCTTGGATTGCTAGCCCTTGGTATAGCATTTTCCTCCTGTCAAGAAAATCCTCAAATTGTTGAAATTGAGGAAGAAGAGTTGAAACCTATCGATACTTTAACGGTGCTGCAACATGTACAGGAAAAAGGCAAATTGGTGGCTGTTACCAATTGCGAAATCATCAATTACAATACCGAGAATGCAACGCCATCGGGTTTTGAGTATGAATTACTGAGCGATTTTTGTAAGGACAAAGACCTTGAGCTTGAAATGATTGTCAACGAGAATCTGGACTCGTGTTTCATGCTCCTCGATTCATGCAAGGTCGACATCGTGGCTGTGGGTATTGGGGCCAACAAGGACATGAAACGCCGTTATTTGGTTACCAACCCTATCCTCATGCAGCGCAGTGTGCTTGTGCAACGCCTTCCAAAGGATTGGAGCCAAATGTCAACGGCCAACGAGGTGGAAAACCAACTCTTGCGCTCCTCGGTTGACTTGGCTGGTAAGACTATCCACCTACCGCAAGGCAGCCACGAAGTCAAGCTTTTGCAGCATCTGTCCGATCAAATTGGAGATACCATTTATGTCGTTGAATGTGACAGCCTCAACAGCGTTGATTTGGTGAAAGCTGTCGCGTCGGGGCAAATCGACTATACCGTTGTTGAGGAATATGTGGCGCGCATGGCTTCCATAGGCTTGAAGGGTTTGGATACGAAGCTGAATGTCAGTGTTGAACAACCTTTGGGCTGGGCCATTGCCAACCATGATGGAGATTCTTCACTGCTTCTGGCTCTCAATGGCTGGATTGATGGTTTTGAGCAGCGTAACTTGAATCGTATTCTCGCCAAATATGTCAACAAGGGCAACGTGTTCTCTCCAAAGAAACTTTCTGGCGACCACATTTCTCCATTCGACGGCATCATCAAGAAAACCGCAAAGGAGATTGGTTGGGACTGGCGACTGCTCGCTTCACTCATCTATCAGGAGTCGCGTTTCAAATTGGATTTGGAGAGTGAGAAAGGTGCTTTCGGACTTATGCAGCTCATGCCCGTGGTGATGGAAAGATACGGCATCGACTATGATGCCACTCCCGAGCAACAGCTTCATGCAGCCGGACAGCTGATTACCTATCTCGACAAATGTCTTGACAACAAGGTGGCCGACAGCACCGAGCGAGTGAAGTTTGTGTTGGCTGCCTACAATGCAGGTTTGGGTCATGTCTATGACGCACAGCGTCTTGCTTTGAAATATGGCGCCGCCCCCGATGTTTGGGACAATAATGTCGACTATTACATCCTTAACAAGTCGAAGTATCACAACGACACTTGCTGCCATTCAGGCTTCCTGCGTGGCACCGAGACTTACCGTTTCGTTGAAGAGGTGCTCGACCGTTTTTATCAATATCAAGCCACATATAATTAAATGAAGAGCTAAGGTCCCTGAGCTTGTCGAAGGGCCGACCTATAAAGTATCCAATTATGAAAAAGTTTTTTATTTCCTTAATCATCGTTTTGCCTCTTCTTGGCTTTGGAAAACTTCAAGCCCAATCCTTTAATGCCGGCCTTATTGTCGGCCCAACTTTTTGTCAGGTGGATGGCGACAGCTATTATGGTTTCCATCAGTTAGGCTTCACTGCGGGTGCCTATGCCAACCTGCCCTTGGAAGAAAATTTCTCTGTCCAAATGGAACTAAAGTACTCCCTTTTTGGGGCGCATTCATCTGATAAAGAGGTGAATGAGTATTATTATAATCCCTATAGCCTTCGCCTGCATTACGCTGAAATACCATTGATGCTACAATACAAATTAAGCAATTTCCGTGTGGGTGGTCGGTCTTTGGATTTCATCACTTTGGAAGCAGGTGCCAGCGTTGATGTCCGTTTAAGGGCTACGGAGGATGTGGATGCCGATTATCAGGTGACTACTTCGCGATGGAATCTCTTGTCAGCCACAGCCAATGCAGGTGTGCATTTTGCCTTCAATGACCATTTTGGTCTTGGTGCACGCTTCATGTATTCTGCGGCTCCTTGTCGTTTCACGGGTAACCCAGGTTGGTTCTTCAACCAATATTACAATAAGGTCATTCAGTTCACTCTGACTTACAACATCAACTCTCCTTTGAGATGATGCCAAGCCTCCCATGTCATTCCTGCTTAGGCAAGTGTGTTGGCATGGAAATCGAAGATTCGACATAGTCAATCTATGGGAGGCGGCTCCAGAAAGCATAGATTCCCGCCATCGCACGATTCCTCGTTGGAATGACATGCTTTCTGAAGCCATAAATCCTATGACATAAACTCAATATTCCTTTTTAGCCCTTCATATCCAGCGCGTTGCACGGCGGAGTGCATGAATAGTGCCTCAAATTCATCCTTCGAAAGGCGTATCCAATCGTCTTTGTGCATGTTCAATAGCTTTTGGGAGGGCTGAAACTCGGGCTCATGGTTGGGCAAGGCAAAACGATTGTAGGGACACACATCTTGGCAGATGTCGCAGCCATACATCCAACCTTTGAAAGACTTGGGATCAATCCCGGCAAGGCTGCCTTTGTATTCGATGGTCAAATAAGAGATGCACTTGCGGGCATCAATGTGGAAAGGTGACTCCAAAGCCCCTGTGGGACAAGCGTCCAGGCATTTCGTGCAGCGTCCGCAGCGGTTGGTCATAGGGCGGCCTGTTTTTTTTAATTCTATCGGCAGGAAAAGATGCCCGATAAAGAAAAACGAGCCTTTTTTGGGATGGATCAATGTGGTGTTTTTGCCGATGAAGCCCAAACCACAACGCACAGCCCAAGCACGGTCGAGCACAGGGGCGGAATCGACAAAGACGCGTGTGCCTTCCAATTTACCCGTCTGTTTCTCAATGCGTTCCAAAAGTTGTCGCATCTTGCGTTTTAGTACGTCATGATAATCTGCACCGTAGGCGTATTTGGCAATCTTAAAACGGTCGGAATCGCCTAAGGTCTGTTTGGGGAAATAATTGTAAAGTACGGTAACAATGGATTTTGTGCCTTCTACCAAAAGACGAGGGTCGTAGCGTTTTTCCTTGTTGCGAGTAAGGTAGCCCATCTCACCCTCATAGCCGCTCTCGAGCCACTGCTCAACATGCATCGACTCTTCCTTCAGGGCCGTTGCTTGGGTAATGCCGCATGCTTCGAAGCCCAAACGCTCGGCTTCAGCAATAATCCATTGGGATGCAATTCGCGTCATTGCGTGGAGGAACGACGAGGCAATCTAATAAATGACAAGTTCTCTGGACTGCTTCGAGCCTCGCAGTGACGCAAGGCGATCACAAGCAATCCTTACCAAATTAGAAGGGTGCAAACGTCAAGCCCACCGACAGAGGATGGAAGGTCGGAGCTTCATGGCCAACGGAAAACACAGGATTGATTTGGTAGGCGGCAAAGGCACTCACCCATCTCCAGCCTACGCGCAGGGTGGCGGAGTAGGCCATACGCTCTACATTGTTGATATAGGCTAGCTTCTCGTGAACAGTTGCACCGCTGCCGTTCGTAAGTGTGCCTTCTTCATCGTCGGGACCGACATATTTGGTCTTTGTAGCGAGCATCACACCGACTTTGACGCCAACACCAATCTTCACGGCATCTTTGATGCGGAAGCGCAGCTCTAACGGAACCTCGCCATAGGTCGGGTTGACCTTGTAACGCTTAAAGTTTTCCACATCACGGTAGTTCTTATATTCAAGATTGTCATTTGTGTAAGGGTTCAAGATGCGTGTGTATGAGAAATAGTTGTGCGACGACATGCCCAAGCCGATGGAAACCGTGTGTTTCGTGCTTTCACCCAAAGGGAAGTTGTAGGTGAGGGCGAAGCTCACACCTTGGTTGAAGCCACGCGGGTCCCAATTGTCGCTTGGGGCGAGCTGTAGGTCGCTGAACAGGTCGAGGCCGAAGGTGACCTTGTTGTCGGTTTTATTGGCAATGAGTTGGGCGAAAGAGGTCGCTGAAACGACTAATGCGATGAGGGTAAAAAGTACTTTTTTCATTATTTAATAGATTTGTTTGTTGACTATGAAACGGCTCTTCGACAAGCTCAGAGACCGTATAAGCTAATGTTGCTGAGCCTGTCGAAGCACCGACTTTATTTTGTTTCCAATTCCTTCATGATAGCTGTTCGCTCGTCGAGCAGACGGTTGATGTCTTCGTCACTGAGGTCGGGCTGGCGCAATTGGTCGTCGATGGCGGCCAAATGGGCTTCCAAATTCTCTGTAGTACCGGGGATTTCGTTCAACTGCTTCTCCTTGTTGACGGGTGGCTCTTGTGGCGCAGTGTTTTGAGTGGCCACTTGTGGATTGTTGCCAGTAAAGTTTTGCAATTGTCCCATCACCATGCCTACCATCTGCTTCGTGAACGGGTCAAGTTTGTATATTTCGACCTTCATGTCGTCTTTCAGCTCGTCGAAGTCCTCAAGAAACATTTTCAGTTGTTCCTTCTGTTCTTCGTTGATGCCTGGAATGGCGTCAAAGTCTTGGTTCTCCATCATCTTCTTGAACATGTTCAAGAGGTCGTCAAGTCCGTTATTGAGGTTGTCGTTTTCCATCGTGTTTTGTTTTGTGATCCTATTGGGGACACTGAAATGGTCATCAAAAACCATTCCGACTGCAAAGAAACGAATTTTTTACGGAATGATTGTGACAGATTGACAATTTTTCACGAATATTGCATCTCTAAATTTCCTTCTCTCAACTTTTAACTTTCAACTCTCAACTCTTAACTTTCAACTGACTCTAAACTCTCAACTCTAAACTCTAAACTAACGAAAATGGATTTCAAGACAATAAAAGTACAATTGGGCGAAAGCATGGCATGGGTTAACCTCGACCGCCCCGAGGTGCGCAACGCACTGAATGCCGAACTGATACGCGAACTGACCGAGGTCTTCGACTGGCTCAATAGCCGCGATGATATTCGGGTTATCATCCTGAAAGGCAATGGTAAGGCATTTTGTGCTGGTGCCGATTTGGCCTACATGAAAGATATGGCTGGATTCAGCTACAATCAAAATATCGCTGATGCCGAAAAACTATCAAAGCTGTTCCAAACCATCTATTTCTGCGACAAGGCCGTCATCGTTGATGTGCATGGTGCCTGTATCGGTGGAGCCAATGGCATCATCGCCGCTGCCGACATCGTGATTGCTGAGAAGGAAACGAAGTTCGCTTTCTCGGAGGTGCGTTTAGGCATCACACCAGCTACCATTTCTCCTTTCGTGGTGGCAAAAATTGGAACTACTGCCGCCAAGGAATTGATGCTCACAGGTCGTCGCTTCACTGCTGAGGAGGCCAAGACTTTCGGCTTGGTGAATGCTGCTGTCGACGAGGCTGAGATGATTGATACTGAACGACAATACATCGACTATTTCCTGCAAGCCTCGCCTGATGCCATCGCCGAGTGCAAGAACCTGCTTCGCATGGTGACGGGTACCGACGACCGCTACAATCCCGTTTTCATGCAGACCTCAGTGGCCATCGCCAACCAGCGCATCTCCAAGGTAGGGCAGGAGGGCATGAAGGCGTTTTTCGAGAAGCGGAAACCGGAATGGAATAAGTAATAATAAAATTTACAATATCATGAAAAAATTTGCAGTAATTCTTTCAGGCTGCGGTCACAAGGACGGCAGCGAAATCCATGAAGCCACTACATTATTGCTTTCTATCGATCAGCATCAGTGTGAGTACCAATGCTTTGCGCCTAATCGTTTGCAGTATGATGTTGTCAATCACCTGACAGGCGATGCCGTCAAGGAGGAACGCAACATCCTCACTGAGGCGGCTCGCATCGCGCGTGGACATATCTTGCCCATCGAGGACTACAAGGCCGAGGATTATGATGGCCTGTTTTTCAGTGGTGGTTTTGGCGCAGCCAAAAACCTTTGCGACTATGCCTTCAAGGGTGCCGACATGGAGGTACAACCCGATGTGGCTCGTGCCATCATTGAGACGCGTGAAGCCAATAAGCCCATGGGTGGCATGTGCATTTCTCCAGTGTTGTTTGCCAAGCTGCTGCCTGGTGTGTGCGTCACCTTGGGTAAAGAAGGCACACCCGATGCCGACAACATCCGCAAAATGGGTGCCTTCCATGTGCAGACCGAGCACGGCGATGTGTGCGCCGACAACGAACTGCTGGTCTTCACCACGCCAGCCTACATGCTTGACGCGACAATTAAGGATGTCTACGACGGCGCCTACAATCTGGTGGAATCAGTGGTAGATTATCTTGATAAAAAGTAAACTTACTTATTAACAATAATTTTAATTTTTATGAAAAAGTTATTATTAGTTTTGACAATAGTTATGATGGCTATTCCTTCCTTGGCGCAAGATGGTTCGTTTACTCGTTGTCAAGGTTTTTTCGTTCGTCCAAGTCTCTATGGAGGTGCTTTTGTGGACGCTGGTTATCAATTTAATCCGTATATCCAAGCCTCTGTGGGTGGTGGTGTCTCACTTATTGTAAGAAAATTTTCCCAGATTGCTATTGACCCTGCTTATGTTGCTCATGGAGGAATCCGTGTTTATACAAGTAAAAACAGATGGGCTGGTATGATTGATTATCATGCTGGCTATAGCAACCTTTTGGGCAATGATTATCTCAGACAGACTCTTGTGGGAGGAGCAAGTTTCGATAATTTGGATTTTGGCGGAGGCCTGTATTTGATGAATAATACAAAAGGTGGCTATGCCTATGGCTATTTGGTCACTGTGGGATGGAACTTCCGCTTCTGCAAGCATTAAATCTTATCGCCGTAGGCGAGATCCCCAGCGTCACCTAATCCTGGAACGATGTATTTGTGCTCGTTCAGGATTGGGTCGATGGCAGCGCACCACAGCGTGACGTTGTCAAGGGGCTTGAACAGCTTCATGAGGTTGTCAATGCCGTCTTGGGCGGCGATGACGCAACACAGATGGAGCTGTTTTGGTATACCTTTGGTGCAAAGGGCTTGGTAGGCTAGTTCGAGGCTGCCGCCTGTGGCCAGCATCGGGTCGGCGATGATGAGGGTCTTGTCGGTCAGGTCTGGGGCAGCCAAATATTCCACTTTGATGCCCACGTTCTCATGTTTTTCATCGAGATAATAGCGGTAGGCCGACACAAAGGCGTTGCCTGCATGGTCGAAGATGTCCAAAAAGCCTTCGTGGAAAGGCAGACCTGCGCGAAACACAGTGGCGAGCACGATTTCATCATCGGGCGTGTTGGCCTTGGCCACGTCCAATGGAGTTTGGATCGTTTTTTCCGAATAATGCAACGTCTTGCTTATTTCATAAGCCATCAGTTGCCCGATGCGCTGCAAATTGTAGCGAAAGGTTCCTCGGTCGGATTGGACTTTAATGTCCCTTAGCTCAGCCACATACTGGTTGATGATGGTGTTGCTTGCTGCAAAATTGATGATGTTCACGGCTCAAAAGTTTTGGGCAAACCTTAGATTTGCAGCGTGGTTGTCTGCGAACCAGGAATGCGAGAGCAA
>CAMHJX010000047.1 GCA_946185535.1 uncultured Bacteroidales bacterium
GCTCTCGCATTCCTGGTTCGCAGACAACCACGCTGCAAATCTAAGGTTTGTCCCCGACAAATGAAATAAAAGTGTCGCCAAACTCTGCCATTGAACAAATAAAAACCCCCGAGACAAAATTAGGAATAACATTATCCTAAATTTCTTAAGCAATACATTTTTTTACCCATTCAGGAAGAAAAACAAACTTAAACAACAATAATAAATTAAAACAAAATCTTATGAGATTCAATTCTTTACAATTCGGAAAGGCGATGAGTGCCGCCTTGTTCGTCCTGCTGCTGAGTGTGGCGGGCATGAAGAACGCATTCGCACAAATTCAAGTGGCCACCCTGCAACACAACGACAGCATTAGCGCGTTTTATGGCACCAGTGCCTTTGTGGAGGCACACGATGCTGCTGAAACGGGCGACATCATTACCCTTTCGAGCGGCACTTTTGTGCCTACCACCATCACCAAGGCCATCACCCTGCGCGGCGCAGGCTGCGCTGTTGACACAGCGGCCAACACCAATCCCACCATTTTTGGTGGTGAAATCATCCTCAATGTTGTCGACACCGCCAACTTCCTGACCATAGAAGGTATTCTATTCTCGAACAAGGTGGATTACCAAACCCTTTACAATCCTAAATTCAATAGATGCAATTTAACGGAAATTGATTATTATGGTTCATATTATATGCATAATGCCGAATTTGTCAATTGTATTATCGATAAGTTCTATTTTTCTAGTGCGAACAACACAGTGTTGATTAATTCCGTGGTATGGCAACCGTATAGTTATAGTAACAGCCGTACAGTTGTGCTTTATAATTCGATTTTTAGGAAGAATTCTAGTAATAGTGACGGTCTTTCTGGATACAACAGCATTATTATTAGAGCAATTAGTTCTTCTCCATCTTCCTACTGTTCCTTCATCAATTGCATAGGCATCGACACCTATTCTAGTTCTAATCATAATGCCTTCGGAAATGCTTACACTTCTGGTTGCGCCACCTACGCTTCTTACGATGCTGTTTTTGAAAGTTTCACTGGAGAGTTTTCGTTCGACGAGCCGTTTGTACTGAAAAATGAGATTGCCACGGGTTTCTTGGGTGGCGATGGCACGCAGGTGGGCATCTATGGCGGCATTATGCCATACACCAACACGCCCAGTTATATGCTGCGCACCAACGTCAGCGTTCCCAACCATTCCAACCTCGACGGCACGCTGAATGTTGAAATCGAAATCATTGACGAAGGTGAATAAGCAAAGCCATGAAACGATTGTTATTAATAACAGCCTGCCTGCTGACGGTGCTCGGACTGAGGGCGCAGTCGCTCCGCACCTGCCGTTATTGGTTTGACCGAGACTTTGGCGATGCCGTTACGACAAGTTTCAACGGCAACAGCTGGCAGCTGCAGTTGAATGTCGATGCGCTCCCAGAAAGGCTGCATACCCTGCATCTACAAGTGGCTGACTCTTCACTGAACTGGGGACCCACGAAGAGTTACCTGTTCATGAAGAACGAAGACTACAGCCATGAGAATCTCTCCTATCGCTGCTGGTTCGACCAGGACTATGACAGCAGTGTGAGCGAAAACTTGGTCAACGGCACCTTACTTCTTGACGTGTCGGGGCTGAGGAGTGGTATGCACACGGTGCATCTCCTGTTGGAAGGTAGCTCAGTGACATCCTCGAAGAGCTATCTGTTCATGAAGCCCGAGAATTATGGCTTTGAGATTCTCTCATACCGTTACTGGTTCGACCAGGACTACCAAAGTAGTGTGAACGATAGCCTAGTTGATGGTGCCTTCCTATTGGACGTGTCCGAACTGAGGAGTGGCATGCACACGCTGCATCTCATGTTTGAAAGCAGCACGGTGACATCCACAAAGAGCTTTTTATTCATGAAGCCCGAGAACTATGGCTTTGAGATTCTCTCATACCGTTACTGGTTCGATCGGGACTATGAAAGCAGTGTAAGCGAAAGCTATGGCGACGGTCCCTTCCTTTTGGATGTGTCGGGGCTGAAGAGTGGCATGCATACGCTGCATCTCATGTTTGAAGGTAGCACGAAAACATCCACGAAGAACTATTTGTTCATGAAACCCGAAGACTATAGCTTTGTTTCCTACCGTTGTTGGTTCGATTATGATTACAATATCGGAAACCAACAAACGGGGTCTTTAGAAAGTGGTACAATGTTATTAGATGTATCCAATCTCAGCAATGGCATTCACACGATGCATATCCAATTTGAAGGAAGTTCAATGACATCCACGAAGAGCTATCTGTTCCTAAAAGTTCCTGAAACAGAGGATTGCCTATATCGTTGCTGGTTCGACCAGGACGAGAGTACGATGCAGACGGGTCAGGTGGTTGGAAGCGGATTCTTGCTTGATGTCTCTGCCTTGTCCATCGGGCAACACGATTTGTTTGTGCAGCTTTCGAGAGACGACCTCTCATCGCCGAGAAGTTATACCTTCTTCCATGGTCCCAACATTACGGTCATTGCCAATCCCGAAGAAGGGGGCACGGTGTCAACGCAGCTTGTCGACAGCATCTGTACTATCACTGCCACTGCCAATCAGGGCTACAGTTTCGTGAACTGGACGGAGAACGGAAGCCAAGTCACTACGGAAACGAGCTACTCATTTGTCGTTACAGAAAATGACATTGAAAGAACTTTTGTGGCGAATTTCATGTTTGCTGGGGTCAACTACACTGTCAATGCCACGGCCAATCCAGTTGAAGGTGGTATGGTGGAAGGGGCTGGCACATACGCTGAAGGTGAGACCTGCACGCTTACAGCCACACCTGCCGAAGGCTATTACTTCATGAACTGGACTCAAGGCGGAACTGTGGTTTCCTCAACTGCCACTTATTCCTTTGTCGTTGAAGCCAATGTTGACTTGGTGGCCAACTTTGCCGAGGGCATCTATATTGGTGACGGCGGTAATGCAACGAGCCAATACCTGCCTAGCTATTCGTACTACAATTACTCCCTGACGCAGCAGATATACACTGCCGAAGAAATCGGCACATCCGGAATGATTACAAGCATAGCCTTCTTCAACGGCGGTGCCGAGAAGACGCGTACCTACGACTTCTATATGAAGCACACGACAAAGAGCAACTTCTCCAGCAATACGGATTGGATTACTGTTTCGCCTTCCGATATGGTTTTCAGCGGCAGTGTCACTATGGTTGCTGATGGTTGGACAATGATTACCTTTGACACCCCGTTTGTCTATGACGGCACGTCTAATGTAGTTTTTGTGGCTGATGACAATTCGGATGAATGGAGCCCTTCGCCTCACATGAGTTGTCGTGTGTTCGATGTTGATGACACCCAAGCCATATACAAATACGCTGATGGCACCAATTATAATCCATACAATCCTTCAGAATATAGCGGTACGCGTTTGTCAGAGAAGAACCAAATCATCCTTGGCATGGGAAGTGCTTCAGATTTTTATGTCATTTCAGCTACTGCCAATCCTACTGAAGGAGGTAACGTCACAGGTGGTGGTACCTACAATAATGGCTCTGTTTGCACCCTCATGGCCACTCCAAACGATGGCTACACCTTCATGAACTGGACCAAAGACAATGTGGAAGTCTCCACTGAGGCCACCTACAGCTTCACCGTGACCGAAAATGCCACATATGTGGCCAACTTCATTTTGAACCAAGGTGAGGTGACCCAAGAAAACACTTTAGCCCAAGGCTACAACTGGTGGTCGACCTACATCGAGCAGGAAGGTATCAATGGTCTGGAGATGCTGGAGAATAGCTTGGGTGGTAATGGCGTAGCCATCCGTTCACAGGCAAGCGGCTACACCGACTATTATGGAGAAGCCTACGGCTGGTGGGGCTCGCTCACAAGCATCAACAACGAGTCTTCGTACAGGGTGGTTGCCAGTACGCCATGCACGGTTACCATGACGGGCACCGAGGCCGTGCCTTCGCAGCATCCCATCACGCTGAACCATGGCTGGACATGGATGGGTTATGTTCCATCCACGGCGATGGATGTCAACACGGCGATGGCGGGTATGGAAGCTACGGATGGCGACATGCTGAAGTCGCAGCAAGGCTATGCCGACTACTATCCGAACTATGGCTGGTACGGCTCGCTGAATACGATAGAGCCAGGCATGGGCTTGATGTATTACTCAGCTAGCGGCGAGACGGTCACGTTTACCTATCCCGACAGTAACAGGGGAGGCGAGCTGAAGGCCAACATGACTGCCGAGCACAACCACTGGAAGCCGAACACCTTTGCCTATCCCGACAACATGACCGTGATGGCTGTGGTGGAACTCAACGAAATGGAACTGAAATCGGACAACTACGAGCTGGCCGTGTTTGCCAACGGCGAATGTCGTGGCAGCGTAAGACTGACCTATGCCGAACCCTTACACTGCCACGTGGCCTTCCTGACCATCTCGGGCAAGGATGCTGCCGAGTTGAGCTTCAGGCTCTACGACACGGAGACGGGGGTTGAATACTACGATGCCGAAGAAAGCCTCAGCTTCGTTGCCAACGCCATCGTGGGCGATGCTAGCGACCTCTATGTGGTTCACTTTAGAGGCACAACGGGCATGGACGAGCTTGCTGGCAAGGTGCAGGTCTACCCGAACCCTATGAATGTGGGCGAGCGCTTCAGCATCAATGTTGCTGACGATGTGAAGACACCTGTCCGTGTTGAAATGGTCAATGCGCTGGGTGTAGAGACGTTGCGTGCAACGTCTGTACAAGTGCCTGCCCAATTGACGGCACCTGCCACTGCAGGTGTCTACACCTTGCGCATCACTGTGGAAGAGAAGGGTACTGTTGTCCGTAAATTGGTGGTGAAATGATGAAATGAGATTCCCTGCGGGAATGGATCGTAGGGCTGTCATACTATGGCAGGCCGCTTGGGCAAATGCAATATAAGCGGCTGCCACGATGTGACAGCCCTACAAGTCCACAGATTGACAATCCATTCCGCAGGGAAACTTACCCGTTCACGACCATCCAGTCCGAAACAGTCTTGGTCTCTTGCGAGAAGGCGATGCCGATTTTGACGACAGGCTTGCCTTCGGCTTGGTAGGGGATGGCGTAGTCCTTCGAGTTGATTTGTTCAAGAGCCTCCTGGGCGGTTCCTCTCATCTTGAGTTCCATCACGTAGACGGCGTCGCGCATGAATACGACCACGTCGGTGCGACCACGAGCCACCTTGACTTGGGTGAAGGTGCGCCAGTTGAAGATGGAGAAGACGACGTAGGTGAGCACCTCGTAGTAGGCCTCGTATTTGGCGATGTCGTCGAGCTCTTTCTCGCCGAAATCGAGGTAAGGAATCGAGGCGAAGAAAGCTTGCATCAGTTTCATGGCCTGTTCGATGTCGTGTTCGAGCAAGGCACCGTAGAACATGCCCGCAAAACCTTGAGGGTTGCCGTTGGTGATGCCCATCATGCGGCTGAGGAAATTGTCCATGAATCCGACCTTGACCTCGGCATTGGGGAAGTCGAGTGTGTAGAGGTTGCGGTTGAAGTCATAGCCCTTGATGGTGAGGTAGCCGCTTTGGTAGAGCAAGGGCAAGGCCGATGTCATCCCTTCAGTGGGCACGTCGAACTGCGAGGAAGGCACCTGAAGTTGTTCCAGTTCCAGCAGGTTGGTGTTGAAGCGTTTCATTTCCTCGAAGAGGAAGGTGGGTGTTCCGCTGGCGAACCAGTAATAATTCAGTCGCTTGGAGACAAAGACATTCATCAAACTAAAAGGGTTGAAGATGTCTTCTGAATGGTCACAGAAATGATAGCCGTCATAGTTCAGTTTCAGCATGTCGAGCATTGTTTCCTTGGGGCATCCGTATTCGTCGGCGAGCATTTGAATGTCTTGGTCGAATACGGTCAGCAGTTCGCTCTTGGTAATGCCGCAAAGAGCGGAATAGGCAGGATCCATCGAAATGTTCCTCAGGTTGTTGAGTGTGGAGAAGATGCTCAGCTGGCTGAACTTGGTGATGCCGGTGATGAAGACGAACTGCTCGTCGGCATCGCAAGCCTTGACGACTTGGTAGAACTCCTGCATGATGCGGCGTACTTTGGTCAGTTTGTCGGGCTGGTGCAAGTAATCCAACAGCGGAGCATCATACTCGTCGAGAATAACGGCAACTTTCAGTCCTGTTTGCTCGTGGGCGCGTCTGATAAGTCCTGCAAAGCGCTTCCCTGGGGAGTCTTCCGTATCAATTCTCCTAAATTTTTGCTCGTAGACTGATAATTGCCTATTCAGTTCAGAAATGATGCCGTCAACATCGTATTGGTTTTTGCAAAGGCTGATGTCGAAGTGCAGCACGGGATGCTGTTTCCAGTCCTTTTCCAGCTCGGCAATGGCCAATCCTTCAAAAAGGTCTTTCCGTCCTTGGAAGTAGTATTTCAAGGTGCTGCACAATAGGCTCTTGCCGAACCTGCGCGGGCGGCTAAGGAAGACGAATTGCGATTCGTGCGACAGCTTGTAGATAAGGTCTGTCTTGTCGATATATATGCGTCCATCTTGACGGATACGTTCAAAATCGGCGATGCCTGCGGTGTAGAGTCTCATGGGTAGCATGGTGGAAGAGATGTTTTTCGGTGCAAAGATATACATTTCTCCTCCTTTTTCTCTTTCCCAAAACAAAAAATCCTTACATTTGTCCCCGACAAAACAAAAAAGTCTAACCAATCTATATCGAATGAAATAATCCTCCCATGAGACATAGTTGAATGAAATAGCGTTAGCTTAAGAGCTTGTTCATAGAAAACTACCACTTTTCAGGACAATTCAAGCAGGTAAAGCCGATGCTCACGTGTTTTCACGTGGGCTTTACTCGAATAGTTGAATTGTCGGGGTGTGGTAGGTCTTTATGAACAACAAAGTAAAACCCACGCTTTTTTATTGCCCGCTCGGGAAAAAAGATAAGAATGAAAAACACTAATCATCAATTAATTACAAAATGAAAAAAACATTACTAATCACAGCCCTTTTACTCTTGAGTTTTTGCGGCTTCGGCCAAAACAAGATGCCTTACATTATCCAATACCAAATGCAAGGCGACACTATTTATCATAATCTCCAGTCCGTTGAGATGATTCACATCGATTCTACTGGGCAGGAATTCGTGCATGGCAACGGATCGGACTTGATTCCGTTGTCTGGTTTGGACACCGTGTATATCTTTCGCGACGAGTTCAGGAGATATACGGGTCAAATGGCGGATTGGGATGAAGTGCTGTTCTCGACGGAGCAAATCTATTTTTACAAGGGTAATGAAGAAACAGGCTTGCCAAAATATTTGTTTAATGTAATTATAACCGATAGCATTCCTAATGGCTATTTCGTTTTCACAGAGTTTGATGATGAAGGTTATCCTGAATACATGAATTTCAATGATTCTTGTTTTATGGTAATTGATAGTGTTTATGGAGAGTATTATGATGCGGTGGTCATAGCAAAAGATATGTCCTCTTTCACGATGGATAGTGTTAGGATGGAGGAGGCACCGAGTAGTATTAAGGAACGTTATCAGTCTTTGATTTGTTCTGGAAAAGCTCTCACTCCAGGAAGTGGACAATATGCAGTTGAAGTGTCTAATCAGTATTTAGGTAGTTTGCATATGGCGGTAGGGGGCACTATTGTGGTGTTTGTTGGTTGTTCAATGCTTGTTCCTGGAGTAAATATTGCTGTGGGGGCAACCATCGCTTTGGCGGGGGCTGCCGAATTTACTTCAGGTGCTCTGTTGGCTGCTCATGCTACAGACCAAATCATCAGTGATGGTTCTCATACGCAAGGATTTGAAGGAGCATCTAAGGTGTTTGGCTTTTTAAGCAATTTAACAGGCGGTCCCATACATGCTTTATTGGATTTTCTTATTGAAGAAGGTCTTACACAAGGTATACATTATTCGTTGTATAACTATTTTGAAATAGAGGCAGCAAAGCAACGAGCACAAAGGATAAGAAACCTGAAACTGACAACGGGGAGGGCCACATTGCTTGACTTGAATAGCTATTCTGTTCAACTTTGGGGATATGTAAGGGAGAAAATGCAATCCAATGACTATTTCGGCATATTCATTTCTGATAAGCGGGATGCTTTGGAAGTGATGAATTGCATGTTGTCGGAATCCAACAATCCAGGTGCTTTCACCTGCGACTTTGATGCACTTGAGCCTATGAAAGACTATTATTACAGAGCATACTATTATGCCACCGAGTTTGCGAATCTTGACACGGTAAATCCTTGGATCGTTTCAAAAATAAAATCCTTCAAAATGCCAGGAGTAATTACCTTGGTACATGAACAAGGAAATTATAGCAACAGTTATTGGCTGCACGGCAAGTTCCAAGATGTGGCCAACCAGCCTACTCATACCGTCGGCTTTTGTTACAGTTATACCAATGAAGAACCAACATACGATGATGAAATTATGGAACAGACAGTTTATGACAATGGCGAATTTTCTGGACATCTTTTTATGAATAGTTCGTACGATGTTTGTTATTATAGAGCTTATGCATTTATAAACGGCGAAATTGCCTATGGAGAGGTAATGCAATTAGGCGGCTCTGAGGAAAGAGAATGTTTACTGTCCATATATAATGCAACTAATGGTACGAATTGGACAAATCAATACAATTGGGGATCGTCACGACCTGTTTCCGAATGGTATGGAGTTGATACTGATGAAAATGGGCATGTGGTTTCTTTGTCATTAAACAATAACAATCTTAGTGGTAGCCTATATGTGTCATGCCTGCCATATCTGAATTATTTGAATATTTCAAATAATGGTTTGTCATCAATTTCAATTTATAATACCTCTATTTCCAACATCGAATTATCTAATTGTATTATTAACTACGGCTCTATGAATATTGATAACATTCCTTCAATTGAGATTTCGAATATTCCAGAAATGGGACACATATCTTGCTCTTGTGATTCCCTGCTTGTAACAAATTGTCAATTTGGTAGTATTGGTTATCCGTTTAGTGGAGCTTCCTGTTCCAAAGCAATTATTGATAATTGCTATATGTATAATTGTAGCTTGTCATCTTCCATCTTAGTATTTAGGAATTCTACAACATATAATACATGGTATTGTAATACTTCCCAAAAACTGGTCATTGAAAACAGCTATTGTTCCACTATTTGTAGTGGAGATTTTTATGATAATACATTAATCATTTTAATCAATGCTACACTATGGCGCTCTAATTGGGATGAAAATTCTCTTATCACAGTTACACGAACAATTCGTGGTTCACAATGGTATAGTTTATTTGGTGATTGAAAGTAAGAGACTTCGTTTCGCGAGTTTGAAAATAATAAATCGATAAAATTCAAATTACAATAAAGATGAATACAAAATTAAATAACGGTATAACAGCTAATATGAAAATGAACCTTTTTGGAAATAAAAGGTGGTTGCTTTTTCTGTTGATGTCAATTGTTTTGTGCCAAGGCCTCAATGCCCAAAATACGGGTGGGATAAACTACTTCAATCTTGTACTGCCCAACAATTCTATGGTCAGTTATGAATTGACAGATGGTATTGACATTCATTTCCAAGACTCTATTATTGTAGTGAATGACTTGAGTTATAATATGCAAAACTTAGTCAAGTACTATTTCTCGGTTGACTTATATTACTCTTTAATTATTGTGGCCAATCCAACAGAAGGCGGCACTGTAAGCGGTGGTGGGAATTTCCTTCCCGAAGAGACATGCACCGTAACGGCTATGCCCAACGAGGGGTATAACTTTTGGTGTTGGGTTGAAGATGGAAAGGCGGTCTCAACGGAAACAAACTATTCCTTCACCCTTTCGGGACCAAGAAATTTGGTGGCATTATTCAGGCCAGTTACTCCAAATCCCAATATCATTGTGTTTGCAGATCCGAATGTAGAAATGGTTTGTTTGGAAAACTGGGACACTGATGGCGATGGATACTTGTCATACGATGAAGCAACGGCTGTAACGAGTTTGGGTTATGTGTTCGAAGGAAACGACAACATCATCAGTTTTGATGAATTACAGTATTTCACAGGACTGACTTCCATTGACAATTATGCTTTCTACAATTGCAGCGGGCTTGCTTCATTTGTATTGCCAAGTTCAGTAACCACCATAGGTGAAGAAGCCTTTTATTATTGTACTAGCCTTAATAGTGTTACGATTGGAGAAAATGTGACCGACATTGGACATTACGCTTTTGCTAGTTGTTCCAACCTTACTACCTTGAACTACAACGCTATCAACAGCAATGCGAGCAATGCATACATGGATTATGGTTGGCTTGAGTATTGCCCAAATTTACATACCCTGAATATTGGCGAAAATGTACAAGTGATCCCGGACAATGCTTTCTATGGAGGATGGAGTAATCTCTGTTTTACTGGAGAATTGGTTATTCCTAATTCTGTTGCAACAATTGGAGAAAATGCCTTTAGAGGTAATAGCTTTACGGGTTTAACGATTGGCGAGAATGTGGAAAGCATAGGAAGTCAGGCTTTCTATAATTGTTCTAGCATCACTTCCATATATTGTTTGGCTGAAACGCCACCCACATTGGGTGAGAATGTTTTCTATAATGTAAATCAAAGCATTCCTTTTTATGTTCCTTGCGATGCTGTTGAACTATACGAAATCGCCGTTTGGGGAGGTTTCAACAATTTTAATGGAATATGCGGAGGTACGATTACTGTTGCTGTAAATCCAGTCGAAGGCGGCATAGTAATGGGTGGAGGTTTCTATGAGGGTGGACAATACTGTACGGTGACAGCTGTGGCCAACGAAGGTTATGTATTTGTTAATTGGACCAAGAATAATGTCATTGCCTCGACAAATAGTGAGTACACTTTCCCTGTGATTGGCGATATGTCTATGGTTGCAAATTTTGTTCCTGATGCTAACATTCTTTTTGCTGATGCCAACGTGAAAGCCATTTGTGTCGAACATTGGGACACCAACGGCGATGGCGAATTGAGTTATGTCGAGGCCGCCTCGGTGTCGAGTTTGGATTACTATTTTGAATATAATGAAGAAATCACTTCGTTTGACGAGCTGCAATACTTTATCGGATTGTCTTCCATTGGCACTAATGCATTTTATTATTGTAGAGGGCTTACCTCAATTGTGTTGCCAAGTTCTGTAACGACCATTGGGGATTATGCTTTTAGAAATTGTAACGGACTCACTTCATTTGTGTTGCCAAGTTCTGTAACGACAATTGGATATGGTGCTTTTTATTACTGTACTGGTCTTACAGGAGAATTAATACTACCAGAATCTGTGACGGACATTGGAAATTATGCTTTTTACAATTGCTACAACCTTCAATCGATAACTTCATTAGCGATTACTCCACCCATCATTGGATACTACACATTCAATGGTCTTTATGACAAGCATCTCATCGTTCCTTGCGATGCTATTGAAACATATCAGAACGCGGATTATTGGTCGAATTTTACCAACATAATAGGCATGTGCTCAGGAACCATTGTTGTTGAGGCCAGCCCCGCAGAAGGCGGCACAGTAACGGGTGGTGGCTATTACGAAAGTGGAGCACAATGCACCGTAACGGCCTCGGCCAATGAGGGATTCACTTTTGCCAACTGGACTCAAAATGGTGTAATTGTTTCCACAAACGTAGAATACACTTTCTTTGTAATGGGTGATGCGACTATAGTGGCTAACTTTGTGCAAGATGCTAACATTCTTTTTGCTGATGCCAATGTGAAAGCCATTTGTGTCGAACATTGGGACACAAACGGCGATGGCGAATTGAGTTATGTCGAGGCCGCCTCGGTGTCGAGTTTGGATTACTATTTTGAATATAATGAAGAAATCACATCGTTTGACGAGCTGCAATACTTTATTGGATTGTCTTCCATTGGAGATTATGCTTTTTATTATTGTACTGGTCTTACCTCTTTCGTATTGCCAAATACAGTGTCAGCTATAGGCGAGGGTGCATTTGGTGAGTGTTACGCTCTTACCTCTATAGTGTTGCCAAGTTCGGTGACAACCATCGGTGAAGCATTTTATGATTGCGAAAATGTTCAATCAATTACTTCGTTGGCCGTCACTCCGCCTAGCATCGGAGAATGGTCTTTCTATGGTCTTTACGATAAACCGCTCTTTGTTCCCTGCGAAGCCTATGGAGCCTATCAGAACGCGGATTATTGGTCGAATTTTACCAACATAATAGGCATGTGTTCAGGAACCATTGTTGTTGAGGCCAGCCCCGCAGAAGGCGGCACAGTAACGGGTGGTGGTTATTACGAAAGCGTTGTCCCTTGCACCGTAACAGCCACAGCTAACGAGGGTTTCATTTTTGTCAATTGGACTCAAGATGGTATAGTTGTTTCTACAAATGCTGAATATACCTTTTATGTAATGGGTGATGCTTTTTTAGTGGCCAATTTCATAGAGGGTCAATTTATTTGTATTGGCGACGGCGGCACTGCAACGAGCCAATACCTGCCAAGCTACAGTTATTACAACTACTCCTTGACGCAGCAGATTTACACTGCCGAAGAAATCGGCACATCCGGAATGATTACGAGCATAGCCTTCTTCAATGGCGGTGCCGAGAAGACGCGTACCTACGACTTCTATATGAAGCACACAACGAAGAGCAACTTCTCCAGCAATACGGATTGGATTACTGTTTCGCCTTCCGATATGGTTTTCAGTGGCAGTGTTACTATGGTTGCTGACGGTTGGACAATGATTATCTTTGACACCCCGTTTATCTATGACGGCATCTCCAATGTGGTTCTTGTGGTTGATGACAATTCGGGTGAATGGACCTCTTCGCCTCATATGAGTTGTCGTGTGTTCGATGCTGAAGGCCCCCAAGCAATTTACGTTTATCAGGATGGTACAAATTTCGCCCCTATGTCACCTCCGACATCTTCAACTTCCAATAACGATGTGCTTTCGGTGAAGAACCAAATCATTCTCGGCTTGGGAAGTGCTTCAGATTTTTATGTCATTTCAGCCACAGCAAATCCAGCTGAAGGTGGTACAGTGACAGGAACTGGCACATTCGCCGAAGGTGCAACCTGCACCTTGACGGCCACACCTGCCAATGGTTACGAGTTCCTCAATTGGAACGAAAACAACCAAGTGGTTTCGGTTGATGCCATGTATTCCTTTACGGTTGAAGGCAATAGAAACCTTGTGGCCAATTTCGGTATTTCTATTGGTACAGTGACCGCCTCATATCATCCTGACCCAATGAATCCTGAAAGCCCTTATGTTATGGTGACTTGGGGTACAAATACAGATTCGTTTGAAGCTCAGATTGGTGATGATACCAGCACATTTGGTTACTTCCCCTTCCACACCTTGTACAGTTACAGCATTGCTGAAAACCTATTTCTAGCTACTGAACTTGTAACTGTTGGTGTGACCACTGCACCGATGACTAGCCTGAGCTGGTATGCCACTAACACCACTGGTTACAATCAGGAGGGCATCAGCATCTGGATGGCCAATGTGGATGACGAGACTTTAACGACCAATTCTCATGTTGTCACTGATATGACTCTCGTATACAGGGGTGCTATGACTCCTCTTGTTGGTTGGAACGAATTTGTCTTCAACCAAGGTACTTTTGCATGGGACGGCCATAGCAACGTCCTGATTTGCTGCCAACGCAACAATGGCAACTGGAACAGTAGCATCCAATGGCAGCGCCATGACGCTGGCTTCCTTGCTGGTGCTTTCAATTATACCGACACAGGAGGCTCCTATAATATGGAGACTATGTCTTACAGTATGTACACAACGACTTACCGTGCTAATATCATGTTTAAAAGTTCCATCAACAGAGAGAACAGCGTCACTTACAAGGTGTATCGTACAGATTGTGATGGTAATAATTATTCACTTATCGCTGATAACGTAACTTCTCCTTTTGTCGACTCCTTGTGGCTGCAACTGCCCGTCGGATCATATCAATACGGTGTCAATTACATCAACGATGAAGGTAATGAGAGTGAAATCGTAGCGTCTAACTGCATCGACAGGAATTTGTACACATATCAAATCACAGCCACACCAAATTTTGAGGAACGCGGCACAGTGACTGGAGCAGGTACGTATGAATTAGGAAGTATTTGTACATTAACGGCAACGGCCAATGAAGGTTACCATTTTGTCAGTTGGACAAAGAACGGAACTATCATATCTGTCAATCCGATGTATAGTTTCACCGTAATGCAGAATGCTATTTATGTGGCCAATTTCTCTAGTAGTGTTCACCCTGGTTTATTGGAAGGTGTGTTTTCAACTAGTGAAAATACCCAAATCCGTTTCTCACAAGGTAACTTGCAATACATTGGCAGTGCTTCCACACCTTACTGGAAATTTGCCGATAACCAATGGGATTATTTTGGCAGTGCGCAAAACGGCACTTCATCCAATGTTGACCGAGACCTCTTTGGTTTTGCCGCCAGTGGTTATGATCATGGTGCAGTAGGATACCAGCCTTGGTCGACAAGTACTAGCAATGATTCCTATTATGCTTATGGTTCGTGGGAATACAACCTTTATGACCAAACAGGCCAAGCTGATTGGGGTTATAATGCCATTATCAATGGTGGTAACCAAGAAAACTTGTGGCGTACACCTACTAAGGACGAATGGGTTTACATTTTTAATAATCGAACAACCATTTCAGGAATACGCTATGCTAGAGCTGTTGTGAACAATGTAAACGGTGTCATTCTACTTCCCGACAATTGGAATGCTTCTATTTTTACATTGAACAATGTCAATATGTCTTCATCTTCATATAGCAGCAATGATATTGGTGCTACTGATTGGATGAACATTTTTGAACCTGCTGGTGCTGTTTTTTTGCCCGCAGCAGGTTATCGCAATGGTTCTTCTGCAGGTGGAGTGAATGAAAACGGAGACTATTGGTCGTCATCAGTGTACAGCAGTAGTAGTGCCTATATTGTCAATTTCAGACCGAGTTATCTTGAACCAGAATACACAGCTGGTGATGGTCGGTGGTATGGCCGTGCAGCTCGCCTTGTGCAGACTTGCACAACGAGCAGTTATACCATTTATATAGAACCCAATCCCGTTGAAGGCGGCTCAGTGACTGGAGCGGGCACATACCCAGAAGGCAGCCTCTGCACTTTGACGGCCATAGCCAATCAAGGCTATACCTTCATGAACTGGACCAAAGACAATGTGGAAGTCTCCACTGAGGCCACCTACAGCTTCACCGTGACCGAAAATGCCACATATGTGGCCAACTTCATTTTGAACCAAGGTGAGGTGACCCAAGAAAACACTTTAGCCCAAGGCTACAACTGGTGGTCGACCTACATCGAGCAGGAAGGTATCAATGGTCTGGAGATGCTGGAGAATAGCTTGGGTGGTAATGGCGTAGCCATCCGTTCACAGGCAAGCGGCTACACCGACTATTATGGAGAAGCCTACGGCTGGTGGGGCTCGCTCACAAGCATCAACAACGAGTCTTCGTACAGGGTGGTTGCCAGTACGCCATGCACGGTTACCATGACGGGCACCGAGGCCGTGCCTTCGCAGCATCCCATCATGCTGAACCATGGCTGGACATGGATGGGCTATGTTCCATCCACGGCGATGGATGTCAACACGGCGATGGCGGGCATGGCAGCCTCGGATGGCGACATGCTGAAGTCGCAGCAGGGCTATGCCGACTATTATCCGAACTATGGCTGGTACGGCTCACTCAATACGATAGAGCCCGGCATGGGACTGATGTACTACTCGGCAAGCGGTGAGACGGTCACGTTCACTTATCCTGACAGCAACAGGGGAGGCGAGCTGAAGGCCAACATAACTGCCGAGCACAACCATTGGAAGCCGAACACCTTCGCCTATCCCGACAACATGACCGTGATGGCCACCATCGAGCTTGATGGAGAGGAACTCAACTCTGATCACTACGAGCTGGCCGCCTTTTCTTCCAACGGCGAATGCCGAGGCAGCGTGAAGTTGACCTATGCCGAGCCGTTGAATCGTCACGTCGCTTTCCTAACCATCTCGGGCCAGGATGCCACAGAGCTGAGTTTTAGGCTCTACGACACGGAGACAGGCATGGAATACTTTGATGCCGAGGAAAGCCTCGACTTTGTTGCCAATGCTATCATGGGTGAAGCTGACGACCTCTATACCATCCACTTTAGAGGCACTACTGGCATGGACGAGTTGGTTGGCAAGGTGCAGGTCTACCCGAATCCTGTGAATGCGGGCGAACGGTTCAGCATCAATGTTGCTGACGATGTGAAGACACCTGTCCGTGTTGAAATCGTCAATGCGCTGGGTGTAGAGACGTTGCGTGCAACGTCTGTACAAGTGCCTGCCCAATTGACGGCACCTGCCACTGCTGGTGTCTACACACTGCGCATCACGGTGGAAGGAAAAGGTACGTTTGTCAGGAAACTGGTGGTCAAGTAAGTCGGATAACGCTTTGTTTCAATCTTTTACCGAAAATCCCGTAAGGCTTTATTCTTACGGGATTTTTTTTCTTGAAATTTTTTTGCATAAAACATTTGGAAATAACAACAAATCTCCCTAGTTTTGCCCGTTATTAATTCAAAAGTAAAATACATAGATTATGAAGTCATCCAATATCATAAATGATAGTTGAATAACATCTGTCTTGTCATCATACGCAGGATGCAACATTCTCTGTATGAAAACAATATGAAATAGAAATCATCACAAAAGTTTCACTAAAATAATTAAAAAATGAAAAGATTTTTCCTAATCACATTGTTGATGGTATTTGCGTTTATGGCAAATGCCACCAATCCTGAAAACGGAAGAGCTGTAGGAACGCATTGGTCGTATAATCCCTACACTCAGTACAACATGACGTTGACCGGGGTCGTGTATTTGGATGGAGAATCCATGCAGAATGATCCCAGGTCGCAGTATCTCGAAGTCGGTGCCTTCTGCGGCGAAGAATGCCGTGGTAGCTACACTGCAACGCTTAATCCAGCTCCTTTTGCCCAAGGTTATTTCTACCAGATGCAAATCTATAGTGAAGTGCAATCTGGCGAAACCCTCACCTTTAGAATTTGGGACCACCAAGCTAGTGAAGAATTGGATGTGACATACACATCCAACACTACTTTTGTGGCAGACGAGGGGTATGGAAACCTTATGTATCCCTATGAGTTGACGTTTACATCCAATGGTGATACTCCTCCTACTCCACCGACAGAAACACACTGGACTCACAATCCCTACACCCAGTACAACATGACGCTGACTGGTATCGTGAAGTTGGATGGAGAATCCATGCAGAATGATACGAGGTCGCAGTACCTTGAAGTCGGCGCTTTCTGTGGCGATGAATGCCGTGGCGCTTTCTTGGCAACCCTTAATCCTGCTCCTTTTGCGCAAGGATATTTTTATCTGATGCAAATTTATAGCGAAGTGCAATCTGGCGAAACCATCACCTTTA
This sequence comes from uncultured Bacteroidales bacterium, assembly GCA_946185535.1. Classification (GTDB taxonomy): domain Bacteria; phylum Bacteroidota; class Bacteroidia; order Bacteroidales; family F082; genus Limimorpha. The sequence continues at coordinate 17,491 of CAMHJX010000047.1, forward strand.
GAATTTGGGATCACGAAGCTGGTGAAGAATTGGATGTGACTTGCACATCAAATATTACTTTTGAAGCAGATGCAGGTCTTGGGAACCTTATGAATCCCTACGAGTTGACGTTTATTACGGATGGTGGACCTACTCCTACATATTTCATGATTTCGGCAACAGCTGACCCAACTGAAGGAGGTAGTGTTGAAGGTGCTGGCCAATATGAAGCTAATACGACTTGTTACCTCACAGCCACAGCCAATGATGGTTACTCTTTTGTGAACTGGACCAAGGACGGTGAAGTGGTGTGGACAGACTCCATTTACAGCTTTACGGTCACGGAGGACGCTGAATACGTTGCTCATTTCAGCCTCAACATACCAACCGTCTTCATTTCAGCTATAGCTGACCCGGTCGAAGGTGGTACAGTCAGTGGTGCTGGCGAATATGAAGTAGGTTCTACTTGCACTCTTACGGCCACAGCCAACGAGGGTTACACTTTTGTGAATTGGACCAAGGACGGGGTGGTGATCTCAACAGAACCCATCTACAGTTTCACGGTTATCGAAGAATACGAGACTTATGTTGCCCACTTCAGTCTCAATGTTCCATCTTATATGATTACAGCAACGGCTGACCCAACCGAAGGAGGTAGTGTCGAAGGTGCCGGCGAATACGAAGCAAATACAACTTGTACTCTCACGGCCATAGCCAACGAGGGTTACACTTTTGTGAACTGGACAAAGACATCCGATGGTGGTGAGACTCCTCCTACGCCACCAACGCCACCAACACCACCTACAACTACGCACTGGACCCACAATCCCTACACCCAGTACAACATGACGCTGACTGGTATCGTGAAGTTGAATGGAGAATCCATGCAGAATGATACGAGGTCGCAGTATCTTGAAGTTGCAGCTTTCTGTGGCGACGAATGCCGTGGCGCTTTCTTGGCCACCCTTAATCCAGCTCCTTTTGCCCAAGGTTATTTTTATCTGATGCAAATCTATAGCGAAGTGCAATCTGGCGAAACCATCACTTTTAGAATTTGGGATCACGAAGCCGGCGAAGAGTTGGGTGTTACATGCACATCAAATATTACTTTTGAAGCAGATGCAGGTCTTGGAAACCTTATGAATCCTTATGAATTGACATTTGTCGCTAGTAGGGATGCAATGTCCAATAACTCGGTTTATGCTGGTTCGTTAAGAGACGGCGCAAATGATGAAGTGGTGTCAACAGACCCCATTTATAGCTTCACGGTCACTGAAGATGCTGAGTATGTTGCCCACTTTAGTCTCAATAGCTATCAGATTACTGCAACGGTCAACCCGAGCGAAGCCGGTAGCGTCACGGGTGCAGGCACTTACACATACGGAACGAGCTGCACGTTGACGGTTACTCCCAACGAGGGCTACACGTTCAGCAACTGGACGAAGGACGGCGAGGTGGTCTCTACCGACCTGGCCTACACGTTCACGGTGACTGAGGACGCCGCCTACGTTGCCAACTTCGGCATCGACAGCTACGAGATCACTGCCACGGTCAACCCGGTTGAAGCCGGTAGCGTCACGGGCGCAGGCACTTACACATACGGAACGAGCTGCACGTTGACGGTTACTCCCAACGAGGGCTACACGTTCAGCAACTGGACGAAGGACGGCGAGGTGGTCTCTACCGACCTGGCCTACACGTTCACGGTGACTGAGGACGCCGCCTACGTTGCCAACTTCGGCATCGACAGCTACGAGATCACTGCCACGGTCAACCCGGTTGAAGCCGGAAGCGTCACGGGCGCAGGCACTTACACATACGGAACGAGCTGCACGTTGACGGTTACTCCCAACGAGGGCTACACGTTCAGCAACTGGACGAAGGACGGCGAGGTGGTCTCTA
>CAMHJX010000048.1 GCA_946185535.1 uncultured Bacteroidales bacterium
TACCACATTAGGACTTGACACGTTTCATCTTTCGACCGCTCGTGATTGCAAATCCACCAGAGCTGGAGCGGGCGGTGAGGAATACGATGTTGTCGTTTCGTGTCAGGGATAGTGCGTCCGTGTCCGCTATGAGGCGTTTGGGTGAAGGTGTGTTGATCAGGGTGAAAGTTACGCTGTCGAAATAGGAATCTGCCTGCCGTAAGGCGGGGCGGTTGGTTTGGGCGTAATCATTCTTGTACAGCAATTCGGACAGCAGGAGGTTGGCGTAATGGCGGTTGAATGCCACGTTTGTAGAGACGTAGCGTGCTACGTCTTCCGAATTGCCGTTATGGTTTTCAGGATAGACGTTGCACGCAACGTCTCTACAGGTGTCGAAATAGGGTATCAGGCATGCCAAGGCGCTGTCGGGTTGGTGCCACATCAGGCTGTCGATGGCGGACAATTTTTGGGATGCAATGGTTGGGGGTAGAGACGTGCCATTGCGCGTCTCTACAGGGTCGTTATCAGGTCGATTGCAAGCCGCCAAAGCCAACAAAACAGATAATCCTATGACGAAAAGCCTTGTTCTCATGCCGCAAATTTAGGAAAACTTTTGCGGTTTTCCATAAAATGCGTAATTTTGTCCCATCAACTCAAAAGAACACCTATGAAAAAGTTGTCCCTACTCATTATTTTGATGGCCTTGACGCTCGGCCTAACGGCTCAGTCCAGGATTTCATTAAGACCCAAACACGGCGGCAACCCCCACGGGAATACCTCGTTGACGGTGACCTCACCCCGTAACCAAAGCTATCGTTTCTGGCTCTATGTTGACGATGTGCTGCAAAACGAGCAATCCGTCCGCTCCATCTGCGTCCGCAACCTCGAAGAAGACAGCTATTACGTCCGCGTGGAAATCGACAACACGGTGCAAAACTGTGTGGGTCAGTTCATTGACCTTCGTCAATCGCAAACAATGGCCATCGTGCATTCCGGCAAATGGTTTGGCTTGGAAACCACCGATGCCCATGTCCGTCCCGAGCTGACCATGGATCTGATTACGACTCCAAACGAGCCTTCGGTTGTGCCGCCCATGCCGCCTGCGCCCCCAACGCCATACGCCATGAGCCCTCGGGATTATGAGGAGGCCTGCCAACTGATTTCCGACGAATCGTTCGACAGCTCGAAGATGACCGTTGCCGAGCAGGTGGTTTCGTCCAACCCGATGACGGCCAACCAGATTCTAGGCATCTGTAAGTTGTTCTCATTTGAGAGCAACAAGCTGTCGTTTGCCAAATTTGCCTATACCTATTGCGTGGATAAAAACAAGTACTATCTGCTCAACGAGGCGTTCTCATATGAATCCTCGAAGCGCGAATTGAACGATTACATCAAGGGATTGTGAATTAATAGCATTTCAAAAAAAGACCACAAACATTTTGTGGTCTTTTTTCTTTAAAGCTATGTTTTTTTAGAATCTGTAACGGATACCAAGAGCGCCAGCGTAGCCAAATCCGCTTGCGGCACCTAACACATCCCATTGAGGACGGAAATCCAAGGTGATCTGGAAAGGCACTGCCTGGAAGTTATACTCCAAACCTGCCTGCGCAAGGAAGCCAAGGCCGATATTACCATTGTTGTAACCATTCCATACACCAGCATTGGCACCAACACCAGCAAACCAGCCAAGGTTGCCAGCAATACCGCCCATCCACTGGTAAACAGCTGATAGGTTGAAGTAGCCATAAGTTTCATGTTTGTTCCAACCGAGATCTAATTCCAAACGGTTGTTGGCATTAAAGCCGTGTTGGAAGGAGAGCTCGGCGCCAGAGCTACTACCTAAAGCGCCACGGACACCAATCCAATTCTGTGCGTTGGCGGCAAAAGCAAGACCGAAAACAGCGACCAAAATAAGCATTACTTTTTTCATAGATTAATGGTTTAAAATGTTGATTGTTAAATTAATTGAGATTCAAGGTTGTAAAATTAGGCATTTTTTCAGATATAGAATATAGTATTTCCCCTTTATTCTTCGTAAACAACATGAACCAGCACATTGCCCACCATGCCAAGCGTGGTCTTGTCGATATGCTCAAGGTTGTCATTGACGGTATGCCACACGTCGGGGAAGCATTCATTGATGCTATGGGGCTGTAGGTCGATGATGTCGATAGTGGGGATGCCTGCAATTTGGTTCATGGGGATGTGGTCGTCGCTGATGGCAGTTCCCAACTCGTTGGAGAAGAAGGGTCTATAGCCTAAATCGTAGGCTTTGCGCCAAACCTTGTTGCTCACCCAAGCGGCATAGCCTTGCGAGAAATACTCCTTCTGGAAATTGGGTTCGCTGCCGCCCACCATGTCCAAAAGGATGCCGTAATAGGCCTTGTAGCCATAGATATGTGGGTGTTTTGCCCAATACTGCGAGCCCAAAGCCCAATAGTTGGCCTCGTCGTCGTAGTATTTCTCGGCCTCTTCCGTATGCGGGCCGTAGTCCTCAAGGTCGAACAAGACGATATCGATGCCGAGTTTCTCAGGCAAGGGCTGAGCCTTGAAGAGTCGAGCGCATTCGAGCAGTACGCCCACGCCACTGGCACCATCGTTGGCACCGTCGATAGGCGTGCGGGTGTTAGCCTCATCGGGGTCGTGGTCGGCATAGGGGCGCGAGTCCCAATGGGCACAGAGCACGATGCGTTTCTTGGCTTCGGGGTGGAACACACCCACGATATTTTGTCCGTCGATGCCACGGCCGTTGAAGAGTTTCGTACGGAAGTCCTGCACGACGACCGTGTCGGCATATTCGCCTAACTTGGCAGTGAGCCATTCGGCGCAGGCGGCATGGGCTTGGGTCTCAGGCACACGAGGGCCGAAGTTGGTCTGCTGGGCCACAAACTGATAGGCCGAGTCGGCATTGAAGCTCGGCACGACGACGGTCTTCTTGGGTTCTGGTTTGCTGTTGGGGTCAACCTTAGGCTTTTCGGTGCATGCGGCAAATAAAAGGGCTGCTGCTATGGTGATGAGGAGGTGTTTTTTCATTTTGAATGGTTTTAGGCTGCAAAAGTACAATTTTTCTGCATTCAGCTTCATTCCACAGCCAGCTTTGTCCATTTCAGGTTGGGTTCGTAGGGCTCTCCCAATGATTTTTCCAACTTTATCCCTTCTTTTCTCGATATTTCCTTTCCGTTCAAAGTGTAGCTGCTTTCAACATAGTCCTCTTCCTGTTCATCCCATTCCGATACTGCCATAAGGTAGGTTTTTTGGCTGCTTTCGTTCAAAATGACATATACTCCTGACATACATAAGGCACCACAACTACCGGTATGGCCTACGGCATTCTTGTAGAACGACAAAAAACGCATACCGTTCTCCCCGGCGAGCAAATCGATAGTCAAGGCAATGGCATAGACCGCACGAAATTCCTCGTTGTCTGATTGCAAAACCAACTCGGGGCTGCCATCATTATCGATGTCCGTCATGGCATATTGGGTGAACGGATGGCGTTCGTCACCGAAATAGTCCGCGTTGAATTGTGCTTGGCAGTTGTCCAACCGGTCGATGGTGATTCGCGGATTTGAAGGTTTCATCCCGTCCCAGCCGTATGTGTGTTCGATAGTGATGCCTCCGAAGTACTCGTTGATGACAAGGTTTTTGCCGACTTGGGGCAGCAAGACCCTGTAGCGATAACTTGGAAATGAAGGAGTGAACAGGTCGTCAAGGCTCTTTTCAGGGGTGAGGGTATTCGTTTTTAGGTCGTAATCATAGAAGCAAAGCACCACCAGTTCTGATGGTGTCATTCGGGAAATGGTCACGGCAAAGAGCTTGTGGCCGTTTTTCCGGTTCCAAACGCATGCATCCAGGATTTCATCCGATTCGGCATCGGGGTCGTCTTCCGAGTATTTGACATAGCCGTTTTTCAGGTCGACCACCTTATCGGTGTTGTCGTATTCCTCATCCGACACTGCGAACTTGATCAACTCCCTGCCCGAATAGGTGGGCCAAACCTGCTGAAAGGCGCTTACCAGCTCCAGGATATTTGCAGGCGAGGCGTCTTCCACGTTGATGCTCTTCGATTGCCAATGGTCACGAATTTGTTCGAGGGTCACGTCGCTTTGGGCTGAAAGGCCTATGGCAAAGGCCATCATGGTGAGAAAAAGGAAGCATTTTTTCATGGTGATATTTCTTTTATAAAGTCCATAAATATGAATTATGGGGACAAAAATAGGAAAAAAGCGAATGATGCAAACGGGAAGAGCCGAGTTTTTAGGGATGGGCTTTTTTAGAATGCGTGGAATTTGTACCTTTGCACGGTTTCAAATCAAATGGAAAGATTTTTGCAACCTTGATAAATTAAACCATGAGCAAGTCACCGATTATAGGCGTCACGCCGCTTTGGGATGCGGAGCGCAAGAGCGTTTGGATGCTGCCGGATTATTTGGACGGCATCAAAGCCGCTGGAGGCGTTCCTGTTGTCCTGCCCATTGAGATGTCAAAATCTGATGCTGACCGCATTGTGGAAACCTGCGACGGTTTTCTGTTTACGGGTGGTCAGGATGTTGCGCCGGAGCTTTATGGGATGAAAGATACTACTAGAACCGTTGTTCCCAGCCCCGAACGCGACAATTTGGAAACGCTGTTGCTGTCGAAGGCGCTGCAAGCCGACAAGGCCATCTTCGGCATCTGCCGTGGGCTACAATTCATCAATGCATTTCTTGGCGGTACACTTTGGCAGGACCTTCCCTCGCAGCATCCATCGGATATTGTCCATAGGCAAGTCAAGCCCTACGGCATTCCAACGCATAAAGTCTCGCTGAGCGGCGACCTAAGGACGCTATTAGGCAAAGACACCCTTGAAGTGAACACGCTACACCACCAAGCCATCAAAGACCTTGGCAAGGATTTGATTCCCATGGCCGAATCCCCTGACGGTCTCATCGAAGCGGTAAAAATGGTGGGCAGGCGTTTCGTCTGCGCCGTGCAATGGCATCCCGAGTATATGTTCAAGACGGATGGTGATAGTTTGAGGGTGTTTTCTTGGTTTGTGGGGCAGTGTAAATGAAATAAGCCGCAACAATGGCGGTTTTTTAACGCATTTCATCGGATAGAAAGAAAATATTACCTTGGATTTTTTCGATTTTAACAAAATTATTACCTTGGATTTTTTCGATTTTTGGCAAATTATTACCTTGGATAATTTCATTTTTTATATCTTTGCAGCCGTAAATCAAGAAGTTGTATGTATTACGAAAGAATCATAGACCGTTACTTGAGCGAATGGGCAACTCGTCCCATTCACAAGCCCATCTTGCTGCGTGGAGCACGACAGGTCGGCAAATCCACAGCCGTCAGACATTTAGGCGAGAGTTTCAAGTATTATGTGGAAATCAACCTTGAGAAGCAATCCAATTATATCGACCTGTTTAAGAAGGATTTGGATGTAACGCGTATAGTGCCTCAGATGGCAGCCATGTGCGGCACACCTATCGTACCCAATGAAACCTTGTTGTTTATCGATGAAATACAGGAAAGCCAAGAGGCCATTATGGCATTGCGTTATTTCAAGGAAGACATGCCCAACCTTCATGTCATTGCCGCAGGGTCGTTGCTTGAGTTTGTGCTCGACGAAATCCCGACCTTTGGTGTTGGACGCATCCACTCCATGTATATGTTCCCTATGACTTTTGACGAGTTTCTGCTGGCCAACGGCGAACAACTGTTATTGGACGCACGCGGTCAGGCCAATATCGATGCACCTTTGCCAGCACCTCTCCATGAGAAATTGATTGGGTTGATGCGCACATTCATGCTGGTGGGTGGTATGCCTGAGTCTGTGGTCAAATGGGTGCAGACCCATGACTTTTTGCAGTGCCAAGAAGTACAGGACGACATTATCACTGGTTACGAAGCCGACTTCCCAAAGTACAAGAAAAAAGTGGACCCGCAACTGCTGATTGCCACGATGAAAAGCGCCGCGACCCAAGCCACCAAGAAATTCGTCTATTCCAGGGTGCCAGGAGAATACAAGACAGCGGAAGTGAAAAAAGCCCTTGACCTGCTTATCAAGGCGGGTGTTTTGGTACCCGTTACGCACTCCAGTGGCAACGGTTTGCCCTTAGGCGACGAGGCTGACGAAAGCATCCGTAAGATATTATTGCTCGACACAGGGCTGATGCTGAGACTGCTCAACATGACGATGGGTGATACGAGTGCCATCACTGCACAAATCCTTACTGCTACGGCTGCCGACTTAGTGAACAAAGGGCCTATGGCAGAGATGCTGGCAGGACTTGAACTGCTGCACTACCTCACCCCAAACCTGCACCACGATTTGTATTATTGGGTCAGGCAAGCCAAGAACTCTACCGCAGAGATTGACTACCTTCTTTCGCGGGACATGAAGGTTTTGCCTTTTGAAGTGAAGGCAGGCGTGCAGGGGGGCATGAAAAGCCTTTGGGACTTCATGCGTGAAAAGAAACTGGACCAAGCCGTCCGATGCTCATTAGAGAACTTCGGAAAGTTTGACTATATCGATGCCGAAGCAGAAGGTGCTGTAAGGCATGTGGAGGTTTATCCACTTTATGCTTTATCGCAGTTTGTGATGGGAGAATAGAGGGAAAGATGTCATCCTTCGCATGATTCAGGCCTACGAGCAAGGCGACCAGGACATTTTAAAGGCTGAAGCACAGACGGTCTTTGCTTTGTCGAGGGTGCTGGGGTGTTCGCCTGAGGTGATTTGTGGGTGAAATGAAGAAAAGGGAAACAATAGATTTGTTTATCTGTCTTACTATTTTCTTATGAACCGTTGAACAAATGAATCTGATAACCAGTAATTAATAGTTTCTGAATCATCTCGGTCTTTCTCTTTTATGAATTTCGCAATCTTGTACAGGTGATTGAATGACCAAACAGGTTTAAACTCTTGTAATTGCGTCCATCTATCTTTGTATATAGACAACAGTATATGCAGTTTTGAACATAGTTGCAATTCCACAGTTTCTTTTGGATGATTGTCAACAATACGACAAATTATCTCCAAAGTCCTATTGATAGTGGTTCCCTCTCCAATAATAGCTTTATCAAGGATGAAGTTAAACTCATTCAGATATGCAGATAATCCTTGCGCATCTATCCCACGCATAACATCTTCCATTACACCCGCAACATCGAAAGACTGTTCGGACATCATACCCTCAATAAGATTCTTATAGGACACGCGGTTTTGAAGTAATCTTTCCGTTTTTTGTCGAATACCAATCAAATACTCCTTCCTTTCTTCATTTTGCCCATCAACAAACCGTAATACATCAGACAAATACTGTGTTTGAATATTCATAGCAAACGTGTTTTTAACCAACAAATCATCAGTTTCGTTAAAACTTTGAATATTGCTTTTCAAATTCTCACAAATACACTTGAATTCATCATCAGTCCATTCGATTTCTTCTTGCAACACATTAAGACGAAGATAATTAGGAGCAGACCATCCCTTCCCATTTTCCATTACTCCGCAGTGCCAAATATTATGACTGAGCAATTTGGTTTTTGCTTTTTTCAATGTTTCGGGTTCATTTTTACAAAGAAGGCATAAATATAGTGACAATGCAAGTTCTTGAGGCAACTCATCCAAATCAATTTCTGATACTCGCTTAATAAATTGACACTTTATTTCTTCCGCTAATTGACCTTCTTTGTCCAATACATACATCAATTCAGTAATGTCATTATTTGGATAATCTCCAATTAGAGCTATTAGTATATTTTCTATTTCATAAGGCATATCTTTGATATATTTGATATGCAGATTATCTCTGATCAGAATATCAGTCAGTCTGTGGTTCTCTCGATAATGAGATAAAAGGGCTGATAAAACGTAAACAATATTCTCATGCTTTTTCAAACTTACCAACGCATTACCAACATTCTTTATCAAAGGCGCAGAAATATCTAATTTATCATAGTTGTTAATGAGTTTATCAAAAACGTTTTCTTTGAACAACTCAAACCATTCTTCCTCGTCAACAGACATATATATTGGTCCAGTAACCCTCAATAGACCGCCAACTAAATCAACTGGCATGGATTCATGCCCCATAGCATTTAATGAGCGTGTCAGAATATCTTTATTAAAATCTGACAGCTCGGGAGAATAAGCAAAATCTTGCCCAATTCGAGTTAATACGCTGTTGTCATTATACTGGATTGAGTAGAAAAAACACGGATACGGGAATTCCTTATAAAGATTCTGAAACACAAGATACCACGACGCAATATCAAACATGTATGTAAAGCCATAATTCACATAAATTCCTGAATCGGAAATAAAGCGCAAAATCCTCAAGCTCTTTTCATAATTCGGATTACCCCCTCCAAGGTTCATAGTTGTGCCAATATATCCTCTCGCATTTGGCTTTTCGACATTACCCCTCAATTGCTGAACCATATAATTCAGATTATCCCCGATGCCATCTATACCAAATTTAAAGAATTCGTCCATGTTGTATGGCCGAGGATATTGCCCTGAAATATAGTTCGCAATTTGCATGGCATACATTTGCCTTACATTGTTTTTCTCTTGCTCAATATAGTTGGACAATAATGCTTTGGATTCATCACGATGCTCATTAATTGTCGCGAGCCTCATTGCTTTTTGCATGACAAAATCATTACTAGGTGACCAATTCTCAATTAGGTCATTCGCTTTATCAAAATCCAAATGGAATAGATTCCTTTGGATATTCTCATAAACATATTCATCACCTCCTTCTTGAAGAATTGTCTCATCACCGTTGAAAGTGCTTTCTTTTATTATCATTAGATTCCACAATGGCAATTTATTCAACTCCTCATAGTCTTGAACCACTTGCGAGTAGTAATGTGGATTTAATCCCAATTCATCAACGGCTAACGCAAAAAGAAACGCATCCTTGTCGTTAAGTTTAGATTTGCGCATTATTTCAAAAGTGACAGATTCCTGATTTGATACAATTTTCGGGAACCTATTTTGAGGCTTAGCATCTTGAATTCTCTTTACAATGTCATCAACAAAGTCAATGTCATCTATTTTTGACGATGCTTCTCCCCATAGTTTGCGATAATCATACGAGGTTTGTTTTGCATTAATTAGAGTTGTTTCAAGTGGTTTTGTTTCAATGGCATAATCATTAGAATTGCCATTCTCGTTTTCTTTGTCTATGAGTTCTTGTATTGATTGGCCTCCAACATTTACAAACTCTTCACTTTCTTCAGAAAAACCAGTCCTTAAAAACCTTAAAAATTTAGTTAAAACCGTTCGCTTGATGTCATTATCAAGTTTTTCGTCCTTTTGTTTTTGTAAGATGGAGACTGCCTCCTTGTCTTCAAATCCAATAGCAAGAAGCCTCTCCTTATCTATAAGATTAATGACCTTTGTATAATGATGGTCATAATACAATTGTAAATCAGAAGGGGTTTCTTTACCACTAACATCGATAAGGTAAATTTTTGAAACGTTGTCAATTCTTCTATCAAGAATATCACTCATCCATGTTACCCAACCCTTGTAATTGGAATCCGTTCCAGAAAAGCCTAACAACATAAATCTACCTTGAAGCATGGCAATTCTCATTAATGAGGTAAATGCTTCATGTTTATCTTTATATGTGTCATAATCTTCCTTGGAGATAATATATTGAAGCTTGTTATCGCCATCAAAAACAATTCTCTCATCAGACTTTTGCCTTAAATTACCATGGATTTTTATGACGCTTCGGCCTATTTTATCAGACAATTCATTTCCATTTATTACTAAATCAGGAAGATGGGTTAATTCTCCGTCATCCATCAACTCTTCTGTAAATTCAATTAGATTTTCATAGTTTGTCGTATATATGTTTTGCAGTTTATCTAGCAATAAGAGTTCTTTGTGGGCGGAGAACTTTGTCTCAAAAACAGGTTCTTTCTCTTTGTCCCCAATTTTCAGAACGATTTTCTTTTCCACATTGAAAGCTGCATAAGGAGTTCGGTTTTCAATATATACCTCTACGGATTCTCTAAATCCCTTTTTCTTGATGTATTTTGAAACCAATTCAAGAAAATCATCATTTTGGATTTTTTCTGCTATGAATTCATCTTTGATCTTGTCTTCGGTTTTTAATCCAGTTGAGACTCCTCGAAACTGTTGAAGATAATTATCATAATATCTTTTGAATTCAATAGCATATACTTCTCCAAACATATCATGGAGTAATTCTCCCCAACCCAAAAACGAATCAGAAACATTTTTTGAAAAACCAGCACCGATTAGCGCAGACACTAATCCTTCCTTGTAATAGCGTTTTAATTCATCGAGGATATTCTCTTTTATTTTAATTGGGTTTGTATCCATAGTAAATCTCTGTTTTTCACCATCATCTCATTCCCGTTAATTCTTGAGAGTTCACAACCAAGTACCTTATTCTAGCTATTTCATACGTTTCTTTGACATTCTATTTTTGCCGATAGTTATGAAATATACCCTATAACTATCTTATTCCAATGAAATCACTAAGAGGTTGGATGCGCGCGACTTCGGTGTACTGGCGTTTATGAAGGTCGATGGGTTGATCATACGGTACTTGTTCTGAAGGGTCAAAGCGCATCACAGCGTAATAAGGAGCGTTCTCGGCAGAGAAGCCTTCTTCGCGCAACGCCTCTGCCGTCCATATCTGAAAGCCTTTTTTGGTCAGTTTGAACAACTGCGGGGCATCGCCTCGGGTGTGTAGGCACACATAGCCCAAACGCTCAAATCCTTCTTTGACCAATAATGAGCCTTTGGCATCGCCAACACGCACATAGGTTATACCTAGCTGCATCGCTTTTTCGCGATCCGTATCGCGCATGTGATTGATGAGCACAGTCGTTTCTTCGGGCGTGGAGCGCATCTTGTCAAACAGTTTCTTTCGCGTATTCTCGTTCTCCAAGGCTTGACGGCGACGTATGGACAACTCGCAGAACTGTCCGTCTTGCTCAATGCCGATGTATTTTCGTCCAAGCAGATTGGCCGCGATGCCGGTTGTGCCTGAACCGCTAAATGGATCCAGAAGTGTATCGCCTTCATTGGTGGCTGCAAGGATGATGCGATAGAGCAAACGCAGGGGCTTTTGTGTGGGGTGTTTGCCTTGCTGTTTCTCCCACGAGCTGACTGCAGGAATGCGCCAGACATCCGTCATTTGCTGCCCGCCATTGAGCAGCTTCATCGTCTCATAATTGAACTTATGCGGCTTCTTCTCAAACTTGCGGGCCCAAATAATCAGCTCGGTGGAGAAATTGAAATAACGGCATGAGAGATTGGGGGGCGGGTCGGTCTTTTGCCAAGTAATGGTATTCAGCACTTTGTAGCCCAACTCCTGAAGGCAACGCATAACGACATGGATGTTGTGATGCGTTCCGCTAATCCAAATCGTGCCGTTATCGCGCAACTTGGTACGGCACAAGGCAAGCCACTGACGGTTGAACTCGTAGATGTATTCGGGAGTGCCGCCTTTGTCCCAATCGCCTTTATCGACGCATACCTGCTTGCCGCTATGGACGCTGATGCCGCCGTTACTGAGAAAGTACGGCGGATCGGCAAAGATGGCATCGACAGATTTATCCTCTATCTCAGCCAGCCGTTCCATGCAATCGCCTTGCAGGATGGTAAAATCAGTATAGGTAGAATTATTTATAAGCGTCATTTACTCCATCAAAATAACCTTGAGCGAAAGCAGCATGGGGACTTTTGTGCCGTTGTTGTTGAGCTTGACTTTCCTCTAATTGATCAAGAACATCGGCAATGCTGAAATCTTCTGCCATTTGCAAACCAAGCGCATAACCTTTTTCGTATGCACAAGCTGCACATTTGTGTCTCCCTCTACCTCCTTGATCAATAGGAAGATTTGCCATAATGTTTTGGATGTTCGAATGGTCTTTTTTACACGCCATAATACTAAGAATTAAACAGTTAAACAATTTATAAATTCGTTAATTGTGGTGAGGTTGTAAATGCTTGGAATAGCGGCAAAGGCCTCTTCCAATTTGTTCCTGGCACTAATCCAACCTTCGCCATCAGTTACCCAGACAAACTCGAAGCCAGGCACACCGTTTACTTTGGGAGCAACATCAGTATAAGAACGTGCCACCTCGTTTAGTTTGGAGCCTCCGCCTGAATAGAAGTTGACTTCGATGAGATAGGTTTTGTTTTTAGTGGTAATCTCGAAGTCAAACACTTTTTGGTCAGCGCCCAAAACAGCAGAAATGGCGGGGTATTCTTTTGAAGAGACTTGCTGGCGGTATTTGATTCCGGCATTGTCGAAGATGCGCGCCACAAGCGTCTCTGTTATCTCACCACTGCGGTTCTTACGAGCATTGGTGTCTAATCCAGTCTCAACGCCGAACACATAATCCACCAGGTCTTTGACCTCCTTGTTCTTGAACACCTTATCCAAGCCTGTGCCTTCGATGAATTTCATCACGCCATCAACGGAGCTGAACAGCGAGTGAATCAAATACATGGAACCATCGTTGTCAATGTATTTCTTGCCATCCTTTTTGCGCGTGGCAATCAGGATATCCATCACCTCAAACACTCGTTTGTCTCTATCCCAAAGTGCTTGTACGGCCGTGCGTAAATCATCTTTCCCGATAAGATAGTTCAACGTGTTGAGACTGATTTCGATGTCTGCCACATTCTTCGCAATCTTCGGGAAGTCGCAATAGAAGTCAAGTGTAGCATTGGTCTCGCGTAGTTGGGAGATGAACAAATCGAATTGTTCTTGGGTGTGTGCTGCCATTTTATGCTCTTAGTGTTTGTTTGGTTGCTTGATAATTGTGGACCAGTATTTCGGTCAGTTTACCTCGCTTTTGCGGGTTGGCATTTACGCTGCGGGATGCCCATACACGTTCGATGATGTATTGAGCGTACAAGTCGTCGAAGAACATATCACTGCAATCCGAATTGCTCAGCATGAACTTATAACCTGCGGCCTCCACCTGGTCACAGAACTCTTTCAGACGACGCTGTGCGAAATCATTAAAGGCTTCTTTGGCATAGTCATTGAAGCTGCTTGTGTTGTTCAACGGGCGGTAAGGCGGATCAAAATAGAACAATGTATTGCCTTTCGCATGTGACAATGTCTTCTGGTAGTCACCTGTTAGGATTTCAACGTTTTGCAGCAGCTCGCTGTCGGCATAAATAGTGTTTGGGTCGCAGATGGTGGGCGTTTCGTATCTGCCAAAAGGCACATTGAAAAGGCCTGCCTTGTTCACCCGATACAATCCGTTAAAGCAAGTTCTATTGAGGAAGAAAAACAACGTGGTGTTGTCGATGGGGTTTAATTGCTTTGTGTTGAACTCATCACGCATCAACAAAAAGAACTGCTTACGTGCATCCTCGTTTTGAAGAGAATAGTACTCTTTTTGGATTTGCTTTAATGATTCAACCAACGCATCAGGACTTTGTTTGACCACCGTATAGCATGTAGTCAAATCCTCGTTAATGTCATTGATGATGGCTGACTTGATGTTAGGATGCATCTGCAACATATAGAAGAGCATCGCTCCTCCGCCAACAAAAGGCTCAATGTAAGTGACGTTCTCCCAATTATCAAAGTCAGCAGGAAGCTTTGCTTCGAGTTGTTCAATGAGTTGGCTTTTACCGCCCACCCATTTGATAAATGGTTTCGCTTTCATTGTGTTATGATTTAGTTTTATTCAAATAGTGTATTATGGCGCAAAAATAAAGTTTTTTCATAAATATGTATCATGTTTCATCCTCGTTTTCACAAATATTAAGCAACTTTGCGGATTCCCCATTTTCGAACATATAATTAGTTAGTTTCTTTTTGGCTTTAGCAAAGGCCTTGTTGTCAGTCCCAGGATACTTTTTGTTGATCTGACTAACACAATGTGTCATAGAATCTCTCTTTGAACGTATTTCTTCGATTGACAAGTTATTGAAGTCGGTGATAAGGGATTTATATGACTCTTTTACATCCCATAATTCATTTGCAGCATCGGTATGGGCTTTGATATCTGCTGGAAGATTGAAGTTTAATGTATATAAATTAAGCGCAAGTGCAATAGCAGACGTCATACCTCCAATCCAACTGAGCCATGGGATACCAGATATTAGAGAGGCAAGGAATCCCCCTGTCGAGAGAGCCGTCAAAACAATTTGGGTTATTTTGATACATGTTTGTGTTGTTTGTAGACTGTTGACCTTAATCCAGTGTGCAGTATAGGTGTATTGAATATTTGCTGCAGCGTCTACAATTTGTTGATATAGTTTTTTGTTGCTAATCTCAGTCATATTGCCATTTTCTTAAGAACTTTTCCCAAAATCTCCCAATCATTAGAGGCGTCAACTTTCATTCCGCTTCCAGGAGCATAAATAAAGGAACTGAAACTATTAGAATAATAGTCTAACAACGATTGCTCATATAATCCAGGCGAGCTTCCGCCTTCCTCTCCGCATCGTAACCAATGCCAGTCTCGAATAGCTGAAAAAACGAAAGCATCAATAAGAATACCAGATAAATGATAACTTGAATAATAATCTGATTTCAAGGCTCTTATGTGCTTATATGTATCGAACAAGAGTCCGTTGCTATTTTCGTAGCTGTTTTTAAATGCCATGGCATCTTGTTCTCTCTTTGGGTTGGTGGATAGCCAGTTGCCTCCCATATTAGAGTCGGGATAGATATATGTCCCGTCCCAGAGACCCCAAAAGTTAAGATTCTGGAAAGCTGGAAGCACTTCAAATATCATTCCATCAGAAAAAGAAACGACAACAACCTGTCCATCTCCACGAACATCTGTTCTTGAATATGTGTCCTGAATGGCTTTCTTAACGGCTTGGAGAAGCCGAGATGGTCCATTGCCTGATAGAGAATTAAAATGATCATACTCGTTACTGGGTAACTCGATTAGGATATCCAAATCACTAACATTAATAGCCGTTCCTCGTCCATAAGAACCGACATAACGGCTATGAGCAGTTTCCGAATTAGAATTCCAAAAATCCCCATTTACTGCTCTCGTAATGGTTTTGTATCGAGTAGATATTAGAGACCTTGTCTCCATATTGATTGGATGATTGTTTTGAATTACTCTGTCCATTTGTTTAATACTCTCCTATTAATCCAAACTATGGCTTTGAAAAAACAAACCCGTGTAACTTGCTGGGTTGCACGGGTTTGTATCCCCAAAAACTATGGGTTGTTTTTACTTCACCTCCTCAAAGTCCGCATCAGTAACGGTGTCGTCGCCGCCGTTGTTGTTCTGCGGGCCTTGGTTCGGGTTGCCGCCTTGGAAGCCTCCGCCCATGTTGTTCGGGTCGAAGCCGCCTTGCGGGCCGCCTTGGGCACCGGCGTTCTTGTACATCTCCTCGCTGGCCTTCTGCCACATGGCGTTCATCTCGGCCATGGCTGCGTCGATGCCGGCGATGTCCTGGCTCTGGTGGGCGGTCTTCAGCTTGCCGAGGGCAGCCTCGATTTCAGCCTTCTTGTCGGCAGGCAGCTTGTCGCCGTATTCCTTCAGCTGCTTCTCGGTCTGGAAGATGACGCTGTCGGCTTGGTTCAGCTTGTCGACGCGCTCACGCTCCTTCTTGTCGGCTTCGGCGTTGGCCTGGGCTTCGTTCTTCATGCGCTCGATTTCAGCGTCGGTCAAGCCCGACGAGGCCTCGATGCGGATGCTCTGCGTCTTGCCCGTGGCCTTGTCCTTGGCGCTCACGTTCAGGATGCCGTTGGAGTCGATGTCGAAGGTGACTTCGATTTGCGGGATGCCACGCGGCGCTGGCGGAATGCTGTCGAGGATGAAACGACCGATGGTCTTGTTCTGTGCGGCCATGGGACGCTCGCCTTGCAGCACGTGGATTTCAACCGAAGGCTGGTTGTCGGCAGCGGTCGAGAAGACCTCCGACTTGCGGGTCGGGATGGTGGTGTTGGCGTCAATCAGCTTGGTCATCACGCCACCGAGGGTCTCGATACCGAGGCTCAACGGGGTTACGTCAAGCAGCAGCACGTCCTTCACTTCGCCGGTCAAAACGCCGCCCTGGATGGAGGCGCCGATGGCCACCACTTCGTCGGGGTTGACGCCCTTCGAAGGCTCCTTCTTGAAGAAGTCGCGGACGATGTTCTGGATGGCCGGGATACGGGTGGAACCACCGACCAGGATGACATCGTCGATGTCGTTGACGGTCAAGCCAGCGTCTTGCAGGGCGCGACGGCAAGGCTCGATGGTGTCGTGGATCAGCTTGTCGGCCAGCTGCTCGAACTTCGAACGGCTCAAGGTGCGGACCAAGTGCTGCGGGATGCCGTTGACAGGCATGATGTAAGGCAGGTTGATTTCGGTCTCGCTCGACGAGCTCAACTCGATCTTAGCCTTTTCGGCAGCCTCTTTCAGACGTTGCAGGGCCATCGGGTCCTTACGCAAGTCGATGCCGTTGTCCTTCTGGAACTCTTCGGCCAACCAGTTGATGATGACTTCGTCGAAGTCGTCGCCGCCGAGGTGGGTGTTGCCGTTGGTCGACTTCACCTCAAACACGCCGTCGCCCAATTCCAGGATGGAGATATCGAAGGTGCCGCCGCCGAGGTCGTAGACGGCCACTTTCACGTCGTTCTTTTTCTTGTCCAAGCCGTAAGCCAAAGCGGCTGCCGTAGGCTCGTTGATGATACGGCGCACGGTCAAGCCGGCGATTTCGCCAGCTTCCTTGGTGGCTTGACGCTGGGCGTCGTTGAAGTAGGCAGGCACCGTGATGACGGCTTCGCTGACGGTCTGTCCGAGGAAGTCCTCAGCGGTCTTCTTCATCTTTTGCAGCACCATGGCAGAGATTTCCTGCGGGGTGTATTGCTTGCCGTCGATGTCGATACGAGGCGTGTTATTGGGGCCTTGCAAGACCTTGTAAGGCACACGCTTCATTTCAGCGCCGACCTTGTCGTAGGTCTCGCCCATGAAACGCTTGATGGAATAGACGGTACGCAGCGGGTTGGTGATGGCCTGACGTTTGGCAGGCTCGCCGACCTTACGCTCGCCGTTGTCGGTGAATGCCACCACCGACGGGGTGGTGCGGTGGCCTTCGCTGTTGGCGATGACTTGAGGCTCGTTGCCTTCCATCACGGCCACGCATGAGTTGGTTGTACCTAAATCGATACCAATGATCTTTGACATTTCTTTGTTCTCCTATTTTTTATTTGTTATTTGTTTGTTTTCTAATCGATGTTACACTTTGCAACGCACCGCTTTTAGTCAATCTTTATGCCAAAAGAAAAAAACTGACAAAATGGCAATAATTTGGTTTTTGTTCCGTTTTCAGTCCAAATATCTTTGCCAAGTCAGGGATTTTTCTTACCTTTGCACCCTTATTTTTTCAAAAATTAGACCTTATTATATTATGAAAAGAATACTTGCCCTATTAGTTTCCCTTTTGCTTGCTACTGTCGCTTTTTCCCAAGATAACAACGGCTTTTTCCATAACCTGAAAGAGAAGTTTGTCGTGCATGACACTGTATATGTTTACATCACTTCGACGGATACTTTGTTTGTCGTTAACGACGAAGAGGAGGAGGACGATGATGAGGATGAAGAGTTCTCGGAAAGCATCCCGGTGCCAATCGATACCCTTTACACTTTTGATAAGTTCCGCAAGGTAATTCTTTTTGACAACAACACTTGGCTGTATTATAACATTGAAAAGCCTGATATTCCAACCTCGATAAGTGAGGACCATTGGGATACGGAAAGTATTCATAGCTATAAAGACATCGCCTTGAAGGATCTTCCCGATGAGGTGACGCTTCAACTGGTGGATTCCGTGCATGGCTATTGCATTCCTCATCCCGGTCCTGTGACTTCACAGTACAAATTCAGATGGCGTCGTCCCCACAAAGGTGTCGATATTGGCTTGGATACGGGTGACCCGGTGTATGCCGCCTTCGATGGCGTGGTGCGCGTGGATATGCCGACACGTATGTCGGGAGGCTATGGCAATGTCATTGTCATCAGGCATGTAAATGGGTTGGAGACTTATTACGGACACTTGTCGCAACGACTCGTGCAAAGTGGAGATATCGTCAAGGCTGGTGAATTGATTGGCTATGGCGGTTCTACAGGACGCTCCACGGGTCCGCATCTCCATCTTGAGACCCGTTATATGGGTCAGCCTTTCGATCCTGAGCGCATATTCGACTTGGAAAACGGAACGCTTCGTTCCGAGGTTTTTGTCCTGAAAAAGCACTATTTCAGCATCAACTCGCATTATGGCATGAGCGACAAACAGTCGTTGGAGGCTTCGAAAAAAGCTCCTAAGGAAACTGGAAGCACCTCGAAGAAGATGTATCATACGGTGAGGAAGGGTGAAAACCTGAGCAAAATCGCCAAGAGATACGGTACTTCTGTCAACAAGATTTGTCAACTCAATGGCATCAGAAAGAACAAATCACTGAAGGTTGGGCAAAAGCTGAGAGTGAAGTAAAAAACAAAACCCCGAAAGCCAACGACTTTCGGGGCTTTTCTTTTCAATGTACCTAGCTTATTTTATCCAGGCTTCAACATCCTCCAGCTGTAAGGCCGGGATATCGAGTTTGTTCTTCTTGCGCAAACCGTTGAGCTTCTCGCGCAGGGCGGATGGCTTCTCTGCCTTCAGTTGCTCGATGGTGTTGTAGCCATTGGTGAGCAACAGGGTTGCCCAAGTCTCAGCTATACCCAAAGCCATGAAGTCTTCCTTGGTGGCGTTCTTCACAACCTTCTCGGGACGCATCATCGGGAACAGCAGCACCTCTTGGATGGTCGTCTGGCCCGTAAGCAGCATCACAAAGCGGTCGATGCCGATGCCCATGCCCGAAGTCGGGGGCATACCGTATTCCAAAGCACGGAGGAAGTCCTGGTCGATGAACATGGCTTCGTCGTCGCCGCGCTCGCTGAGTTTCATCTGCTCCTCAAAGCGTGCACGCTGGTCGATGGGGTCGTTCAGCTCGGTGTAGGCGTTGGCCAACTCCTTGCCGTTGACCATCAGCTCGAAGCGCTCGGTCAGTTCGGGGTTGTTGCGGTGACGCTTGCAGAGCGGCGACATCTCCACGGGATAATCCGTGATGAAGGTCGGCTGAATGTAGGTGCCTTCGCACTTCTCGCCGAAGATCTCGTCAATCAGTTTGCCCTTGCCCATCGTTTCATCGACTTCGATGTCGAGTTGCTTACACACGTCGCGCAACTGGGCTTCGTCCATACCCGTGATGTCGATGCCGGTCTTCTCCTTGATGGAGTCTATCATCGTGATGCGCT
>CAMHJX010000049.1 GCA_946185535.1 uncultured Bacteroidales bacterium
CGTAGCCGATGGCCGTGGCCACGCCCACGATGTTGCCCGTGCCCACGCGCCCCGACAGCGCCATCGAGAACGCCTGAAACGAGGTGATGCCCGTCTTTTGCGATTTGTCGGTAGAGAAAAGCAGCCGCGCCATCTCGCGCAGGCGCCGCACCTGCACGAAGCGCGTGCCGATGGAGAAATAGAGTCCCGCCAAAAGACAGATGGCCACTAAGGCCGGGCTCCACACCCATCCACTTATCGTTTGAATGATTTGTTCCATAACAAGTTGCCGTTTTGAAGGGTCAAAGATAGGGATTTTTATCACAAAAACAGCATGATCAACAAAACTGACCTATTTATTTGTATTTTTGTCACTATCTAAACAAAACCTCAAATGAAAAACAACTTTTGCATCCTCTCCATTCTTCTATCGCTCCTTGTCATTCAAGGGTGTGTCATTATAGGCTATCGGAACCATTTCTCACGAGATTTGACCCCAGAGCAACAAAGCAAAGTGGTCTGGAACACTCCCGACGAGAGACTCTTGTCGCTGAAAAACGACGGAAGAATCTATGCCATCAACGGGAAGCAAATGCAAAAGATGGTTCAGCCGCATCCAAAAGCCATCGTGTACCAATGGTCGCCACATTGCACCTCGGAAGCTTGTTTGTCCTTGAGTGCCATTCAAACGCTTTGCGACAACAACAGCATAGCCCTATTCGTCGTGACGGATTATTTCCACGATGCTTTCTCACAAAACCAAGTCCTCTCCCGCCCCTTGTTTATCGCCAATGAAAAGCATTACAAAACCGACGTTTGCCACAAACTTGAGAAACGGTTTTACATCGACCTGTTAGGAGAGGAAACCTACAACGCTACCAAAGAAATCAGTTGGTACAGATACGCCTATTTCGAGAAAGGGAAGTTCGTCAGATATATTAGAGACCCATACGTCGAATTGGATAACAAATAGGAATTAACGGGGGTTAAAATGCCTCCGCCATCAAATCCTTCCGCCCAATGAGGCTGAAAAATAATGGTTGTTGGGAAGCCTGCCAACTGGCGGCTTCCCAACAACCATGTGTTTTGCAAGTTTTGTAGGTTTTGTGACGAACTATCACCGCGTCAAGCAAACATCCAGATCCTTCACCAAGGCATCCTTGTCGAGGTGCTGGCCGATGAAGACGAGCTTCTGCATGCGGTCGCCGTAGGTGTCGTCCCAGTCGCGACGGAGGGTAGGCTCGCGGTCCATGAAGGCTTCCAGCTCGTCGGCGGGCATCGTGGCGAACCATTGCCCTGCATCGCGAAGCTGCACCTGCTTGCCTGCCTGCTCGAAGATGTAGCACATGTCGTATTCGTTCTTGAAGTAGCAGATGCCTTTCACGCGGATGACGTTCTTCGGCATCTTGCGCGCCACAAACTCGTCGAAACGCGCCATGTTGAACGGCTGGCGACGGTAATACACAAAGGTGCCAATGCCATATTCCTCCACCTCGCCGCCTTCGTGGTCGTGATGATGGTGGTGATGATGGCCATGCTCGTGCTCGTCATCGTCGTGATGATGGTGATGATGATGCTCGTGTTCGTCATCGTCGTCATCATCGTCGTCGTGATGGTTGTGTTCCTCCTCCACAGCGCCCTCCACTTCCTTGATCCAAGTGGCTGAAGTGGCCACCTTGTCGAAGTCGAACATCTTAGTGTTGAGGATCTTGTCGAAGTCGACATCGCCGTAGTCGCAGGTGATGATTTCGGCGGTGGGCTGCAAGGCGCGAATGATGCTCTTCACACGGCCCAACTCCTCTGGTGTAATCTCAGAGGCCTTGTTGAGCAGGATGATGTTACAGAACTCAATCTGCTGGATGACAAGACTTTCCAAGTCATCCTCGGCCAGATTCTTCTTCATCAGGTCATCGCCGCAGGCAAACTCGCTCTGCATACGCAGTGCATCGACAACGGTCACAATACAGTCTAAGATGGGAATACCGTCCTTGGAGAGTTGCCAAGCCATGTCGGGGAAGGAACAAATCGTTTGGGCAATAGGTTCCGGCTCGCAGATGCCGCTGGCCTCGATAACAATATAGTCGAAGCGCTGCATAACGATGATTTCATGCAACTGTTGGATAAGATCCATCTTCAAGGTGCAGCAGATGCAGCCATTCTGCAAAGCGACTAAACTGTCGTCCTTCTGCCCTACCACACCGCCTTTTTCAATCAAGTCGGCATCGATGTTCACTTCGCCTATGTCATTGACAATCACGGCGAACTTAATACCTTTACGGTTGTTCAGTATCTTGTTGACCACTGTGGTCTTGCCGCTACCGAGGTAACCTGTAAGCAGCAATACGGGAATATCTTTCTTCATTTTACACGCTATTTTAAACGAGGTGCAAAGGTAAGAAAATTCAAGATTTAAAGATTCAAGTTTTTCATTACTTTTGCAGTCCAAACCCGTCTCGAAGAGACGACACTTTATTTACCCCACACAAGCGCAGCGCAGTGTGGGGCTAAGACAACAAACATGGATAAAAACGAAACCTACAAACTCCTCCTCCCCCAAGTCAAGGCGATGGTAAAAGACGAGAGCGACCCCGTCGCCAATATGGCCAACGTGGCCGCACTAATCCAAGAGGCCTTCCACTTCTGGTGGACGGGCTTCTATCGTGTCATCGGCGAGCAGCTGGTGCTGGGTCCTTTCCAAGGCCCTGTAGCCTGCACCCGCATCGGCTTTGGCAAGGGTGTGTGCGGCACATCTTGGAAAGAAAAAAAGACATACGTCGTGGAAGACGTGGAGCAATTTCCCGGCCATATCGCCTGCAGCTCGGAATCGCGTAGCGAGATCGTTGTGCCTCTGTTTAAAGGTGATGAAGTCGTCGGTGTGTTGGACATCGACAGCGAGAAACTGGCTACGTTCGATTACGTCGACAAGGAATGGCTGGAACAGATTGCCGAAATCGTTTCAGCTGCGATAAGCAAATAAACTTAGCTTTACGTGGGACACGGGCCCTTCGACAGGCTCAGGGACCCGCTGACTCACGTTACTATAACCTTAGGTAATCCGCACGAATCATGCCATCGAGAAACTCTGACGGCACCAAGGTCTTTATGGCCTTGACGACGATGTTCATCATCCGCTCGTGCACATAGTCCTTCCTGAACACCAAGCCTATCGTTCGCTGAGGCTCGGGGTTGACAATCGGCCTGATACGGTCTTTTATGGCCTCGGGCAACAAATGCAAATGCGACTCTGGTATGATGGTGATGCCCCCGTTTTCGTCAGTAATCTGAATTAACATGCCTACCCTACCACCTTCATACAGCTTATCATATTTAATCTCCTCCTCCGAGCGCACCTTTGAACGGTCGAACAACCTTACGCCATCTTTCATCGTCCACACCTTGTATCTCGACATTTGAGTGCGTTCAATGCTATCCTCTTTATACAAATCATCTTTAGGTGAGACATAAGCAAAAAACCGCTCGTGAAACAAGGGTATCTCCAACAAATCTGGGTCATTGACAGGATAAGTCAAAATGCCCATGTCGATTTCGGCTTTCTTCACCTTATCAATTATCGTTGCCGTTATCATCTCTTCCACTCGGAGTTGAATCGTTGGATGTTTAGTACGCATGTAATGGAAAAGCCCAGGCATAATCACCGGTGCCACCGTAGTTGTCAAAGCAATGCTGAGGTCGCCCGTTGCTTGTTCCTTGGCCGAACGGGTCAGCTCCAACAGTTGCTTCGTATGATAGACTGCCATCTTTGCTTCGTCAATCACCTTCCTTCCCATTTCGGTGACCGTGACAGGGTGTGTGTCGCGATTGAAGATTTTGATATCCAGCTCCTCCTCCAGCTTCTTAATCATCAGACTCAGTGTTGATTGCGTCACACTGCAGGCATCAGCCGCGTTGACAAAATAGCCATGCTGTTCCACGGCGATGATGTATTCCAATTGTTGCAGCGTCATCTCTTTATTGATTTTATCAATGCAAAGATAAACATTATTGTATTGACTCATAAAAAACACTAAAATAATTTTGCCTTTGTTTTTCAAAACCGACGGCAAAATGAAGAAATGGAATACCACTATCCGTTATGCAGGCTTCTCCTTGATCGGTGTTGCCATACTAATGTTTATCTCAGCGTTCATCGCTTTCAGGAACAACACAGATGATAGTTTTGACCCTTTGGTCTTCTCGGGCATGGCCGCACTTTTCAGTGGATTTTTTGCCATCATCGGCACCAAGCCCCAAGAAAAGATGACCATTGAGGATGGTTTCCGCATCGTCACGGGTTGTTGGATTGCGGCTTGCGTCTTCGGAGCTATTCCTTATCTATTGTTTGGTGGTGAGTTCACTGTCGTCAACGCTTTCTTTGAAAGTGTCTCAGGCTTTACCACAACAGGCGCTTCCATCCTCAATAACATCGAAGCGCTTCCCAACGGCTTGCAGTTTTGGCGCATTGCATCAGCTTGGATTGGCGGCATTGGCATTGTCACCCTTGTCTCTTTGGTCATCTCCGGACAGCATGACCGCCATTCCGTGTTGGCTAGCGCGGAACTGTCGGACCTCGCCAAATCATATTATGGTGGGCGGAAAAAACACTTCGTCTACAGAATGATCGTCGTCTATTTGATCATCACTTCTGTTTCGGCCATTGCCTTACGCCTCACGAAAATGCCTTGGTTCGATGCCACTACTTTGGCTATGTCGGCCTGCAGCACCTGCGGCTTCTGCACCAAAAACCTCAGTGTAGGTTTTTATGACAGTTGGGTCGTCGATGCTATCCTTTGCATTGCCATGTTGATGGGTGCCACCAATTTCAGCCTGATGTTCTCGACGGTTTGGCCCGACAAAGGCAACCGCAAAACCCTCTTTAACACACAAGTCGTACGATGGTTTTTGGCGCTTGTCACCATTGCCATTCTCGCTGTCACAGCCAACCTGTACTTCAGTGGTTATTGCACTTCTTTCCCGAAGGCTTTGCGTCTGGCGGCTTTCCAAGTCTGTTCGCTATCGACAACGACGGGCTTCGCCACCGCCGACACTAACCTTTGGCCAACGGGTAGCATGGCTATTCTATTGCTTTGCTCTTTGGTCTGCGGATGCTCAGGTTCCACCTCGGGCGGCATGAAAATGGACCGTTTTGTCATCGTCGTCAAGAGCCTGAAAGGCATGGTAAACTCGCTTATTGGGTTCAAAAATGTCAACAGAATCAAGCTAGATGGACAGGTAAAGACAGAAGGAAACGTCACCTCGATATTAGCCTTTATGGGCACTTATATCCTCATCATTGCCATCGGCTCCCTCATTTTCGCCCTCAGCATGGACTTCAAAACCTCACTCACGGCTTCGATTGCCTGCATAGGCAGCGTAGGTCCTGGTTTCGGTGAAGTCGGTTCAATGGGCAACTATGCTGGATTATTAGGATTCCAGAAAGTGGCAGCTATGCTCATCATGCTCTTAGGCCGCGTCGAGATCTTCCCCATGCTGATTGCCATCAGAAGCATTTTCCGCCGTTGATTCTTGCACAATTCAAGAAAAATGCTGTTCTTTGCAATTTACAAAGATATCAACCTATGAAAAACATCATCCGTAGGATTCTTGTATATTTGAGATCCCTCATTCACCTTTCCGACGAGATTGACTATGAGAATGCCAGCGCGTCCATCCGCAAAAATATCGCCTTTAAAGGCACCAATGTCTTCATCTTGGCCTGCGCCATCATTATCGCCTCAGTAGGTTTGAATGTCAATTCCATTCCCGTCATCATCGGAGCGATGTTGATTTCACCTGTGATGGGACCCATTTTAGGCTTCGGCTTGGGACTCGGCACTGAAGACAATCAGCTTGTGAAGGACTCGATGAAGAATTTCAGCGTGATGGTCATCATCAGCATCATCGCCTCTTCTTTGTTTTTCCTGCTCAGTCCCTTGAGTTTGGCCAATCCATCAGAGCTGTTGGCACGTACCAATCCCACCATCTATGATGTGCTCATCGCCCTCTTTGGCGGTTTGGCAGGCATCATCGAGACCTCGCGCAAGGACAAGGGCAGCGTGATCACAGGCGTGGCTATCGCCACGGCGCTGATGCCTCCACTTTGCACTGTAGGCTACGGCATCTCCATCTGGAAAGGCTCGGTCATTTTTGGTGCACTCTACCTCTTTATTATCAACAGCATTTTCATTGCCTTGGCCACCTTTGCCGCTGTGAAATACTTCCGCTTTCCCATTGTCGAGGCCTCAGGTGAAACCCGTAAGCACCTACCCAAAGCAGCAGTCTACATCATACTCGCTATCGTTTTGATTCCCAGTATTATAACCGCAGTCAACACTATCAAGGAGAACAATTTCAACATCCATGCCGAAAAGGTGGTGGCCGAAAACAAGAACCTTGGTAAGTGCTTTATTTATGACCACAAGGCCACTTATTCGCGCAAAGCACCCAAATTAGAATTGTTCCTTGCCGGTGAAACATTGACCGAAGAAGCCAAGAAGAAACTGTACAACAGCGCGGAAGCATACGGCATCACACGCAGCCAAATCGTTTTCCATGAAGACGCCACCAGCATGCGACAAGATCTCTCCGAAACAGAAATCGTGAAAGGTATCTACGAACACACCGACCAGCAAATCAAGACGTTGAACGACAGCATCGCCAAATTGACGGCTACGCTTTCCGACTATCAATCAAAAAAGATACCCGTCGATGCCATTTCCAAAGAGCTGTTCACGCAATACCCAAACATCATTGAGGTCAGCCTTAGCAGGGGTGCTTCAATCAACGTTTCCGACAGCATTGCCACCGAACAGATCATAGCCTTCATCACCACACAAGAGCCCATGCCTACTGAGAATCACGACCGCATCGAACGGTGGCTAAAGGTTCGATTGAAGAATGAGAATGTCGTGGTGGTGAATCAAGTGGAGGAATAACAACAAAAGCCGCTAAACAGCGGCTTTCTTATTGATTTCGTGGAGATTACCGGACTCGAACCGGCCACCTTCAGATTGCGAACCTGACGTTCTACCAGATGAACTAAATCCCCTGTTGCGGCTGCAAAAATACAACAAAATCGCTTATCAAGGTATTTCCCGTTGAAATAAATTACAATTCAACAAAAAGACGCATCACAAACCACCTTACAACGCGAATAAAATGTATCTTTGCCGACCAAATCAAATGACAATAATACATTAAAAAACATACTACCATGACTATTGAAGACTACATCGTTTTTAGAGTGAATGCACTACTCCATGCCCACGACGCCAAAATCGTGATGCGTCTCGAAGGCGGCATGAGCAACTACACCTATGTCGTTGAATGCCAAGGCAAGAAATACACCTACCGCGTTCCAGGTAAATTTGCCGAAAAGTTCGTCGACCGCGAAGAGGAATGGGCCAATATTCAGGAAGTCAATCGATTGGGGCTGAACAACATCACGGAATATGTCGAGATTCGCTCCGGTGAAAAACTGGCTGAGTATGTGGAAGGCACCATCATGAGCACCACCGATGTGGTTTCGTATAACGAAATGTCGGTGAAGGCGCTGAAGAAAATCCATAACAGCGACATGAAGTTCAAGGATTACAATGCCTTTGGCCGCCTCGATGCCGACCAGAACTACTGCCTTGAAACGGGCTATGTCTTCTCTCAGGAATACCTCGATTTACGCAAAAAACTCGATGACATCCGTGCCACCCAGACCAATGTGCCCAAGGTGCCCTGCCACTGCGACTATCAGCCCACTAACCTCGTTATCAGCGGCGACAAGCTCTATGTGCTGGACTGGGAGTTTGCCGGCATGAACGATCCCTTCTATGACATCGCCTGTTACGGCAATGTAGGCTTCGACAAGGCTTTGTCGCTATTGGAAGCCTATGTTGGCCACAAGCCTACCAAGGAAGAGTTGCAACGCCTTTATTTCCACCGCGCCTTCCAGTGCCTGCAATGGTTCAATGTGGCCATCTTTAAGGACCGCGTTGGCCTCAGCAAGGACCTCAACATGGACTTTAATGCTGTGGCGTTCATGTTCCTTGGAATGGCGAAAGAATTGTTGGAAAATTACGATAAGCTCTAGCAGGTTTTAGAAGGCATGTCATCCCAACGCTGGCAAGTGTGCGAGCATGGGATCTATGGCTTCTAAAACCGTCAAAAGAAAAATCCTGTCCCTCACAGATTCCCGCTGCGCACAAACCTCTGCTGGAATGACATGAGAGACAGGATTTTTCAATACAGGAAGTCTGCCGCAGTAAAACTGCCAAAATCCCCATCTAAGCCCAAATCAGCCTTGGCTTCATCGGAGAGCATGTCGATGCTCCAAACGGGGTCGAAAGTGAGTTCCACATCGACTTTTTTCACGCCCATGACGGCTTGAACGCGGTTGCGCACCTCGGCAGGTAGGGTCTCAGCCACAGGGCAGTTGGGCGCCGTCATTGTCATCACAATCTTCACGTTGCCTTCTTCGTCGACGTCGACGCCATACACCAAGTGAAGCGTCCAAATGTCAACGGGGATTTCAGGGTCGTAGATGGTCTTCAAGACCGAAATGACGGTCTCTTTCAAGGTGTTGGTTTCTTCCTGTGTCATGATTGTCCCTCCTTCAGTTTAAATGCCTCTGCATAAAGCAGCATTTGTTTCAGCATGGCCAAAAGGCCGTTGGAGCGCGTGGGCGACAAATGTTCTT
Organism: uncultured Bacteroidales bacterium; assembly: GCA_946185535.1. Classification (GTDB taxonomy): domain Bacteria; phylum Bacteroidota; class Bacteroidia; order Bacteroidales; family F082; genus Limimorpha. The sequence goes on from CAMHJX010000049.1 coordinate 8,666, forward strand.
TCAGCCCGATTTCATCCAAAAACGAAAGGTCGGCGGCAAGGATGTCCTCGGGTGTCTGACCCGAAAACACCTTAATTAAAAGGTTGACGATGCCCTTGGTGATAACCGCGTCGCTGTCAGCGCTGTAATACACTTTACCGTCCTTCAGCTCGGCATTGAGCCACACGCGGCTCTGGCATCCATTAATCAAATGCGCCTCGTCGCGGTATTTGTCATCGATGATGGGGCACTCCTTCCCCATCTCTATCAGCATGGCGTAGCGGTCCATCCAGTCGTCGAACATGGAGAAATCCTCTACGATGCTATCTTGTATTTCCTTTATAGTCATATCCTGTGTTTTGCGGGCGCAAAAATAATAAAAAAGGGCGGCACCCAAAAGGATGCCGCCCAAATTTCGCGGAAATCAATTCCGCAATGTCATTTATTGCATGACAGTGACGCGCTTGACGGTCACACCGTTTTCAGTGTGGATGCGCACCATGTACATACCAGCGTTGAACTGGCTCATGTTCAAGGTGTAGACATCGGCATTGAGTTCGGTGTCGTAGACCACTTGGCCGAGGACGCTCACCACAGTGATGCGGCTCATACCATTGGCCTCGATCGTCACATTGCCCTTAGTCGGGTTAGGATAGAGGGCAACATTGTCGCTGTTCTCGCCAATGGCGTCGACGCTGGCGCTCACATAGTTGTGAGTCGGGTCGTCAGCAGCCAAAGCAGGAGCAGATTCGCAACCGTCGCTGTACACGGCAGTCACCTGGTAGTAGTACATACCAGCGACATCCGGAGTGTCGAAGTACTCGTACAGGGTCTGACCAGCCTCAGCAACTTCACCGATTTGGACGTAGTTGCCGTTGGCCTCGGTCGAACGATACACGTTGTACTTGATGATGTCGGCACGGTTCAAGAAGGCCATCGGGGCGGGGATGCTCACCACCTCGGTGTGGCTCAAAGTACCAGTGCTGGCAACAGGAGCGGGAAGCTCGATGGCGACGTTCTCAACCATACCCTTGGCTTGGTTCGTCACGAAGCCACGCAGCAGCCAGCCATAGCCAGGCAGACCGGCGCTGGCCAAGTCTTGCCATGAAGTGCCGTCAAGGCTGATCCAGCGGTTGTTCGGGTAGCCGGCATCGGCGCATGCCTGAGCAGGATGCGTACCCATCTGCGAGCACACAATCCACAGGTTCTGAGTACCATCAATGGCAACAGGCGTGTCGAGAGTAATTTCCTCGAAGTCGCCGTCAACACTCGGAGTATAGGTCTTCGTGCTGTAGGCAGTGCCAGGAGCAGTGGTGCCGCCCAGATAGATGGTCACCGTCTTAGGAGTGGTGTTCGAGCTTGCAAACTCGAATGCAGCAACCTTCGTCAGGTTGGTGCCGGCATAGTTGGCCAAATCAGCGGCCGGGAACATCGTTGCCCAGTAGATAGTGGCCGTTGCGTCATTGGTGCCAACGCTCGTGGCATAGGTACCATCGTCGTAATACAACCACTCGTTGATCGGAGCAGCAGGTTCGACACCCCACCAGATTCTCACCTGGTCGGTGGCACCGAGGACCTCGGCATGGATAGGATCGCCAGGTTCGCAAGTAGGTGGAACATCACCTTCGCACTCTTCGCAGCTCATGGCATAGAAGAAGTTGTTGCTCGGAAGTTCAGCTGCACCGTTGTAGACAATACGGACGCAGTATTCACCAGCGCTCGGGAATTCGTAGCTGTTGGTCGGAGCAGGAACGAAGGCTTCCCATTCGCCATTCAGGAACACCATGGCACCAAGGACATCGCCACTCGGGGTCGGGCCAGGAACAGGAGCACCGTCCTCGATGTAGGCGCGGAGGTTCCAGTTGCCCACGATACCGCCGCCAGAGGCGACGTCGATGGGTGAGAAGCTGATACCGTCCGTCGAGACGAGGCCACCGTTCGGGTTGGTCGAGCCGCTGTCGTCGATGGCTGCAGTGTAGCCAGGAGTCGTGCTTTCCATCACCACCCACAGAGCTTGCGTGGCGTCGACCGCTACGGCATTGTTCAAGTTAATGTCGATGTAGGTCTCAGTACCGTTCACGGTATAGGCTTGCGAGTAGACCTCAGTACCAGGAGCGCTGTTGCCCGTGCCGCCTTGGTAGATGTGGATGTTACCCGTGTGGGCAGTATAGTCGTAGTAGCCAACCTTGGTCAGGTTGCCGCTAGTGTAGCTACCAGCAGGGAACATGATACCCCATGAGAAGTTCATCGTGCCACTGCTCAAACCGATGGCATCCATGTTGTTGCCGTTGTCGTAGTAGTACCACTGGCCGTCGCGGTTACCCATGCGACCGTCGGTGACTCTAACAATACGACCATTGTTGCTCACAGCGACCACATTGCCACGCGTATCTGTAACGACGAGGTTCAGGCCGTCGCCCGAAGTGGAACCGACAATGGTAAAGGTATAGGTCTTGCCAGCTTCAAACTCAAAGTCGTCGGTGACGCCAGTGTATTGACCGCCGTTACCAACCACCCAGACATTGCTGCCATCGGGATTGACGACGAGGATGTCATAAATGCCAGCGGGAACCTCAACGAAGCCCATGTTGGTACCAGGAGCTGAAATCACATTTTGTCCATTGACGTTGCCATCAGCATTTTCAGGGATGGAATATTCAAACTCTGCAAGAGTGGCGGCAGGGATGCTACCTCCGAAGTTGCCGGTAGGAAGATCCGCAGCCACAGTGTGGTCGGCATCGAGGAACATTTGGTAACCACTACCGTCGCCCCAAATGTCAGTAGGCGTGCTGAGCACCACAGTGGCCACATCGCCAGGAGTCGGGGGAACAGGAGGCACGGGACCAACTGTAGGATAATCCCAAGTGACGGTCGTGCCGTTCACTTCGAGACCATTGAGTGTGCCTGCATAGTTCTCGCAGCTTTCATATTCCCAAATGCACTCTGCATATTCGCTCATGCCAGTGCTGTAGACAGCAGCGACCTTGCAAATGTATTGTTCGCCCTCGACGAGTTGGTCGGTGGCCACTTGGCAGAAGTTGTGAGGCGTATCGACGTTGAAGATCGGCTCGTGGTCGATGCTCTCGCACATCACCTTATAGTATTCGAGGTGACGATCGCCACCATTCTTGGCACCAGCGGTCAGCTCGACGTCGTCGATCCAAATCTCGTAGGCATCGTAGTTCACGTCGTGGAAGGCAATCCACACTTCTTGACCGGCATAGGCGCTCAGGTCAACGTTGTGGCTGCGCCAGTTCTCATAACGGTTCTCGTCATGGCGGACGTTGGCCTTTTGGCCAGCATTGGCCTTGGCGTTGCCGCTCCAAACTTGCGTGAAGTCAGCAGGCGTCGGGTTGTCGACAGTGGCCACGCAGACCGAGAAGCTCTCAGGATAGCTGTCGTTGGCGTTGTCGGCCCAGAAGGTCAAGTGTGAGTTGGCAGTGATCGTGTACTTCTGAGGAGTCACGAGGTAGCTGTCAATGTTGTAGGCACCATCATAGTCAACGAACGAGTAACCCAGGGCAAAGCCAGTGCCACCGTGAGCCAACACGGTATAGTCATAACCGCCAGGATTGTTGTTGCTGTGCAGCCAAGTGGCTTCGCTACCGGCAGCGTCGATAACGGTCCAGCCGTTCAGGCCACCTTCAAATCCTTCGGTGAAAGTGGTTTCACCACCAGGAGTCGGACCAGGAGTCGGGTTGACTGGGTCGCCGTGGCCTTCCCACATGGCCCAGCCAGTGCGGGAGACGTAGAGGTTGTCAACACCGTAGATGATCTCAATCATCACATAACGCAAGCTCGTGGGTTCCCAAATGCTCACAGTCTCAGTGATAGGATAGTAGCCTTCACGAGTAATGGTCAGTTCATAATCACCCTTACGGAAGGTATCCCAAGCGTAGAAGCCGGTCTCATCGAGAACGATGTTGTCGATAGGATAGAGTTCCTGCTCAACTTCATTGAGGTTGGTGAAGCTCACTTCGATGCCCTCCGGGCTATCGGCGCTGTTGAGCAACACGTTGATGTCGACTTCGTTTTCGCTAAGCCACATGTCCTTGTCGAGGCAGTTAGACCAAACGATCTCGCTTTCGCGAGGCAGTTGCAGGCCGTTAGTGCCAGGAGTCGGAGGAGTCGGAGGAGTCGGGCCTGTGCCACTACCAGCATTGATAGTAACATCGTCAATCCAAGCCTCGTATGCATCGTAGTTCACATCGTGGAAGGCGATCCACACTTCCTGACCAGCGTAGGCGCTCAGGTCGACGCTGTGGCTGCGCCAGTTCTCGTAACGGTTGCCATCGTGGCGTGATTCGGCCTTGATGCCAGTGCTGCCCTTGGCAGCGCCACTCCAAACAGTCGTGAAGTCGGCAATAGTCGGGTTGGCGGCAGTGGCCACGCAAATCGAGAAGCTCTCAGGATAGCTGTCATTGGCGTTGTCAGCCCAGAAGCTGATGCTTGAACCATCACCAATGCTATACTTCTGAGGCGACACAAGGTAGCTGTCGATGTTGTAGGCACCGTCATAGTCGACGAACGAGTAGCCCATGGCAAAGCCAGTGCCACCGTGTGCCAAGACGGTGTAGTCGTAACCGCCGGGGTTGTTGTTGCTGTGGACCCATGAGGCCTCGCTACCAGGAGCGTCGAGGACTGTCCAGCCTTCAAGACCACCTTCGAAGCCATAGTTGAAGGCCTCACGAGTGGCGTTGTTGATGCTAACAGGCTCACTCCAGTTGATAGGACCAGCGATTTCCTCACCACGGTTGCCAGCATAAACGGCACCGACACCCCACTTGTAGACACCAGCCGGGAGGTCAGCCCATTCAACGTCGATGTAGACGGTATCGGGCATCCAAACGGTGGCCAACAGGTCGGTGTTCTCTTCGGTGTAAGGACCATCGTTGTAGCAGTTGGTACGATACACTCTGTAGTGACTGAGGCTACGGGTATTGCGGTTGATGACGCGAGCGCTAGGAGCAGCATTCGGGTTAGCGCAAGTGGTGGTCACAGTCTCCACGCCCTTCACAGGCATGACAGGAGCACCCTTCACGACCTCAGGAACCTCAACGGCCACAGGACCCTTGTTGGTTGAGTAACTGTAGAAGCCACGGCCTTCACGGTTGGTGAAGTACTGACGCATGGTCCAGGTGCCATAGGTACTGTGCTCCCAGCCATAACCGGCTTCAACACCAGCGCTCCACCATGTGCCTTCCTCAACGAGGCTGACATCGGTGCAACCAGCAGGCCAACTGCTCACGGTGGTATTGGCAGTCCAAACCACCCACAGTTTCTCGTTACCAGTCACGGTGACAGGAGTCGTCAGGTCGAAGTCAACCCAAGCGTTCTGGTTGGCAGGAACGTCAACAGTGATGGTGCTCACTGCTGTACCGGCCATAGGTTCGTCACCACCTTGGTAGATGGTGCAGGTGTAGTTGCCACCCACGGCGCTGTACTGATTGTCAGAGAACAGGGAGACCTTGGTCATGTTGAAACCAGCATAGCTACCCAGCAGACTCACAGGATACTCATAAGCCCAACGTGAGGTACCGACATTGGAACCAACAGCGTTGTTGAAGTCGCCTTCAGCATAGGTATGCCAGCCCGGCTCAGCGGGTTGCGGAGGTTCGGGTCTCTTATAGAAGGTGATGAAGTCGACATAGAAGCAGTCGTCGTTGCTGTTGACGCTAGCATCCTTCGTGTATTGCCACATGAAGGTGTGGTCACCAGCGGTGATGTCGAAGCTCTTCTCAGCCCAGTTGCTGGTGCCAGTGTACTGTGCCTTCTGGACACCATCAATAAAGAAGTAGCCGTAGTCCCAGTTCTGCTCGCAGCTGATCTTTCCGAAGTAGCTCATGACACCGTCGGCGGGGATGTTCACCGTCACGGTCATGTTGCTCACCACGCTAGGAACGCCAGCGCCACCGCTCTTCATGCAGTAGGCACCTTCGTACGGGTTGGTGGTAGTGATGCTCCAAGGATAGCTGTTGTCGAGCTGCCAATCGAACATGCTGAAATCGCCAGTCTCGAAGTCTTCGACGATTTCCTCACCAGGCAGGCCGCAACCCCAGTACACTTTCACAAATGGGCTGGCGGGATCCAGGCTGTCAGGATAGTACTGAGCGATAACCGAGCAGACAGGATCGAAGTTCTCATCGAGGATGTAGTCGTACGGGCTAGCCGTCTCATTGTAGTTGACCACGATAGGTTCACCCTGGACAGGAGCGTATGCAGTCTGATAGCCATCCTTAGCGGCTTGGCCGTCGTAGGCAGCACCAGCATAGATGTGGCCAGTGTAATAACCTTCAGCATTGGTCAGCAAGTTGTAGGTGTGGTTCACACCGAACTCGTCTTGACCAACCATCGTAACGGTGGCATTAGCGATGCCAGTGGTACCATCTTGCTCGTAAACGTGACCGTTCACGTCGCCGTAGCCTGAGACCTTAACGATAACCTCGTTGGAAGGAGCAGATTCACCTTCATCGTAAACAGCAGTCACGGTGTAGTGGTAACCAGCCATGTTGTAGGCCAGAGGACCATCGGTATAAGTCGTGTTGCCAATGTTGTTCACCGTAGTGTGGCCGATGAATTCACCATCGCGGTACACATTGTACATACGATAAGTGCGGTCGACAACGGCGTTCCAGTTCAAGGTGATGGTTTCGTCGTTGAACACGGTCTCGTCAACAACAGTGAGACCCTGCGGGACGTTCAGATGGGTCGTGAAGCCCCAGATCGGGCTGCTCACACCATTCGGGCAACCATCGTTGTTGAATTCAACTCTCCAGAAGTAGTTGGTGTTGTTCCAAAGGTTACGCACCGTGAAGCTATTGGCCATATCACGGGTAAAGCTACCGTCTTCAGGATAGATGACAGTTTGGGGATGACCAGCTTCCGGATGGTAGGTGCTACCGAAGACCAGACGCCAACCAGTGGCATATTCGGGGATCATCCAACGCAGCGTGACGCTGGCGGGTTCAACACCGTCTTCATTGTCGGCAGGCTGAGGAGCAAAAGCGAATCCCTCAACAGCCGGGCAAGGCATGTTTTCGGCATTGATCGTGACCTCGAAATCGGGAGTAGTTGAAGAGGCAACCAGATAGTAGGTACCAGGAGTCACAGGCAAATTCTCGATAACGGGACCTGCGCTGTAGGAAGCCTGAGTCGGAGTAGGATCATCAGGTACTGGAGGAACAGGAGCGTTATTCTCAAGATATGCGCGGATCATCCATTCATAGCCAGGAACGCCAAGTAGAGCAACATCATCCCATTCGATGCCGTCGAAGCTGACCCAACGGTTGTTGGCATGACCAGCATCCTCACAAGCATTGGCAGGATAGTCGCCGTTTTCTTCAAAGGCCACCCACAGGTTCTGTGAAGGATCGATGGTCACAGGGCTGGCAAGCGTTATCTCATGGAAAGCATCGCCACCCACGGGGTTCACAGTCTGAGTGTAGATCTCAGTATTAGGAGCAGTGGTGCCACCTTGATAAATATGAACAGTGATGGGAGAGACATTGTACGAGTTTTCATACAAAGCGACCTTAGTCAGTCTGTTTTCAGTAATCATGTTGGCAGGGAACATAGTGCCCCAGAAGATATTTTGGCTTGCACCAATACTAGTGGCATACGTGCCATTGTCATAATACATCCAACCGTCTCTGTTCAGGCTGGAGTTGGCATTAACACCAAGATTGTTGGTCGAAGTGCTCAACACGGGGTGGTTGCGACGACCAGCGCTCTTGAAGAGCGTATTCGGACGACTGGTGCTGCTAACAGTCAAATCATAGGTTTGAGCAGCAGCATCATAAGGAGTAGAATCCTGATACTTGTAGGCCATACCAGCGAAACCAGGGTTATGGCTGCGCCAATTCACGTGGCCGCTCCATTGACCATTGTTGCGCTGCACAAGGATCAGCACATTGCTGGTGCCATCCCATGCGAAGCTACCTTCGTTGAACAGGAATTCGTTCCAGCCCATCGGCGGGATGGTCGGAATACTACCCGTGTAAACAAGGGTCATGCCAGAAGCAAGAACTGAAGTGGCAGTCAATTCAGTATCGGCCACATTGGCCATCCAAATGCTGATGTTCTCTTGGCTTTGGGTCGTAGTCACATCAACAGCCTCCCAGCTCAAGCTACCCATCGGGGCGGTGGTCACACCAGCCTCGGCAAGTTCAGCAGCCGTGAAGAGAGCCTCGGAGATAGAATAATTGTACAAGGTATAGAAAGGCATGTAGGCCGTGTAAGTAGTGCTGGTCTCATCACCAATCATAGCCTCAAAAGGAGTACCAGAAGCTCCACCACTGGCGATTTCAGCACCAGTGTAGTAGTTGGTAGCCATGGGGCCGCCTTCACCTTCGAAGCCTTCTCTATAGAGGGCAACCTTACCATTATCACCGAACGTGACCTCAGCATTCAGCATTTGGTCTTCAGTGAACACGAGTTTGTAGACGGCATCCAAGCCTTCACGAATTTCCGGGAAAGGCAAGGTGTAGTCGTCATGAAGGACAGTGTTGTGAGCATTAGCGGGAACCTCAACGAAGGGGAACGTAGTGGCTTCAACGCAGGCCTTTTCCCAAACATCGGGAACCTCGGGAGCATAGAGCTCAACCGTAACAGGCCAGATATGAGCAGCACGGTCACCTTCGGTGATGGCCACAAACTGACGCTCGATCAAACCAGCTTCAGTGCTGTTGGTAATCATATTCAGGGCAACATCATTGTTGCGGGTCACTTGGAAAGGCAGTTCCTCACCAGTGACACTGAACATACCATCATCAGGGGTGAAGTCGAGGACGTTGACCGTGTAGGCAGCACCTTCCGTATACATGGTGAAGTCGAAGGGTTCCATCCAAGCACCAACAGGACGAACGCCGAGGTTCAGCTCATCGATGACCTCAACATCACGATCCATGTACTTCACATGGAGTCCAGCAACACCACCGCCGCCACCACCATAGGTAAAGGTGGTCTTGGGGATGAAGTTGCGCTGGGTAGGAGAAACACCATCCAAGCTGCTGCTATTGTATCCAGCAACAGAGGCGCCATCTACGTTTTGGCCGTAGAAGTAGATGTTTTTCCAACCAGCATCGGTTGTGTTTTCACAGCCAACGAGGAGGTTGCCGCCATTGTAATTGAATGGCGTGCTGAAAGTGATGACGCAAGCGCCACCTGTTCCTTCAGCAACGAACTCCAACGTTCCTGTGTACACCACTTGACAGCTAGCCTTGGGCTCAAAAGCGGAAATCGACGTGTAGTCGACCTCTTTGAGGTACACATCAGCCGTAGAAACGGTTGTGTAAGGCATGTTGTAATCAGTAGTGTAGAACTTGACACTAGTGATAGTGCCTCCATTCACATCAGCCAGGTCAGCCGCAGGGATGACGAACTGGCTTCTTGTGAAGTCGTCGAAGTAAAAGACATACGCAGGCACGTAGTTGTTGGTTTCAGTGCCATCGTACACCGTTACTTCATCCGCCTTTGCTACGCCAACAAAAGCGAGCAAAAGCGTCATCATCAAAGAAAAAACTTTCTTTTTCATAATGAATTGATTTGGTTAATAAATAGGTGAATTAATAAGTTTTCTTGCATATAAACACGAAAAGCCCCGATGCAAAAAGGCATGGTGGCATCATTTTTCCTAAGCATAATACGAACATTCGAATGCATAGTAAACGCGTTGTTTTGTTGTCTAGACATTGGAATGACTAACAACTCAGGATTTACCCTTAGTCGGAAATGAAAAATAGTGATTTTTTTGCGTTTTTTCGAAAAAAAAAGAAAAATTTTCGGAAAAATGTTTGGCGGATTGAAAAAAGTTGTATTTTTGCAGCCGCAAATCGAAAGATTCAGCGTAGCTAAACGAGGGGCATTAGCTCAGTTGGCTAGAGCGCTTGCATGGCATGCAAGAGGTCATCGGTTCGATTCCGTTATGCTCCACAAAAGTAACCCCGCTATTTCAGCGGGGTTTTTTGTTTGTCAACAACACAAGAGATTCCCTTCGGGAATGGAGTTAATCCATCCTGTTTTCCGCAATGGGACACCCGATTTTTAGCTTTTGTGGCGGTAAGTGACG
>CAMHJX010000050.1 GCA_946185535.1 uncultured Bacteroidales bacterium
AACTCTTTACCTTGATAATTAATGTTTAACCGTCCAACTTCTGGGGGTCACATCATTTTTTGGCACGCTTTTTGTTTTTGAATAGTGCAGAGCTAAAAATTTCTCTTTTATTTTGAGAATTCAAAACTAAGGTGTATATTTGCGGCTGAAAAAAGTAAAATAGCGGATGCCGAAAAGCTTATGAGTAGGCAATAAATTAAAGGTTGCGCCCGACACTCATTTAGGGATTATGAAATGAAAAAGTTTATTATTTCTGCAGTAATGGCTCTCTTGATTGGTGGTTTTGCCTTCACCGCCAATGCACAGCCTGGAAGTGATGCTGCTAAGCAAAATGAAAAAGCAAAGTTTGAACAAGCTAATTCTGAAAAGAAAGTTAAAATGAATTCCAAAATTAATGAGGGATCTTCAAAAGCTGTTGAAAAACAGAATAAAGCTGTAGAACAACAAAAAGCTGAAGAACAAAAAAAAGCTGCTGAACAGCAAAGCTATGATCTGCTGAACAGTCAGTATCAAGATGCAATTAATAAATTTGAGGCTGATTTTAATAAATTTAAGGAAGGAAAGGACACAGAGAAGGTGAACCTTCAAGGTGACATGAAAAAAGCAGAAGACAAGCGTAAAGCCATTGAAAAAATTGAGAATAAACTGACCAGTAAACAAAAGGATACTTTTAAGGAGCTTAAAGAAAAACATGATAGGTTGTTGGCGAGTTATAAGAAGTTCTTCACAAAATGAGTCTTCTAGTTTCTTTTCCATGATTTCGAAGTAGTGAATTAGAAAAACTCAAGAAGAGTATTCTTATCTGACAAGGGCAAGAGGAAAAAACTTTCCTTTTGCCCTCTTTTTTGATCTCTTTCTAAAAATACAAGTTTCACAAATGCCGTCGCCTTTGTTCCATAAACTTCGCCTCGTTGCCCAAATCACCCGAGGCTTTTTCCTTACTGATTGCAAGCGTTCGGGTTGGGGGAGGATCTGGCAGCTGTTTTCCAGATTCACCTGGGAACTGCCTCAGACCCTTGTGGGCTGGCTCTATTCCATAGGGCGAGTCATGTTGGGCAAGGCTGACCGTGTCGATACCTTTGGAGGCATCACCTTTTTGACGAAGAAGGACAACAAATTTGGTAGGGGTGTGTCGCTAGGAACCTTCATCGACCTATGGAGCGCTTCCTGGATGCAGGGTGAAGGAGATAATTATATCCTAGGCAACCAGATTTGTATGCATGAGTTCGGGCATACCGTCGACAGTCAGCGTTTTGGTTGGGCTTATCTGTTCGTCATCGGCCTGCCTAGTCTATTGAGTGCCATGGGCAAAGGCGACCATAATGTTTTTTGGACGGAAACACGAGCCAACCGCCACGCCAAAAGGTATTTCGGCAAGCATTATAGCATCGCATGGAACGAAGCGGGCTATCCTACAAAACATCTCGCTTAAATCACCTTCTCATTCACTACCCTCCATTCACCAGGCTGTAGTTCTCCAAGTGAAATGTTCCCAATTTGAACACGGATGAGTCGCAGTGTGGGGAAACCGACGGCGGCGGTCATGTGGCGCACTTGCCGGTTCTTGCCTTCGATGAGGGTGAGACGCACCCAACTGGTCGGGATATTGGCGCGATAGCGGATGGGAGGCACCCGCTCCCAAAGGTTTTCTGGCGGGTCAACCATCTGAGCTTGGCAGGGTTTGGTGCGATAGCCTTTGATGTTTACCCCTTTTTTCAACTGATTGACAGCCTCTTGCGTGATTTGTCCATCGACTTGCGCCAAATACATGCGTGGGTGCTCGAATTTTGGATCCAACAGTTTCTTGATGAGCCCTCCATCATCGGTAAGCAGCAAAGCCCCCTCACTGTCATGGTCGAGGCGACCGGCGGCATACACGCCGGCAGGGAAACCGAATTCGTTGAGCGCCCGATGTCCAGCTTCAGGAGTGAATTGGCTGAGCACGCCAAAAGGTTTGTTGAAAAGAATCACCATATTAATTGAAAAGACAAATCAGATGCAAAAATACATTATTTTAGTGACAAAAAAATAGTGAGTTATTGCTCGTTTTGGCACATTTTTTGTGAAAATCACAAGGTAAAAGTATATGTTTGCAGTTGAAAGAATATAGTTTAGCGGAAGCCGAAAAGCTTACGAGTAGGTGAAAAAATAAAGGTTGTGCCCGACACTCATTTAGGGATTATAAAATGAAGAATTTTATTATTACCACAGTAATGGCTCTGTTGATTAGCGGCTTCGCATTTACCGCTAGTGCACAGGATAGGAAAAATAATCCAGCCGTAAAATCAAGGGCAAAAATTGAAAAGCAGGAAAAAACTTCGAACAAAAAGCAGGATTTGAAGCTTAATGTAAATAAGAATTCCAAGAAAGTCCATGCTGATCCCGAACAAAAAGCCATACTAGAGAATAATGAGTTGCTCAATGAGTTCGTGAAAACAGTCGACAAGTGTGAAATAGAGCACAATAAGAAGCATGACGAAAAAAACCAGTTTAGTCAGTATGTGGAAAAAGCCTTGAGGTTGAGTACAAAGATTAACACAAAGCTACTGACTGATGCGCAAAAGGCAACTTTTGAGGCGAGCAAAGCCAAACTTAATGGCTTCCTTAAGAGATAAAAAAGTAAGGATATAATCATATCTAAAAGGCAAAGGGGAAGTTTTCCTTTGCCTTTTTTTATGCCAATACCAAGCTACAAGTTTCATAAATGTCGTTGCCTTTGTTGCATTGATAAATAAAATCCGTATCTTTGCCGTTTGAATGATAATTGTGCCATAGGCATAAACGACCATGCGAAAAGTTGTAACCAATGCGGATTTGAAAAAGGCTTTCGGCATGAAAGGCTTCTTCGGCACTTGTGTGGCGGGGTTGGCATACGGTTTTCTCCGTTTGGGCAAAATCAATCGGTTGTTCGATGGAGCCGCTGATTATCAAGGCCGTGAGTTTGCCGATCATTTGCTTGAAAACATGGGCATCACCATCGATGTCAGCCCCGAACAATTGGAGAGCATTCCCAAAGAGGGCGGTTTTGTGATGGTCAGCAATCATCCCTTCGGTGGCATCGAAGGCGTGATGCTGTTGAGTGCCATTGCCAAGGTGCGTCCCGACTTCAAGTTGATGGCTAACTTCATCCTGTCGCATATCCCGAACCTCAAGGAGTGTTTCTTCTCGGTGAATCCTTTCGAGAAAAACCCTGAATGGAAGAGCAGTGTGGGCGGTATCAAGGGTGCCATGATGCACATTGCCGCAGGCAATGGCTTGGGTGTGTTTCCTGCGGGTGAGGTGTCGCGTTATCATGGTCACGACTTCCCAGAAGACTTGCCGTGGAGCACTTCCATTGCTCGTATCATCAAGAATGCCAATGTTCCGGTGATACCTGCGTATTGGGACGGTCGTAACTCGAAATTGTTCTATTTTGAGGATAGGATTCACAGCATGTTGGGCACATCGCGCCTGACCAAAGAATTAATCAACAAACACGATACTTGCTTCAACTTGCAGATTGGCAAACCGATTCTGCCCGCTGAAATAGCCACTTACGAAAAGCCTGCCGACTTGGCGGCTTATCTGCGTAGCCGTTCATACGCACTCGAAGCCAATATTCCCCTGAAACCAGTGGAGAAGAAGGCCGTGAAACAAGCAGAGATTGATGCCCCAAGCGAGTTGTCGCTCATGTTGGCCGAGTTGGAGGCTATTCGTGAAAAATCCTTCCTTTTCTCGGCTTCTGATTTCGAGTGCTATTTGGCAAATTATGAAGATATTCCGAATCTTATCCACGAAATCGCGCGTTTACGCGAGGAGACTTTCCGCGCCATCGGTGAGGGTACAGGCAAGAACCTCGACCAAGATGAGTTTGACTCGCATTTCAAGCACTTGATCCTTTGGGATAAGGCGAAACAAAAGATTGTGGGTTGTTATCGTCTCGGCATCGGTAGTGATATTGTCCCGAAGTATGGCATCAAAGGCTTCTATGTCAGCACATTGGTCAATTTCAGCGAGTCTTTCATTCCGTATTTGGAGCATACCATCGAGTTGGGTCGTTCTTTTGTTGCGCTCGACTATCAGAAAGAGGTGCTACCGTTGGTGCTATTGCTACGCGGCCTTTCGGATGTGGTGGTGCGTTACCCCAACATTGAGCATTTCATCGGTCCGGTGAGCATCAGCAGCTGGTATCCTAAGTTCTACCAAAGCATGATTGTGAAGTATGTCACCGAGAAGCATCCTGTGAGCGACGACCTCGCCCACATGGCCACGCCGATGACACCTTTCCGCGAAGATTTCCTGAAAGTGGATGCCGATGTGCTGATGAAGGGCAATATGGAAAGTATCGACAAGTTCGACAAGTTCATGTTCCGGTTGAGCAATGGCCAATATCGTCTGCCTACATTGTTCAAGAAATACTTGAAACTGAACGCCAAGTTCCTCTGTTTCAATGTCGATCCTGATTTTAACGACACCCTCGACTCACTCCTTTTCCTCACCTTCACCGATTTCCCTGAGGACGAAGTGATGCCGCTCTTCCGCGATAGCAGCGACGAAGAGAAGGAAAATGTCAGGAAGCGTTTCGGGTATATTTAATTCTCACGCAGAATACGCAGAAATCTCAGAAACCTGTCGGACTCAAACTTGGCGACACTTTGCGCTTCATATAGTACTGCGAGTTCTGCGTGCAACAAAAAATCATTCTTCTGATTCCTCTTCTATAGTTTGGGCGAAGAAGCTGAAGTTGACTTTGCCGTAATGCCTTTGCTCCATGAAATGGGGATGTTCCTCGAAATTTTGGTATTTGTCGTGTTCCAAAACGAACATGCCGCCTTCGCGCAAGAAGTTGTTGTCGAAGATGAGCTGCACCAAAGTATCGTAGTGCTCACAGTCGTAGGGCGGGTCGGCGAAGATGAGATCATATTGCATCTTGTGCTTTTCGAGGAAACGGAACACATCTGAACGGACTACGAGCAACTCTTTCATGCTAAGTTTGTTGGCCGTCTCGCGAATGAATTTCACACAGCCAAAGTCCTGGTCGACGGAAACCACTTTTGGGCAACCTCTTGAGACCAGTTCGTACGAGATGTTGCCCGTACCTGCAAACAAGTCCATGGCTTCGGTTTCCTCAAAGTCGAAATGGTTTTCGATGATGTTGAACAGGCTTTCCTTGGCCATGTCGGTGGTGGGGCGAACTGGCAGGTTGGTTGGAGCGGTGATCTGCCGCCGTTGGTATCTTCCTCTTATGATTCTCATCTTAGTGCTTGATAAAGAATAAAATAGTACTGGAATGGCACTTTATCCGCTGACTTGCTCACTTGCAATGCATGCGGGTCTTCTACAAAGTGGAGGTCTTTTACATAGCGCCCGCAAAGGTCGATGATGTCCGAGGCAGGACGGATGAGGCCTGCGAAACATACTGGAGTATCTTGTCCCGATACACCATTTTGTTCCATGGCAAATAGCAGGAAGTAGGCGAAATCCTCTTTTGTGATGAACTTGAAATTGTTGAAGAACAAAAGTTTACCATCTTTCTTAATGAGCATGTCGAAGTCGTGTTTGCGGACATTGGCGAAAACGCCGTTGGCATCCTTATTTTGCATTATGCTGTTGATGAACACACTGCTTGAATGGACGCTACTGGCATTAACCCATTTGGCCAACATCTTGTCTTGCAAGGCTTTCGAAAAGGCGAAGACATTGTAGCATTGTGTCGACTCCAATTGTTCCGAAACGATAGCGTATCCTTCTGGGATTTGGAAACCAAAGTCAAGGTATTTGACTTGATCTGCCTCGTTGAACAAAGGCTTGGGAACGAGGGTGCAGTAACGATTGTCGGTGATGCCAACCACCGATTGGAAAGTCTTGTTGTTCAACCCTTTCGATTCCAAAGCGCGTTCCAAGGTGCGGAAAAGGTCGTCGCTGTCGGCAAGTAAGTCCGACTGGTAGCATTCCAATGCGACTAACTTTTGTGTGGCGGTGTCGAGAAGGGCAAAAGAAAGACCACCCAACGAACATTGGATGGCCATTCTGTATTGCGATGACTTCTCGGCATCAAACTCCTCGCTGTATTGGGAGATATAAGGATTCAACGATGCCGTCATTCATCCTAAACATTTAGAGTTTCTCCCAGTTACCCTCGGTGGAAGCTTCTTCCATGGAGCCGACTTTCAGACCGGCATAACGCTGGATGCTTTCCTTTTCAGCCTTAAGGTTGTCAACACGCTGTTTCCATTCCTTTTCGCTGAAATTGTCGCCAGGAGTGCCCAGATAGACTTCATAAGGTGTGCGGGCTTCAAAGATCGGGACTTTGATACCGCTGCTTTCCTTAGTGCCGGCTTCAAGTTCGAAATACTTTTGCGGTTGGCTGAAAGGTACCACCTTTATGTCGTTGATATTGAAATTGGCGCGACCAGTTTTGAGGGAGTCCATTACTTTTACGAATCCAATGGTGTCGTAATCAGTATAATAAGTGGAGTCCTCCATGTTTTGCTTTGAAATCATTTGCACCACAGGAATTTCTGCGGTTTGGCAGAATTTGATCAGGGTGTCGAAATTATCCGTGTACTTGTTGTTGGCGTTTTTGTAAAGCACCTCGGCGTTACGGATGTCGATAAGGCGTTCAATGACTTGGACTTCACGGGCTTTCTGCTCGGTATTGAACTTGATAGGAGCTTGAATGCTCTTCACGACTTGCCATGCTAAAAGCACGATGATGGCAAACAGAACGATGTTGATGACGATGGATAATCCTTTTTTCATTGTAGTATGATTTTCTAATTATTTTCTACTAGGTCTGATTGGCGGCAAAGTTAGGATTTTTTCTGTTATGTAGGACAAAAAATTTCGCTTGAAATTAAAAATGGATTTTGTGGAAATTTAAATATTTGTCGTCCAAATATTTACGGATTTTATCGGCGAGTACGATAAAGACTCGGAGTTCGTTTTTTTCCAGCCATAAGGTAGCGTCGTCGTCTCTGTTGATGGCTTTTGCAAAGGCCAGATTGACCTCAAAATGGTTTTTGATGAGCCATTCTTCAGCTTTTGGTTCCTTGTCGATGACACTGTCGATGGCGGCTAGGTGGGGGAAACCGTGCTCCATCAGCCAATCTTTGGCCTTTGTGTCGCCTTGAATGGTGTGGCTCAAGGCACCTAGTTCGGGATAGCCGTTACGCATCAACCATTCGAAGAATTCGTTGCCCTCAGGCTCAAAGGTGCAGCCGAAAGCCATCAGTATTTTTATGGGGTAGTGGGTCATTTAGCTCCGTTCCATCTTACGATTTCGCCGCAAAGATACACACAATTCAAATAGTTTTCCTATTTTTGCACAAATAATTGAAATCAAATGAAAACCAAGCAAGAAATAGTTGAAAACTGGCTACCGCGCTATACGGGTCTGTCGCTGGATAAATTCGGGAAATACATCCTGCTGACCAATTTTCAGAATTATGTGGATCGTTTTGCCGAATGGCAAGGCGTGGAAGTCGTTGGGCGTGACCGCTCCATGCCTTGCGCCACCGATGGCGAAATCACCATCATCAACTTCAGCATGGGCAGCGCCAATGCCGCTACCATCATGGACCTGCTGAGTGCCATTCAACCCAAGGCGGTGTTGTTTCTCGGCAAATGCGGTGGCATCAAGAAAATCAACAAGGTCGGCGACCTGATTCTTCCCATTGCTGCCATCCGTGGTGAAGGTACATCAAATGACTATTTCCCGCCTGAGGTGCCTGCGCTGCCGGCATTCAGCCTCGAAAAAGCCATCTCCACCACCATTCGCGATTATGGCCGCGACTATTGGACAGGAACGGTCTACACCACCAACCGCCGCGTTTGGGAACACGATGACGAGTTCAAGGACTATCTCCGCAAGATTCGCTGCATGGCTGTGGATATGGAAACGGCCACCATTTTCACAGTCGGGTTCCACAACGAAATTCCGACGGGAGCCTTGCTGCTCGTGTCCGACAACCCCATGGTGCCCGAAGGTGTCAAGACCGAGGAAAGCGACAAGGTGGTCAGCAAAAACTATGTTGGTGAGCACCTTCGCATCGGCATCGACTCTCTGAGACAACTCATCAATAACGGTATCACTGTCAAGCACTTGAAGTTCTGATGACCTACGACCAGATCCTTTCCGACATTCATAAGAAGAATTTCGCGCCCATCTATTTCCTGACGGGTGAGGAGCCTTATTTCATCGACATGATTTCGGATACCATCGAGAACGAGGCTCTGGATGAGGCCGACCGCACCTTTAACCAAATCGTGCTCTATGGCCGTGATGTGGATGTTGAGACCATCGCCAACCATGCCCGCAGCTTCCCGATGATGGGTGAGCGCATGGTGGTCATCGTCAAGGAAGCACAAGATGTGAAAGACTTGGAGAAATTTGAAGCCTATCTTGACACCATTCCGGAGACTACGCTTCTTGTTTTTGCATACAAGTACAAGAAGTTCGACAAGCGCAAGGCCTTGGCCAAAAAGATTGACAAGAAAGGCGTTTGGTTTGAGTCGAAGAAACTGTACGACAGCAACATCCCTGGCTGGATTCAGAACTACTTGAAGGCCGATGGCTATTCTATCACGCCCAAGGCCACACAGATGCTGGCCGATTTTCTTGGCACCGACCTCCACAAAATCGCCAACGAACTGAAGAAACTCACTATTGCCCTGCCCAAAAACAGAAGCATCGATGACGCTGATGTGGAACGCAACATCGGTATTTCTAAGGATTACAATGTCTTTGAATTGCAGAACGCCATCGGTAGCCGCGATGTGCTGAAAGCTAACCGTATCGTGAACTATTTTGGCGATAATGGGAAGGACAATCCGCTGTTGGTCACGGCGATAACGCTTTACGGCTATTTCACCAAAATCCTAAAATTGCATTTTGCCGCCGACAAGTCGCAGGGTGCTTTGGCAAGTATGTTGGGTGTCAATCCTTATTTTGTCAAGGATTACCAGCTAGCCGCCCGCAATTATCCACCTGGAGCCTGCATCCGTTGTATCTCTATTTTACGCGAGTTCGACATGAAGTCGAAGGGCTACGAGAGCGGTGAAACGAGTGAAAAGGATTTGTATAGAGAGATGATTTTTAAACTAATGCATTGTTGAATCGGCCCTTCGACGGGCTCAGGGACCTTGACTTATGAGAATTGTAGCACAACGAGTAACTCACGCATCCGTCACGATTGACGGTAAAGTTAAATCGGAAATCGGTTTGGGAATGTTGATTTTGCTTGGCATCGAGGAGGCCGACAACGAAGAGGATGTGGATTGGCTTTGCCAAAAGCTTACGAAACTCCGCATTTTCAGCGATGAAAACGATGCTATGAACTTGGACATCAACCAGGTAGAAGGGTCATTCCTAGTGGTGAGCCAGTTCACGCTCCACGCCTTGACCAAAAAAGGCAACCGCCCGAGTTTCATCCGGGCTGCTCGCCCCGAAGTGGCTATTCCTCTTTATGAACATTTCCTGAAACACCTCGCAGAAATCTCAGGCCGCGAAGTACAAAGCGGCGAGTTTGGTGCTATGATGGCCGTGGAGTTGCTTAACGATGGACCGGTGACCATTTTGATGGACTCGAAGCGGAAAGAGTGATTTTTTTCACGCAGAAAACGCAGAATTCACAGAACCTGTCGGACGTATTCTTGTCGTCGCTTCGCGCTTCACACAATTCAGTGGATTCTGCGTGCGAATATTATTCCACCACAATTTTCCGCGTTTCGCCGCCCAAAGTCACAAAATACATTCCTTGCGGCAATACTAATTTTTCTTTTCCCTTGATTTCCTTGGTCAGGATGGTTTGGCCGAGGGCATTCGTGATGGTCATATTGCCTGTGCCTTCAATGATAATATATCCCTTGGCAGGATTAGGATAGACTTTGAAGGTGCTTCTATGGTTCTCGCAAAGATGATCATAGGGCATCGTGCAAAATACCGCTTCAGGACTCACTGGCGAGGCATAATGCGATCTTGTTTCCTTCTTGCGTTGAGTGAAAATATAGGAAGTGCTTGGCATTAAGCCTTCAAATACTGGTGATGGTTGCCAATCGCTGCCATTGATGTTATATTCACCATCTTCTATAGCAACAAGAGTTATGCTTGTGTCGGTGTTGCTCTCCATTTGTGGAGCTTCGGGCATGGGCTGTTCCGCTTTTTTGATAGGGCCAAAAAGAGGTGAAGTTATCGCTCCTGTGCAGTTTTCGGCCGTGACTTGCACACAGACTTTCTCGAAAATGTCATCTTCGGTCAAAGTGTAGGTTGAATAGACAGCTCCTTCGATAGCTGTTGTATCTCTTCGCCATTGGTAATGCAACTCTCCTAAATCAGGAATGGATGGCGTAGAACCCAAATTTGTTTCGGCGGTCAAGGTTTCTCCGAAGAAAGGTTCTCCAGAAATATTGACTTCGCCTGTTAAAGTGGGTATAATGCTGTCATATAAAACACTTTCGATTGCACCGTAGGCATTCAATCGCCTTCCTGAGGCAACCAAACCATCGAGCGAAGGCAAGTGGTCGGCACCGTTAAGAAGGTGATGCCTCATTGAAAGACAGAAATTTGCTGGGTCGTTTTTACATGCTATCATCATCTCCTCGGGCAAGGCCGCATACATCAATGCGATGGTTCCAGAGACTTGTGGAGTGGCCATTGAAGTTCCAGTCATATTGCCGTAATTGTTGTTAGGAAGTGTAGAATAGATAGAAGTGCCAGGTGCACCAATGTCAATGTTGTTGATGCCGTAACCCGCGCCGGTGTACTTCACGTCGTCCGAGGTGGTGTTGGTGATGCCTATCAGATAATTTCCAGGACAGGCGGATGGGACATCACCCACCACATCAACATTCACATTCATGTTGGGACCGGCACCGCAACTCAATATGCCGACATTGCCCATCTCGTCATACATTGAGCACCAGATAGGATAATCGTCAGGATTCCCGTAATCGACCCCGAAAGAAGAATTGGTAGCAACGATGAAAGCACCTTCCTCGCCATCAGTTTCATTGTACCGCGCTCGCATCTCCAAAACATAGGAATAGGCTTCTACGACGATAGACTCGTTACTCGAACTACCGCCGATGGGCATGATTTTTACATTCCAATTCACGCCGCAAACGCCTTTTCCATTGTTTCCGACAGCACCGATGATGCCCGAAACATGAGTGCCATGGTTGTTGCTGCCGACATAGCCGTTGTGGTTGTAAGCATTCCAACCGTGAAAGTCATCAATATAGCCGTTACCATCGTCATCGATGCCATTGTTGGGAATTTCATGAGCGTTTTCCCAGCAATTCAGGTCTTCATGGGTCCAATCAGCACCTCCGTCAATGACTGCAACCACGATGGTGTCGCCAGCCGCCGTGACACCGCCTGTGGTAAATTCCTCCCAAGCTTGCGGCAGGTTCATAATGGCAGGTGCCCATTGTTGGCCAAAGAAGGGATCGTCTGGAATCGCTTCGCGTAATGTGATGTTGGTATGGTTGTTTTGTATGACACGCACATCAGCATTGGCGTTTAAGCGGCGCATTTTGTCTTCTCTAAGCTCTTTGTTGTCGTTGATTTCGAAAAGCCAGATATTCAGCCTTTTGGACAGTTGTCTTTTCGGCATGATTCCAGTATTGGACTTGGCAGCAAAGTCTGCGGCATCCACATCTTGCTCTAGCCAGATGATGAATTCGTTTTCCACATATGTGGTTGATTCTTGGCTTTGCTGTGGTTCCTGCGCGTATGAAAACACGGACAAAGCCATTATGGCCAAGATGAATAGTGGTTTAATGATTGATTTCATGGGAATGTAATTATTTATGTTTCAGTTCGCAAAAATAAACATTTTCAGTTTACTGAATGCTTTTCCGAAAAGATTTCAAAAGAAATGCCTATTTTTGCAAACAAAAAAGAAAACTGAATTATGGAGGGTAAGAGACTAGAAAAAGTAAACAAACTGCTATTGAAAGAATTAGGCGATATTTTCCAAAAAGAGCTAAAGCCGAAAGTGCCTTCGCTGATGATTACCGTGACCCGAGTCAATGTCACTTCCGACTTGTCGTATGCGCGTGTGTATCTGAGCGTGTTTGGCGTGGATGAGAAGAAGAAGGTCGTCGAAGAGGTAGGCCAAAACGCCAAAGCTATCCGTGGCTTGCTGGGCAACCGCATCCGTCACCAGATGCGTGTTGTGCCTGAGTTGCGTTTCATCGAGGACGACTCACTTGATTACATCGAAAACATCGATAACCTGCTGCATCCCGAAAAGTGAGACTGCCGCTATTCATAGCAAACCGTTATCTGCTGGCCAAAAAGAGCCACAACCTCATTAATATCATTACATGGATTTCCATTTTGGGTATTAGTGTCGGCTCATTTGCGCTCATCGTAGTGCTGTCGGCTTTCAACGGTTTGGAGAAGGTGATTTCCTCGATGAACAACCGCCTCACTCCAGATCTGCAAATCTCACCGGTGAAAGGCAAGACCATCGACTTGACAGCTTTTCCTTTGGGACAGCTCAAAGATATTCAAGGCGTTGATTATGTAATTCCAACAATTACCGAAGATGCGCTTTTCCGTGCCAATGACAAACAACATATCGGGCAGGTGAAGGGTGTTGGCTTGGAGTACCAAAAGATTGCCCGTTTGAAAGAAGTTGTTTTCGGTGGTGGTGATTTGGTACTTTCAGATGAGGATGAGCATTATTTCGCTATTCCCGGCGCAGGTGTGGCGTGGTATCTTGGTATTAATGCGTACAATCCTTACGCCATGGTGCGCATTTATGTGCCCAAACGCGGCAATGCGTCGCTGATGAGCCTTGAAAATAGCTTCAACTCCGATGTGCTGACAGTGCGTAGCGTCTTCTCCACCGAGCAGGAACAGGATGAGAAACTGGTGCTAGTGCCATTCGATTTGCTCTCGGAACTACTTGAATATGAGAATAAAGCCACGAATGTGGAACTTTTTACAGCTCCGAACACTGATATTAATAAGGTAAAGAAGTCGGTTGCCTCCATAATAGGTGAGGATTACACTGTGAAGAACCAACAAGAGCAGCAGGAAACGCTTTATAGAATCATGCGTTCCGAAAAGTGGGCGGTCTATGTCATCCTTACTTTCATCTTGATTTTGGCCACTTTCAATGTGGTCGGTTCGCTCTCCATGCTAATGATCGACAAGCGCAAGGACACGGAAATCTTGAAGGCTATGGGTGCCGATAACCGTCTGATTCAGAAAATCTTCATGAATGAAGGCTTGCTGATTTCCGTGGCTGGCGGTATCATAGGATTGCTATTGGGCATCATTCTGGTGTTGTTGCAGCAGCAGTTCGGTTTCGTGAAGTTTGGCACGGGCGGCAATTATGTGGTGGATGCCTATCCGGTGCTGTTGAAACTTAAAGATGTGTTGCTGATTTTTGCTACGATTTTGGTGGTGGGCTGCACCTCTGCCTTCCTTACTGTGCGTCACGCCATGAGAAAGGCTAACACTCAGAAATCAAGATTGAACGACAGATAATAGCGAGGTTTTTTCGAGATCTGTCCGTCTTGTATTCCCCAAGCCATGTCGCCTCTGATGAAGTAGCCTAAGATGGTGGTGCGTAGGCCAAAGCCAATGCCGCCCACCAAAGGTTCCTTCATCTCGGTGACGGTGATGTTCAAATTCCCGTCACTAATGTGCGTGTTATAGAGCGAGTTGCTCGGGTCGTAAGGATTCCAGCCTGTCCAAGCGGTGCCAAGGTCACCGAAGGCTACAATCTGGAAGTCCTTGATGAACTTGAGGTTGATGGGACGGTTGGAGAAGTAGCTGAACACGGGGAAACGCAACTCGCTATTCAAGACCACGAAGTTGTTGCCGTTGCGAATGTTTTGCCGGAAACCTCGCATATTTGTGGCAAGGGTCTGATAGGCGTAGTTTTGCGTGTAGTCGACGGACGCACCTTGGTCGAAGGAGGCGAAAATCCAGTTGTCGACACCGCCCATGTAATAGATGAGCTTTTGCTGCCCGAACGAACTGCTGCCGGCAATGCGATTGGCCCAAATGAAATTACGGCTGATGCGGGTGTAATTCCTGTAATCGAAGCCGACAACAATCATATTATTGGTATTGCGCGCGATGCGTTGGTAGTATTCGGCAAACACTTTTCCTCTTGCCCCGACAAGCAGGTTAGTTCCGATTTTCTTCGAGTTGTCGTAAACCAGTTCAGCCCGCAAACCACCCCAGTTCTCGTAAACATCTTTGTCGGCGAGACTGTAATCATCGATGGCCAGGTTGACTCGGTGGTCGTTGCGATAGATGGCTGTGCCTCGCAGACTCAGGATTTCGCTGAAAGGATAACTCAAGGTATAAAAAGCCTCATTGGTGAAGGTGCGGTAGTAGTAGCTTGAGTTGTCGTCAGTGACATAACGGTGCAGGGTGATACTCTTGTCCAAGCGTTTGCTGTAATCGCTGAAACGCAGCAAGTATTCGTTGTTGGTGAGGCTGGTGTTGAGCTTCACGCCGAGCTCGATTTTGTAGTCTTCCATCAGGTCTTTCATCTTGGTGCCGAGGAAGATGTTGAACCCTGAGTTGAGATAGATGGGCATACCGCCGCCGCTGAAGGGTTGGTAACTGTAGTTCATGCTGGTGAAGTCGATTTGACTCATCAGCTCATCGGCGAAGAGCTCCACATAATAATTGTTCGGGCGTTGAAGGGTGTCTTTTTGCCGTGGCTTCGGTGCAGGACCATTGCCTTGCACGATTTGGGTTGAGTCGACACCTAAGGGGCCATTGATTGGCCGTTTGCGTCGGGCATAACGATAGCTGGTTGAGAAACGGTGCTTGGAAATGGGCTCAATGACCGTGTCGTTTTCTTTCTTTCGCAATTCGTTCAGCAGCCTTTTTTGTGCGTACGGACTCATCTGGCTGAGGCTTTGTTCATGACCGCGCAAGATGGGCGACAGGAAGAACTTCTCCCCATTTTGGTCGGCCATCAGCATGGCGGCTTTGTGGTCGCGAGGCTGGTAGCTGTAATCGATGATGTTGGTGGAATAGTCCGTAAGTTGTTCTTTTTTACCGAAATAGCGATAGTGTACAATGGTGTCGATATGGCTGATGGCACTATCAAAGCGGATTTGGTAGAGGTTGTAGAAGCCGCTGGTGTCGTTCAAGAAAAGCAGGCTCCCATCTTTGAGGGGTTCAGGCAGGATGCTATTCGAAAGGCGTTGGTGGGTCAGGTTTTGAAGCACCGCACCTTTATTAATATAATTGAAAGCAAATAGGTCGAATTGCTTGTTTTGGAACCCGATTTTTTCGTCCACTTTCAATGTGTCGTTGTCGCGGTTGGAGCTGAACACGATTTGTCGGTCATCGATGGTGAAGACGGGATTCAGGTCGGTGTGGTAGTCGTTGGTGATTTGTTCCAAAGTGTTGGAAAACAGATTGTAGACATAAATGTCGGGCTTGCCCATGCGGGTGGCAGCCAACACAATCTTACGACTCTTATGGGCATACGAGAACGAACTGACCTTCTGGAAATCGAAGAGATAGGTGCTGGCTTTCTTTCCGCTGTTGACATCCAAATTGTAGAGTTGGATTTTGCCTTCTTCCTCAAGGATGAACGACAGGATTTCACCGTTGGGATGCCAAGCCAAAAGAGGGAACGAAGTGTCGATGTTCTCATCAGAGCGGTAGCCTGCCTTGAAGAGTTGTTGCCGTTTGCCGCTTTGCAGGTCTTGGAGCCAAAGACGGATTTTGCCTTCATCATTACTGACATAAGCGATGTATTTGCCATTCGGGCTAATAGAGGGCTGCGTGAAAGTGCGGTACTTCTTGTATTTCAGTTTCATCAGGTCGGTGGGTTGGTTGACCAAAAGGCTATCGTAGCGCGCCTTGTAGTATTCAAACCATTCCTCGACCAAAGCGTTGTATTCCTTGCCGGTGACATAGAGCAGCGATTTCTTCACGTTTTGCGTGCTTTCGGCCAAGGTTAGGATGTCGTTGAACGACTTGCTGCCGTACTTCTCGTCGATGAAGTTCCAGAAAGAATAGCCTGCAATCAAAGCATCGTCATCGCGCAGATGGTTGATTTTCTTGTAACTACTCGATGTTATGCCTCGTTGCAGTTGGGCTTCTTTGTAGCAGTCCCAGTTACCAGCGATGAAAGCCACCAAACCATCCTGGAACCATTGTGGTATGTCGTAGCGGTAACTGCTGCGCAGTTGTGAACCTATCGATGTGCCATTCATCACTTGGCTGAACAGTAGCCGAGCGATGCCTTCTCGGATTTGTGCTTCGAAATGGGTGTAGTCGCCGTCGAAGTAAAGAATGACCTTTGTGCCTATGATTTTGGTGATGCCGCCCGTGTTGCCGTTTTCCTCTTCTTCAAGGTTGATGTTGCTTTGCTTGAAGTCGCCCTTGCTGTTGAATACGAGGAATTGGATTTTCTTGCTGAAGCGACTGTTAAGGCGGTTTTCCAACTGTGGAATCTGCATTTTGGCGTAGGCTTGGGCATATTGTGCAAGGTCGTTGCCACCTTGGTAGAAATACACATCTAAGTTGTCGTTCATGTAGTACGACCAATGGAAGTCGCCATATTGCACGCGGTTCTTACCGAAGGGCATGTTCATGCCGTTGTAGAACTGGGCATGAGCCATGGGAATCATGGCCATGAGAAGCAACAAGAGAATCGCGTATCGTTTTTTCGACAACATGAATACTAAATTAAGCGGACAAAGATAGGCAATTTCTTTAGATTATTGTGGAAAAAACCTTATCTATTCTTATGAATTGGCAACGGTTTTTTGATAGTTTTTTTCGGTAGGAGTA
>CAMHJX010000051.1 GCA_946185535.1 uncultured Bacteroidales bacterium
CTCGCGACCCCGACCTTGGCAAGGTCGTGCTCTACCAACTGAGCTATTTCCGCTTTTGTTTCGCGGTGCAAAAGTACAACTTTTTTCAATACCGCAAACATTTTTGAGAAAATTTTTCTTTCTTTGTAGTTTTTTCACTGTTTTTGCGTCAAATAGACAAACGATTCTGAACGATGAAAGAGAAAGAAGCTGAATTTTCGGACCTCGTGAAAAGGTACAAAAACACCATCTTCACCGTGTGCTACCTCTTCTCAAAGGACCAGGACGAGGTGAACGACCTGTTCCAAGAGACGCTCATCAATCTGTGGCGAGGCTTCGGCACATTCAAGGGGCAATGCGACGTGAAGACCTGGATTTGGCGTGTCAGCCTCAACACTTGCCTCACCGCCGAGCGCAAGAAGAAACACAGCGTGGAAACCGTGCCGCTCTCGATGGACATCAACCTCTTCACCGACACCGACGACGACACAAAGCAAATCCAGCAACTCTACAGCCGCATCAACAAACTTGGCGTGGTGGATAGGGCCATCATCTTGCTTTGGCTCGAAAATATGAGCTATGAGGAAATCGGGCAAATCATCGGCATCTCCACCAAGAACGTCTCCGTCAAATTGGTCAGAATCAAGGAACAACTGAAGAAAATGTCAAACGAATAAAAACGCAAAGCGATGGAAAACAACGAATTGGAAGAAATGCGGGCGCAATTGGCTACCTTAAACGAAAAGTTGGAGAACGAAAGCATCGTTGACGAGAAGCTTGTCAGTGAAGCCACAAAAAAACACATTTCCAAATTGCAGCGGAAACTGATTGGCAGAATCATCATGTTTACCTTGTTGGCAGCATACTTTTATTGGAAACTTGAGCTTGGTATATTTTTACTCTGGAGTTTAGGAATCCTCGTCATAAGCATTTACATGTATCTTGTGGTTCGCAAAGGCAATTCCACCTCCATGCCCGTGACGGAATACGCACGTCGGCTCCGCAAGGCCTTGAAAATCTATAAAATAGGGAATAGGTTTATGTGGATTTTGACTATTATCCTTATATTGGCCTGGGGGACGTACGTGCTTATCTTGAATTGTATTTCAAATGAAGTTGTACCAATTACCGCCTTTGGGGTTTTCATGGTATGCTTTTTCATCGCCTTTTTTATGGGAATATATTATTATATCACCAACGTGTGCATCTCGCCCGATGTCGAACTCATGTTGGAGGAGGTGTTGGAGGATTTGGAGAATGACAATCAGGATGCATAACAAATGGAGTTTCATTTCAAATCCAAATCATTGAAAAGTGGTATTTTTGCAAATTAAAACAATAGAAATATGGACGATGGAATAGGTAAAACGATAAAACTGTTTCTGCTTTGGTGGTCGTTGTATTTTGCAACTCTAATTATTGGCACCATTTTGGGGCATATCTTCAAGAACATTGAGTTCATGAAATGGGCCTTGGTGGCGGGTTATTTGCTCATCATCGTCTTGTTTTTCGGCAAGGGCTATGTCAAATTGTCGTTTGGGCGCATTGAAAAGCCTATGGTCTGGCCAGCGGTCGGCATGTCTGTCTTGATTGCCGCATCTCAAGCGTTTGTTTTGTTTTCAGGATTGTCTTTGCTTGATGTTGACCTTCAATTTCAGGGTGAAGAATTAGAGCGTCGGCAACAGCTTTTTTCTGGAATTGCTGGAGTGCTCCTTGCCACTATTTATGCTCCCATAATAGAAGAGATTTGTTTTCGCGGCATTATGCTTGGAGGTCTGTTGAAGACGCGGTGCCGTCCGTGGTTGGCCATCCTCATCTCCGCTCTTCTTTTCGCTTTGCTTCACGGATTGGGGGCGAATTTCGTCACCGCTTTGCTGTTCGGAATCCTTGTCGGCTGGCTCTACTGGCGCACGGGAAGCATTATCCCCGGCATCATCATCCATATCACCAACAATTCACTCACAGCCATTGATTTGAGCAGCCGAACCAACACCTTTTATCTGATTATCCTTGTCGTTGGACTTGTTTTGCTGGTATATGGTGTCTGGTGGTTTTGGAAAAAGTCAATCAATGATTCAACAACTTCTTAATCTCATTCAATTTCATCAAGGCCTCAACAGGAGTCAATGTGTCAATGTTGGTATTGAGAATATCCTCCTTGATTTGAAGCAACAACGGATCATCCAATTGGATGAAACTCAACTGCATGGCGTCATCTTGTTTCTTCGCGGCCGCTTTCTCCACATCCTCGCTGGTATGCGATTTCTCCAAAACCGTCAACAGAGACGTTGCGCGTTCGATGACTTTGCGTGGCATACCAGCCATCTCTGCTACATGGATACCGAAACTGTGTGCACTACCGCCGCGCTTCAACTTGCGCAAAAACACCACCTTGTTGCCGACTTCTTTCACAGACACATGGTAATTCTTGATGCGGGCAAAGGAGTCCTCCATTTCGTTCAGTTCGTGGTAGTGCGTGGCAAACATCACCTTAGCGCGGCTCACGGGATGGTCGTGGAGGAACTCGGTGATGGCCCAAGCGATGCTGATACCGTCGTAAGTGCTGGTGCCACGCCCGATTTCGTCAAGCAGCACCAGGCTCCGCGACGACACATTGTTCAAGATGCTAGCCGTCTCGTTCATCTCTACCATAAAGGTCGATTCGCCCGAAGAGATGTTGTCGGATGCACCTACACGGGTAAAAATCTTGTCGACCAAGCCAATGCGTGCCGAAGCCGCAGGCACAAAGCAGCCCATCTGCGCCATCAGTACAATCAAGGCGGTTTGACGAAGTAGCGCTGACTTACCCGACATGTTGGGACCCGTAATGATGATGATTTGCTGCTTGTCGCGGTCGAGGTAGACATCGTTGGCGATGTAACTCTCCCCTACTGGCATCATCTGCTCAATGACAGGATGACGGCCTTCCTTGATATCCAAGACAAACGAATCATCAATAGCGGGCTGCACATAGTTGTTTTTCAATGATATGTCGGCGAAGCTCACCAAACAGTCTATACGGGCCACAATGGAAGCATCCACTTGGATGGGCTCCACAAACTCAGTCACGGCTGTGACTAACTCATTATACACCCTTTGCTCTATGATGGCGATTTTCTCCTCCGCGCCGAGGATTTTCTGCTCGTATTCCTTCAGTTCTTCGGTGATATAACGCTCAGCGTTAGTCAAGGTTTGCTTGCGGATCCATTCAGCTGGCACCTTGTCCTTATGGGAATTGGTGACTTCGAGATAGTACCCAAACACATTGTTGTAGCCCACCTTCAATGAGCTAATGCCTGTGGCTTCCATTTCGCGATGTTGTATACCCATAAGGTATTCCTTGCCCGAACGCGAAAGGTTGCGCAGGTCGTCCAATTCCGTGTCGACGCCTTCAGCAATATAGTTGCCCTTAGACAGCAAAGCAGGGGCATCGGGGTTCAAATCTTTCTTGATGCGCTCACGAATGGAGGCACAAGGATTGAACTGCTCTGCGAAACGCAGCAAAGCAGGGTGTTGGCTCTCCTCGCATGCTGTCTTCAGCACCTCAATTTGGTCAAGAGCACGTCCCACTTGTAACAACTCCCTTGGATTCACACGCGACAGCGAGACTTTGGAAATCAAGCGTTCCAAATCACCTACCTGTCGAACGGCATCCTGAAACTTCTGAATTTGTTCGCGATGCTCTACAAAATAGCGAACCACCTCGTATCGGGCCTCGATTTGCTCCTTATTCTTCAGCGGCAAGCTCAGCCAACGGCGCATCAGTCGGCCACCCATCGGCGACACCGTCTTGTCAATAACATCAATCAAAGTCTTTGCGTTTACATTGGCCGTGTGCAACAGCTCCAAATTACGAATGGTGAATTTGTCCAACCAAACATACTGTCCCTGATCGATTCGCGACAGAGAAGTAATATGGTTGAGTTTATCATGTTGCGTTTCAATCAAATAATGAATTGCCGCACCCGCTGCCACAATGCCTTTTGGGAAATCGTCGACACCAAAGCCTTTCAAGGAGACCGTATGGAAATGTTTGTTAAGAATCTCGTTGGCATAGTCGTCAGTGAAGACCCAGTCGTCGAAAACAGTCAAGTAATACTTCGCACTGAACAAGTCGATGAAATCCTTGCGTTTGTTGCGTTGCACCAACACTTCGGAAGGATTGAAACTCTGCAACAGCTTGTCAATGTATTCGTTGTTGCCTTGCGTCAAGAAAAACTCACCCGTCGAGACATCCAAAAACGACACACCCGAGACCTCCTTTTCGAGATGCACGGAAGCCAAGAAATTGTTCTCCTTCTGTTCAAGCACGTTGTCATTGTAAGTGACTCCCGGCGTAACCAACTCCACTACCCCACGCTTCACCAATTTCTTGGCTAGCTTGGGGTCTTCAAGCTGCTCACACACCGCTACTTTCAAACCAGCACGGACCAGTTTCGGCAGATAGGTGTCGAGGGCATGATGCGGGAAACCCGCCAACTCCACGTCGGCAGAGGCACCGTTGGAACGCTTAGTGAGCACAATACCCAAAATCTTCGATGATTTGACCGCATCCTCTCCGTAAGTCTCATAAAAATCGCCCACGCGGAACAGCAGCATTGCATCAGGATATTTTGCCTTGAACGAATAATACTGCTTCATCAACGGGGTTTCGGTCGCTTTGTCTGCCATAAAAACACAAATTAAGGGGTACAAAATTAGCGTTTTGTTTGAAACAATCGGCCTGTTCATCCAAAAAAATTCCCCTAATGCTCAAGGCAACACCATTTTTCACTTATTTTGCAGCCAAAAGAAAAAACATGCGCAAATTAAGTATGGACGAGCTGAACCGTATCAGCAAAGATGACTTCGAGCAGGCGGACAAGCTACCTATTATAATAGTGCTCGACAACATCCGTTCGTTGAGCAACGTGGGGGCTTTCTTCCGTACCGCCGATGCTTTTCGCATTAAAGAGTTGTTTTTGTGCGGCATCACCGCTTGTCCGCCCCACCGCGAAATCCACAAGACCGCCTTGGGAGCTGATGAAACGGTAAAATGGCGCTATTTCGACACCACCGAAGCTGCCTGCCAGGCATTGAAAGCTGAAGGTTACAAGATTTTCGCGGTCGAGCAGGTGGTAGGCAGCGTGCCATTGCAGTATTTCGGATTCGAGTCCCATACCGCATATATTTTAGGCAACGAAGTGGAAGGCGTCAGCGAGGATGCCCTGCCCTATTGCGATGGTGCCATAGAGCTGCCCCAAGCCGGTACAAAACACTCCATCAATGTATCGGTTTGCGCCGGAATTGTCATGTGGAAATTATTTGAACAGCTGTATTTAAGGCCAAAATAATGCATAACTGAGGCTTATTTTGGCAAAAACAGCGAAAAAACGCACTTTTTTTTCAACTTTTTTTGTTCACAATTGAAATATTTCATACTTTTGTTGGCTAATTGGAATAGTATAAAAAGAAAATAGTATCAACTAATTAAATTATTACAAACCTAACACAATTACGTTATGAAGAAAAATCTGACTTTTTCGAAACTGCTGATGCTCTTCGTCATCGCAGCTCTTCCTTTGAGCATGATGGCTCAAGAAGGCAAAAAACATGCAAAGCCTGTTGAAAAGTATTGGTACATCCAAGCTGACGGAGGTCTCTCCATCAACCATGGCGATTTGGCCAACTACAACGGCGGCATATGGGACGATTTCAACCATTTCAAGAAGGTGGCTATGGAGCCAACTTGGGATGCTCATTTTGGTATTGGTTATCAATTCGGCAAGGTCATTGGTTTGAACCTCAAGGGGGGCTATGGTCTCCTTTCGGGTCACAAACACCAACAAGCCCTTGTTCTGAACAGCGCCCCTGAAGGACGTGCTTATTGGAACCTCGGCCTCGACAAGACCAACTACTTGGAAGGCAACCTGAACTTGACCTTCAACCTCTTCAACATGTTCAACTATAACCCGAGAAGAGTCATCAACCTGGTGCCTCATATCGGTATTGGTGGTATCTACTACAAAGCTGGTACCGTCAACCAACTCGATGCTAATGATGAAGTGTCGAAAGTGCGTGCAGCCCAAAAGGGCGAGCGTGAACTCTCCTACACAGTTCCCGCTGGTATGGAAATCACCTTCAACCTGGCTCCCAAGTTCGACCTCTTCTTGGATTACACCTACCTCTTTACCGGTAGCGACAATCTGGACCAAGTGGCCAAGATTAAGAGCGATGAAGACAAGCACATCATCAACGACAAGGATATGTACAGCCAGTTCAACCTGGGTCTGCGCGTCAAATTCAACGATCCTTGCGACATTGACAAGATGGCTCGTGAGTCGAAGAAAATCACCTACAGAGTAAATCCTAACCCGTTGGTTGAAGGTGAAGACGGCAACGTCTGCTTCGATGTCATCGTCACAATTCCTGGTGAATACTTCGAAAAGAAGGCTGTCATGAACCTGAAGCCTTATCTTGCCTACAATGGTGGCCAAATCGACATCGATCCTATCACCTTCGTTGGTGAAAAGGTGAAGGGCGAAGGCGACTTCCGCGTCAACTACAAAGAAGGCGGCGAGTTCACCAAGCACTATTGCATGCCTTACCAAGAGGAAATGGCCAACTGCGAACTGAAGGCTGACCCGATGTTCTATGTCTACGATGGTACCATCTATCCTACTCAAGACGAAATCGTGAAGAACACCTACTATGCTCAAGGTGCTACTGTGAAACTGGCTGACGGTGTCACTGAAAAGGACGAGTACATTGATCAGACCGTGTACGACACCATCAAAGGCATGAAGGCTGTCAAGAAGCTCACTTATTTCTACAACAAGGACAAGTACAACATCAACGACAGAAAGAAGCTCAACAATGAAGCCGATGCTGCTTTCAACGATCTGCTGAAAGCTGGTGTGACTGACTTCAAGGTTGAAGCATGGGCTTCACCTGAAGGCGAAGAAGGCCACAACAATGAACTTTCCACCAACCGTGACAACGCTGCTGAAAAGCAAATGAACAAGCTTGCCAAGAAGGCAAAGACCGAAATCACCATCACTGGTGAAGGCAAGGGTGAAGACTGGGCAACCTTTATCGAGTTGGTCAAGAACTCCGACCTTAAGGACAAGGATGCCATCGTCAACAACATCAACAACTCCAGCAATAAGCAGAGAACTGTCAAGGAGATGTGCTCCATCTATCCTCAACTCGAAAAGGACATTCTCCCGCAACTCCGTCGCGCTGAAGTCTTAGTGGACGAGCCTTATCAGGAAATCGTTCCGAGAACTATCAAAGTGAAAGTTCCGAGAAAGCATTAATGCGTCATTTACTAAACAGTAATAGAAAAGCCGCTCTCACGAGCGGCTTTTTTTGTGCAATAAAAACAGAAAAACATTACAACGACACACGGTGCAGTCCAATCTCGTAAGGTTGGTCGATAACATCAATGATGCGCTGATAGTCGCCCTCGTTGGCCACGAAATCAAGACGATTCGTGTCGATCAACAGGATGCGCATGTTGTTCTGTTGCTGACGTAGGAAATCAAAATAGCCCTGCTGGATATTCTCCAAATAATCGTCACTGATTTCCTGCTCATAGCTGCGCCCACGCTTGCGAATATTGCGCTGCAATCGCGCCACATCTGAATAAAGGTAAACCAACAGCTCTGGCTTGGGCATGTCGGAGAAGATGATGTTGAAGAATCGAGAAAAGAGCTGGTACTCGTCCTCCTGCAGATTGTTGCGAGAAAAAATCAGCGACTTGGCCACATAATAGTCCGAGATGATGAAATCGTGAAACAAGTCGAGCACACCCAACTTGTCCTTCAGCTGTTGGAAACGCAAGGCCAAGAAGGTCATCTCCAATTGGAAGGAATACTTTTCAGGTTCCTTGTAGAATTTGGGCAAAAACGGATTCTTGTCGCCCTCAAACTCCTCCAAAATCAATTGTCCGTTGAAGTCCTTGGCGATGCGCGTGGCCAGAGTGGTCTTGCCCGCCCCCACTGTTCCTTCTATGGCTATGTAGTTGTAATGCATTTTTCGTATGTCTGATCATTATCTGTTTTTCTTACCGTGAGCATATCGGGGCATCGAGCCAGAAGCTCGGATTGGGTCAACCCGAAAACCGGATGCACCAGATTGGGTGCCACCTCGCATAAAGGCAACAGTGCAAAACGGCGTCGATGTAACCGAGGATGCGGTACCGTCAGCGCATCAGTCAATATAATCTTATTGCCATAATACAAGATGTCCAAATCGGCTGTTCTTGATGTGTAACCCTCAATTTCGGGATGCCGCTCACGCCCCAGCTCACGTTCAATCTCAAGCAGTTGTTTCAACAAGTCCTCAGGATTCATTTCAGTCTCAATGACGACGACCCGATTCAAGAACCATTCCTTGGTTTCGAAGCCCCATGGTTCCGACTCGTAAGACGACGAAACCTTCACGATCCGGCCACACCTATTATTAATATATAGGCAAGCCTGGGCAAAGATGCCATTTTTGTCGCTGATCCCTATGCCTTGCCGAAGAGCCATGTTCGAACCAAAGAGAATATAACAGGTTTCCATACCTTGATTAAACTCAGTATTACCGTTGAGATTTTTTGCAAATATAGCGTTTTATCACCAATCAAAACGAATAAAATGTTACTTTTGCACCCTAATTTCCCAATAATTACGGGATGAGGTTGATTTCATCGAATCTTACGATTTCATCAAACGCATTATCATTATAAAAACTAAATAGTCATGAAATTCTCAAAAGTATTACTGGCCGCGTTTTTAGGAACGCTTATAGCTTTGGTAGTCAACTTCTTCATCAAGGTTGGCGTGGTCACATCCATGATTTCGAGTCTCTCCACCGAGACGGAAACCATCAGCAAGCCCAAACCCAACTCAGTGCTTTACATGAAGCTCAACTACGACATACCTGACCGTACCACCGACAATCCCTTCAGTTCCATCAATTTCCAAACCATGGAATCATTGGATGCCACGGGCTTGAACGACATCCTTCGCAACATCGAGCGTGCCAAGACCGACCCGAATATCAAAGGTATCTATATGGAACTGAGCAGCATCCCCACCTCCACCGCCACTTTGCAGGAAATCCGCGATAAGCTCATCGAGTTCAAAGAGTCGGGCAAGTTCCTCGTCACTTACGGCGAGAGCTATAGCCAAAGTGCCTATTACTTGGCCTCCGTTGCCGACAAAATCTTCATCAACCCTGAAGGAGCCTTGGATCTGCATGGCATGGCCTCGCAAATTACCTTCTACAAGCACTTGTTTGACAAACTTGACATCGAAATGCAGATTGTGCGCGGTCCCAACAACCGTTTCAAAAGTGCGGTGGAGCCATACTTCTTAGACAAAATGAGCGAAGCCAATCGCGAGCAGATGGACAAGCTGTTGGGCACCGTTTGGGGACAAATCCTCCTCGGTATCAGCCAAAGCCGCAACATCAGCGTGGAACAGCTCAATCATATCGCCGACAACTTGGACACCTACTTCGATGCCCATAAGGCTCTGGAATATGGTTTGGTTGACAACCTTTACTACAAAGACCAAGTGCTTGAAGAGTTGAAGGGTCTGACAGGCAGCAACAAAGACATCAATGCCATCGGCAACGCCAACTATGCCAAGTCATACAAAGACAAGAACCTCAGCAAGAACGAGGTAGCCATCATCTATGCCTCTGGCCAGATTTTCGATGGCAAAGGCAACGAAGAGCAAAACATCTATTCAGAGAACCTCTCCAAAACCATCCGCAAGGCTCGTGAGGACGAGAATGTGAAAGCCGTAGTATTGCGCGTCAACTCGCCTGGCGGCAGTGCCGTGGCTTCTGCCATCATCGGTCGCGAACTCGACCTGACCAAGCAAGTGAAACCCGTCATCGTCTCCATGGGTAACTATGCGGCTTCGGGTGGCTACTGGATTTCGGCCAAAGCCGACTACATCTTTGCCGACCCCACCACCCTCACGGGTTCCATCGGCGTTTTTGGCACCGTTCCTAACCTGCAAGGCTTCCTCAACGACAAGGTTGGTTTGACCTTCGATGTGGCCAAGACCAATGAAAATGCTGATTTTGGCACCCTCTCGCAGCCCCTCACAGAGTTCCAATATGGCAAACTTCAAGAGATG
Source organism: uncultured Bacteroidales bacterium (assembly GCA_946185535.1). Lineage (GTDB taxonomy): Bacteria > Bacteroidota > Bacteroidia > Bacteroidales > F082 > Limimorpha. The sequence goes on from CAMHJX010000051.1 coordinate 10,101, forward strand.
GTCGTGAAGACTTACAATGACTTTACAGGTCGTGTGGCTGAAGGCCGTGGCCTGACCCAAACCTATGTCGACAGCATCGGTCAAGGCCGTGTGTGGGCTGGCGCCGACGCCATTAAGATTGGCCTCGTCGACCAACTTGGCGACATGGAAGACGCCATCGCTTACGCCGTGCAGAAAGCCGAACTGGGCAGCGACTACAAAGTGACCGAATGGCCAAAGCAGAAGGACTTCTTCACCCGCATGATGGAGTCGATGAACGAAAGCGACAAACTCGATGCTGCCATGAAGCAGAAAATGGGTGTCTACTACAACTACCTGCAAGGTTTGGACAACCTGCAAAAGAACACCGGCATCCAAGCCCGCCTGCCTTTTGACATGATCATTGAATAATCAACATTCTTGTAATGTACGCACTGTTTAAGAAAGAAATCAGCAATTTTCTCAGCTCGCTGATCGGCATCATGGTGATAGTAGTGTTTCTGCTCATCACCGGCCTGTTCCTTTGGGTGTTCCAAAGCGACTTCAACCTGCTGAACTTCGGCTATGCCAACCTCGACAGCCTATTTATCCTCGCCCCTTGGGTGTTTCTCTTCCTCGTGCCTGCCGTCACCATGCGCAGCTTCGCCGAAGAAAACCGAACGGGTACCATCGAGATGCTGGCCACCAAGCCGCTGTCGGACTGGCAGATTATCTGGGCCAAATTTTTGGCTGGCGTAGCATTGGTATTGCTCGCCTTGATTCCGACCTTTATCTATTATTTCTCGGTCTACCGCCTCGGGCTGCCCAAAGGCAACCTCGACAGTGGTGGCATCTGGGGCTCCTATATCGGGCTTTTCTTACTCAGTGCCAGCTTCGTCAGCATCGGTATCTTCTGTAGCTCGCTGACCAACAACCAAATCCTAGCCTTTATCATATCGGTCTTCCTCTGCGGATTCCTGCTGATTGGCTTCGAGTTCATCTACTCGCTCTCGTTGTTTGGCCATGTCGGGCTGTTTATCCAACAGTTGGGCATGAATGCCCACTATGGGTCGTTGAGCCGTGGCGTCATCGACACGCGCGATGTGTTGTATTTCTTCAGTGTGATCGCCATTTTCTTGAGTGCGACAAAACTGGTTCTTTCGAGCCGCAAATGGTAAGGAGGTGAAGTGATGGAAAACAAACGCAAGAATTTGAAGAAAAACCAAATCGTCTCCTTCCTCGTCACAATAGCCATTGTGGTGCTCCTCAATGTGATTGGCTCTTACGTGTTCACCCGCTTCGACCTGACTAGTGAGAAACGCTACACTTTGTCGTCCACCACAAAGGAAATCCTTAAAAACCTTGACGACTATGTGTACTTTAGAGTGTATCTCGAAGGAAATGAATTGCCTGCGGAGTACAAGAAAATGCGTCGCGAGACCAAGGAAATGCTGGATGAATTCCGAGCCTATTCAAAATTCATCGATTACGAGTTCATCAATCCTGGAGAAGGCGATAACGACGCTGAAATCAAAGACAAGTATACCCAACTGTATCAGTCGGGACTGGACTATACCAAATGGCAAGACGTGGGCAGTGACGGGTCGGCCAAGCAACTGATTATTTGGCCCGGTGCTTTGGTGAGTTACCGCAATAACACCGAAATAGCCGTCAACCTGTTGCATGAAACGCAGAACGGACAGCCCGATGAATATGCCGTAAATGCATCAATTGAAAACCTCGAGTTCTACCTCATCGATGCTGTCAGGAAGGTGACTCGCTTGGAAAGACCGAAAATCGCCTTTATCGAAGGACACGGCGAATTGAGCAACGAAGAACTTGGCAGCATTGCCCAAACACTAGCGAAGAACTATGATGTGAAGCGGCAAGCCATTGAGGGCAAGATTGACGCCTTGTTGCACCGCACACAGGACACTACGAGAGACGTAAAAGTCTATCCTACATACGATGCCATCGTCATCGCCAAGCCCACGGAGCCCTTCGACGAAAAAGACAAGTTCCTCATCGACCAGTACATCATGCATGGTGGCAAGGTGCTTTGGTTAGTGGAACCCGTCTATGCCACCATGGACAGCCTGCAAAACCAAGAATCGACCATCGGCATGGAGCAAGACCTTAATCTCGACGACATGCTCTTCAGATATGGTGTGCGCCTCAACCGCGACCTGTTGTTGAGTTTGAATTGCGCCCAAATTGCCGTCCGCACAGGCGGAATGGTGGGCAACCAACCGCAGTACACACGCTTCAATTGGTACTACTTCCCCTTGTTGCAAGCCGCCTCCGACCATCCTATGGTGCGTAACATGAATGGCATCAAGGCCGACTTCGTCAGCTCAATAGATGCCACCTCTTCGGCCGATGGCATTGAGCAGATTCCTTTGCTTAAAACCACAGGCTACACCAAAGTTTCGGGTACGCCGGTATTCATCTCCTTGGCCATGTTGCGCCAAGCTCCCGACCAACGCTTGTTCAATTTGAAGGACGGAAAGAATGTGGCTTACCTCTTGAAAGGCAGCTTCACCTCGCTGTATGCCAACCGCATCCCACAAGAAATCGTCGATGACCAAGCCACCGACTTCCTGGAAGAAAGCGAGCCCACAGCCATGATTGTAGTAGCCGATGGCGACATCATCCGCAACCAGTTTGACATCGACCGCAACCCGCTGCCTTTGGGTTATGACAAATACACGGGCGTCACCTATACCAACAAAGAGTTTCTTGAGAATGCCATCAGCTATTTGGTCGACGGAGAAAACATGATAGACATCCGTTCACGCAAGCTAACCATCCGCCTATTGGATACCAAAAAAGTGAGCAAAGAAAGGGTTAAATGGCAGGTCATCAACACCGTCATTCCGATTGCACTTATCATTATCTTTGGCTTTGTCTTGGCTTTCATCAGGAAGAGAAAATACAGTAAAACAGAACATCATGAAGAAAAATAACCGCATTACCATTATTATTGCCGCCATTCTGGTCGTTATCGCTGCACTACTGGTTTGGAACAACCGTTACCTTTCCACGCTACAAGGCGAGTCATCGGACTTCCAAGTGTGGGATACTGCCTCTGTCACCAAGATTTACTTGGCTAACCGTATGGAAAAGGAGTCACTGCTTGAACGGCAGGAACACGGCTGGACACTCAACGGAACCTACACGGCGCATCCAAAGCAAGTGCAACACCTGCTGACAACCTTATACAAGATTCGGGTTAAGATGCCCGTTTCAGTGGCCAGTCATGACAACATCGTCAAGCAGTTGGCTTCACAAAGCACCAAGGTGGAAGTCTATCAGATGGTGCCACGCATCAACTTGTTCGACAAAATCAAATTATTCTATCATGAAAAGCGCACCAAGGTGTTCTATGTGGGTGATGCCACTATGGATAGCAGTGGTACCTTTATGCTGAAGGAAGGTGCCGACAAGGCCTATATCGTTTATATCCCCAGTTTCCGCGGCTTTATCACCACGCGCTTCACCGCTAATCCTGATGACTGGCGTGACCACACCATCTTCCGTGAGAACATGGCTGACATTCAGTCCATTGAGATGGACTTCAACGAAGACCCGGAAGGCAGTTTCCGCATCGATAACATCGGAAAGCACCAATACAAACTCACGCGCCTAATCGACAACCAAGACTTGCCTTACGACACCTTGAAAGTCATCAATCTCATGTCGTCGTTCAGCGACCTGCGTTTTGAGGCCTTGTTCACCAACACCCTGCCACAGGAGCGCATCGACTCCATCACCAGCTCACCATTCGTGCATTACATTGTCGTGACGGACAAAGACGGCAACAAACAAGACATGAGAACTTATAAAAAACTCGTATTGAACGGCGTGACCGACATGAGTGGCGAGATTGGCGATGTGGACCGCGACCGTATGTATGCACTCGTCAACGACGGCAAAGATTTCGTGCTCATCCAGAACTACGTTTTCGACAAGGTGCTTCGCGACGTACGCTATTATGAGGCTGGCAATCCCATCCAGTTTGAAATGGGAACAATAGAAGTTTTTGAGTAAATTTACTTCTTTTTCAGCAGCCCCACCATCTTGAAGCTCACATCGGTGAAGATAAGCGGTGCGTAGCCGTTGCGCTCGATTTGACGCATAGCCTCTTCAAGAAGTTCGGCAATTTGTGCCAGATTGGCAGGATTGACAAAAGGTGCGAACTTCGAGTTGAACACTTTTTCGTCATTGGGTAGCATGACGATTTCCGCTAGGTTGTTATTAAACAACAGTGAATTGCGTACGATGCGCAGACCATATTCCAACAGTTCTTTTTGCTTTTCGCGTCCAATCGTCTTGATGTTATTCGAGAAGTCAATCAGCTCGGAATAAGCGGCACGGAAGCAAAGCCGCATCCATTGTTGGAAGGTGGTGAAGAAGTATTTATGCTCTTCCGAATCCTGCACCGAGTGGCATGCGGTGATCCAATTGCCTTCCGAAATCATGGCTGCATCGTGAGCTTGGTTAGGCTGGCACGACAGACGCTCCACAAGGGCTTTTTCCAAAGCGTTAGTTTCGATGGCAGGAATCTTCACCAAGGCCGTGCGCGACTTGATAGTGGCTAGAAGTTCCTCACCGTCTTCTGCGATAAGCAGAAAAACAGTCTTCTCGGGTGGTTCCTCAAGCAGTTTCAGCAGTTTATTGGCCGTGTCGACACGCATCTTTTCTGCCATCCAGATGATGGCAATCTTGTACTCACCCTCATAGGATTTCATACTCAACTTACGCAGCAGAGAGGCTGCGTCGCGCACCGACATATAGCCCTGCTTGTTCTCCACATCGAGGAAAGTGTACCAACTTGAGGTATCGACATAACCTTTGTTTTCAATGACATACTCGCGCCATTCCTCCATAAAGAGGTCGGATTCGGGATTGCTTTTGATCTTTTTTGTTGTGGCTGTAGGCACCACAAAATGCAGGTCGGGATGCACCAGTTTCTGCATCTTCTGGCAGGTTGGGCACACGCCGCAGCTGTCGGTCTCGGTGCGGTTAGGACAGAGGATATATTGGGCGTAGGCCAAGGCCAAAGGCAGTTTCCCACTTCCGGCAGGGCCCAAAAAGAGCTGTGCATGAGAGACATGGTTTTCCCTCACACTCTGGATAAGCCTTTGTTTAACGGCGGATTGGCCGATGACGTCTTTGAACTGCATATCAGGCCTCCACGCCGTGTTCATAGAGATATTCGGGGGCAATGTCGGCACCATTGGCCCAGAAGATGGTTTGGTCAAGGCCAAATTGGATGAAATTGCTCTTATCACGCAACTCAGCGAAAGCTGGATAGGCAAGCAGCGGTGTCAAGTCAACCTTACGACGCTGGCCATTGTTGAACGAGCAGAGTAACGAGTATTCGCCCAAATATTCTACATCTGTGATTGTCAGCAACATAGTTTATCTTATTTTTTTGATTGTTTCACCTTTCTGAGCTTTTTCCCACAACTCCATCAGTTCATCTTCGTGCTCATCCATGAATTGGTTGATGATGGAAACGGTCTTTGAACGTGCCACGCCTTCAATGATGCGGTTTTTGATGGTGATGGAAAAGTTGTCGGTACCGCTTCGCACATGAATGTGAGGCGGATTGTGGTCAAAGCCATAAATGTATATCAGAATACCTTGTATGACGAAAACAGAACCCATAATGTAGTTTAATTGATGGCAAAATTACAATTTATTTGTGGTTTTTAGCAGTATTTCAGCATAAAATCGTAACTTTACATATAAGATCTTTCATGCAGGCCACAACTTAACCTGCAAAACGATTGCCAAGATCCAGTTGGCGTTGAGGGAGAAGATTGTGGAGGTGGTGAAGTGAATGTATAAATAAGAAATACAATGTATTATCGGATTACAAATCCTTTTATTCAGAAACCAGCGAATTGCAAATCACGAGCGGTCGAAAGATGAAACGTGTCAAGTCCTAATGTGGT
>CAMHJX010000052.1 GCA_946185535.1 uncultured Bacteroidales bacterium
TCGGGGCGCGTGGGCACGGGCAACATCGTGGGCGTGGCCACGGCCATCGGCTACGGCGGCCCAGGGGCCATCGTCTGGATGTGGATCATCGCTTTTTTGGGTGCAGGATCGGCTTTCTCCGAGGCAACTTTGGCTCAAATCTATAAAGAAGAGCACAAGGGACAGTTCCGTGGCGGTCCGGCTTATTATATCGAGAAGGGTTTGCACAGCAAATGGCTGGCGGTGGTATTTGCCGTCACCGCGGTCTTGGCTGCGGGTTTCTTCATGCCACCGGTGCAATCCAACGGCATCGCCCTCTCTTTTGCCAATACCTTTAATATCAGTCCTGCCATTGTGGGTGGAGCGGTGGCTTTGCTCATCGGCATTGTGGTGATTGGTGGCGTGAACCGTATCGCCAACGTGGCGCAGATCGTGGCGCCTTTCATGGCTATCCTTTATATCTTGTTGGCTATCGTGGTCTTGATTATCAATGCAAAAGTGGTTCCATCTGTCTTTATGGACATGATTCGTGGAGCTTTCGGTATGCATCAGGTCTTGGGCGGCATTTTGGGCTCGACCATAGCCTGGGGTGTGAAGCGCGGTATTTATTCCAATGAGGCGGGACAAGGCACAGGTGCCATCGTGGCTGGAGCGGCCAAGGTATCGCACCCCGTCAAGCAGGGACTAGTGCAAGCGTTTTCGGTGTATATCGACACCTTATTAGTATGTACTGCCACAGCCGTGATGATTTTGGCCTGCAAGACTTATAATGTCTTCGATGCATCGGGCAACCTGCTTTTGTCCGCCAACGGCATGGATATGGGTGCGCCTGGCGTGGGCTACACAACGGCGGCATTAGGCACTTTGCTTGGCGTCAAGACGGGTGGTATTATCATTTCCATCGCCTTGTTTTTCTTTGCTTTCACTACCATCATGGCGTATTATTACTATGCCGAGACCAACCTCGTCTACCTCTTTGGCAAAGGCCGCAAGGAGCACATCCTGATTTGGGTGCTGCGTCTCGGTGTGGTGGGCATGGTGTTCTTTGGCTCGTTGTATGAGGCCAAATCGATGTGGGATCTCGGCGACATCGGTGTGGGCATGATGGCATGGATCAATATCATTGCCATCTTGTTGCTCTCGCCTAAGGCCTTTAAGGCGTTGAAGTCTTACGAGCGGCAGAAGAAGGAAGGTAAGGAACCCGTTTTCGACCCGAAGGAAATCGGCGCAAAGGGGGCTGATTTCTGGGAAAACAAATAGTTTAAGTTTTACGTCTTGATGTTTTTTTGCGCAGAAAACCCGATTTTGCGCAGAAAACCCGTTTTTTGGCATTCCGCAAATTCAGGTAGCACCTTTCGCGCTGTCTATTTGATTACTTTTGTGCCACTTTTAATTATCGTTTAACAAACCAAACTTTAACAAATGAAAAAAGTAACGTTTTTGCTCGCCACCCTGCTTATCGGTGGAATGATGCTCACGGGCTGCAAGAAAGATGACCCGCAACCAACTCCTGATCCGACGCCAACACCTACAACTGCCAAAGTGACCTATATGGTCGGCAACACTTATGGGGCTTTCACCACTTCCGATTGCTTCAAATACACCATTACTTATGTTGGTGCTGATGGTAACAAGGTTATCGTGAATGATGTCACCTTGCCTTGGTCTTCACCCGAACTCACGGTGACGCTGCCTTTCGATGCCAAGATGGAAGGGAAATACACCTATAAAGAGGAAGAACTTCCCGATCAAGTCGGTTTTGGACAAATTACGAGTATCGTTTCTGGAAATAAGCCGATTGCCAATGGAGAGGGTGATATAATTGCATCCCTTGCGAAGGCTGGTTTTTTGAATTACATTTCGCAAAATCCTGATGCAGTGAATTTCAGCTTTAGCGGTAGAGTTGAGTAGTATTCTAAATCTTTCTTTAATTAACCTACTTAAAACCACTAAAAAATGAAGAAATTAACATTTTTGCTTGTCACCCTGCTTATTGGTGGTATGATGTTTACGGGCTGCAAGAAAGACAATCCGCAACCAATACCCGACACGCCTTCGACTCCTACCGAGACGACGAAGACGTTTGTCTATAAGGTAAACAATACTTTCCAAACTATGAACGATGTTACAGGTGCGTTGACTACACACACGATTTCGCCATGCTTCCATTACACTTTCTCCTATAAGGATGCTGATGGGAAAATGGTCGAAGTTACTGACGCTACATTGCCTTGGACCAAAGAAATCAGCGTGAAGACTCCTTTTGAGGCCCAACTGAAAGGTAGCGTTACCTACAATGAAAGCGAAATTCCTTCTCCCGTGTTTTTCGGTACGCTTGCTTCCATCGAACAAAGTACAGAGCATCATACGAAACCTGCTACGGGAAAGTATTTTGAAGACAAAGAGGATTTCCTCGAATACTTCGCCACAAATCCCCAAATGTTAGAATTTAACTACACTTTATCCATTAATTGATGGGTGTGGCATTATTTGTGAAGACTTTAATAAATTATGTTCAACCAACAAAAGTCAAAAAAATGAAGAAATTAACATTCTTGCTCGCCACCTTGCTTATTGGTGGCATGATGTTCACGGGTTGCAAGAAAGATACCCCGAACAATGGTGGTAACGAAGGCGGAGGCGGAAATACGCCAACTACAGAAAAAGTCTATTCTGTGAAGTACGAACTGTTGGAAACTGCCGAAGTTGAAGGTGTCGTGTCATCCGTTATTCCTGGCTGCAAATTCAACGTTTCCTATGTTGATGCCGATGGTAAAACTATTGAAGTACAACAAGTTACTGCTCCTTGGTCGGTTACGATTGAAAATGTGAAAACCCCGTTCGCTGCAAAAATGGAGGGGACGGTCACATACGACGAATCCCAAATCCCAGATACGAGCTTCTACTTCGTAAAGCTTCCGATGATTTCTTTCATTGGCACTGGTACCCCTTCTCCTGTGAATAGTTTCAAATCCTACTATTTCAGATCAAAACAGAAATTCTTGGATGGAGTTCAGCAAAATCCGAGACTGCTCCAATTTGAGGTATCTAAAACCTTCTAAATAACCGAAAGCCTTTGAAAACAAGGATTTAACTTCACAAAGACTAGGTTATTCCTACTTCAAGTATTTGCCCGACCTTCAAGTGATGGAGGCCGGGCAAATTGTTTTTTGTAGACAAACATCGCTTTTTTTCTGAACATTGCGGCAAAAACCGTACTTTTGCGGTTATGGAAACAAAGGAACAAACCCCTATTGAAAAAGCGGAAAGTATTGAAAGCCTGTGTCTTGTGAACCATGTGGACAGTGGCTTGCCGCGTTGGCTCATCGAGGCGGCTTTTGTGTGCTACCTTTTGCAGGCTGTTGTCAACTATGCGCCTCTGATGCATTGGTTGGACGAAATCCATTTTTCATGGGTACGAGGCATTGTCCAGACCTTTGGGGCTGTGGTGATGTATTTTGGGCTATTGCGAGGCACAAAGCCGCTATATCGTCCGTTCACGGCATGGTGGTGGGTGGTTATCGCGTTGAATCTGGTTGGGTTTGTTACAGAGATGATTCCGTCCATCATGTATGTTGTCGGACTTCCTGTAGCCGTTTTACTGATGCTCGTTTATCTGCCCTTGGGCTGTGCCATTGCGTTCAGCTATCGCGGTCGCCTTCGGCAGGTGGGCATTTGGATGGCGCTCTATATCCTGGTTTCCAGCATTATTCCCGTCGTCTCCTTCATGCTTGTTGGTCCCGAATCGGGTTTGGCCAACCTGCCTATGGAGATTCCCACTATTGACGTCATTGTCATTTATGCTTGGATGCAGCGGCGAGTGTTAATCTGAAGTTTGAGGTGTTTCTTGATATGCGGCATTTTCCATTCCTTGCCGGTATTGCAATGGTGTGATGCCAAAGCGATGTTTCATCTCCATTTGGAAAGTGCGGCGACTGCCGAATCCTGCCTCAGTTCCAATGGCCTCGATAGTCCAGTTGGGCTTCTCGTGCAGCAGTTTACAGGCCAACAAGACACGTTTCTCGTTGAGATAGTCACCTAAACTGGCATATTTTGGATGGTTTTTGAACAAAGAACCTAACCGCCGTTGCGTCAGTCCCAAGGTGTTCGCCAAGGTTTTCAAAGTGAGGTTGGTGTCGGTATAGAGCTGCATCTCGTCCATCTTTTGGTCAATCCAAGCCATCAGATCATCATCGCTCATGTCGGCGGTCAGCTCTATGTTCTCGCGGTACTCGCGTGTCTGTTCCTTCAATTGAGCTACCTCATCTCCTGTTTTACACTTCAGTTCTTCCTCCAATTCGTTGATTCGTTTTTTCAACTCGGTTTTGTCTTTTTCCTGCCGCTTGTTTTGTTCCAACAAGGTGTTTTGGTTGTCCACCAACCTGGCATTTGTGGAAAACATCTTTTTGGTGTGGCTGTTGAGCACGATCATCGTGATAATGAAGGCGATTACAAGTGCAACAATGATGGTTAGGATGAGCAATTGAGGTCCAGTCATAAGTCTGTTCGTATTTAAAGTCAAGTAAACACTAATGGATGGTCTGTATCTCGCGCAACAACTGCAGCGCCTGTGTCACCGTTTCCACTTCCTTGACGGTGAGTTGCAGCTTGTCGTTGACTTCCTTGAGCGCGGTGCGTTTCGGGTGGCTCATGATGTACTGCATGATCTGCATGTAGGTGGAGCTTTCATAATATTTCGAGGCCTGGTTGCTGACAAAATAGGCCGTCATGTTATGGTGACGCAACAATATCTTTTCAAAGCCCAAGTCCTTGGCAATCCAGCGGAGACGCACTGTGTTGAGCAAGTCGTTGACTTGCTTGGGGATAGGCCCGAAGCGGTCGATGAGGTGGTCGGTGAATTTCATCAGGCTCTCCTCGGTCTTGGTACGGTCGAGCTCGCTGTAGAGGCTGACGCGCTCCTGCGTCGAGTTGATGTAGTCGGCGGGGAAACGCACCTCCATGTCGGTCTCGATGGTGCAGTCGGCGACATACGATTTTTCCTCTTCCTTTTCAAAGATATCCTGAAATTCAGTCTCTTTCAATTCAAGGATGGCCTCATCGAGAATCTTATGATAGGTCTCGAATCCGATGTCGTTGATGAAGCCGCTTTGTTCGGCACCGAGGATGTTGCCTGCGCCTCGGATGTCCAAGTCGCGCATGGCGATGTTGATGCCTTCACCAAGGTCGGAGAACTCCTCCAAGGCGCGGAGACGTTTCTGGGCTTCTTGGGTCAAGGTGTTGAGCGGAGGTGTCAACAGGTAGCAGAAGGCCTTCTTGTTGGAACGGCCCACGCGTCCGCGCAGCTGGTGCAGGTCGCTGAGGCCATAACGGTGTGCGTCGTTGATGATGATGGTGTTGGCGTTTGGAATATCCAACCCCGACTCGACGATGGTGGTGCAGAGTAGCACATCGTAGTCGCCGTTGATGAAGCCGAGCATAATGTCCTCAAGCTTCGAGCCTTCCATCTGGCCATGGGCGACGGCAATGCGCACACCTGGCACGTACTTCAGGATGAAGTCGTGCACGTCCATGATGTTTTGGATGCGGTTGTGGATGAAGAAGACCTGTCCGTTGCGTGCCAGCTCAAACTGGATGGCGTCGCGGATGAGCTCGCCGTCGAAGCCGCGCAACTCGGTCTGCACGGGATAGCGGTTGGGCGGTGGTGTGGTGATGACGCTGAGGTCGCGGGCGCCCATCATGGAGAATTGCAGCGTTCTGGGGATAGGCGTGGCGGTTAAAGTCAGCGTGTCGACGTTGGCCTTCATCTCTTTCAGTTTCTCCTTCACGGCCACGCCGAATTTCTGTTCCTCATCGATGACGAGCAAGCCCAAGTCCTTGAACTTCACATCTTTTCCTGTGAGTCGGTGCGTCCCGATAATGATGTCAATTTCGCCTTTTTCGAGACGTTTCAGAATCTCGGTCTGCTGCTTGGTGGTCTTGAAGCGGTTGAGGTATTCTATGGTGACGGGGAAGCCGTTGAAGCGTTCGGTGAAGGTGTGATAGTGTTGCAAAGCAAGTACTGTCGTCGGCACGAGCACAGCCACCTGTTTCGAGTCGCAGCAGGCCTTGAAGGCGGCACGCATGGCGACTTCAGTCTTGCCGAAGCCAACGTCGCCGCACACGAGGCGGTCCATGGGGTTTTCGCTCTCCATGTCACGCTTCACGTCGTTGGTGGCTTTCAGCTGGTCGGGAGTGTCCTCATAGATGAACGAAGCCTCCAACTCGTTTTGCAGGTAGTTGTCGGGCGAGAACTTGAAGCCAGGCGTGCGTTTGCGCTCAGCATATAGTTTGATAAGCTCACGCGCGATGTCTTTGACCTTGCTCTTGGTCTTGTTTTTCAGGCGGTTCCATGCGCCGCTGCCGAGGGTGCTGAGTTTGGGCTCGGTGCCGTCCTTGCTGCTGTATTTGGCGATGCGGTGTAGCGAGTGGATGCTCACATAAAGTAGGTCGCCGTTGTTGTAAATCAGGCGGATGGCTTCTTGAGGTTTGCCGTTGTTCTCGATGGTCTCAAGCCCGTCGAAGCGTCCGATGCCGTGGTCGATGTGGGTGACATAGTCGCCAGGCTTCAGCTCGTATAGGTCTTTCAGTGTGATGGCCTGCTTGGTGGAGAAGTTGTCGCGCAGGTGGAAGCGGTGGTAACGCTCGAAGATCTGGTGGTCGGTGTAGCAACACACCTTCAGGTCCTCGTCGATGAAGCCACCGTGGATGGCGATGGTCTCGGTCTCGAAGTCGCTGTGGCTCTCTTCGTTGTGGTTGATGTCGTTCAGAATCGCTTGGATACGAGAGAGTTGCTTGCTGCTTTCGGAGAACACGATGACGCGGTAGCCTTCTTCTTTATGTTGAGCAATGTCATCTATCAGTAGGTTGAAGTTTTTGCTGAATATTGGCTGGGGCTTGGTGTGGAAGTTGACAGTTGTAAGTTGGGAGTTGTTATCGCCCATGTCATTCCTGCTGGGGCTTGTGGGTGAGCTGGAATCTATGGGCGATGTGGGTACTAGCTTGCTAGAAACACCAAACTCAACAGTTGGATGTTTTATAAGGTTAGAAAGCAACTCATCCGATTTGCTGAACAATTGCCCTGGCTTTAATGCCTTCACTTCCTCGTCTTGCTCCTGCATCTTCTCGAAGGCTTCCACAGCGCGGTCGTATTCCTTGTCCACCTGCGTGGCGAAGAAAGCCATGTCGGTGAGCCACACGGTGGTATTGTCGGGCAGATATTGCAGTATGGCCTCGCGCTCCTCGATGAAGGCGCGTTCCTGCATGTTGGGCAGCAGTACGATTTGTTTCAGTTGCTCAATGGAAAGCTGGTCGGCGATGTTGAAGCTACGGATGCTGTCGACCTCATCGCCGAAGAACTCAATGCGGTAAGGATAATCGTTGGCGAATGAGAACACATCCACCAATCCACCACGGATGGCAAACTGTCCCGGTTCCACCACGAAATCGACGTTTTCAAACTCATATTCATAAAGCACATCGGTAAGGAAGTCGAGATTGATTTTGTCACCGACCTTGATTTTAGTGGTGTTTTTTGATAAGAGCTTACGCGTGAAGACCTTCTCACTCAAGGCTTCTGGGTAACTGACAATCAAGGTTTTGCGTTCGGAGGTGGAGACGCGTTGCAAGACCTCGGTACGCGAGAGGATATAGGTGTTGTCGGGCTTCTCGGGCTCGTAGGGACGTTTGTAGGAAGTAGGGTAGAAGAGCACCTGCTTCTTGCTGTAGTCCATGCCACGCTCGCCGAGCATGTTTTCAAGGTCGTTGTAAAAATAGGCCGCGTCTTCCTTGTCGGCACACACGATGAGGTGCTGACCACCGATCTGTCGGAAGGTCTCTTCCACCACGAAAGCCTTTGACGAGGCCGCCAAATTGGAACAAAGCAAATGCCCACCATCGCGCAAAGTCTTGACTATCGCGTCGATGTGGGCATCAGCTTTATAAGGTTGGTACTTTATGCTTGCCACTTTTCTTGAAATTGTGGCGCAAAAATACGAAATTATTCAATCACAATCTTCTGCGTCTGTACCTTCTCGCCGTTGATGAGGCGGAGGACATACACACCAGGTGTCATCTCGCTTGTAGAGACGCGATTCATCGCGGCTCCTTCAACGACCACGCGACCCATCATATCCACAATTTGCAATGTGGCGCAGGTCCCTGAGCCTTCGGTTCCTGAGCCTGTCGAAGGAGTCGAAGGGCCGTCCGTGATGATGATGTTTCCGTCGCTGATGTAAGCGAAGGTCCCTGAGCCTGTCGAAGGGCCGTCCACTGCATTAGCATCAAACACCAATTTGAATCTCGTAGCATAGTCGCTCGTTTTAGCCTCAAAAGTGTAGCTAGGCGTGGCCAGGAGGTCAACATCGTTGCCTGTGAGGTTGTCGATGAGATGGAGGTAACCTAACTCAAGACCTTCGGTTTCGATGCTGATATTATAAGTACCGTTTTTGGTAGCCTTGAAATTGATAGGCATCTCGTTCTCTTCATTGGCATAGGCCACGGCAAAGTCTTGACCGTTTTGAGGAATGTAAAGCTTTCCGTTTTGTCCGCTCAAATTGTATTTTGTGAGTTGGTCTTTTTCATTAAAGCTGACTCTTGCTTGATCAACGATGGCATTGTTTCTTGTGTTGGCTTTGGTAACCGCAATGTCAATGTTAGGCTCGTTTTTCGATACGTTCTTGTTGAAAGTGACGCTCTCATCAGCATTTTGTGCCTGCACCAAGATGGCTGAGCACGGCGGGATGGGGTTGCTGCCCAAGGTGAAATCGGAACCGTCATCATTCAAGACATAGAAACTTTTGTCAACGTATGTGTTGCATGGATAAGGGTTGCCAATCAGGTTGAAACCCTTGAAATCGGCATTGCTATCGTAGATTAAAGTGGTGGCAGTAGTGTTGGCGACAAGTGTTCCTGCAAATGAAAGTGTTGGATCGCCGCTGTTGGCATAAAGGTAACCAGTTTTGTTGTCGATGGTGTTGAATGCGCCTGCTTCGATGTTCCTCCATTCCAATTCTTCACTTTGGTCGAAGGTAAAGAGGTCATAATTATTGGCAAGGAGACCGTTATCAACAGTTGGGATGAAGCTCTCAGCTAGGGGTGAAGCAAGGAGATACCAACCACCATCGCCAGTGTATCCATCGATGTTCTTTTTCACCGTGGCTTGTACGCCAGTAGAGCTGTTGATAAGTTGTGCGCCGTCCTCAAGGATGAGATTGTCGGCGTTTTCATCGCTGAGGGTGCCACTGACGGTAAGTGTGCTGTTTTCGGTGAGGGTCATCTTGTCGTTGGCGGCCATGGTTAATGAGGACAATGAGGCTGTGCCTAACGTGAGACCAGCCATGTTGGAAGCTTCCGTTTCACCACCGTAATAATTGGTCTTCAAAGTGTAACGGTGGGCAGTGTTGTCAGCGGCGTTGCTGACTGTGTAGTTTGTGGCGTTGATATTGGAGGCCACCTGACTCGTCCCGTCATACAAGTTGTAGGTATAGATGCCGTCGGTGATGTAGGTTTTGATGAGGAAGGCTCTTCCATTATTAAGCACAAAGCCAGGGATCAAATTGCCATCAACAAAATTGTAATATCCCCCCCAATATCCTCCATGATTGTTGTTACCTGGATTGTTGGTAAAGGTAGCAGAATATCTTCCATTACCATTGTTAGGGTCATGCATAACGACCCAAATTTCATCTTGGCCATCAATGGTTACAAGTTCATCTAAGTCTATATCTATCCATTCAGATGTGCTTGTCACCTCTATGGTTTTGCTCGTCATCAATGTTGAGGGCCAGAAGATATTGTCACCATTGGAAGATGTCTCTGTGGCACCTTTGTAAATATAGCAAGTGTAAGAACCTGTTGCATAAGCATAAATAGAGATTTTATAAATGACTTTGTTGGCATATTGCAATAAATTGTCTGAAAGATACCTGTGTGCCCAATACTGGGTTGAGTTTATCCCATTCATGTTTCCGTCTCCATAAGTCAACGTTGCTGATGGCGTTTCCGGATAGCACCATTCAGGGGCTGTCCAAGTAAGGTTGGCATTATTACCTGAAAGGGTGGCGGTGAGGTCGGTGACGATCGGCGTTTGGTAAGCTATTGTCACGGTGACGGTGTTGGAAGACAAGGATAATTGGCTGTTGGCATCAACGCAACGGACATAATAACTGAGTTCGCCGAAAGGTGCAGTCTCTGAATAGGTCGTTTCAGTTGTATTACCAACGAGATTGCCGTTGCGATAGACATTGTAACTTGAGGCAGCGCTTACTGCATCCCAAGTCAGGGTGATGTCATTTAAGCCGCTTAGGGTATAGGTGAGATTGGTCGGGGCAGGAACCATAGAGCCTGGCTCAATGCCGAAAACAGCGTCTTGGTTTCTCGTATAATTGCCGTTGCCAGCACCAGCCTGGCTGCTGTTAGCTCCCGTGTCCAAATTGCTGATGGAAAAATAGCCGTTATAAATGCCTGCCCATCCCCAGTTGAAATGGAAATAATCATCGCTGTTGTAACCGTCGCAAACGAAGGCATGACCACTGTTGCCATTGGGGTCTTGGCCACCATATTGCAAAGGATGACCGGCATCTAAATCATCTTTCAACATTGCAATCCATTCGTCATCTGTATAGTAAACGGTCGAATTGTTTGTTTTTTGTTTGTATTGAGCTGTGTTTTTATAATTGAAATAGGTCTTCAATGCATTGGAGACATAAGCGTTAGGAGCCGCACTGCCTCCAGTGCTGTTGCCTCCATAAATCATGTCAACCGACACACCGCAGTGGTACATCAGCGTGGCTACAGCTGCAATTTCTTCTGCAGAAGGTTCAGGAAGCGGATTGGGATATTGGTCGGTTCCATTTTCAAAATAATACTCGTAATAATCTGCCATATTATTCCAATCATACGTGGTGGCACCAAAGTCGGCATTCAAAGTTTGTCCATTCCAAGTGTAGGAATGAGAGCCAATACCAGTTGAAGGATAGCTCCAATACTTCATGATTTGTGCCATGGCAGTAGCTACACAACCGGTGTATGCATGTCCATTTGGGCCATCAGATACAGCGGGGCAAAGGTCGTTGTAGTACTTGTTTTGGTTCCATTTGGTTTGAATCAACGGAGCAACCGTCATGGTCGCCTTTCCAGCTTTGGAGTTGCCCTCGGCCAAGTCCTTCCACATTTTTGCGGTTTCGCTTGTGGCTCTCGTTTTGTTGTCGATGGCAGATTGAATTTCATCGCTGTAGCCTTGCAGCCACCATCTAAGGTTTTCGGGCATACCTTTGGCATCAAAAACATCAGTCAGTGAATACCCCAAAATGGGTTGCACACAGTCATCGGCGGCCATCACAATGAAGCCTGGATTACCAGTGAAGATGTAAAGGTTTTTGAATCCTGCCTCTTTGGAGAGGTCTGTCAATTGGGCGGCTTTTGCACCGTTGTTGTTCAAAAAAGTGGTGGCCACTTTTTGGGCGGTTTCTAAAGATACACGTTCTGCAAACGTAGGCATGGATACCATCAGCACCAATGCCACAAGTAAAGTAAATCTTTTCATATCGCTGTAGTTTTGAATTTCGATAAATAGGCTTCAAAATTACAATTGTTTTTTTGTAAAACAAATAAAAAATACCTTTTTTGTATCTATATATGACAATGACCGCCTTGTTTTTGATTAAGGTGGTCATTGTCATGGCATTAAGTAATGGAGAAAAGCAATTTATTTCTCGACCTTAGCCCGCTTCGAGTCCCAAATCATGTAGGCGATGATGGCGATATACATCACCAAGGCGATGAGACCGGCCACGGGCAGCTCGGCAAACGGTGTGCCATCAGCGGTCTTGGCCACGGCATCCACATTGCAGAACTTGAGGATGGCACTCACCACACCCATCAAAGCGCCACCGGCGATGAAGCCCGAGGCGATGAGGGTGCCGCGGTTGTAGCGGGCATCGTTGAGTTTCTGGTCCTTGCTGCGGGTGCTCACGAACCAGGAGATGGCGCCACCGATGAGCAGCGGAATGTTAAGGTCGATAGGGATGAACATACCCAAGGCGAAGGGCAATGCCGGCACCTTGCAGAAGTTGAGGATTAAGGCAATGGCGGCGCCGATGCCGTAGAGCAGCCAGGGGGCGCTACCGCCCGACATCATGGGTTCGATGACGGCACTCATGGCGTTGGCTTGCGGAGCCACCAAGGCACCGTCGCCCACGAAACCGTAAGCCTTGTTCAGGATCATGATGACGCCAGCGACGGTGGCAGCGGCCACGGCCACGCCAACGAACTTCCAGATTTCTTGCTTCTTGGGCGTTGTGCCAATCCAGTAACCCACTTTCAAGTCGGTGATGAAAGCTCCGGCTACGGCCAATGCTGTGCAGACCACACCACCGATAATCAAGGTGGCGGTCATGCCGCTGGGACCGCTCAGTCCGGCGGCGACCATCACCAAGGAGGCCAAAATCAAGGTCATCAGCGTCATGCCGCTCACGGGATTGCTGCCCACGATAGCGATGGCATTGGCGGCCACTGTTGTAAACAGGAAGGCAATGACGGCCACGACCAGGATGCCAATCAAGGCATGCCAGCCGTTGTGTACCACGCCAAACCAGAAGAACAGGAAAGTGACGATGAGCACGGCCACGATGCCGATCACGACAACCTTCATGGAGATGTCGCTTTGGGTGCGGTCGACGGGCTCGGCCGAGGCTTTCTTGCCCTTGAACTCATTGGCAGCGAGGCCGACTGAAGACTTAATCACGCCCCACGACTTGATGATGCTGATGACACCCGCCATAGCGATGCCTCCGATGCCGATGTGGCGCGCATAGTCCTTGAAAATCTGCTCAGGTGCCATTTCACCAATGGTTTGCAGCACGCCCGTGTTCATCAGGTCAACGATTTGGTCACCCCAGATGAGGTTCATGCCTGGGATGATGATGAACCACACCAGCATGGAGCCGCAGCAGATGATGAAGGCGTATTTTAGGCCGATGATGTAACCCAAGCCGAGCACAGCAGCACCCGTGTTCACCTTGAACATCAGCTTGGCCTTGTCGGCCACGGCCGCGCCCCAACCCATCATGCGGGTGGTGAGGGTCTCCGACCACCAGCCGAAGGTGGAGACGATGAAGTCATACAAACCGCCAATCAAGCCGCTGACAACCAGCAACAAGGAGTCCTTGCCCTTCTTCTGTCCACTCACCAAGACCTGTGTGGTGGCCGTGGCTTCGGGGAAGGGGAACTTGCCGTGTTGCTCCTTCACAAAGTACTTGCGGAAGGGGATGAGGAACAGGATGCCCAAGATGCCGCCCAGCAAGGAGGCGATGAACACCTGCCAGAAGTTGATTTCGATGTGGTAGCCCTTGCCTTGCAGGATGTAGAGTGCGGGCAAGGTGAAGATGGCGCCGGCCACCACGCCGCCCGAGCATCCGCCAATCGACTGGATGATGACGTTTTGCGACAAAGCATCGTTCTTGCGGGCCAGTCCCGTGAGGCCGATGGCGATGATGGCGATGGGGATGGCGGCTTCAAACACCTGTCCGACCTTCAGGCCGAGGTAGGCGGCGGCAGCCGAAAACAGGATAGTCATCAGCAGGCCGATGCACACCGACCAGACCGTAACTTCCTGGTACTTCTTGTTTTTCGAGAGTATGGGCTCATACTCTTCGCCCGGTTTCAGTTCGCGTTGCGCGTTCTCGGGCAGTTTGAATTGATCGTTTTCCATATAGTGAATGTTTGAAATATCAACGGAAATGAATTGCAATATTAAGGAAAAAAATGATTGCTTGGCATCGCGCGATATTATTTCACGCAGAATTAGCTGAATTATATGAAGCGCAAAGCGACGCATTGTTTACGTCCGGCAGGTTCAGCGGATTCTGCGATTTCTGCGTGAGAATTATTTTTTTGCGATAAAATGACAAATTAATTTGTCTAATTGGAAAGTTTGCTTTACTTTTGCAGCGTCAAACTTTCAAAAATCTATATGTTATGAAGAAAAACTATTTGTTTCCCCATTGGTTCAAAGTGATGGGATGGGTGCTATCGATAGCGGCAGTGGTCGCGTATTTGTGTATTCGTGACTTGGAATTCAAAATGCCTGCCTTGTCTTTTGATGTCCTCCTTCTCGAGGATGACGATGAAGGCAGTTACAGTTTCTTCCGACTGGCTAACACGAATATCCTCTCCATCGCTATGCCTGTGTTGACCATCGGATTGTTGTTTATCGGCTTCTCAAAAGAAAAGGTTGAGGATGAGTTTGTGCATTATCTTCGTGCCCAAAGCCTCATTTGGGCGACTTACATCACTGCGGCACTGTTTATCGTGGCGACTTTGCTTATTTATGGAATCACCTATATCTATGTGCCGTATTTGGTGTTTTTCGTATTCCTTATCTTGTTCATCATCAAGTTCAGAATAGAGGTGCACCGTTTCAACAAAGGAGGTGCGCAATGAAGAACCGTTTGAAAGTGGCGCGAGCAGAAATGGATCTCACACAAGAGGATTTGGCCAAGCGCATTGGTGTGAGTCGGCAATCAATCAACGCCATTGAATCAGGGCGATATGTGCCTTCCACAGTCTTGGCCTTGAAGATGGCGCAGGTGTTCGGGAAATCGGTGGAGGAGATTTTCTTCTTGGAGGATGAGGATTGATAGTTGAGAGATTCCCTTCGGGAATGGAGCTGTAATATGTATGTAAACTGCGGCGGCATGAAGTGCTACCAATTGGTAACTTGTTCTTGCCGCCGCTGTATAGACTAACGAACACGCCATTCCCCGTAGGGGAATCTCATTGTATGTTTACTTTACAACACTGAATTTCTTAATAATAGTCTTGCTATTGTTCTGAATCCTAACGAAATATAATCCCTCTGCCAAACCCGTCATATCAATCTGTTGGGTTTCATCGGTAATGTGGCCTGAAAGCAGCGTTTGGCCTGTCATGTTGGTGATGAAATATTTGGTTTCCGCCTGTAGAGACGTTGCGCGCAACGTCTGTACAAACAAGATACCGTTTGTAGGATTAGGATAAACCTTGATTTCCATTGCGTTATTCTCATCAACGACCAACACATCCTTGTCCAAACAATCCGACCAGGCAATGGTGTTTCCGTCATCGGTGCTGATGCCGTATTTGTATTGTCCAATCGGCAAGGCGTCCCAACCATAATCCACATAATGGGCATCAGCGATGTTTGAAGCAATCAGCTCGGCATTGCTTCCGTCGCAGTTGGCGCGGTAGATGCTGTAGGTGTTACCCACAGTGATGTCGTCGATATAGAAGGCGTTATCGTATTCGCCCTCAGCGAGTTGATTGGCATATTTCCATTCCAGGATGTGGTTACCAGGACCGATGGCCACGGTGTAGCGCGTCCACGGCACTTCATCCTTCAAGGTCTCGCCATATTGCACATTGTCGATGAAGAAGCCGCAGCCGTTGAGTGGGAAGCAACTGACACGGGCATAGTAGCTTACGACACACGAGGTGGGCAGGTTGACCGCCAACGAAATCTTGCTGTTGGAGAACATGCCCGTGTTGGTCGACTTGGCGCAATAGGTGCCTGTGTTGGGCTGCGTGGTGGTGATGACCCAAGGGCTGGTGGCGTCGTTGATCCACATGTTTTGGTAGAAGTCGCCCGACTCGAAGCCATCATAAATACCCGCAGGCAGGTTCCACGACAAGGAGACGCGCATGTTGTTGATGACTTCGGCCTCAATCTCGACAGCCTTTGTCAAGGTGATGTAATTGGAGGGGAGGGAGGTCATGTCGTTTTCCAGATGAGCGATAATATAATAGGTGTAAGAACCCGCGTAGCTGATGTGGTCGGTATAGGTGGTCGCTGTCAGGCTGTTGGCGATGCGCATGCCGTCGCGATAGACATCGTAGGAGATGCCTTCGGGAGCGGCGGTCCAGTTGAGGATGACCTGCTCGCCGTCGAAGTCGG
>CAMHJX010000053.1 GCA_946185535.1 uncultured Bacteroidales bacterium
CCTACCGAAAAAAACTATCAAAAAACCGTTGCCAATTCATAAGAATAGGTAGGAATAATTTAGGAATCTCAATCATTTACTTTGCCTTTTGTTTTAAAAAAGGAAGGAAGTGCTATTGCAGCACCTCCTGCCGACTTAAATCCAAATGTTATAACCTTACTGCTTATAGCATTTAAAGTATTCATCATAACCAGACTGCAACGCTTGCATTCGCAATTTGATTTCCAAATCGTTGCAGTTTGTAGCTCCCCATGATTCGGGGTCCATGGTTGTACTACCGTAATAGTAATTATCGGTAGCATCATACTCCTCGCATTTGCATGATGAACTTTTTGAGCATTGGGAAAAGAGTATTAAGCTGAATAATGCTACTGCATATATTAGTACTTTTTTCATTGTATTATGATTTAGCGATTTTTATTCGAGAACCCAAATTCTTCATTTTCCATCACGTCCGTGTATTGTTTTCCATTTCCACCATACCAAGTGTTTGTTTTCCAGTTATAGACCAAAGGAAGTCCTCCAGAAGTACCCGACGAGTTTTCTGTAATTATGCCACAATAAACATAGCCATCTGAATCAGCCCACATTCCATAACTAAATGATGCTGTTGTTGCAGTCCCCGACAAGGTCTGCAAATCAGCATAAATGCCACTATCAGGATTCCTTACTCTCAAATAAGCTGTGGTTGGAGTTCCACAACCAGAAGTCGTAGGATTAGTCCAACGCAAGGTTATCTGATAACTTGTTGCAGTATGGCTTGTATAATGAACCGGGCATGGGGACAATTGACTGCCTGGATCGTGATTATACACAGCGTAAGAACTATACGAACTCCCTCCTGCACTATTGAATGCTTTTACCTTATAATAATTGTATCCTTGTCTTGGATTGTTATCATATAGAGTTGTATATGATGTTTCAGATCCAATTTGAGAATAACTGCCGCTTGCCGAAGTGCTTCTATACACCTTGTAACTCGTTGCATTGGAGACAGAGTTCCATGAAATGCAGATGCTAGGATACTGAACAGGCCCAGTGTTCTCGGCTGTTACTCCCGTTGGAGCATCTGGAACGGTGGTGCCGCCTCCACCACCGCCTCCACCAGAAGAATAGTAGCAATAGGCGTAATCACTCTTTTCACTTTCAGCACCATTATTACTAACAGCAGTAATCTTGTAATAGTTGTAAGTATTTGGATTAGAATCAAAATATAAAGTTCCATACTCAGTTTCTAACATCGAATATGAGCCGCTGCTACTTGATGCGCGATAGACTTTGTAATAAGAAGCATTTGAAACGCTATTCCATGTAACCCTAACGTATGGGCCATGGACCTCGGCTGAAACACCCGAAGGAGCAGAAATGGTTGAGGAACCACCACCTCCTCCGTTACCACCAGACGAAAAATAACAGTGAGCTATAGAACTATATGGACTACTTCCGTAATTATTAAAAGCTTTGATTTTAAAATAATAGTCACCGTCCGAAAGAGTACCTTCAGCAGCACTAATATATGCTTCCGTCTCCCTTACAAGACCGCTCTCGTATGATGATCCATCAGTCGAGTAGAATAATTCATAATAATCAGCATTTGACACAGGGTTCCAAGAAACGTAAATTTCCGAACCACTTACTGTTGCAGATACTCCAGTTGGAGCAGACGGCGCAGATCCGCCATTACTACCTCCGCCGCCAGACGGAGAAGGATCAGGATCTTTTGAGCAAGCCACGATAATTAGTAAAAGAGATGCCAACATAGAACCTACTGTTAACCATAACTTTTTCTTCATTTCTTTTTCCGCCCCGTTCTATCCCATCGGGCGCATCGGTTTTAAGGGTTAATTTATCACGGGACAAAAATAGGGAGAAGCATTGTATAACGCTCATTTTCAGTGTCAACCAGATCGAGCGATAGCTTTTGCTTTTTGGTTGTCGGAAATGTCAACCAAAGGTTTACAATGGAGAATTCTCACGCAGAAAACGCAGAACTTTGGGAAGCGCAAAGCGACGAAATACTTGCGTCCGGCAGGCTTCCCATGATTCACATAGTTCTGCGCGAAACAAATAAGCCTCTAAGAACCAGCGTCATATCCGACAACAAACGACTACTGTCGACTACAAACGTTTAATCAACGGCTTGTTTTTGACAAGGGCTGCATCTTTGCAGCGGATTATCTAACAACACAAAACCATGAATGTGCAAGACAACAAACCTATCTTGATTCCTATGGGGAACAGCAAAGAAGAACTAAACGTTAGAGAAGAAGTCATTTCACAGGTGTATCGCAAATGGACCGAGGAAAACCCAGACAAAAGAGTTTACAATCGCTCGTTGAAAGATTATATCAACATACGCTATCTTTCAATCAATGAAACCATGCGTCATGCCGCAAAGACATATTCTTCGACCTTGGCACTGCTTCAACTGGACACCATACTGCGGTATTCTGTGGTTTACGGCAAGCCTAAACCTCCGAAGAAAGGAGTCGCCAATCAAAAGGTATTTGCTTATATGCTGGAAATGCACTACGAGTTAATAGGCATAGGCCTAGTGAAAATGATGGTAGGAGTGAAGCGAATAGGAGAGAAAGTGCAATATTGCATCACTGCGATAAAGGCATAAAAAAAGAAATCGACAGGCTGGCTCACTCGAAAGGTCATCACCAGATTGTGGACGTCTACGGACTGTTCCCCTATTGATTTCTGCCTGCAAAAGTACGACTTTTTCGGAAACGCCGCCACAAAACCCTGTAAATTCATTCTTTTTTCCTGTTGTTCCTGTAATCCGAATAACACTTGAAGAAATCGTAGTCCAGCAAGTCTCGCATCTTGAGCAGCAAGTCGGTATAACTTCACTTTCAAAAGTTTACAATGGAGAATTCTCACGCAGAATCCGCAGAACTTTGGGAATGTTCGCCGCTTTGCGCCGACACGCTTTGCGTCATTGCGAACGAAGTGAAGCAATCCAGGCTATAGACTGTTTTCTGGATTGCTTCGTTCCTCACAAATCGAAGATTCTACGTAGTCAATGACGCGAAGCGATGAAATACTTGCGTCCGGCAGGCTTCCCATGATTCCCATAGTTCTGCGTGAAACATATACACCCCTAAGATCCAGCACTATACCCGACAGCAAACGACAACAAACGACTACTGTCGACAACAAATGTATAATCAACGGCTTGTTCTTGACAAGGTTTGTTATTTTGCAGCAGAAAAATATCGATCGTAATGAAACAATTTGAACTTGTGCCTGAAATACAGTCAGAACTCGGCCACCTGACAAAAATGGAACTCCGAAGATATGTGCTTGACTATTACAAGCATTATCGTAAAGGCAAAGAAATAAAGAAAACGGATGGAAATCTAAAGAGTCCTGTTGCCGGTATTCTCTCATCCCGATTTCCACCCGTATGGGTTGCCGCAGAATGCAGGAGGTAAGTCGTACTGAAACGATAGGCCACCGCGCGGACTTGCGGAAAGACATACCTGATTCCTGACTGATATCTGCTGCAAAAATACAACAAAAATCTCAAATAACCCCAAAAAATGGAAAATAATCCCTACTTTAGCGCGTTGAACACAATCCAAAACATGGCGCAACAAACTTTTGTCAACCAAAAACTTGACTTCGTCGAGGAGCTGGTGCTCTACACCGACGCTCACATCTTCCTCACGGGCAAGGCCGGCACGGGAAAGACCACCTTCCTGAAGAACCTGCCGCTGAAGACCTACAAGCGCATGGTGGTGGTGGCCCCCACGGGCGTGGCCGCCATCAACGCGGGCGGACAGACCATCCACTCGTTCTTCCAGCTGCCTTTCGGGCCGCTGCCTCCGGGTGAGATGAACGCCGGTTCACGCAGCGTGGCCGCCCAACTCCACCGCATGAAGAAACAGAAACTCAACCTCATGCGCAGCCTCGACCTGCTCATCATCGATGAGATCAGCATGGTGCGCGCCGATGTCTTGGATGCCATCGATGCGGTATTGCGCCGTGTGCGCCGCTCACAAAAACCCTTTGGCGGCGTTCAGCTGCTGATGATTGGCGACGTTCACCAACTCGCGCCCGTGGCCAAAGCCGAGGAATGGGAGGTGCTGTCGCCCTACTACGACACGCCCTATTTCTTCGGGAGCCTTGTGCTCAAAAACACGCCTTACACCTGCGTGGAACTGGAACATATCTACCGCCAACACGATGACGACTTCATCACCCTTTTGAACAAGGTGCGCAACAACCAAATGGATGCCGAGTGCGTGCGGGTGCTCAACAGCCGCTTCAAACCAGGCTTCGTGCCCAAGGACGAAGAAGGCTACATCACCTTGACCACCCACAACTACCAAGCCGACCAAATCAACGAGTCGAAGCTGGCCGCCATCAAGGAGAAACCTTTGATTTTCAAGGCTGAAGTCCACGGAACCTTTCCCGAGAACACCTACCCGACCAAAGAGGAACTCGAACTGAAAGTGGGCGCGCAGGTGATGTTCGTCAAGAACGATCCAAGCCCCGAGAAAGCCTTCTTCAACGGTAAAATCGGGCGCGTGGTGGGCTACGACGAGAAAGAAAACACGGTCACGGTGGAATGTGGCGGTGAGCGCATCACCGTCGAGAAGCTGAAGTGGCAAAACATGGAATACGCCATCAACCCTGAAAACCAAGAGATTGAGGAAAACGAAATCGGCAGCTTCACCCAAATCCCGTTGCGTTTGGCTTGGGCCGTCACCATCCACAAGAGCCAAGGTCTTACCTTCGACAAGGTCATTGTCGATGCGGGACAAGCCTTCGCCCACGGGCAGGTCTACGTCGCCCTTAGCCGCTGCACTTCGTTGGAAGGCCTTGTGCTGAAAACGCGCATCACTTCCAACGCCTTGGTCAACGACTTCTCCGTCAACCGTTTCGTCGACGCGCTGCCCGAAAAGGAACCCACCCAAGAGAAAGTGGACCAGTTGCGCCACGACTACGAATTGGAGACCATGCTCGAACTCATCGACTTCGATGGCATCTACAAGGATTTCGGCAAGCTGATGAAGGTGATTTACGACAACGATACCCTCTTTGAGCGCACTCTCATCCAGGACCTCTCGCAGCGGCGCAACAAAATCTACGAAGAGCTTTGTGGCGTAGGCATCAAGTTTGAGGGCCAAATCAGGAAAATGCACGAATTGGCGCCCTCATGCGAACAAAACCCTGCTTTGCAGGAGCGATTAATAAAAGGTATCGCCTATTTCTCCGAACACCTCACCGCCATCGCCAACGGCCTTTTCGACCTGCCTTTCAAGACCGACAACCAAGCCGTTAACGACTCGTTAAGCGAGGCATTGAAGCAACTCAAAGAAAGCACAAGCCTGAAAAGCAGTTGCTTGGAGGCTTGCAAAACCGGTTTCTCGATGAAAGCTTACCAAAAGACCAAGTCGGTCAGTGCGATTGAAAAGGAAAAGAACGTCAAGAAAAAAGTGGAAATCAAGGATGACACGATGGATAAGAGTCCTTTGTATAAGACTTTAGTGGCCTGGCGACTCGAAAAATCACAGGAAATGGAAGCGCCGGCATATACTATTGCTGCCAACAAGACCTTGAAAGCCATCGCCCAAGCCAAGCCCGTCACCTTAGCCGAATTAAAAGAAGTGAAAGGCATGGGAGCCATCAGCGTCAAACGCTTCGGAGCCGAAATTCTCGATATCGTCTTGCATTTCATGGGCAAAGACCCTGACACTGCCGACATCGGCGAGATGCCCGAAGAGCCTAAGAAAAAACCCAAGAAGCCCAAAGGCGAGACTTACCTCGTCACCAAAGAGCTGGTTGACAGGGGATTATCGATCGAAGCCATCGCCAAGGAAAGAGGTTTTGCCGTCAGCACCATCTACGGTCATTTGGCGCATTGGGTGGAACAAGGCGCAATCGAAGCCTCGCAAATCGTTGAAAAAGAAAAGTATAACGAGATTCTGGAATACTTCGAATCCACTTTCGACCCCAATGTAACCATTGCCAAGGATGTCCTCGGCGAAGAATACAACTACGGCGAAATAAGAGCCGTCCTCGCCGAACTTCAAAGGGAGCATTTCTTTGACAACCCACCACAAGAGGAAGACTAATCCAAAGCGTGTCGAAGACACGCTATCCTATTTACCCCACATGCAGTGTGGGGCTGCACACACCACACGGATACCCCAGCGCGTCGAAGACACGCCATCCTATTTACCCCACATGCAGTGTGGGGCTGCACACACCACACATCCCCACATGCAGAGTGGGGCCCAAAACACATCACCATGAGCTACACAACATCATACTACCACATCGTCATCCGCACCTACCGTAGCGAACCCACCATCAACGAAGAACACGAGCGGGAACTATACGCCTACATCTACGGCATAGCAAAGAATCTGAAATGCCAAACCTACCGCATAGGCGGCATTGCCGACCATATACACATGTTCGTATCATTGCCGTCTTACTTGTCACTAGCCTCATTCGTGCAGCGGGTGAAGACAGACAGCAGCAAGTGGCTGAAAGCAAATCCACATTTCCCACGCTTTTGTGGCTGGGGACGAGAGTATGCCGGATTTAGTTATAGCTTGCGCGACAAGGACATGATTGTAGGCTACATCAAGAAGCAGAAAGAACATCATCGTAAGAACACTTTTGCCGAGGAGCATCGAGCTTTCCTGACGGAGAATGGGGTCAGTATCGACGAGCGATACTTCCTGCGAGATGACTAGTAGCGTGACTCCGACACGCGGTGTAGAGAGACAGGCAGTGTGGAGAGCAGGGCGGTGTAGGACGCACGCCCCCACACTGCGAGTATGGGGATAATAGGATAGCGTGTCTCCGACACGCAGCTCATGCTAAGCATGACCCATTATCCCCAACAAAACACATAGCCAAAGAGAGGGCACCGACGGCACACCCTGACATCCCCCGTGTCGAAGACACGACATCCTACTTACTCCACACCAAACGAAGTGCAGTGTGGGGGCCCAGCAACCGCAAAAAAACTTGTAATCCAAAACATCAACACTCTGATTATCAGCATCAATTTGTTGTAAAAGTTTGTAATCGCCCCTTAGCGTGTAAAAAAGCCCAATTTTAGTTATATTTTTGCGTTTGAAAAACGAACACAAAATGAACTGCATTTCGGTCATGATCAAAAAACGCTTTTTGCTCTTACTCGGAGTGGTCCTGCTCCTCCCCGCTTGCAACACCAAAAGCAAGTCGGAAAGGATGCAAGCCGTGGTCGATGAGGTGCGCACCAAATACAAAGCCTACGAGGACATCAGCCAGGATGACCAAATCTTTGAGGCTTACGATTTCTTCGTGAAGCAAAAAGACTATGGCAACGCTGCGCCTGCTGCCCTCTATAGCGGCTGTGTGCGCCAAGCCAAAAAGGAATATGAGTCCGCGATGAACTGCTACAAGGAAGCCGACAAGTACGGCAGGATGGCGGGCGACTCGGTCAGTGCGGCCTTCGCTCAATATTATATAGGTGACCTGCTCAACAACAGCGGCAACGAAGCCGAAGCCATCACGAACTACAAAACCGCGGCAGAATTGTGGGGCGACAGCCTCTCGCGCAAAGCCAAATGCCTCAATGCCGTAGCCATGATGAACATCGTCATCGACGAGTATGACAGTGCTTTTGTCTATCTCAACCAAGCCTTGCATTTGGCCCAAACCGCCGAAGACAAGATCACCGAAGCCTCCGTTTGGAACAACTATTCCGTTGCCTATCAGCTTCTTGACAAATACGACAACGCCAAAGAATGCTTGCGAAAAGCCTTACCCCTAACTGACCAAAAACGCCGCCCCATCGCCTTGCTCAACCTCGCCAAGGTGCATCTGGCCTTAGATGAACGCGACTCGTTGGAATACTATAAGACGCAGATGCTCAACGCAATAGAGGAAACAGACATCAAACCAGAGACACAAGCTGCCGTATATGGATTTTTGATTAAGGACGCGCTTGCAGTGGGCGACTATGAAAGTGCCTATCAGTTTGAAAAACAGCACGAACAGGTGGCTTTGGACATCCTTGGCGACCAAACCCAAAGCTCCGTCCTCGAAATCCAGAAGAAATACGACTTTGAGGCACAGGCCAACAAACACAATCGCCAAATGCTTTCACGGCAAAGGTTGATCATCGTGCTCACAATCATCCTGATTGCGGCCTTGGTTTTAGTCACCGTATTGATTCTCAATGCCTTGAAAAAGAAGCGCATCGAGGCCGAAATCAACGCGAACCTGCTGGAACTGAAGAAACGCAACGCGCAACAACAGCAAGAACAGACTGCAATGCGAGCACAATACGATGAACTACAGAAGCAGAACGCACAGCAAAGCGAACTACAAGCAGAATTTGGCGACAAGCTGAAAGACGAATACTTACAGAAATGCAACATTATCCGCTGCTTTGAAGTGCTATCGCGCGACAGAAGCAACCCGATGGCTTTCAAGGACTTGGAGAAGTCGCTCTTTGATGGCGAAGACCATTGGGCGGGTTTCGAAGCCGCTTTCGAAGGGGTACATCCGGGCTTCATCGCTTTTGTGCATAAGCAATATCCCGACCTCAACGATATGGAGTTCCGCTACTGCCTGCTCTCGCATTTCAAGCTCTCGCGGCAAGAATTTGCTGACGTGCTCGGTTGCAGCATTTACAATGTCGACAAAATCCGCGCAAGCCTCAACACAAAAATGAAAAGTACTGCAATATGAAAAAAATATTATCAATCATCATCTCATTAATTTTCAGTTTTTTATGCATATCT
Source organism: uncultured Bacteroidales bacterium (assembly GCA_946185535.1). GTDB lineage: Bacteria > Bacteroidota > Bacteroidia > Bacteroidales > F082 > Limimorpha. Next base: position 8,766 of record CAMHJX010000053.1, read on the forward strand.
TCATGCAACAAGGAGCCAGAACCTTCCTATCAAGAGCTGTCGTACCAAGAGTTGTTTTACCAAAACTACCTTGCTGGCAACGATGAAAAAAAGATAGACGTGAAAGGCTCACTCAGCAATGGAGACATGCGGCACCCCAACTTTGAGGCTTATCTTGTCGGCAACATGCTCTATGTGTGTTTTTACGAAACCATTGAGAACTGTATGACGCTCCTTACCAATGAAAACGGCGATGTGTTATTTTCACGGAGGATGGAGAAACAATATCCTGCACCCGTAAGAATCTATATGGGCAATGAGCCTACGGGCACCTACCGTGTCTATATCACCGACGGCATTGATGAGGCAGAAGGCACGTTTCTATTTGAAAATCAACAATTAAATCCATAAACTATGAACAAAAAATTCATCATCTTAAGTTTGGCGTTAGCACTATGTCTGCCAACCTTGGCACAAAAAGAGGAGCAAACACATGATTTTCGTCGGCACGAAATCAGCCTTGGCTACGGATTTCTTCCCGTGAGCAGCGAAAGCTTCCTCCCAAAAGTGTATTTCCGCTATTGGATTGACAAAGTAGGGGCTATTAGCGGTGCCTACACCTACTTTTTCAACCCCCACGTCGGTGTGGGCGGCACCTATTCTTTCGACCCGAGGGAAATCGACTACAGGTATAACGGCCCGCTCACCAACAACCCTATGGTGGCCAATCTTTACGAATCGTGCCATAGCATAATGGGGCATGTCAAATTCAACTGCATCAACAAGAAGCACTTTGTCCTCTACATCAAGGCCAACGCAGGTGTTTGCTTTTGGGATTATCGGCTCAAAGAATACCAGCCCGAATTGTTCGGCGTCAACTTGCCCGATCAACACTGCTGCTTCGCATGGCAAACCGCTGCCGGCATCGAAGTGGGCAACGACCGCATCGCCGGTTTCGCCCAATGCGGTGTCGGCATGGAAGGCAATTTCAGCTTAGGAATCAGATACAAATTTAACAACAAAGCACAATGAAAAAGTTATTGATATTAGGCATGACGCTCCTTATGATGAGTTCATGCGTCAAGCACGCACAAGTCTATTTGCTGCTTTCCGAGGAAGAAGCAGCTGCCATCCCTTACCAAATGGGGCAGACCGTTAAATTCCTCAACCAAAACGGTGATACAGTGACCTATGAAGTCACTCGAGATGTAACTTATCCATATAATTACGACCAATACATCACCGCCATCCATGGCGGTGACATAATGCACTCCGAAAGATATGACTACAGTTGCTACGCCCGCACCGTGATACTCACCCCTGAAGGACAACAGTACAATAACCGATTTTGTTTCACCATACGACCTGAAAAGGATTTCACTTTTTCTTTCCATTTCGGTGACCAAGAATTCGATTTGGAAGGCAGTCTATACACCAACGGTCCTTGTTCCATCAATGGTGATAACTATGAATCCGTTCACCACCAAATTCTTTACAGCCAATACACCGGCGAGTTGATTTACGATTGGTATTACAATGAGGAGTTTGGGCTACTGTATTTCCAAAAAGGCGATTTCTCCTTAACGAGAGTACCATAAAAACACAAAATAATGAAAATCAGATATATAACAATAATCATCGGTCTACTAACGCTGTCGATCCTGGTCGGTTCTTGCAAGAAGGTGAACGAAACCGACGACAAAAACAAAATCGACATCAAAGGCTCAATGTCCAACGGCGACATGCGCAGCCCGAACATTGAGGCATATATGGAAGGAAATATGGTCTGGGTTTATTTCTATGAAGATTTCGGTGACTGCACAATAAGCATTACCAGCAGAGACAGTTCCTTGGTTACTTGCGAAACCATCGGCACTTATGAAGATGCTTCGTGGAGATACTTTATGGGTGACGAGCCGCTAAACCGCTATCATCTCGTCATCAACAACGGCACAGATGAAGCCGAAGGCTGGTTCTTCAACTTCAGGTTTGCCGCCGTTAGGCCAAAGCAGTAGATTCAAAATTCAAGATTCAAAATCTAAAGATTTAAAATTCAAAGCCTTATGAAGAAATCATTTTTCATTCTTTGCTTGTTAGTTATCGCATTAACATCTTGTGACCCCGGATACGGCATTGATTTCAAACTTGTCAACAATAGTGGTCACGCAGTAACATTCACTTCCAACCCTGAATACCAAGGATTTTGGGAAAATCACCCTAATGGTATTACAATTGAATCAAAACAAGACACCGTGTTTTTTGTTAGTAATGGTTTGGGGTCAGCAAATATCGCTACTGCAAAAGCCGATTTGCTCATGGTTTATGGCGATTCTATTCTTTTTACTTTTGATGATGGCAAATTTTTGATTTACACGCAAGAAGAGGAAAACGGGCCATTTAATTTAGAAGGAGACCGTTATACTTGGACAACAAAAAGAGGCAATATGTTCCTCTTGCGTTATGATTGTTATGGGTATCTAACATATACGATTACTGAAGAAGATTATGCCCAAGCAGAATAAGGAAATCAAAAATCAAGAGAGTATTTCATTCAAAACTTAAAATCGATAGATTCATTTTATGAGAAAACTAACATTGTTATTAGGATTGCTCCTTACATTAGGGAGCCTCCACGCCCAAGAAAAGGGGCAATTCGTGCTTCAAGCCGAAGCCAATGCCGGCATTTTGTTCTGCCATCCCTATCAAGGCACTTTCAATTCGATTGACCTTTTTGGATCAATTGGGCCTGTTTTCCGCTACCAAGTGGGGGAGCATTGGGGAATTGGCCTCGGAGCCAACTATTGCCTTCATGAGTGTTTCCAATACTTGCCTGTTTTTGCCGATGCGAAATATAGTTTCGGCACAGGAAAGACGCGGCCATACGCCGAAATCCGTGCAGGATATGCCATTAACTTGAAACACACCGCCCCTGGCCTTAATGGAGACCTTAACTGGTATTCGGTGGAAGGGTTCTATTCCCAACTCATTCTCGGCTGTTCCATCGGACATTCCGACCTTGGCATTGGCGGTCAACTTGTCAACATGAAAACATTTGTAAATGAATTGGTTGATGTCCTTCCTGGAGGCTGCTACGCCTTTAGCAAAAACCGTCTGCAACCTGCGGTGTTTCTGCAATATGCGTATAATTTTCATTTCAGGAAGTAAGTTGTTTAAATTCAAATTGTCATGAAAAGATTTGTCGTTTTTGCGATGCTGCTTGTCGTCGTTTCAATGAGTTCGTGCATCAAATGGAAATGTTGCATCAATGGTGACTTTGTACAAGTCTATAAAACCAAAGGCGACTATACCAATAATGCGTACGTCCTTTATAACAAAAACAAAGACTACATTTACGGCTACTATGACGACGTCGACACTACGCTTTTTCCCATGCCGCTTTGTGGAGGTTATTATCTTCATCACGAAATGTCGCCCGATGCAGCGTTTCTTTCCATCAGCCCAAAGGAATACAATGAAAACGTAATGAGTTATTCAGTTGACACATTGAAGCAAATGATTATCGACGACGACCCTTTCATTGAGTTTTTTAGTGCCACTGACAACTACAATCTTTATGACTACAACGGCAGCAATCCTATGGGCATCGACACGGCCTACATCAACCAACTTATCAAGGAAGGCGATTTGAAAAAGGAATTCAAGAAGGTGAAGTGAAGCCGATGTCGGCCTTGGTGTGCAGTTTGTCAATATCCACACCTACGAAATGGGCTGGAACATTGCAGGAGAGCCTTTCAGTTACGAGAGCCAAAACATTAAACCTGCTGTTTTCGTCAGTTATGCGTACAATTTCCATTTCTGAAAGTAAATGATTCAAATCCAAATAGTTATGAAAACCAAATTTATCATCCTCGGTTTGCTCGTCGCCTTTGCGGTGCCTGCCATCGCACAGCGCGATACCATCCGAAGCAACAAGAACGAGTTCAGTTTCGGCTACGGCGTGAAACCTTCGAGCAGTTTCCGTTATAGCCCAGGCCATCACTATTATCCCTTGGAGGAACATGTCGGTGCCATTTATGCTACCTACACACGCCGCCTCACCAAGGTCATCGGCATCGGAGCCACCTATTGCCTCGACCCACGCGTCTACAACTATTATGAAAAACCCAACAGCAAAGAAGGCCTTATTTGCCGCCTTGGCGAGACGAGCCACACACTCATGTTTCACCTCAAAATCAACTGGCTCAACACCAAGTATGTGAACCTCTACAGCAAAGTCGGGCAAGGCATCATAGCTTGGGGCTACAACCTCAAGGAATACCGACCCGACTTGTATCAAATCAACATGCCGTCCAACAAATTCATAGACAGGATTGACTACGCCTACCAGTTTGTTCCCATCGGGGTGGAAGTCGGCACAAAGCAATATGCTGGCTTCATCCAATGCGGCTTGGGTATGGAAGGCATCATCAGCATAGGTTTTCGTTACGGACTAAAAGATAAGGAGTAAACGCCATGAAAAGACACTTGATATTTTGCATCGCCCTTGTTGCCGTGATGGCTTCCTGCGTGAAAGAGCCCCAAATCTACCGTCGCCTCACCGATGAAGAAGCAGCCATCGTCCCTTATCAGATAGGGCAAACCATCCGAATGCTCAACCAAGACAGTGACACACTCTGCTTCACCGTTGTACACGACACCACTTATGTAGCCTATAACTACGACGACTCCCGTTATCACCCTTACGAAAAAATGATTGGACCTCGTCCCTATTTCTATGCTCGTGAGGTGGTGCTCCAAGGTCCGCATGAAGACAGCTGCCTGCTGCGTTGCATCGTGGCTCCCGAGAAGGTGGTCTCTGTCACCTACGAAGAGCTCCGCCTTTACCAGGACCGAGATTTCTATTATTGGCATACCCTTCTAGGCCGCACCCTTCCCTTGAACGACCTGGCCACCACCACATTCACGATTGGAGCAACCACCTACGAGAATGTGCATGTCGACCAAGGATCCTATATGGCAGACACCACCATGGTTTCCTACGCATGGTACTACAGCGAACAACAAGGGTTGATTGCAGCGAAACATGGCGACTACTCACTGACACTGATACCATAATAAATAACAAATAAAATCGTTACTTTTGCACCGAAAAAAGAACAAAATCAAACACCATTTAAAACATAACAAAATGAAAAAGACCATTTTAACCCTCGTCATGGCACTCTTCGCCATCACCATGTTTGCACAGAACGAAGAAAACAGCGTCCGCATCCCCAGCGGTTACCAAGGATTCCTTGAATACGGCAACAATTGGACCGTGTTCGACAAAGAAATGCCGAATACCATCGGACTGACGACCACCCACGGTTTCTATTTCAACGGCCACATGTTTGCCGGTATCGGCATCGGTTTTGATGCTTGCAGCGACTTCGGTCTCTTCCCGATTTACGCCAATGTTCGTTATGTCTTCACCAACAAGTCGGCAGTAAGCCCGTTCATGAGCCTGCGCCTGGGTTCCTACATCTCGGAACAAGTTGGTGCCTACGGCGACTTCGCCTTCGGCGTGCGTTTTGCCTCCAAGCGCGACTTCGCCATCAGTATGATGGTGGCCGCCACCTATTACGACAAGATGCGCTACAGTATTTGGGAAGACTACCAAAACGAAAATGACGAGTGGGTCGGCCACTACGTGGACAAGACCGTCAATCCGTCGAGTGTATCGTTGAGAATCGGCATCGAGTGGTAAAAGGACAAATCATTTTCAACAAAAAGTCGGGAGAGCGAAATGCTTTCCCGATTTTTTATAGCCTCGAAGGGACGATCCGAATACACCCCGATATGGAATGTCGGGCTTGTAATAATTGCGGATACTAATCTTTCGCAAAAACCTCAATATACTCTTTCCCTTCAGGGGGCATAGGCAAATCCTCTTCAGAAACAACCGTGAAAACATAAACAAGCTCCTTCTCGGTCTTGGTCTCCCTGATGTATTGCCTCTTCAACTTCGGGTTCACTCCTGATAGGCCCAAGGTTTCCGCCATCTTCCGTTTGAGCGTTTTCTCTGGGGTGTCGCCAAACGCCACATGCCACCAATAACGCCTTGTGGTCTCGCCCTTGCCATTCATGGCATGTAGATGCGCGACAGGGTGCAGCATCTTGTTCCCTTTGTGCAGTTCCACATACATAGCCCGCCCAACGATGTTGCCCCGCTCGTTGACGATGGGCAGGAATTCGGTGGCATTCAGTTCAGGCTCAAACCTGCGTGGGCCTTCCGTTATGGAAAGTGCTGTATCGACTTCTTTATCTACAATCGGCTGTTCCTGAGTCGCCAACTGTGGCTGCTCTTCGATGATTCTTCGGGGGCGTCTCTCTGTTGTGGTCGTGGTCTTGACGGGCTTATCATTGATAATCTGCGTGAGCGCCATCGGCTCAAACGACACCTCTTCGACGGTTATCTTTTCCGAGCCGTTCAATTCGATGACTTCTCCCACCTTCTTCCCTATCAACAACTTGGCAATGGGTGAGATGAAGGAAATGAGGCCTTTGTTCACATCGGCTTCATCCACACCCACGATACGCACCACGCGCCCGTTGTAACGCACCCACGCGCCGAAGCTCACCGTGTCTTTAGCGGCCTTGGTAAGGTCGACCTCTACGGCGTTATTAATACGATCAACGAGCAACTTAATTGAAGCATCGATGAAGTTGACCATGATGTAGTTGTCGCCCGCCTTGACGCGCTCTGCCTCAAGGTCCTTCAGCTCCTCTTTGAG
>CAMHJX010000054.1 GCA_946185535.1 uncultured Bacteroidales bacterium
ATTGCCCAATCGGGCCACCGGAATCCTTTGATATTCTTTCGAAAATGTCCATTTTATTAATTTGTAGTTGTTCAGTTATTCAGTTGTTCAGTTAAGGTCCCTGAGCCTGTCGAAGGGCCGACCCGACATCAAGGTTTTGCGAGCCACAAAATTAGTAAATATATTGATTATCCCAACATGAAGGATTTATTTTTATCTTTGCAGCGCAGAAAAGGAGATTTCCTTCGGGAATGGAAAGGGGGCAATATTTAACAAGCGGCGGCTAGAGTCAGTTGACTAATCGAAAACGACACAGGCCGCCGCAGGAAAACAACAACAGACTCCATTCTCAAAGGGAAACTGAAGAGCATTATTGTTATGTTACAACTCAAAAACAAAACCGCCCTCATCACCGGAGGCGGCACAGGCATCGGGCAGAGCATCGCGCTGCATCTCGCGCAGGAAGGCTGTCACCTCGTGCTGACCGGCTTGGGCATCGACGACCTCAACAAGACCAAGGAGATGTGCGAGCAATACGGTGTGAAAGCCTATGCCACCGAGACCCAACTCGATGACTATGCTTCCATCGACCGCCTCTATGATTATGTGATGGGAAAAGGCCTGAGCATCGACCTCTTCGTGCTCAACGCGGGCATCTCACAGCGCGAAAAGGCATTGGATACCGACATCAGCGTGGACGAGAAGATCCTGAAAATCGACTTCCTCAGTGGCGTCTACCTAGTGAAAAAGTTCAAGGAGATGATTCTCGCCAAGGAGCATGTGCAGTTCAGCGTGACCACTTCCCTATCGGGCTTGTTCGGCTTCCCGCTGCGCTCGGCCTATTGCGCCGCCAAGCATGCCTTGTTCGGCTTCTACGAGTCACTGGAGCTGGAATATGACAACATCGGAGTCACCTTCCTTATCCCTGGGCGCATCAACACTCAAATCAGCAAGAGTGCCCTTCACGGCGACGGCACTGCCCACGCCAAAATGGATGCAGGACAAGCCAACGGACTCAGTGTAGAGAAATGCGGTGCTATCGCCGTGCGAGCCATCAAACGGCAGAAGCACCGCAAACTCATCGGGCGTACCGAACTGCTGATGGCGCATATCCATAAATATTGCTTACCTTTGTATTATAAACTATCTAGAAAAATTTCGGCAACATAATAAGAGATTCCCCTACGGGGAATGGAGTGATAGCATTATGTTCCCTGCGGCGGCAAAATAGTTGTACATGCAGCAAACGTCATAAACCGCCGCAAATTAACCCACAAACAGCACTCCATTCCCAAAGGGAATCTCCCTTCAAAAACAAACCACCATGAAAGAAAAAGTAATCTGCGGCATACAACAAGTGGGCATCGGAGTCAACGACTTCGTGGAGGCCTGGAAATGGTATTACGACAACTTCGGCTTCGAGATCAAGATTGTCGACGATGAAGGCGTGGCGGAGCGCATGCTTCCCTACACGGGCGGCAAGCCCCAGCCCCGTCGCTCTGGCATCGCCGTCAACATCCGTGGCGGCGGCGGCTTCGAGATTTGGCAGCCTAAGGGACGCGAGCTCAACTATCTGAAAGAGCCTGTCAAACTTGGCGACTTAGGCATCCTCATCGCCAAGGTGAAGACCCCCGACATCGAAACGGCCTACAACACCTTTATTAATAAAGGCCTCGACGTCATCAGTCCGGTCATGACTTCACCTGCCGGACAAAAGGAGTTCTTCATGAAAGACCCCTACGGTAACCTCTTCCAGTTGGAACAAGACGACTATGTCTTCATCGACGAGAAAAAAACCACGGGTGGTGCCAACGGTGCCGTCATCGGTGTGAGCGACATCGACCGTTCCCTACCCTTCTACACCCAGTTGTTGGAATACGACAAGGTGGTCTTCGACCAGACTGGCGTCTTCGAAGACTTTCAAGCCATTGAAGGCGGCAAAGGCACTTTGCGTCGTGTCATTTTGGAGCGATCAAAGCCCATCGAAGGACCGTTGAGCCGCATCATGGGCACATCACATCTCGAACTCATCCAAAGCGTTGATGCACCAGGCAAGAAACTCTATGAAGGCCGTTATTGGGGCGACCCGGGCTATATCCACCTCTGTTTTGATGTGCGCCACATGGACGCCGTCAAGGAGCAGGCCGAAGCCATGGGACATCCCTTCGTGTGCGACAGCGGCGCTGACTTCGGCATGGGCGACGCCAACGGTCACTTCACATACGTGGAAGACCCTGATGGCACCCTTATCGAGTTCGTCGAGACCTTCAAAATCCCGATTGCGAAGAAATTCGGACTCTACCTCAACCTCGCCAACAAGGACGACCACAAACCCTTGGGCATCCTCAAGCTACTACGGTTCGCGAAAGTCAAACGAGAGAGCATCAAATAACAATAAAACAGCCGGCTCAACTGAGTCGGCTGTTTTGTTGGTTCGGATTTCAACAATCCTTATTTGGTGATGCCCAATTTGGCTTTTACATCCTTAGTGCAATCAACGGCATTGTCGCCCACATAGACGGCAGCACCCGTGGCCAGGTCGAGGATGTAGGTATAACCTTTTTCCTTACCCACCGTGTTGATGGCATTCTGAATCTTGTCGAGCATGGGCTTCAGCAACTCGGCACGCTTGGCTTCGAATTCATTCTCAGCATTGACTTGGAACTGCTGGATGCGTGTCTGAAGGTCAACGATTTCCTTCTCCTTCGACTGTTTCACCAGATTCGACATGGTAGCCTGGTTGGCTTCGTAATCCTGCATCTTGGTCTGGTATTCCTTTGCCATAGCCTGCAGTTGGTTCTGCAATTCGTCATAGTACTTCTCCAGGTTTTTCTCAGCCTTGGCCTTATCAGGCATGGCATCGAGAATTTCTGCCGTATTGACATGTGCAATCTTCACTTGGGCATTTGCCACGCCACTCAACATAAAGAGCGCCACACCCAAAAACAAAACTTTGAATACTCTTTTCATTTTATTGACTTTTAATGATTTATCCGATTATTAGTTGGTCTAACGAGCCGCAAAGATACAAAAAATCTGTGTTCTTTGGAGATTATTCAGTTAATTCTTCTTTTTCTCCGTTTTGGTCTCGCCTCCGCCACCAGCCTTGGTTTTCGATTCGCCTTTCGAACCGGTATTAAGGCTCTTAGCTCCCGTACTGGTGCCTTTACTTCCTGCGCTGGCACCCTTAGATCCAGTAGTACCAACGGTTGCAGTAGTCTTGCGACGATTCTCGCGACGCACTGTCTGCATCACATTGCCGAGTTGGTCGAGCACATCATCGCTGACATCGTTCTTGTCGCTGGCATACAGCACCGAGGTACCCGAAGCCAAGTCAAGGATGAAGGCATAGCCTTTGGTTTGGGCCAATTCCTTCATGGCCGTGTAGACCTTCTCTTGGATGGGCTGGATGAGTTCAGCACGCTTTTGATAGAGCTGGCCTTCTGAGCCGAAATACTGCATTTGCAAATTCTTGGCTTCCTGTTCCTTGTCGACGATGGCCTGCTCGCGGGCGCGTTTCTGGTCTTCCGAAAGAAGCAACATCTCGGTTTGGTACTTGCTGTACATTTCCGACACCTTATCGTAAATGGCTTTCACTTCTTTCTGCCACTTATCCGACATGGCATTCAGTTCTTCCTGTGCGTCACCGTATTCGGGAATGTTTTCCATGATGTATTCCGAATCGACATAGACGATTTTCTGTCCACCGCCAAGCTGCGCGTTGGCAGTCATAATGCCGCCACAAACCAAGGCAGCGGTCAAGATCAAGGTTTTAAATGCTTTCATTTTCTTATTGAGTTTCTAATTGTTTTTTCTGTTGGGTTTATCAATAATCGTTCCAAAAACGGATTTACAATAATTCAAAAATTCAAAGATTCCAAATACTGGATTGCTTCGTTCCTCGCAATGACAAAAAGCGTCTCCTAACTAGCAACTCTCAACTAACCACTGACTCTAAACTCTAAACACTTAACTCTAAACTAATCAATGGAGCCGCCGATGGAGAAGTGGAACTGGCTGTGGTTGTTGCCTGCGGTGCCATAAACATCGTCGAAGCCATAACCCCAGTCGAGGCCAAGCAAGCCGAACATGGGTAAGTAGATGCGCACGCCGACACCAGCCGAGCGCTTCACATCAAACGGGTTGAAGTTATTGAAACCGAGCCAACAGTTACCTGCTTCCAAGAAGGTCAAGGCATAGATAGTGGCCTGCGGGTTCAACGAGAGCGGGTAACGCAACTCCAAGGTGTACTTCGTCATAAGATTGCCGCCATTCCCTCCCGACCCGGAATTGCTGTAAAAACCTGGCGTGAGTGAGTTGTTGGCATAGCCACGCATTCCGACGAGTTCGCGGCTGTCGAACGAATAGTTGGACAGGCCGTCGCCACCCATGAAGAAACGGTGGAAAGGCGTGGGGCCAATTTGGTTGTTGTAGTGACCCAGATAGCCAAAGCGCACGCGGGTCATCATCACGAGTTTCTCATAAAGTTCGGTGTACCAAGCCGCCTTAAAGGTCCAGCGGTGCATCTCAATCCACTTGTACTTCTCGTTCTCAGAAAGACTAGAATAGTCCTTGTTTGCAAGCAACGAATAAGGCGGCGTAATTTCAAGTCCCAATTGGAACTCGGAACCGTTACGCGGATACAGAGGTTGACTCACCGAGTTACGTGACAGCACAAAGTTATAACTAAGCAGGTTAAAGGCACCATTGCCATCACCCACGGAAAGGAATGTCGATGTATAGTTATTCAGCTTGTATCGTTTAAAGTTGAGTCCTTGATACAAAGAGAAGTAGTCATCGGGCCAGGTCAAGCGACGGCCCAAGCCAATGGTACCACCCGTCATGTTGAACCAACCATATTTTTCACTTGTCTTCTCGTAGTTGTTAGAATAGAATGCTTGGTAAAATGAAGCCGTCAGAGAGTTAGGCTTGCGGCCACCCAGCCAAGGCTCTGTGAACGAAATATTATACAAAAGATAATACCTACCCAAGGTACTCACACTCAGCGAAAGCTTCTGGCCATCGCCCATCGGCAAAGGCCGCCAAGCCTTCTTGTTGAAGATGTTGCGCATCGAGAAGTTGGAGAACTGCAAGCCTGCCTCCAGCATCAGATAACCTGCGGCAAAACCAGCCGAAAAACGGATTTGGTCAGAAGCGGCCTCTTCCACGGAATATTTGATGTCAACAGTATTGTCGGCAGGATTGGGCTGCACATCAGGATTGATTGACTCTTGGTTGAAGAAGCCCAGGGTGGCTAATTCACGCACAGAGCGCACCACATCGCTACGGCTGAAGAGCTGTCCTGGACGGGTATAAAGTTCACGCAGCACTACATGGTCGTATGTCTTCGAGTTACCCACCAAAGAAATGTTGCTAATACGAGCCTGCTTGCCCTCAGTAAGACGTATTTCCATGTCGATTGAGTCGTTTTCAACGGCTACTTCCACAGGATCGACGCGGAAGAAGAGGTAGCCGTCGTCCATATACAGCGAGCTGATGTCGAGATTGGTCTCACTATAGTTCAGGTTCTTGTCGAGCAACTCCTTATTATATACATCGCCCTTCTTTATGCCCAAAATGGAATTGAGGGTTTCGGCGGTGTATTTCGTATTACCCGTCCAAGTGATGTTGCGGTAGTGGTACTTGTTGCCTTCATCAATGACAAGGTCGATGCCCAAGTTCCTATCATCTATACGATACACTGAGTCACGGACGATACGCGCATCGCGATAGCCCTTGGCGTTGTATTTGTCGATAATGAGCTTCTTGTCATCCTCGTAGTTCTTCTCCATGTACTTCGAGGCCTTGAAGATGCGCGGGCGGTAGTTATCATAGAAATATTCCTCTATGCCATTGATGGCTCTCAAGGGATGCAGCGTCACCACATCTGCTATGGCATTCACAATGGTCGGACCAAGAGGATTCAACGGATCGAAATGGCCACGCTGCTTGGTCTCTTTCATAGCCGAAAGAATCTGACCTTCTGAAAGGTTCTCATTGCCAATCACATTGATTTTACCGATTTTGACCTTTTCACCCTTGTTGACATTGATTACCATGTCAACATAGTTTTCACGCACAGTGTCGGGCTTTTGTTCGATGTCGATGTCCACATTGAGATAGCCCTTGTCATAAAAGAAATCCTCGATGATGCGGGTAGTCTTGGTTATCAAATGCTCAGTAGCGATATCACCGCGCGACAAATTGATCTTTTCGCGGATGTCATCGGCCTCACTCTTCTTGATGCCGTTGAAAGAAAATCTCGAAACACGCGGTTTCTCCTTGATGACGATTTGCAGGAAGACCTTGTTGCCCACAAAGTCGGTAGCGTTGATGGCCACATCCTCAAACAGACCTTGTTCCCAAATCTTGCGAATGCCATTCGAAATTTCATCGCCAGGGATGGAAATGGTCTCTCCCACCCTCAGATTGGCTATCATGCTCAGCATGGAGCCGTCGACATATTTGGCACCTTCGACGACCACACCGCCAATTTCGTATTTCTGCGGTCGGGCATAGTCGATCTCCGATAGGTCGTCGCCGATTTGGATTTGGGCAAAAACGCTGCTCCCGAAGCCCAACAGAGCCACAAGAGACAGCATTATAGGTAAATATCTCAATCGCATAATTCTTCTTTCAATCATTATTTCGTTACTTGCTCGCTGGTCTTTCCAAAGCGGCGTTCACGGTGTTGATAGTTCAAAATCGCCTCATAAAGGTCGGCCTTACGGAAGTCAGGCCAGTACTTGGGCGTGAAATAAAGTTCGGAATAAGCCAACTGCCACAGCAGGAAGTTGCTGATGCGTTCCTCGCCACTGGTACGAATGAGCAACTCGGGGTCAGGCATATTATAAGTGGAAAGGTAAGACGAAATCGTCGCATCGTCGATGGCATCAGGAACCAGTTTACCCGCAGCCACATCTTGTGCCATGCGCTGCGTGGCTTGCTTCAAGTCCCAACGACCCGAATAACTCAAGGCCAAAGTCAGCACCATGCGGGTGTTGTGGCTTGTGTCCTCGATGGCTTGCATCAACTGGTCGTAGTTGGCTTTGGGCAGGCTCTTCAGGTCGCCTATGGCGTTCAACTTGATGCTGTTCTTGTTCATCGTGATAACCTCCTTAGTGATGGTCGTCGCCAACAAAGACATCAGTCCGCTGACTTCAGCCAAAGGACGGTTCCAGTTCTCGGTGGAGAAGGCATACAAGGTCAGGAATCCCACGCCCAACTCTGCACATCCCTCCGACACTTCGCGCACCGACTGTATGGCACTTTGATGTCCAAAGAGGCGGGCTTTCCCTCGCTCCTTGGCCCAACGCCCGTTACCGTCCATGATAATCGCGACATGCTGTGGCAAGCGTTCGCGGTCTATTTGTTGCATCAGTTGGTCTTTCAGTTCCATAGTTAGAATTTGCTTAAGTTACAGCCCCTTCCGTCGGGCAAATTGAATTTCCAAGTCAGCGACACACGCGCCATGCCGAACCAGTCGTTAAAGGTGGAATTGCCGCGCTGTTGGTCTTTTGTGTAGATTCCGTCAGGATTAGATGTAGGATGTCCGCTGGCATTCACCGGTATTCCCGAAGGCGTCGCCGTAGGGTCAGTCAGGTCATAATACATGTTGTCTACAATAACAGTGGCATGTTGGTCGTCGGCAGGATACACCGTGCCCACATCATCAAGATAGTCGGTGAAAGTCTTCTGCATGCGCCACTCCACCGTGCCAGCCATGTGGCGGGAAAGAGCGAACTTCACACCCATACCAAAAGGAATGGAGATGCCGATGGGACTAGTTTTACCAAAAGCCTGGTCATACCACTTGGGATCAGTAGGTAACGACTCTGTCTTATAGTCACTCAAGTCAACCAAGGTACCGCCAACATTAGCATACGCTATGTAATAAAACACCGAAACGCCGCCAAAGATATAAGGCGAGACATTCTTTTTCGGATTGCCGGTATAATACTCCCAGAAGTTAAACTCCGCCACAAAGCTGAGGTCGTGTATCTTACTCAGGAAGTTCAGTTCGCGCTCAGGACGCCATTTGATGATTTTGTCATCTGCCTTCACCGTGGCATATGCATAGTCGGCACGGAATGTCCAACGGTTGTTGTAATTGAAGCGCACGAGGCCACCATATTGCAAGTCGGCCATGGCGAAAGGCAAAGTCGGATTGAGGTCGCCCATGTAATAACTCACGCCCACATGAGGCCCCACTTCAATCGTCTTGGGGTCATCAAATTGGGCATTGGCATTTACAGCAGCAATCAAACCACTGATTATCAGTAATAAACGAATTTTTCTCCACATAATTCTATCGTGCAAAGGTATGAATTTTTCCAATGAAAACGACAGAAATCAATTTCTATTGTCTTTGCCCCACATCAATTTGTTGCGAATGGTGCCGAAAAAGTCCTCGCCACGCATCCTGACCAGATTGAGGCAGAAGCCTGCCTTGCGCACCTCCAATTGCACGGAAGTGTCTAAGGTACAACTCCTTGAGTCCATGCTGAAGACAAATTTCTTCTCTCTTCCCTCCACTTGGATGCGGATGGTGCTGTCGTCGGGGATGACCACAGGACGCACCGTTAAGTTGTGCGTGGCGATAGGGGTAATGACAAAATTCTTGGCATTCGGAGCGATGATGGGGCCTCCAGCACTCAGCGAATATGCCGTGGAGCCTGTCGGGGTGGCCAAAAGGATGCCGTCGCCCCAATAGGTATTGAGATACACATCATCGACAAACACCTTGATTGCCAATAGGCTATGTTCAGGATTACGGATGACATTCAACTCGTTGAGGGCATATTTCACATTGTCAAAGACCTTCTCGGGCGAAACCAATTCCAAAAGTGTGCGTTGCTCCACGGTGTAATCGCCAGTGAGCACGCTGTTGACCGCATTAACAATCTCATTCTTTGAGATACTGGAAAGGAAACCCAAGCGTCCCAAATTAATGCCCAACACGGGAATGCCCGAGTCGAGGACAAAGGGCACCGTGTCAAGGATGGTACCGTCGCCACCGATGGAAAACAGCAAATCGGCTTTCAAGTCTTCATGGGAATGGAAGACTGTGTATCGCACGCCTTCGGGGACATAGGCGGCGACAATGTCAGCAAAAGGCTGGTACACAACGATTTCAACTTGGTTACCAGCCAGTTCCTTGAATAGTTGCTTCATATATTCCCCGTTTTCGGGGACAAGGGTCTTTCCAAATAGGGCGATGGTTTTCATATTCCTTCTTCTTTTACTGAATCATGGCTTTCGTCGGTCATCATGCGGATGTAATTCACATAACGCCAGTCAGCGATGTCTCCGTTTTCAACGGCTGCTTTCACCGCACAGCCTGGCTCGTGGGTATGGGTGCAGTTGGCAAAACGGCACTCGCTCATCAAATTGCTCATCTCGGGGAAACGCTGTGCCAAGGTTTCTTTCTCAAGGTCATACAGCACAAACTCCTTGATGCCAGGGGTATCCACAATCCAAGCACCGAAATCAAGATGGTGCATCTCGGCGAAGGTGGTGGTATGCTTGCCTTTTTCATGGTAGTCGGAGATGGCTCCGATGCGGACATCCAAAGAGGGATCGAGGGCTTTTACTAAAGCCGACTTGCCCACGCCGGAATGACCCGAGAATAGGCAAATCTTATCTTTCATCAAGTCTTTCAGTTGGTCGATTTGGAAGCCTGTCTTGGCAGAAACACCGAAAGAGGTATAACCAAGGCTTTGGTAGTATTCCATCAACACACACAACTCCACTATCTGCTCATCAGTGTATAGGTCGCACTTGTTGAAAATCAGCGCAGCGGGGATGTGGTAGGCTTCGGCAGTGACCAGAAAACGGTCGATAAAACCCGTGGAGGTACGCGGTTGGGCGATGGTAGCCACCACAATGGCTAAGTCGACATTGGCGGCGATGATGTGCGAGGCCTTACTCAGGTTGACCGACTGGCGGACAATCACATTATCGCGAGGCTCAATCTTCTTGATGACGCCCGTTTCCTTGCCAGGTTCCTGCTCAAACTCCACATTGTCGCCCACGGCCACAGGATTGGTGCTTCGGATGCCATCCAAACGGATCTTGCCGCGCAGTCGACACTCCCACTGTCGTCCCGTTTCATCAAGGACGATATACCAGCTGCCCGTCGATTTGATAACCTTGCCTAACATTTCTGATATCTTTTGCCCGGCATGGCCATCAGCACGCCGTCAAATTCCAAGGTCAACAGAATGGCTGCGATTTTCGTGGTCGGTAGCTCGGTCTTCACGATGATGTCATCGAGACTGACCATGGCATTCGCGCCAAAGCAGTCCATGACCAGCTTTTCCTCAGCGGTGAACTCGCGGAACATGGCCGTTTGTTTCTCGCTCTTCGACTCTGAGTCCCAACGCATGATGTAACGCAGATTGAGCACACTCTCCATGAGGTGAGCGCGGTTGGTGCGGATGAGGTAGTTGCAGCCTTGGCTGTAGATGTCCAACACACGGCCAGGATAAGCGAACACATCGCGACTGTAAGAGTTGGCCAAATCAGCTGTGATAAGCGAGCCGCCTTTCATCGCCGACTCAATCACCACCACGGCATCAGCCATGCCCGCGATGATGCGGTTGCGGCGCGGGAAGTTCTCGCGATCAGGCAAGGTGCCACTCATGCACTCCGTCAGGATGCCGCCACCTTGCTCCACCATATCAGCAGCCAACTTTTTGTTAGGCGCGGGATAGATTTGTTGCATTCCACTGCCCATCACGCCTACGGTCGGGATGCCTTGCTTCACGGAAGCTTTGTGGGCACAGGTGTCGACACCATACGCCAATCCACTAACAATCAGCACATTGTCATCCTTCAAATCCTCCACCAACTGGAGGCAGTTTTCCTTGCCGTATTCGGTAATGTTGCGGGTGCCAACTATGGCCACCACTCGGTTGGCGTTGAGGTTGGCCTTGCCTTTGTAATACAGCATCATCGGTCCGTCATCGCATTGCAACAAACGGCGTGGATAGTCAGAATCAAGGAAAAACAAAGGCTGTATGCCATTCTTCTCGACGAATTCAATCTCCTCCTCAGCCCTTTTCAGGTATTCCTTGGGCTTGCAGATGGCATCGATGGAGGCCTCACGCATCCCTGTGATCTTCTCCAATGACTTGCGCGTCTCCTTGAAGATGGCCTCAGCGCTACCGCAATACTGCACGAATTTCTTCCCGCTGATATCACCGATACCAGGGAGGAGTGTCAATGCTATTTGATATTGGAGGTCGGACATTTAGTTTAGAGTTTAGTGTTTAGAGTTTAGAGTCAAACACGCTTTGCGTCATTGCGAGGAACGAAGCAATCCAGAGACTTAATCCAGTTTCAAGACGGCAAGGAACGCCGACTGCGGCACCTCGACATTGCCGATTTGACGCATGCGTTTCTTACCAGCCTTCTGTTTCTCCAGCAACTTGCGCTTACGGGAGACGTCACCGCCATAGCACTTCGCCGTCACATCCTTACGCACCTGGCGCACCGTCTCGCGGGCGATAATCTTCGCGCCGATGGCCGCCTGGATGGCGATGTCGAACTGGTGTCTTGGTATCAATTCCTTCAGTTTCTCGCACATGCGGCGACCGAAGTCGTAGGCATGGCCGCGGTGAATCAAGGTCGACAAGGCATCAACAGACTCGCCGTTGAGCATGATGTCGAGCTTCACCAAGTCGGCATCTTGATAGCCGGCAATATGGTAGTCGAAGGAGGCATAGCCCTTCGAGATGGATTTCAGTTTGTCGTAGAAGTCGAAGACGATTTCGCTCAACGGCATTTGGAAGGTCAGTTCCACGCGGTCGGTGGAGAGGTAGACCTGGTTCTTCAGCACGCCACGACGGTCGATGCAGAGCGTCATGATGGGGCCAGTAAAGTCGTTCTTCGAAATGATTTGCGCGAGGATATATGGTTCCTCGATGTGGTCAATCTTCGTCACCTCGGGCAATCCGCTGGGGTTATGCACCTCAATCATCTCTCCGTCAGTCTTGAAGCACTTGAACGAGACGTTGGGCACCGTGGTAATGACATCCATATCGAACTCGCGGTCGAGGCGTTCCTGCACAATCTCCATGTGCAACAGACCCAAGAAGCCGCAACGGAAGCCGAAGCCCAATGCCGCCGAGGATTCAGGCTCCCAAACGAGGGAAGCGTCGTTGAGCTGCAACTTCTCCAACGAAGCGCGCAGTTCTTCGTAGTCGTCTGCATCGACGGGATAGATACCCGCGAACAGCATGGGTTTCACATTCTCGAAGCCCGCCACTGGTTCGGCGCAAGGTCTTTCGACATGCGTGATGGTGTCGCCCACCTTGACCTCCTTCGAGGTCTTGATGCCCGAGATAATGTAGCCCACATCGCCCGCAGAGAGCTCTTTCTTAGGCACTTGCTTCAGTTGTAGCACACCAATTTCGTCGGCGTTATATTCCTTGCCCGTGGCGAAGAACTTCACCAAGTCGTTGGTATGCAGGGTGCCGTTCATGATGCGGAAATAGGCGATGATACCACGGAACGAGTTAAACACAGAATCGAAGATGAGGGCTTGAAGTGGAGCTTCGGGGTCGCCTTTGGGACAAGGAATGCGTTCAACGATGGCATCGAGCACAGCGGGCACACCTTCACCCGTTCGGGCACTGACCTTCAGGATTTCTGAAGGGTCGCAGCCTAAGAGGTCCACCATCTGGTCCTCCACGATGTCAACCATGGCGCTGTCCATGTCGATCTTGTTCATCACGGGGATGATTTCGAGGTCATGTTCAAGAGCAGAATAAAGGTTAGCAATGGTCTGGGCCTGAATGCCTTGTGTGGCATCTACCACCAGCAGGGCGCCTTCGCAGGCCGCGATGCTGCGCGACACCTCGTAGGAGAAGTCAACGTGGCCGGGAGTATCAATAAGGTTGAGGGTATATTCCTCGCCCTTGTAGTTGTATTTCATCTGGATGGCGTGGCTCTTGATGGTGATGCCGCGCTCGCGCTCAAGGTCCATGTCGTCGAGCACCTGGTCGACGAGTTCTTTGTCGTTGAGCGTATGGGTCAGTTCCAAAAGCCTATCGGCCAAGGTCGATTTGCCATGGTCGATATGGGCAATGATGCAAAAATTTCGGATGTTTTTCATTTTACCTCTAGTTACGCTCGTTTGCCAACTTTTTGTGTACTATCATAAACATAATTGCGGAACAACCAGTTCTTACTTTGCTCGGATGCTTCAATTTCGATGGTTTGCAAAGGCGAAACCGTTATCAAATTGTTGGAGTATCGCGTCAAATAATTAACAGCGTCCACTGAATTCAAACTTTTGTTTCTTTGCAATGAATTGATCACCCTTGAGATGAACTTTGATTCCTTCTCAGAAAAAATGCCCTGCAAAAGGCTCAATTTTTTCTGCGAATAACGCACTTCAATACCTTGATTGTCAACTATGATAAGCCCGACACTCAGCTGCTCCGAGATTTCCGGACGAATCACTGCGTAAATAATGCTGTATCTTAAACTATTCATTTTCCAATATTTTCTTTCAAACATTCAGTGAAGTTATTCCAAACGCCTTCAACCCATTCTGGCTCAAAAAGTTGGTTTACCTTATTCTTTACAATATCAGCAGGTACATTCCACTCTTTAGGAACGGCATCGACAATCTGCATGGACAACTGTCGGCTATGGCTGACACAAACCAAGTAGTATGACTTCAAAGGCTTTACCATTGCTTCAAGTGAAGAAGTTGACCTCTCTTGGGTCAAGTGTTGAAACATGTCGGAATAAAGAATGGTATCCGTTGAGGTCAATTGAGACAATGGAAACTCAAAAGTGGCGGTGTTGAAAATGCACCCATAGTCAATTGAAACCAAGTCCTCCCGTTCCACATCGTATAGCAAATTTGCATTGTTGGCGTTTCGGTCTTCGTTGGCCATCCAAAAGTCGAACAATGCGATTTTCAAGAGTTGCATCAATATCTTTGTCGACGATTTCACTTCTCTGTTAGTTGATGGCGTAACGTCGACAACACCGTCCATTTTTTTGCTCCCGATCGACAAAGCTGTATTGCTTCCTTTTGACCAATGGGAAGGTCTAATTCTCACAAAAGCAATTTCTGGCGTATTAAGTCGCCATGCCATGGCCATTTGTGCGCCAATCAGTTCACAAACCAATTTGTACGCAGCAAAAGGCGAACGCATATACTTACAGATATAAGCGTTTTTGTCGGAGCACATGACCAAAACGGGTTCCTCACCTGTAAAGTATTGCCTTTCAATGGATTTTACGCTGTCTAACAAAGAAATTGGCATGGTTGGCTGCTTTCTTGAATAATTGAGTGCAAAATTAGAAAAAATTTCGTTTGCAGCCTCAGAAAAACGATTGAAAAGCGCAGGTGGTTTAGGCAAAAAACAAATTATAAAGCAACCGTATCGAACAAATCCTCAAAATCATCAAACAAATCCTCAAAGAGGTCTAACTCAAAAATCGAAGCTCCAATACCGATGAGAAACACGGCACAGACCCCGGAAATGATTAATCCTGCGATGGCTTTACCCTTGGGACGCCTGAAGACCCCAATAAACGAGAACAGCAAACCAAGGAACCAAAGAACCAAATTCACCAATGGTATCCAAAAGAGTGCCAAACCGAGGATGGACAACACGAGACCTGCATTCCCGAAACCGTTTTTCTGGCTAACTAGCTGAGGCTGTTCTTGCACTTGAACAGGTTGAGGTTGAGCAGAAACGTGTTGAGTTTGAGTTGCAGCTTGTGGCTCGTTCACCCAAGCCGTGCAATACATACATTTCGTAGCGCTCTCAGGGATTTCCTCGCCGCAATAAGGGCATTTCTTGTATCCTTCCATGTTTTTTTCGTAATAAATTTGGGGCAAAGATATATAAAAACACAATCATTCCCCATTTTTATGGAAATTTGTAGGGCTGTCGCATTGCGGTGGACTGTAGGGCTGTCGTATTACGGCAGCCGCAGCGAAAAACAATGCTGCGGCTGCCACGGTGTGACAGCCCTACAAACCACGGTGTGACAGCCCTACAAACCACGGTGTGACAGCCCTACAAACCACGGTGT
>CAMHJX010000055.1 GCA_946185535.1 uncultured Bacteroidales bacterium
CGGGGGCATTGGGGATTCTATCTTTCTTATCTGTGGTCATGCTTCTTGGATTTTGTTGATGAGTTCTTCCGTTGTGGTGTCGTGTATTAGGGTGAAGGCGAACCACTTTTTGCCCAAGTCCTTGATGGAGGCTCCAATAAGGTACACTTCGTCATCGATGAGCAAAAAGCGGTCGTGTGCACGGTTGAAACGTTTCACCTCAATCATAGGGTATTGGGCGTTGTGTCGGTCGATGTCCAACTGCAGTTGCTGGCTGATGTGCTGGGTATAGATGGTGGCCGCAATGCCGTTGTTCCGCTTGTCAAGTAGCGTTAGCACGGTGTCATCCACATAATTGTCAATCAGAGCAATGGCTTTCTTTGCTTTTCGCACCAGGTCGCTGACAAATTGGTAGGCGTCGAACACTTGCCCATCAAAGAAAATGCCTTGTTGCGGCTGTGTGTTGGCATCCAGCCGCTTGAACACTTCATCGATGCGCTTGTCCGTTTCTATTTGGTGGTATTCTATGTTGGAAAGACGTTGAAATACTTGGGCGTTACTGGCGAGGAAATGACGCATGGTGACGAAAGTCCTCATAATTCGTATGTTTACTTCGATGGCAGTAGGTGAACGTAAGACACTGCTAAGCATGGCTATTCCGCTTTCAGTGAAAGCGTATGGGCGTTTTCGCGCACCCATTATTATGGAATTGGATGTCGCAAATTGCGATTTCCAATTTTCAAATTCTTCATGGGTGAGTTGAAACATGAAATCTTCAGGAAACCTTTCAATATTACGTCTAACCTGTTCGTTAAGTCTCCGTGTTTCAACACCATACAACAAGGCTAAATCACGATCAAGTATCACTTGTTGTTCTCTAATGAGGTGTATCAATGGTTCTATACGGATTTGCTCTATGTCGCAAATTGCGACATCCAATTTGGGGTTGTCCTGTTTTGTGACAACTTTAACTGACTCTGTATCTTTTGTTTTCTTTGCCATGCCTGTTCTGATTTTTAAGGTCACAATTTTTGACCTTGAAAGTTATTCAACAATCCCCAACTCCTTCATATATACTTCTATTTGCTTGTCCAAATCGGCACGTTTGGCTTCCAACGCCTTGATTTCGCTCATCACGGCATGGATGTCGATAGGTTCCTCTTCCTCGAAAGTGTCCACATAGCGAGGGATGTTGAGGTTGTAGTCGTTGTCGATGATTTCCTGCATAGTGGCGCAGTGGCTGTACTTCTCAATCTCTTTGCGCTCGCGGTAGGTTTCGACAATCTTTTGGATATGTTCTGGACGAAGCTTGTTTTGCGTCTTGATTTTCTCAAAGTCCTTGCTGGCATCGATGAAGAGGATGTTGTCGTTCTCCTCGCGGCATTTCTTGATGACGAGGATGCAAGTCGGGATGCTGGTGCCGTAGAAAATGTTGGCTGGCAGACCGATTATGGCATCGATGTAGTTGCGCTTCTCAATGAGGAACTGGCGGATCTTGCCTTCGGCTGCACCACGAAACAGCACGCCATGCGGAGCCACGCAAGCCATGGTGCCACCCTCGTTAAGGTGGTAAATCATGTGAAGGATAAAAGCATAGTCGGCTTTCGACTTCGGAGCCAATACGCCCGCCTTGCTGAAACGGTCATCGTTGTTGAACTTTTGGGCTGCACTCCATTCGGCAGAGAATGGCGGATTGGCCACCACCGCATCAAATTGCTGATCGTCAAAAGCATCAGCTTCTAACGTATCACCATTTTGAATGTCAAAGTTGTTGTATTTCACCCCATGCAAAAGCATGTTCATTCGAGCGAGGTTGAAGGTTGTCGGATTCTTTTCCTGACCATAGATGCTGTCGGCCTTGCCACTTCGGGCGGTGCGGAGCAACAGGGAACCAGAACCGCAGGTGGGGTCATAGACGTTTTTCAGGCGGGTTTTTCCCGTAGTGACGATTTCAGCAAGTATCTGGCTGACCTCTTGTGGCGTGTAGAACTCGCCTGCTTTCTTGCCTGCTCCGGCTGCAAACTGTCCAATCATATATTCGTAGGCATCACCCAAGATATCGATGTCGCTGGCCTCTTCCAATCCGAAGTCGATGCCATTGAGTGCCATAAGTACATCGCTAATCAGACGGTTCTTGTCGTCGGCGGTTTTGCCAAGTTTTGGCGAAGCAAGGTCGATGTCGGAAAACAGGCCGCCAAAGTCGTCTTCGCTTTCTTGGCCTATGGTGCTATCCTCAATCTTTTTTAGGGAGCGTTCCAGTTGCGGCAATATGTTCTCTTTGCGTCTGATAGCCTCAATGATGGTGGAAAACAGGAAGGCAGGGTCAACGAAATATCCCAGGCTCTCAACGCATAAGGCTTTGATTTCCTCTTTCAGGGCTTCATCATTGCTTTTCCACACTTCTTGGAAAGTGGTTCCGTCGGCTTCCAACTCATCGTTGACGTAAAGCTCGATTTTCTCCGACAAGTATTTATAGAAGATGAAACCGAGGGAGAAATACATGAAGTCGCTGGCCGACATGTTCCCTCTCAAAGTGTTGGCAACCGTCCAAAGTTGGCTGCGCAGTTTCTGTTGCAGTTCTTCGCTCATGTTGTAGAATCTTGTTTTTAGTCCCAATTAAATGTATTGATGATGTCACGGAGTTGGTCGAGGATGCGGCGCAACAAGGTGGTGCGCTCCATCAACTTCAGGCCTTTCTTTGCCCTGATGGCTTTCATGATGATCTCGGGTTTCTCGCGCTGCAAAAAGTCGTGCTCTGCTATGAACTTGGTCAACGCTTCTTCGTCTATGCCTTCATCTATTGCCAATTCGTGGATGGCATTGTTGCGGGCTGTCGTGATGTAGTTGTTCAAGCGGGTTTCCAGGTCAATAGAGCCATCGGCTTTGGCTTTTTGGAAACCGTCTTTGTCTTCGTCCACATTTTCACGGATGAAGTCGTCAATCAGTTTCGACTTGTTGCGCATCACGGCATCTTTAATCATGGTTTCGAGGATGTGCTGGCGTTTCTGCTGATAATCAGCCTCGTCTGGGTTGAGGTCAGCGATCAGTTCAAGGATATAGGCTACATTAATGACATCGCTGTGCAATAGCTCAAGGCAGAAGTCAATGTCGTCCAAAGTTTGGTCATTGCCATACGGAGCGATGTCTTCGTTTGCCGTTGGCGGTTTGGATGACGGATTGATCAAGCCGACCGTGATGTCGAGGTATTTGCTCTTGAAATCCACAAATTCCTGTTCGGTCATAAGCAGGCTGGGATCATCGGGGTCGAAGTCCTCGTAGATTTGAATCTCGGCGTGTTTTTTGATGATTTCGCGGAAAGCAAGAACAAAATCTCTCTTGTCATACTCACTTTGCAGTGTGTCAATGTATTGTGGCTTAGGGTATTTCTTCAAGAAGTTGATGGCAAGTTCATTCAGTTCCTTCTTCGTCTGTTCGAAAGGCGGACGTATGATGAATTCGTTCGGCTGGTTGTTGCTGAACAGTTTGATGGCGGCATCCACGTTGTCTTTGAGGTCGCGGAAGCAGACAATCTTTCCGAATCGTTTCTTCTCGTTCAATACGCGGTTGGTGCGACTGAAAGCTTGCAATAGGCCGTGGTATTCCAAGTTCTTATCCACATAAAGTGTATTCAGTTTCTTGGCATCGAAGCCTGTGAGGAACATGCCCACGACCAGAAGGAGGTCGAGTGGCTCCAAATCGGCCCGCTTTTTCTTCATGCGAAGGTTGATGTCGTCATAGTAGGCGCTGAAGTTTTCCGTTGTGAAACTCGTCCCAAACATGGCGTTATAATCATCCATGATGGCTTGTAGTTCATCAGCAGTCACTTTCTCGTTTTCAAAACCTTGATTCATGCCTGTTTGGCTGTCGTCCTGACTTTCGTTGGATGCGTAGGTAAACACGGCGCCTATTTTGATTTTCGGGTTCAACGACTTGAAAATCTTGTAGTATTTCAGAAGCATAGGCACCGATTGTATGGCAAAGAGCGCGTTGAATTCGCCGTCGAAGGTGGACTTGTTGTAATTGTTGAGGATGAATTGTGCTATCTCCGTCATCCTTTTCTCGTTGAACAAGTCGGCATCTTGTTGACCTTTGTAGTATTCCACAAGGAATCCTAACACATTCTCATCGGCAATGGCGTCTTTGATGAGATAGCGGTGCAAGCAGTCGCCAAAGACCTCTGCCGTAGTATGTTCCTGTTTGGCATTTTCAACAAAGATGGGCGTTCCAGTGAAACCGAAAATCTGTAGGTTGTTGAAAAACTTCACGATGTTTTTGTGGCACTCGCCGAAATGGCTTCGGTGACATTCATCGAATATCATGACGACCTTTTGATTGCGCACGCCTTGAATACGCTCGTTATAGTAGTGACGGGTGACGGCACAGTTCAGTTTTTGAATGGTCGTAATGATGATCTTGCTGTCCCCTCTAAATCGATTGATAAGATGACGCGTGTTGTCGGTGTTGTCCACGGCTCCAGGCTCAAAGGCTTCATACTCGGATTGTGTCTGGGTGTCAAGGTCATGGCGGTCAACTACAAACATCACTTTATCAATGCCGTCCATTTCGCTCACGAGTTGTGCCGCTTTGAATGAGGTCAGTGTCTTGCCAGCTCCAGTCGTGTGCCAAATGTAACCGTTTTTGTTGGAGTTTTGAACGCGGTCAAGAATTTGTTCGACAGCATAAAACTGGTACGGTCGAAGCACCATCAGACATTTGTCACCCTCATGTAAGACGATATATTTGCTTATTATCTTGCCGAGAGTGCATTTGTCGAAGAAAAAGTAGGCAAATCTACTGAGGTCGTTAAACGGCACATTTTCTTGGTCCGTCCAATTGAAGGTGAATTTGTAGCCGCTGTTGGGATTGTTGGCAAAGTAGCGTGTGTTTACACCATTGCTGATGACGAACAATTGGATGTAATCGAACAATCCGTGAAATGAAGTCTTATGGTATCGCTGGATCTGATTATAGGCTTCCTTCAATTCCACACCGCGTCGTTTTAGCTCAATCTGAACCAAGGGAAGGCCATTGATGAGGATGGTGACATCATAACGGCATTTCTTTCTGCCTTCTACGGTAATCTGGTTGGACACCTGAAACTCGTTTTGGCACCATTGCTGCTTGTTAATGAACTCAATCCAAACGCGTTCTCCATTTTCCAGCTGGAAATTTTTTAGGTCACGCAATTTCTTCGCTTTCTCAAATCGGGTTCCTCCTTCAAGGTAAAGCAAAATCTTGTCAAATTCCTTCTCGGTTAAGTGCTCACGGCCATGCGAAGCAAGCTCTTTGCGGTTATGTTTTTCCAACTGCGCCTTGAAATTGGCATACAAGTTCTCTTCCTCTTTGATGGAAACATACTCATAGCTCATTTCCTGTAAGGCCTTGATTAATCCTTGTTCTAAAACTTCTTCGCTCTGCGTCATACGGTTGTCGTTCTTGTTTTGCCTTGGAGATATAATATCCCCAATTTAATCATTTACGATGCAAAAGTATGGCTTTTTGAAAAGAATTCCAATGAATTGAATAAATGGATTATCCTTTTTTGTCATGGAGAACGGAATCTCTCTACAATTGCAGCATCAAAGTTGTGCTGGTTCGAACTTGGCTCTTAATACTAAAAAACTCAACCAATTGTTATTCAATTGGTTGAGTTTTTTTGTAACTGTTAGGCCAATTTGGTTTTATTTTGCCTTAAACCTCACCAACCGCAGCGGCACGCCTTCACAATTCTTCTGCACCTGAACGCCATAGTAATACCCTCCGTGGCATACAAAGCGCTTCTTCGTTAGGGCAAGGTCGTAGTCATCACATTGGAAGGAGCCTGTTGAAATGCTTTGCCCTTTACTGACAGAATAGACATGGAACGTGTTTTTGCCAGCTTCCTCTGCATCGTCAAAGAAAAGGATGTTCTCCTCGTTGCCTTTGATGGCCATGGTGAACCACCCCATATTGATAGGTTCTTTAATGTGTTGGATGCCATTTTCGTAAAAGGTAATCAGGTCGTTGTAATATCGAAGGACTCTCTCATCGGTTTCTCCTGGTAACTCACCTTTCAAGTCCTTAATTCGTGCGTTTTGCAAAGCAATCTGCTCTTTAACGGACAGAGTTTGCGGCTCCCAATCCAATAGTTTCTCAGAGATTTTGTTACCGTTGAAATCGTATGTTCTCACTAGCCCATCTATCGGGTTTGTAACGATGAGTTTGTTGTTGACTTTTGCGATTTGCCACCGGCCTTTCATGTCGTTCCTTTTGCTTTCTGTGTAAATAAAGTAGCCTTTGTCTTTGAGGTCTGTGTTCATGTCTTCAAATACATCGCAAAGGATTTTATCCTTGCCTGTGTTTGTATCCAAAATGGATACAAGGTTTCTCCATTTTTTTGTCCATGACGTACCTCCAATGATAGCGATATGGTGGTCGTCCAAAGGCAACATTTCTAAGGCTTGGTATTTGATTTTAAGATCCTTTGTAATCAGACCTTTGTCGTTGAACAGGTAAATGTCGCCTGTGTTGTTGGCCCGAGTGAAATACAAGTTGCCCAACTTCCCTTCCACGGGTTGGAGGTTGCGCGGCTTCTTGCCTTTGTCAGTGAAGTACAGGGTGATATCCTTCAGGAATTTGCCGTTTGCATCGAATAGGGAATACCTGTTCCTCGTGGCATGGCTGACCATGGCTTTGCCGTCATCGAAAACGACGAGTTGCTTCCGTAATCCGTAGGGACGGCCATCTAAGGTGTCATAATACGTGTCAAAGATTTTGTCCCAGTTGTTCCCTTGACCGTAGGTTTCGTCGGGAACGAGTTGTATCACTTGCGCATCAACTTTAAAACAAGTTGCAACGGCCAATACAATGATTAAAAATAAGTTCTTCATGGCTTTGATATTTAAAGGTTAATATCCGTTTTTTCAGTTTGTAATTGCATCTTGAACTCGGCAAATTCCTGTTCGGCAGAAGGTTTGTTTGCGTCGTAATCTTCGATGGTGTAAAAGTCGAAGATGTAATCAGTTGGTTTGGGCTTCGACAACAGATTGATTGCCATCACGATAAGCGCTATGGCACTGGCGGTTGCCAAAGAGGAGATAAAGACAATGCGGGTGACGTTCACTTCTGGTCTTGTCGCCCTTCCGAAACTGAACTCTGGCACTGAGACGTCATTCGGAACCAGGGTCTCCAACGAGTTCTTCATTTTTTCGGAGATAGATCGTTGTGCTTCGACTCTTTGCCTGCACGATGGACAATTTTCGAGGTGCATTTCCACCTTCTTTCTATCGCTTTCTGGCAATTCATTGTCAATATAGCTTTGTATCGTTTTGTCGTTCAAATGTTTCATAGCACGTGTTTTTTGATTTTATCCATGATTCTCGACAGGGTTTTCCCTATGGAAGAGAGGTTGCGCCCTGTCATTTCCGCAATTTCTTTGTAGGAATAACCTTCGCTGTAAAGCACGACAAGCGTTTGTTCCTTCTCGTTGAGATGCGCTATCGCGTTGAGGATGTCGGGGGCTTCGTCTTGGGGCCTTTCATTTGTTTCGGGCAGTGGGTTTTCCATCGTGACAGTCCTTGCCGTTTTCCGTTTGTAGTCGATTCCCTTGTTGATGGTACTCCTGACAAGCCAGTTTTTCGTGTCGCGAATGACTTTTTCGTTGTTCATCGCGAAATAATACGCTGTGAACACGTCTTGTACGACATCTTTTGCACCCTCTGTGTCTTGCAGCATCTTGGTTGCAATCCTGAATAGTTTTGGGTAGTAGCTTCGATATGTCTTTTCAAATTCAGGGTCCATCTTTGGAGCTTTTACATTTACAAGACGTTTGAAAGAGCCGTTTTGTGACAAGGATCGGTTCTTTTTTTTGAATCCAATAACTTTGGTGAAACCAAACCTTGTAGACGGCAAGACACAAAACGGGGACGTAAATCCTTTACTTGAATTTACGCCCCCGTAACCTAGTTGCGTTAGGACACCGCTAAGTGTTTACTTCACTACCTTAAATACGATAGGAAGCGCACTGTTGCCGTTCTCGAAGTGATAAGTGTTGTCCTCGCTATTAACTATGGTGCTAAGCGTCATCACGTATGTCTTTTTGGGCGAGAATGCCTTGAAGAAATCCTTGTCGTTTTCGGAAATCTCATTGGCATCGGTCACGGTGCGGGTGACTAACACATCGTTATCCGAGAGCGCTTCTTCCAAAGTCTGGTCAGATTTCAGCTCATAGACATTCACTTCATATTCCACCGTATCTCCCTTGGCCACATCCTTGACAGGAATCCAGGTAACAGGGAACGTTTTGGCCTTTTGTATCTCGGGTACAGAAGTTGGAAGTCTGTAGTTCATCGGGTCATAGATGTCATCGTTTGTGCGGTCCACAGGGGCTTTCCATTGTGGTGTTGTGAAGTCCGGTGACTCAGGATCATCACCCCAACGGAACATAACGCCGTTAGAATAGGTCAACTCATCTTCCACGAATTTTTTCATGGTAGTGTCATGAATGTGCTCTGCCAACATTTCATTAACGTAAAAGATGGTGTCGGCAATCGAATATTCCCAATAACCAACCGTATAGGAGCTTGATAGTTGCAGATAGTAGAGGTTGCCTTGCTCCAGTTCAGTACCCCATCCATTGAGGGTGCGACTTACCAATTCATGACTATCCATCTTGCTGTAGCTATCAGGTAATTCTTTAATTTCCTCTACAAACAGTGGTTCATATGAGGTGATGCTGTCAATGTCAGCACCTTCTATATTCTCATATAACTCTATGGTGTAAGAGACATTTTTCAGCGATTCATGTCGTGTAGGCATAAAACTAACCTCTAAATCATCAGTCATAGGGACAGTGTAGTAGCCGTCACTCTCCACATAATAACGCTTGGGAGTAGGCACATATTTTCGTTCGTCGGGATAGGCCTCCGTGAGACTAGTCACAGAGGTAGCATCTTGGATAAAACCTGCGAGGTACTGCAATTTCATCTCATCAGTAATGGCATCCAATTCCGAAACTTCTTCGACACCTCCTTCCCACTGAGTCAGACCATCCACGCCTTCGCTTTCATCTCCTTCCTCGCTTTCATCCTCGACGCTATAGCCATAACGTCTCGAAGATTTGTTTTTGGGATTGTTGATTTCTACCCCAACGGGAACGGGAGGAAAAATGTTTGGCTCGTCTCTTCCCGATAGGAAGCCGGAAAGATTGTCTTCGTAGCTATAGCCCCAAAAGAAAGGCATAGGTTGGCTTTTCCCTTCATTGGCGATGATGAAGTTTTCCGTTGTATTGGCGAATTTGATTTGTTCGGCCTCCACCTGTGCCACATAGAGTCTTCCCCTTTCCATCTGAACCTTGATGTCACGCAAGGTGTCAAACACTGCATGGTTGGTATTGCGCACCTCTGTGGAAAGGACGGTAGGATTGTACTTGATGGCATCCTGATAGTTCTGGCCATTCAGCACCTTCACCACCTTCAACCTATATTTGAAGCGAGTGTTTCTGCCAGAACAGTTGGAGATGACGGGAGTCCAAAAGAAATTGATTTTTCTGGCAGGTGTCAATACTATGTTGCCATTCAAGTTCATTTGTGCTCCAGCCATAGGGGACACCAGTTCGGGTGCCGAGCCCGAATAGCAAATCTCGAACGTGGGACAAGGCCCAATGGTAATCGGAACACGGTTTGGGTTGTCCTTATCGATCCAGCGGTAGAAGTCCAAGCAAATCGTATAGGTGCCTTCGGGTAACTGTTGTACGTTCATGAGGTCGCTGTAATCATAATTGGTTTCCGTACGAATCAAAACCTGGGTATTCAACTCGTCATCTCTCATTATGTTGACTCCTTCAGAAAGGTGAATAGGGAGCATAGGAACCGTACCAGGTCGGGTACGTACATAGAGCGGACTGGTATTCACTGTCATTTCCATGTCGAAGAAGATATCCAGACCTTCGGGTCCTGCACCCGTCACGATAAACTGTGTGTTGAAGTACCGGAATGGACCTTCCAAATAACTGATGGCTGTTGATGGCAGGGCAGGTACCTTCTGGGTTAGCAGCACCTGAACGGTCTGAGCTGATACGGTCGTTATTCCTGTAACAAAAGTAATAGCCAAAACTAGAATTCGAATAATGCGTTTCATATTAAGACTTGTTTTTTTATGATTCTGGGGTTATTTATGCTTTTTTGACTTGATCAGACGTGAAGCGAAGCTATAGCTGTATTCCACCATGAGACGTATATCGGTGTTGACAGCTACGTGCTGGCCGATGATGATGTTATCACTATAGTTACTGACCGAGAAGAACACGGATGCATTGTGACGATCCTTGTAGTTGAGCGTGGCACCCAGACGGGCAGCCACTGAGAGGTCGTTGGTCATTTCGGCGCCTACTTCTGCGCCTATACGGCGGGCGAGATAATTCAAGGCTTTCCTCTCCGAGTCCGACAGATCCTCTACTTCTGTTTTTTCAATGTTATAGGCTACCGTCAGTCTGGCATTGCCTGAAAGCAACATGTTCTCCGTTTTAATAAAACGGTAGGTGGTACCACCTGTAAGACCGTGTGAGTTATAGTCATTGCCAGGGGAGCGTGACAGAGAATAATCGTAATTGGCACTAAGCGAGAGTCTCGACTTTGTAAGATAGACGTCATATCCGACACCGTAACTCGTAGTGGTGACATCGAAACTCATTCCTTCCATTTGTTTGTTGAGGTTCTTATTCTGCAATAGATTGAAATTCAAGCTAAAGGTATGGTCGTTATCAAGCGACAGGGTGTAACTGGGCGAGAGGTCAAATGAATGGGTGATTTGGTTGATGCGAATGTTTTCGGGGACCTCCATCACACCATCAAGTTGTTTCTGTGTCACGCCGTTATACAAAATGGACAGTTCCACGTTATCACCAAAAGAATTGTTCCAACTGACGGTATAGGAACCTACCTGATTGGTGTATAGTTGTTTCTTGTCCATATTGTCACGTTGCAGATAGCCGTTTAAGGTCAGGAAAGCGATACTGTTGAACAAAGATGTGGAAAGGTTGCCGCCGAAAGTCTGGGAGTTTTGGTTGAATCCATTAGCTCCCAAAGTGGTATAGTCGGGTTGCACAAAGCGGTAAGTGAACGTAGTGGAGACAGGACTGAAGTTCAGATTCAACATAGCGTCGCCAGCAAAGCGAATCTCACTGCCATAACGAAGATTATAAAGGCCCGATTTCCTTAATCCACCTATAATATTATTGGCCACGGCGGCTCCATTGCTTCCTTCTTCCAACACCACTTCTTCGCGCGTGATGTCAGGGGTGAACAAACTGGCACCCAAGTTGGTCTCAAACGTCACCCATTTGCCAATGGTGAAGTGCCCTTTCAAACCCAAAGCCAAGTTTTCCTTTCCTTTCATTGTTGAGTCGCGATTAATGGTGTCAAGCACGTTGAAGGATAACCCATCTAACATATACCATTGAGGAGGCAAACTATTCAAGTCGTCAGCAGCATGGAGAAGGCTGAGATCCACATAGTTGCGCAAGCTTCCAACAGCTATGTGGGCGGCGTAGGCCTTGCGTTTGAACTGTGGGAAAGTGGTATAGGCCACATTGTTCATGCCCAACAACGAGTCAGAAAGGAATTGAATGGCATCGCGTTCATCGAGCTCTGTACGGAAGGTAGTGGCATGGTTGAAATTACCGTAGAAGCCGCCAAAGCGGAACTTGTCACCCTTATATTCCAAACCTACACCATCGAAAGAAATGCCATTATACGTGTAGTTGGAGAAATTCATGGCAGACGTACCAAAATGGAAGGTGAATTTTTTCCAAATGGGCCTGAAGTTGATGGTGAAAGTTGGCCTAGGGAAGGTGAATTGTTCGGCACTCACGTTGATCAGGTTGACACTCATTGGGATACTGATGCCATAGACATTAAATGTCATATTGGCGTAGGTAGAGGTCGAAAACGGGGAATTGTAATGCAGGTCGGCATTATTCCACGACGACGTGAGCTGGGTTCCAACCGTACCTGAAACGGTCAACGGGTCGACTATGGTTTGACGGTCTTGCGCCCTTGAGGTTAATGAAAAGCCGAAGAGCAACGAAAAACATAGGAAATTTAATAATAGTATACGATGTTTCATGGCCAATGATTTTTGTTATCAATGATATTATTTCTGCAAAAATACAAATTTATTAATTCAAATCTTTTTTTTCCACAAAAAATGTGAATCTGTATATAGTTTTTTTTGAAAAAATACTGCATCCATTTTTCTAAAAAGAAAAACCCCGCCGCATTGTTTTGCGGCGGGGAAAATGTGTTTTTTGAAAACAAAGCGCTTATTCTTTCACGAATCTTCTGATTTCGACAGCACTGTCGGTGGTCAGACGGATCATGTATGTTCCGCTTGCAAAGGTGTCAACATTGATCATAATCTTATCGGAAGAATAGTCTTGCTTGCTTACCAAAGCGCCATCGATGGTGAAGATCTCAAGCATCTTGATAGGTTCGGAAGCTTCAATGGTCAGTTTGAACTTGGCAGGATTCGGGTACAGCGTAACCGAGAGGTTGCTTTGTTCATCAATGCCTTCCACATACTCCAAGTGAGCGACATACTCGCGTGCTTCTGTCACAACAAATGAGAAACTCTCTTCTTCTGAGACGACTTCACCGTTCAAAGTCCAGTTGACGAACTCGTAATCGTCGTGCGGAGTGACTGTCAGTGTGCAAGTCTCGCCATAGTTGAATAATCCAACGCCTTGGATATCGCCCGTGTTATCGGGATCTGTATTGGCTTTGATTTCAAAGACATAAGGACGGAAGTTGGCCACATATTCGGCATTCTCACGCACCACGATAGAATAGTTGGCATTCGACGATACGACAGCACCATCTCTTGTCCAGTTGATGAACTCGTAGCCTTCGTGTGCGATAGCGCGCAAAGTGACCACATGTCCATAATCGTAGTTTCCAGCGCCATGGACGCTACCACCCTCGGCAGGTTGTGCCTCCAGGGTAATCGTGTATCGTGCAACAGCGAAGTGAGCCACATAGTCTCCATTATCGGTAACCGTGAAGCTGTAGTTGGCATTGTTGCTTACCACTGAGCCATTCTTCGTCCAGTTGACGAAAGCATAACCCGTGTTAGGTGTGGCTGTCAAGTTACAAGTTTCACCATAGGTGAAGCTTCCGCCACCAGTTGCAGTACCACCAGCTTCGGGATTAACGGAAACGGTGATGTTGTAATGGTCGAGGCTGAAGTGTGCGACGAGGTTGGCATTATCAGTCACTTGGAAAGTATAAGTAGCATCGGAGGAAACCACTGTGCCGTTCTTCGTCCAGTTGGTGAAGTTGTATCCTGCATTAGCCAAGGCAGAGACAGTGCAGTTGCTGCCAAAGAGATATGCACCACCACCAGACACCGTGCCACCCACTGTTGGGTCTGCTGAAACAGTGATTGTATAATTATTAAGGTTGAAGTTGGCCACATATGTGGCATCCTCTGTCACGGAGAAGCTATAGGAAGGATTGCTCGAAACCACCACACCGTTCTTTGTCCAGTTAAAGAAAGTATAGCCAGTGTTGGCCGTGGCGTTTAAGGTGCAATACGAACCATGTGGGTAGGAACCTTCACCTGAAACGTTACCACCTTCGGTCGGGTTGGCCAAAGCCGTGATCTGGTGATTGACACGGGTGAAGTGTGCCACATAGGTTCCACCTCCCTCGACGGTGAAGGTGTAAGTAGCTTCATCCGATACCACCTGGCCGTTCTTGGTCCAATTGGTGAAGACATAGTATTCATTTGGCGTAGCTACCAATGTGCAAGTCTCGAAGTGGTTGTAAGTACCTGTACCAGTCGCAGTGCCTCCCACTGTTGGGTTAGCAATAGCCGTAATCTGATAGCTGTTAAGCTGGAAGTTGGCGACCAGTGTTCTCGGACCTTCAACCATGAAGCTGATAGTCGGGCTGGTGGATACAACGGTTCCGTTCTCGGTCCAGTTGATGAAGGTGTAACCCGTGCTGGCGATTGCGGTGAGTTCTGCGGTCGCGAAGTGGTTGTAAGTGCCTGCACCGTTTACGCTACCGCCTACGGTTGGGTTGGCCGAGGCAGAGATAATGTAGCTGTTGATGGTGTAGGTGACATCGACCGTCACGTTCTCGGTACCCATCGTACCCGTAACGACCGCCAAGTCAGGTGTGTAGCCGGTGATGGCGGGCGAGGTGACGCTGTAGGTGGCGTTGTAGTTGACGCTCTCGGTGTGGGAAGCGGCAGCCGTTGTGCCATCGGCATACAGGTAGTTGACGGTGAGGGTGTAGCTGTTGATGGTGTAGGTGACATCGACCGTCACGTTCTCGGTACCCATCGTACCCGTAACGACCGCCAAGTCAGGTGTGTAGCCGGTGATGGCGGGCGAGGTGACGCTGTAGGTGGCGTTGTAGTTGACGCTCTCGGTGTGGGAAGCGGCAGCCGTTGTGCCATCGGCATACAGGTAGTTGACGGTGAGGGTGTAGCTGTTGATGGTGTAGGTGACATCGACCGTCACGTTCTCAGTGCCCATCGTACCCGTAACAACCGCCAAGTCAGGTGTGTAGCCGGTGATGGCGGGCGAGGTGACGTTGTAGGTGGCGTTGTAGTTGACGCTCTCGGTGTGGGAAGTGGCAGCCGTTGTGCCGTCGGCGTACTTGTAGTTGACGGTGAGGGTGTAACTGTTGATGGTGTAGGTGACATCGACCGTCACGTTCTCGGTACCCATCGTACCCGTAACGACCGCCAAGTCAGGTGTGTAGCCGGTGATGGCGGGCGAGGTGACG
>CAMHJX010000056.1 GCA_946185535.1 uncultured Bacteroidales bacterium
ACTTTGAGGAGCAAGCCGCTGAGGTAGAACAGACCGTGACGCTGAGCCCAGGCCTAAACTGGTGGTCGACCAACCTCGACATCACCCTTGACCAGCTCAAGGATGCCATCGCAGCCGCAGTGGGTAACACCGGCACTGCCACAATCAAGTCGCAGAATGGCTCCATCTCCTTAACCAACGGAAATTGGAGACCAGTCAATATGCCTTTCGACATCCGTGAGATGTACCAAATCCAAGTCAGCACTGACTGCGAAATCACGCTGTCAGGTGTGCCGGTCAATCCTTCAGAGTATGAAATCACCATCCATAATGGCGTCAATTGGATTGGATTCCTTCCCGCAGAGAGCATGTCCGTCGACGAGGCTTTTTCGGGACTCAATCCTGCTAATGGGGATGTCATCAAGTCGAAGGACGGTAGTTCTAGTTATAACGGTATTAGCTGGAGAGGCTCGGTGCAAACCCTCGAGCCTGGACAAGGCTACATTTACCAATCCACGGCTTCGGATGACAAAACATTCACCTTTGGAACGAACGCAAAATAATCAATAAATGCCTATTCAAAAAAATGGAAAAATAATGAACAACAAAAAAAAGTTTTTCGTATTTTTGCAACCAAATATTTAATCTGTATTACATTAAATTACTAAGAAAATGAAAAAAGTATTATTCTTAATTGCCGCACTTGCTTTTAGCGGCTCGATTTTCGCCCAATACGAACCCTATTGGGAGGATATCAATTCTCATCAATTTTGGAATCACGATCCTTTCGTTGCCATGTTTTCTGTGGACAACCATCTGATTGGGCATGATGACAATTTTGCCGCATTAGAGGTGGCTGCTTTCGTAACAATTAACGGAACTGAGTTTTACCGTGGTCACGGTTTTTTGATGTCTAATGAATCTTATGGAGATCCTTACCCCACTCCCTACTTTGAGATTTTCTACAAACCACTTGACAACGAGAATGAGCAGCCTCTTCCTGTTCACTTCAAGTTGTATGACCACAGTACTCAGACCTTGTATGACTATGAGACTTGCGATATGGAGATCTTAACACAGCATATGTATGGAAACACCTACAATTTCGACAATATGCCAACCCTTTCCTTCTTCACTACAACCACGAAGGACATTGATGCCTATTCTGGAGATGGGGGTTATGTCCTCATTACCTCACCTCTTAATGCTGAGGTGAGTCCTGAGGAGGTGTTAAACATGACTTCAAATGAATATGACCTCTATGCCTTCGACCAGAATGCAGAGGATGGTCTGGAATGGCGCAACTACAAAGCTGGTTCCTTTGAAAACCTCCAACCTGGAACAGGTTATCTCTATGCCAACAGCCAAGATGTTACTTTGACCTTTGTCGGTCCTCGTTACAACGGTGACGGTAAAGTGACCTTGTACAAAAAGACTGGTGATAACGTCGAATTCTCAGGTTGGAATCTTGTGGGTAACCCCTTCAACGAAGAGGCCTACATTGACCGCCCATTCTACAGAATCAACGAGGACGGCTCTGACATTATGAGCGAATCATCCACCGGTGCTATTGAACGCATGGAAGGTGTTTTTGTAATTGCTAATTCTGATGAAGAAGAGATGACCTTCAGCACCACACCTAACCAAGGCAAGAAACAAATCGTTCTAAATGTCGCCCAAGAACGTGGAACCATCGACCGTGCCATCGTTCGTTTTGGCCAAAACGAAACGCTGCCCAAGTTCATGTTGAACGAGAGCCACACCAAGATGTACATCCCCAAAGACAACAAGGACTTCGCCGTAGTGCCTGGTAGCAATAATGGCAGACTTCCTGTCAACTTTGAACCTGCCGAAGACGGTACCTACTTCTTCAACGTCGATGTTGAGAATGTGAGAGTGCAATACCTGCACCTTATTGACCGCGAGATGGGTATGGATGTTGACTTGCTCCAGAACCCAACTTACAAATTCGAAGCCAAGGCGAATGAAAAGCCCAACCGTTTCGAATTGGTGTTCAAGACTGGTTCCAACCAATTCAAGGAATTGTTCACTAGTGATGGTGGAAGCAACTTCAGCTTCTGCAACAATGGCAACTGGATCATCAACAATGAAGGCGATGCCGTTCTGCAAGTGATCGATGTTAATGGTCGCATCTTGTGCAACGAAGAAATCAACGGTAGCGTCAGCAAGCGCATCGATGCCGCTCCAGGTGTCTACATGCTCCGCCTCATCAACAACAACGATGTGAAGGTCCAGAAGATTGTGGTTGAATAAAGAGCCACGAACTCAAACAAAAAAAATCCTCATCGAAAGATGGGGATTTTTTTTGTTTGGGGGTAGGAGAGAAGCTTACTTTTCAGTTGCCTCATCACCACCACCAATGCCTTCCTTGATGCCGTCGATGACACCATTGAGCATTTCCTTGCCTTCATCGATGGCGTCCTTGATGTCACTGCCGACCCTCTTGGCACCTTGTTTGGCGATGGCTGCGGTCAGCTCAGCTTCAACCTTGGCCAGGTCTTTGATCTGTTCCTTTGAGAACTCGCATTCCTTGGCTTGCTGTTGGAGCGCATTGAATTCATTGATAACCTTGTCCCACTCAGCGTCGCTGTAGGTCTCTTTGTTGTTTTCGACACGTTCGGCAAGGGCTTGCATCTTGCTGATGACCTTTTGCTCCTGCGTCTGTGTCTGACACGATGACATGAATGCCACCAAGAGGCACACTGTCAACACTTTGAATGCTTTCTTAATCAAAATTGATCATTTTTTAGGTTATTGAATATGTGAATGGTAATTCAAAAACAATAAGGTAGAGGTCAGGCTTTCACAGTCTCTGCAACGGCTTTGCCTAGGTTGTAGAGCTTGTCCCAATCCTCTTCACGGATAGGTGCGCCCTTCACTTCGACGTTATCTGTCACCAGGTTCCATTTGCCTTCCTCGGCATATTTGGCGAGGGTTTTCACGCCGCCGCCGCTCCAACTCATGCCTCCAAAAATGCCGTAGCACTTGTCTTTCGGCTTGAACTCATTGATTTCGTGTACCAATAAAGTCATGTTGGGGAACATGTTGGCATAATGGGCGCAGGCACCGATAATGACACCCTTGTATTTCCATATGTCGCTCATGATGAATGATACTTCGGTCTTGGCCACATCGTAGACTTTCACTTCCTTAATGCCAGCCTCGGCTGCACCACGAGCCACAATCTCGGCCATGCGAGCTGTGTTGCCATGCATCGAGCCATAGACGATGACCACACCTTCTTCCGACTCCTGCTTGCTCCATTGGGTGTATTTGCCGATGACCCAAGCCAAGTTGCTACGCCACACTAAACCATGTGAAGGGGCAATCATCTTAATCTCCAAGGCACTGAGCTTCTCAATGGCTTTCAAGGCTTGCATGGCCACTTTGCCAACGATGTTGGCGTAGTAGCGGCGCATCTCATCCTCATAGAAGGCGAGGTTGACTTGGTCATCGAAGATGCCGCCATTAAGGGCACCGAAGCCGCCAAAGGCATCGTTGCTGAAAACAATCTTGCTGCTTTGCTCGTAGGTCACCATCGACTCAGGCCAGTGCACCATAGGCACCATGAAGAACTGTAAGGTGTGGCTGCCGAGGCACAAAGTCTCGCCTTCGGCTACAACTTTCTTGTTATCAATGGAGCCATAGAAAGCCTCCAAAGGAGCAAAAGTCTTGGCATTTCCGACTACTTGCACTTCGGGATATTCGCGAAGCACAGCGGCCACGGTGCTGCTGTGGTCGGGCTCATCGTGATTAATAATAAGGTAGTCGACCTTGCGGCCTTGCAGCACCGACTTCACCTTGAAGAGGTATTCCTCAAGGAAGTTGGCTTCTACGGGGTCAATCAAAGCAACCTTCTCATCGACAATGAGATAGGAATTGTAGGAGACACCATTAGGCAGCTCCATGTGGTTTTCAAATTTATCGGTGTGACGGTCGTTGACACCGACATAATAGATGTTTTCGGTTAATTGTATTTGTTGCATAATTGAATCTGTTTTGTTTTGTAAAGACGGTGTGCACACCATCTCTACAGTTAAAAAACCTCCTCAAAATCCTCAACGCCATGTTTGCACAACGGGCATTCGAAATCGGGTGGGAGGGAGTCACCCTC
Organism: uncultured Bacteroidales bacterium; assembly: GCA_946185535.1. GTDB lineage: Bacteria > Bacteroidota > Bacteroidia > Bacteroidales > F082 > Limimorpha. The sequence goes on from CAMHJX010000056.1 coordinate 4,115, forward strand.
ATATACATAGCCGCAGACCTTGCAAACCCAGCGGCGTTTGCCGTCCTTGGGCTTCTCGGCTGGCTGCGGTTTGGGCTTGATGTTCTTTTGATAGTAGTCGTAGGTCACCGAGGGCTTGTCGGACAACACTTGGGCATCGAGCACATCCGCTATGAACATAGTGTGCGTACCGAAGTCGATGCTTTTGGTGACACGGCAGGCCAGGTAGGCGTTGGTGTATTTCGGGATGTAGAGCACATGGTTGACGGCACGATGTTCAGCTTCGCAGTCGGCGAACTTGTTCACCTTGCGCCCCGACTGGAATCCGAAATGCTCAAAGACCTTCATGGGCGTCTCGGTGGTCAGCATGCTGACATTGAACACACAAGAGTCCTTGATGAGGTCGTGCGTATAGTTGCCCTTGTTGACCGTCACAGCAACCTGTAAAGGGTTGCTCGTGACTTGAATCACCGTGTTCACGATACAGCCGTTGTCGATGTTGTCGTAATTGGTGGTCAGCACATAGAGGCCGTAGCCGATATTGAATAATGCTTTGGTATCCATTTGTTATTCAATCCTTTAAAAAATGTAGAGACGCGATAAATCGCGTCTCTACAAACATAATGAATTATTCCATGACAGAGAAGCTGTCCTTGCCGATGCCGCATAATGGGCATTTCCAATTGTCAGGGATGGCTTCAAAGGGAGTGCCGGGAGCGATGCCGCTATCGGGATCGCCTTTCTCTGGGTCGTAGATGTAACCGCAGACGTCGCATACGTACTTTTTCATTTTAAATAAATATTTGATTAATAATGGATTAATAGTTTTCAGCCTTGATTTGGAAGTAGGACTGTGGATGGTTGCACACAGGGCAGATTTGCGGAGCCTTCTTGCCGATGACAATATGACCGCAGTTGGAGCATTGCCACACCATGTCGCCTTCGCGTGAGAACACCAAGCCGTCCTCAATGTTCTTCAGGAGCTTGCGATAACGCTCTTCGTGTTCCTTCTCGATTTTGGCAACCAGTTCGAAGAGTACGGCAATCTTGGTGAAACCTTCTTCGCGAGCTGTCTTGGCCATGCCGGCATACATGTCGGTCCACTCGTAGTTTTCGCCATCGGCTGCATCTTTCAGGTTGGTTTTGGTGTCGGGCACCTCGCCGTCGTGCAAGAGCTTGAACCAAATCTTGGCATGTTCCTGCTCATTACGGGCAGTCTCTTCAAAAAGGTCGGCGATTTGGTTGTAGCCTTCCTTGCGGGCCTTGGAGGCGTAATAAGTGTACTTGTTGCGGGCTTGTGATTCGCCAGCGAATGCAGCCATCAAGTTGGCTTCGGTTTTTGAGCCTTTTAATTCCATGATATAATAGTTTATTAATTGATTATGAGTTGGTTATAAAAATATCAATGTTTTGAAAGGGTAGGGGTTAACCTCCTTTTCGTGGCAAAGGTAACATTATTTTTCTGAAAAGCCGCACAAATTCCGTAATTTTGCAACCGCTATGTTTTTTGATCGAAATAAGGAGAAAATTAAAGGTGCTGATTGGCCAGATGCAGAGTGGCCTTCATATATTCCCAAGTATCATTTACATGATTTTGCCGCCATTGATTTTGAAGGAGCCAACGGTGAGGTGACGAGTGCTTGTAGTATGGGCATAGTCATTGTGAGAGACGATGAAATAGTAGAGCGTTACTATAGTTTGATCAAACCGGTTCCTAACCGATACGACTTTTGGACGACAAAAGTCCACGGCATCACCTATAAGGACACAAACCATGCGCCATTGTTTCCCGAAGTTTGGAATCAGGTTAAAGACAAGGTGAATGGATTACCAATGGTGGCGCACGGCATTTCGTTTGATGAGCGTGTGCTGAAGGCTTTGCATGAGCTATATCACATTCCTTACCCGAATTTCAAATTTTATTGCACACATCTAGGTTCACAACAATTGGTTCCCGAGTTAGAGAACCATAAGCTTCAGACTGTCGCCAAACATTTCGGTTATGACTTGGCGAAGAACCACCACAATGCTGTTGCTGATGCCGAGGCTTGTGCTGTGATTGCGATGAATATTTTTTGAAAAGAAAGTGTCCGCTTTTATGTCATTCCCTTGGGAATCTGTAAAAGCGGACGGGTTTAGAATTGGTTTATATTATTATCGTTGTCGTATTCAAAAGAAAAGTGTTTTGTGTCCAAGTGGGGCATACTCCAAAATATACTATTTAACATAATGTTGATTATTTTCAAAAAATGGAAAATCGGAAACAGAGACAAAATTTGACATTTCCATCAGTTTTTCGCTTGCTAAAACCAAAATGATGATTACCTTTGCATCTTCACAAAACCACCCAGTTGGGATGGTATTTGAATCTTTGAATTTTGAATCTTAAATATTAAATTACAGTATATTATGGAAATTATTGGAAAAGTGGTCAGACTCGGTAATCTGACCGAAGGTACAAGCGCCCGCGGTCCATGGCGCAAGCAAGATCTCATCATCGAAACCGAGGAACAGTATCCGCGTACCGTTTGTCTGACCTGTTGGACGAACCAAATTGACGAGATTCAGAAATTCGCGCCTGGGCAGACCATAAAAGCGCAGATTGAGATTTCGTCGCGCGAATTCAACGGAAAATGGTACACGGATGTGCGTGTGTGGCGTTTCGATCCCGTTGGTGTCGCTGCTACTCCTGCAGCAGCACCTGCACAACCCGCCCAGCAACCGATGATGCATCAGACACCGCCTGCCGCAGCTCCTGCACAGGATTTCTATCCGCCTACGGAAGACAGTACGGACGATTTGCCCTTCTAACATTATGTTAAATTGAACGGCCCTTCGACAAGCTCAGGGACCTGCAAAAGCTAAGGTCATTGAGCTTGTCGAAATCGCAGATTCAACGTAGTTAAATGCCGGTTTTTATTATGCAAACCAACATCTTAAATACCGATACCATCTGCGCCATTGCCACCCCACATGGTATGGGTGCTATTGCTGTAGTGCGTGTCTCTGGCCCTGAGGCTATTTCAATTGTCAGTCAGCTGTTTATTCAGAACATCAAGGCTTTCGACATTGGAAAAATGGTCGCGAACAAAGCCTATTATGGACACATCGAAGATCATGGCGAGATGCTTGATGAGGTGTTGGTTACCTTTTTCAAAGCCCCCCACTCTTTCACTGGCGAAGATTCGGCGGAGATTAGTGTGCATGGTTCGGTGTTTATCCAGCAAAAACTCCTGCAAGTATTGATTGCTCATGGTTGCCGCATGGCCGAAGCTGGTGAGTTTACCCGCCGCGCCTTCGTCAATCGAAAGTTCGACCTGGCACAGGCCGAAGCAGTCGCGGATTTGATCAGCTCTGAGAGTGAAGCAGCTCACCGCGTTGCCATCAACCAGCTGAAAGGTGGATTTTCCAAAGAACTTCAAATGATGCGTTCCAAATTATTGGAAATGACATCATTGATGGAATTGGAATTGGATTTCTCTGAAGAAGATGTTGAGTTTGCCGACCGTAGCCAACTGAAGGCTTTGCTACAAGAAACGCTGACCCATGTCGATAAGCTGAAAGACTCGTTTCGTCTAGGCAATGCCATCAAAAATGGTATTCCTGTGGCGATTGTTGGCCAGACCAATACGGGCAAAAGCACCTTACTTAACGCCCTTTTGGGCGAAGACCGCGCCATCGTAAGCGACATTGCTGGCACCACCCGCGACACCATTGAGGAAACGCTGAATATCAATGGAATACTCTACCGTTTCATCGACACGGCTGGACTTCGCAATACCGATGAAACCATAGAAAAAATTGGCATTGAGCGTTCATACAAGAAAATCGCCGAGGCCAATGTCATTATCGGTATGCTGGATGCCACAACTGGATATGAATCAATGCTTTCGGCTGCGAATGACATCCGATCCAAAGTGGACTTGTCAATCCAGCAACTGATACTATGTATTAATAAGGTGGATACTTTGGCAGATCAGGGAGAAGCATTGCTAGGTGACCTTCGCCTTGAACTAAATAACGACGACAATATGGTCATTTGCCTCTCCGCCAAGCACGGATTCGGCCTCAATGAACTTTACAACGCCTTAAAACACAGCCAGCCTCTTGCAGCTCCCGATGCCACATTGGTCACCAATATTCGGCATTATGAGGCTTTACTTCATGCCTCCGATAGTCTAAAATCAGTTCAACAAGGACTTGAAATAAACATTCCTACTGATTTGATTTCCCAAGATTTACGTGAAGCGTTGCATTATCTTGGAAGTATTACGGGAGAGATTACGACCGATGAAGTATTGGGGACCATCTTTTCAAGGTTTTGCATCGGTAAATGATGGATTATGAGTAAGAAGAGCACTACATCGAAAAAAGTCCGTAACAAGGCCAGTATCGCTATTCTCATCACGGCAGCGTTACTCATGTTGCTGATTTCGGGCATCCAGCAGTATTTTTCGCGCAATCAGATCCGAATCGACTTGGAGAATAATGCAGAGATGGAATAGGTAGTCAAAGCCTTGTCTGCGAAACACGCTCTAGAGGATGTGGAACTTGCACTTCGGAACCGCCGCTGGGAATTCGAGCAGATCCTCCCCTATCCTGATTCCTTGTTTGCCGTCACACGCCGTTTCGTCGAACAAAACCCCAATTTCGATGGTTGCTGCATTTGCTATGCTGCCCGATTATTATCCCGAAAAGGGCCGTCTGTTTGAGCCTTATACCGTGCGTCGGGGTGAGGTAATTGAAACTTATCAACTTGGTTCTGAGGAACATGACTATTCCAAAAACATATATTTCACCGTTTCGGTTGAAAAAGACTCCTCATTTTGGAGCGAACCTTATTTGGATGAAGACGACCCCAATGTGACGCTTATCACATATACTTTTCCTGTTTATGATGCATCGGGACGCATAGCAGGTGTCGTTGGTGTTGATTTGGAATCTGAATGGCTTGGCAATATGCTGAATGCCAGACACATGTTTCCTTCTTCCTACGACATCCTGATTTCGGGTGAAGGCAAGTTGATTTGCGGTCCTAAGGTTTCTTCTCTTTTCTTCGAGCGCCTGCCTTTGGCTTCATAAAGCACCCTACTGAAATAGGCGTCGTATGAAACGGCATAGTCCTCCTCATCGCGATGCGGGAAGAAAGACACTGCAGCCTCATAGCTGATGTTGCCTGCTTCGGAATCGGCAATGAGCATCACCAAAGCCGCATGGCGAGGAACATTGTTGTATTCGGCTGTGGCAGAGAAGTATTGTTCGTAAACATTGACAGTAGCCATCACAGGAAAGTTTATCTCTTATCAATTATATTGGCATTGGGAAATTCATTTGGGTTGAAAGTGACTTGCTCTTCGGTGACACCGAAGGAGAAGTCGCGCATGGTCACTGTCGCAGCCGTAACGCTTGTGGACAAGCTGACTGGCCAATAGGTTCCTTTGGCCACAACCAAGTCCATCCTTTTGGGAGCATCCTTGTCGGGATTCGACTTCGACCTCTTGCAGCGAATGTGCCATTCAGTGGCAGTTTCTTTGTCGATTTTCACCTCATAACCGTCAGTGATGTCTTGGAACAGCTTAGTATCGCCATTGGTTTCGGATTTTTCCTTGGGTTTTGCGTTCGTGATTTCGATTTCATTCTTTTCGGAGTCGTAGACCCAGTCTGTTTTTCCGTCGCTCCAAGTAATAACATCCTTGTCCTCCTTTTTTGCTTCGACACGCATTTTGTCGCCCAAGACATAATTTCGGGAACTTATTGTGCCGATAAAGATTATCTTCATGTCCATAGTCATAGCCGTTCCTTCACTTTCGTCATGTTTGCTCATTTCAGCCTCCATACGAGTGATGATTTCTTCTGCAGTTTGTGCCATGGCTGCGGTAGCCAAGGCGATAAAGCTAATGATAGCAATCAGTTTTTTCATAGTGGTATGTTATTTTATGATTGATTTGTGATTCGGTTTAGGATGCAAAAATACCGCCTTTTTTGTTTTAGGCAATCATCTTTTTTTCTTTTTGAAGCATTTCCCTATCCTACCCTTTCCGTTGAGTTCCATAACAACGAGAATACCGAAAGCGATGGCAACAGTAGCCTTAAGTGCAGTAAAACCCGTGTTGATGGCATCAGGAAGTTGGTTAGAGACGATGTTGTAGCTCGTCCAAAAGATGCCTGCACCTGGCACCAAAGGAAAGATGCCACTGATGAGGAACACTGTAATGGGACATTTTCTTCCGATCGATTGAAGAAGTGCAGTGAAGGTTACCAATGCTGTGGCACAAAAGAGGACTTCGGCAGGCGACATGGCGGTGTAACGACTCAAGACGAGATAAAGCAGCCATCCTATCGTTCCGCAAAAGCCAGCATCAAAATAATACTTGCACGGTACGCCAAAGAGTGCGGCAAACGATACCGTGCCCAAAAATGCCGCAACGAGTTGCACGACAAAGTTAGAGGTCTGTGGGTCGGCAACAAGACCTTCCAGTCTATGCATTTCGCCAAAAACGTTCTCATCGAACATGAATGCCAAAGCCACGCCGAGGGCAATGCAGAAGAAAGATAGCATGGCATCCAAAAGTCGTGTAGTACCCGCGATGTAGTCCTCATTGGCCATGTCGCGAATGCCGTTGGTGAATGCCACACCGGGAATCAATGGGATGATGGCACCGATAATCATGTTGCTCAGATGGTTGCCGATACCGATGCGGTACATGCTGAAGCAAATCAAGGTGGCCAGCAATCCGCCCGAGGCCGTCCCCACGATGCGTGACAGTCGCTTGGAGGCGACAAATAGCATATAGATCCATAGCACTAACCCTGCGACAAATGAGGCTAAACAATCCATGAAGCCACCACCGAAGATGATGCAGAAAGCTGCGCTACCAACTGCTGAAGCTAGAATCTGCTCCCATGCAGGTTTGGCTTTCATGGCACGGATGGCTTTGAGTCTTTGCTCCATTTGCTCCAAAGAGCATTTCCCCTGCTCCACCTCGCGCGATAATTGGTTGACAGCTACTACTTTATCCAAACTCGCGCCCTTGATAGGGATGAACTTGGAGCGGGCGTAGTCCTTGCCCGTTGCCATAATGCCGTTGCTAAGCACAAAGAAGCTCTCATCCTCCACACCATAGTGGCTGGCGATGCGCTTCATGGTCTCCTCCACGCGCGAAATCTCAGCGCCATTTTCTAAAAGAATGGCACCGGCTTCGTAGGCGAGGTCAAATACTTTAGTTGTGTTGTTCATTTTCAATGACAATAAAATCAGAAATACTTTGCCAACAAATAGATTACAAACATGTGAAGAGGATAAAATGCATAGAAGAAGTATTTTAGGATTGGAGTTTTGATAAAGCCTCTTTTGCCGTTATAAAACACCGTCAATACCAACGACAGAAAAACCATTGCCTTCATGGGAAGTAGTACTGGAGAAATGATACATTGCAGGATTTTTTCCTTGCGAAGGCCATATAGGAGTAGGATAAATAGGAATCCTCCCGACCGAAAATCAGCGTTCATGTATCGCGAGGCAAAGAACAATCCAAGTACAATAAGAAAACTAATGATGCGGTTTTTCTTGAAATGTTCCAAGCCACACAATGCCAAGAATCCCATAAACAGCGTGATAATCACGTTGTTGTGTTCTGGATTAAACCATACTCTTGAGGTCATCAAGTCGAATGGGATTTCAGAAATCAAGGCTAAGATGAACAAACGGATGCCATACTTTTTCCTGTCGTGCGTTTTTTCGAAGCCTATAATGAGCATGAAAGCAAAAAGAGGAAACGCGAACTTGCCAAACATCAGCAGCAACTGATGGAATGAAATTGCCTTTCCTGCAATAGTAAACCAAGTCGCTGTCGGCCAAGTTGCTTTGACCCATGTGAAATGGTTGAAATAAAACTTTGTGATATGGCCCGAGAGCATGGCAGCAATGGCTATCAGCTTCAATATACTGCTGCTCAAAAACTTGTAATGGTCTAGGCTAATAGCTTTCATCTTGATTTGCTACTATTGGTCTACGAATTAACTATATTTACATTGTATTTGCTCGTCTGGTAAATCTCCACAAGTTGAGCTAGTGTCAGCCAAACGTCTTCTTCTGCAAAACTCACATTGACGTTCACTTTGCCATTGGAGTGTTGTGGAAGATGATGTTGTTTTCTTTGTCATGCTTAGCTCTGCAATTGACTTACTTTTACTGCCTTATACAAGTCATTTGTGCCGTGGAATAATATGGATACATTACTCCGTTGTAGGCCAATTGCCCAGATGAAATGCATGTGAAAGAAAGTACGTTTCCATCTAAAGTGCCTGTATCAAAGACAGTGGTTGTATGACCATAAGAATCAGATGCAGACATGGATTCAAAGTACACTTTGTTTCCGCTTATTTCTCCTTCCGTAGAGAAATACCCTGATGTTTTAACTCGGTTTTTAGAGACCTTGGTAATAGTTAAAACGCCAGTATCAGTTAATGATCCTGAGTCGTTGCCCCAAGTAACATGTTCGACGGTACTGACATTATAAGTGCCGACAAAATTTTCGGCATTATCCATTTTACTGCATAATGTTGCAAAAACAACGAACAATAAGCAACCCGCAATACTTATTAGTTTTTTCATAGTATGATATTTTATGATTTATAACATTGCAATAATACAAACATTTTTTCATTCGACAATAATGGAGGTTTTGCGATTGCGAACAAATATAGTTAAAAAGTGAAATTGTTATTTTTTATAATATTAAATTGTTATATATTACAATTATTTTCTATTTTTGCGACATATTAACACAGAATATGATAAGTATGGCAACACAAGTAGAGTTTCTGGACCCTTTGCGAGTAAGAGTAGAAACAAGCAATGGCGATGTATATATAATAGGATATACTGATAACACCAACTATCAAATTGAGCAACAATGTGATTGTTTTTATACTAAATGCATTTCAACGATATTTGATAAATATTATGATGGTAATGAAAAGACAATTTGGGGCCCAATATTAGCCGAAATGTATAGATGGAGAATTTATCCGTTCATGTGGGTTATTATGGACAAAGACAAAGAGCGTGCTCGGATTGGAAATCGAATAATAGAATTGCGGAAAGAAAGAAAAATGGATGCCAAAGAATTGGCTCAAAAGGTTGGAATTGACTCAGGAAACTTGAGCCGCATCGAAAAGGGACACTTTTCCGTTGGCATTGATATTCTTAATAAGATTGCAAGCGTGTTGAATATGAAATTGGATTTTGTTCCTATTGAGAAACAATTAATTGTAGAAGACAATAAAGATTCGGAATGATGACATCTAGTATGAAAAGTGCGATAATCCATCCTAAACTATTGACCTATGGATTGAATAAGGATAATAGTTTGGCATTTATAGAAGACGTCCCCAATGGGCTTGCATGTGGATGCGTTTGCCCATGTTGCAAAGAACCTTTGATTGCAAGAAACAAAGGCAAATATAGAAAAAAGCATTTTGCTCATAGCAGTGGTTGTGATTGCTCTGGCTATTATGAAACCGCACTTCATCTATTGGCCAAAGAGATAATCAAAACCGAAAAGGCAATCATGCTACCTGAATATAGAGGTTTTGAATCTCAACAAATAGTATTTGAGAAAGTTGAGATTGAAGAGAGAAAAGATTGTTCAAACCTTCAACCAGATTGTGTAGGAATAACAAAAGAAGGATTGCGTTTACATATTGAATTTTTTGTCACGCATCCTGTAGATGATTACAAAAGAAGTAAAATCAAGAACGGTAACATCAATTGTATTGAAATAAAGATTTCTCCAGATTACCCTCTTGACAAAGAACAACTTAAGGAGTTTATCTTGAATTGTGTTGAATCAAGGGATTGGATAAACTATCCATACGGAGAGAGTTTATATGATGAAAAACAAAAGGAAATAATTATTGCATATCGTGAACAACATCCTGAATTACGGGCATTAAAAGTTGAGAGGTGCCATAATTGTGAAATAATTGGAAATAGTATTGATCATGCTGAAACAACAAATAAGAAGTATCACGAGTTTATCGATTTATATAAAAACCGAATTCTCCTGTTTTCCGCAATGGGACACCCGATTTTTAGCTTTTGTGGCGGTAAGTGA
>CAMHJX010000057.1 GCA_946185535.1 uncultured Bacteroidales bacterium
GCGTGAAGTTGGCGACCAACTCGGTGGCACCGGTCACGGTGAAGTCGTACGAGGCTTCGGTGCTCACCTCAGTGCCGTTCAGCGTCCAGTTGGTGAAGGTGTAGCCTTCGTTGGCCGTAGCGGTTACGGTAACAGAAGTACCGTAATCATATTCGCCAGCACCTGTAACATTGCCGCCCTCTGCTGGATTGGCACTGACAGTGACAGGATATTGGATATCACCTGGGATGACAGTGCCGCTGAGGCTGACTGTGGTAGTTGTCGTACCCGAAGCAAGGTTCAAGTTGCCATTGTATTCACCGGGGTTCGCGATGGTGCCAAGACGGACAAACACATTGGCACGAAGGCTGCCATTATTAGGCGTCAAGGTCAGTGTGCTATTATAGGTACCGTTTTGCGTGGCGCTGACTTGATAGCCCATAGGAGCGGTGACGGTCAGGTTGGCCTGCAGGTTGTTGCCAACGATAGCAATGCTCTGCGGGTCGGAAGGTGCGCCACCAGCCACAGCAATGAAGCCATCTAAGTTGACGGGCGACACAGAGATGTAACCGTTGGTGCTGGGAACCACTTTAGTGAACATCACTTGGTTGTTGGTTTGGGCACGTGTTCCGGAAGTGCTCATGGATGCTGGGTTGTAGTCCGTATAGTCATTGTATTTGCCCAAAGAGGTGTTGCCGCTAGTGGAATAGACATAGAACTTTGGCGAGTTGGAGCTGCCGCTCACATAGCTACCTGTGTTGTCGTCAACGGTAAGGAGCAGGTTGCTCGTCCCGTTGTATTGGAACGGGGTGTCCAAGGTGATGGTTGTCCAACCCGATGCATTAAAGTCGACACTACCAGAGTACACGCGGTATGCAGTGCTTTGAGCAATCCATGAAGAGTTGCCTGAGAAGGCACTCGTGGTGGTATGCGATAGATAGATGTCAATGTTTCTGGAGGCAGATTTGGAATTGGACACCTTGAATGCTACTTTGGTGATGGTACCGGCAGAACCCACCTCAGAAGGTTTGTATATCTGTTGGGTAAGCGTATAATTATAGTATGAGTGTGTTGGCAAATAATCATTTGTAGAAGTGCCGCTTCCAATGGTCACATCGTTGGTCACCACTTCGTTGAAGATGGCACTCACAGTGACAGGATAATTGGGCATCGTGAAGCTATTGTCGCTCACGGTGACGGTCGTGTTCACATCGCCAGTCTTGTATACGATCCAGCTGTCGAACACATAGTTGTTGGCAGGTGTGGCGGTCAGGTTGATGGTGGTGCCTTGCAGGGCATACTCTGTATCTGCGCTGATGGTGCCGTGCATCACTGAAGCCAAGATGACAGCCATGCCAGGAACGAAGGTGGCAGTCACCGTCACATTGCTCTCGGGCATAGTGAATTGGTTGTTCGTCACGGTGATGCTGTTGTTGTTGGCGTCTCTCACATCCCAGCTGGAGAGGCAGTAGCCCGTTTCGGGAGTGGACGTCAAGGTCACTGTAGCCTGGGCATAGGCTTGTGTAGGGGCACTGATGGTGCCGTGTTGGGGTTGGTTGACGGTGATGTTATATTGCGCGCCGCCAATAATGTTGATGGTGCCGATGTAAGGCTGACGTTGGTTGCGGGTAACCACAATCATGGCCGTGCCAGGAGCGGATTGTGCGGTAACAGGCACACTGACCGAAGTGCTGTTGTTAGGCACAACGGCCACACCGATAATCTCATTGTTGACGGTAATGGACACGTAAGAACCAGCATCAGCACTCACGGTGTAGGAATTGGCACCAATAGGCAGTACACCAGTGTGGCTCACGTTGTTTGCTGCCGGAACCTTGAGATAAGGCATCACGGAACCATCGCCGAAGCACATGTAAGCTCTCCAATAGTATTCTTCGGAAACACCAGTTGTGTAGTTTTTAGAGTGGGCATAGCTCACTGCCAAATTGCCAATAAATGGAACTGAATTCAAACAGTTGAAACTTGTCTCATCAAAGAGAGCGTCGTAAGCACCTTTTGTTGTTCCATTAACGGAAGGTACAGAGCCTGATGTTCCTGCATTAAAAGCACCTACGCCAAAATAATAATCCTCATACCAAATGGATTCCGGAACAGAACCGATGTAACCCCAGGCACCTTTGTTGGCGGCACGAATCATAGCCTCTCCGAAGCAGGTTTGGTTATTATTTTGATTTTTGAAGTTGGCGGTTAGGCAGCAGTTACCCATTGCCCAGAAATACTTGTCGTTATTGGTCAACGAATTCACATTGGTATTGGTGAAACTCGGGTCAGCCCACTCTTGGATGTCTCCATGAGCGGTGTAGTTGATGAAGCCGACATTATTAATATAGTTGTAGCAAGTTCTTTGACCAGAGGCAGTGGTAATAAACACATGGGGCGTAATGCCATGAGCACTATTGAAGTAATTGTTGTTGGCATACTGGATAGTAGGTTTGCCAATAACATTGGTCCAATAGCTGTCCCAACCTGCAATAAGCAAGGTCTCGTTCAGATAACTCGGGTCAGACATCGTGTATTTTTCGTAAGTCAAAATCTTGTTGACCAAGTTACCGAGTTCGGTGGTCGATGACACGGGCATGCGGCTCATATACATATCGTGGTAGATATCGCCGTCGACAGAAGCGTACTCCAAGTCGGTAGCAGCATTACCGTAAGAGCTGTCATAATCCCAAAGTGAATAATGCGTGACAACGGTTTCGTCACCCACAAGGACCAAGAAGCTGGGATGATTGGCGTTGTATCTCGAATAAATCAGGTTCTTAATGGTAGAGGCACTGGCGCTGTTGGCCACGGTTTGCACGTCCACATAGATACCTTTCTGTTTCTTCCAAGTCAACCAATTCTGGAAAGCCGCGCTGTTAGCGTATGTCGAGGTGGTCACGACAAGCATCTTCACCGGGGTGTTGTAAAGGTCGGGGTGTTGGTCGTAAATGCTTGTGATGGCACGGCCATTGAACAGCTGCTTATAGACAATGTCGAAATAAGGGCTGTAGGTGTCAACCAGCATTTGCTCGGTGGCACGCGCATCGGCACCGTCAAAATGAACAGTAACTTCGATGTCGTTGAACACGCGGATGGTGTTGTTGACGGGGTCGTAACTCACCGGCTCGATGGTCATTTTGCCGAGTTGCACACCACGCATCGTGCCTTCCATGCTAATAATTGCTGTGGGTTCGGAACGCAAGCCACGAGTTTGGTAGGCGGCCTCATTCATAATGAAAGGCACGTCCTCGGGCCTTTGGTTTTTACGCACAGGCAACTGACGCGGCACCAAAGTATGCATAGCATAGTCTTCAAGACGATAATCCGTGGCGCTGTAGCTCGTGATTTCAATCCATGGTTGGGCACCGAAAGGCACGGCTATCAATTCATTCACGACGGGAATCTGAGGATCGCCCTCGTTGCCGCCAATGACAGTGTTGGCAAGGCTAAGCCATGAGAAGGTACCTCGCTCACTTTGATAATCCTGCGCTTCAATGGTCGAAAATGAAAATGAAGCCTTGAGGCTCGTCATGTCACTCTTCATGCATTCGGCTTTGTCGGCAGAACGCAATTGGATTCTTTGTTGAGCCATGACACTAATACTAAAGACTAATGCCATCGCAACCAATAAAAATTTTTTCATAGTAGATAGGTTTTAAAAACTTATATTTTTAATTAAGATGTTGAAAATCATCATAAATCAAGCCTGCAAAGATAGTTTTTTTTTGGAAGCATTTTGCGTTTTTTTTGTTTTTTTCAAAAAAAAGAAACGGCATCAGTGATACCGTTTCTTTTTGAGAAAAAGTAGTGTTATTACTTACCATTATCCATTCAGAAAGTGAATGTTCTTTCACCTGAGGCCTTGGACTGATAGATATATCCATGACCAGGTTCTATGGTATTAAGTTCACCCCTCCATCCGCTTCCTGTATAAGTGGCACTGGATTCTTTAGACTTAACGACATCACCAATGACGGGATTGAGTCCCGCGAAGGCCTCTTCGATGGTCATACTCTCACTAGAAAGGAATCCAATCCAGTTGATGCCGTTGTGGATGGTGATTTCATACTCTGAAGGATTGACCGGCACACCTGTTAGCGTGATTTCGTAGTCGGAGCTGACCACAATCTGGTACATCTCGCGGATGTCGAAGTCCATTTCGACAGGTCTCCACTGTCCGTTGGTGAGTGAGATGGATCCGTTCTGCGATTTTATCGTGGCTGTACCAGAGTTACCCACGGCAATTGCGATGGCATCCTTGAGCTGGTCAAGGGTGATGTCGAGGTTGGTCGACCACCAGTTGGTTCCTTGGTTTAGCGTCACGGTCTGCTCGACCACTGCGGCTTCAATGCCCAAGAGGATGTGATTCTTCACCGAGAGCACCTCATTATTGGAAGAGGAAGCGGTCGGAGGTGACATCGGGTCGAAATTTGTTCCATCTTGATAGATGTAGATAGTCTGATTTCCATTGGCGTTGAAGACCGAGCAAGTCATGTGAGGCGAACCAGTATATCCACCTGAGTTGTCATCGGCAACTAGAACGAGGTTGGAGGTGCCGTCATACTCAAACGGTGTGGTGAAGTTGATAATGGTCCAAGTGTTCTCTGCCATGGTGACACTGCCACTGAAAACTTTGTCAGATGCTGCCACCGTAATCCAATCAGCATTGCTGCTGAAGTTGGTCTTTTCGGTAGCTTTCAGATAGAAGTCGTAGGTACGGGTCTTTGCTGCTCCTTCGTTGTAGAAGGCAATCCAACTAATAGTTCCCGCATTTCCGATTTCTTCAGAGGTGTAAATCTGCTGGGTAAGTGAGTAATTGTAGTAGTTATAGCTAGGAAGATAGGCGTTGTTGGTGGAGCTTTCGCCTATTTCAATGCCTTGGACGAAGTTGGCCACAAACTCTCTATCGGAGGTGGCTGAGAAACTGAATTCCAGTTCACTTGAAACCACCTCTCCGTTTTCGGTCCAGCCAATAAAGAAGTAACCTTCATTAGGCGTTACGCTCAACATGCAAGTTTCACCGAAATCATACTCACCATCACCGTTCACCGTGCCAGCTTGTGCTGGATTAACACTAACCGTAATGTTGACAGGTTCTGTTGATATTGCTTCCTTAGTAATGAGGATTTGGTTCTTCTTCGAAAACACCGTGCCGGTATAGGACGATGGACTGTTGGGATTATAGTTGGTACCATCTGAATTCACATAAATGGCTTGGCTGGGAGCGTCGAACACGCGGCAGGCCATGTGAGGCGAATTGGTATAACCTCCAGTATTGTCGTCGGCTACAAGAACCACATTAGAGGAGCCGTCATATATAAACGGAGTGTTAAAGGTGATGATTGTCCATTCATTAGCGGCCAAAGTGACATTGCCACTGAACACTTTGTCGGAATTCGAAACAGCAATCCAGTCTGTAGAATTGGTGAAGCTGCTCTTGGTGGTGTTCTTCATGTAGAAGTCGTATTTACGTGTCTTCTCTGCACCAGCGTTATAGAAAGCAATGCTTGTAATGATGCCTGCACCGCCCAATTCCGCAGAGGTATAAATTTGTTGTGTGAGTGAGTAGTTGTAGTAGTTGTAACTCGGGAGGTAGTTGCTTGTTGCATCCTCACCGTCGCCAATCATAGTTCCTTCAGCGAAGTTGGCCACCAGATCCATATTGCTGGTCACATTGAAGGTATATTCGGCAGCACTTGAAACCATCTCACCGTTCATCGTCCATCCAGTGAACATATAGCCTTCGGCAGGTGTGGCGGTTACAGTGCAGGACTGGCCGTAGCTAAATTCGCCGCCGCCTGTGACAGTGCCTTGCTCGGTGTTGCTTGAAGTGGCCGTGATTGTGAAGGTCTGGGTTGCAGCGCCACAATTGCAGTCGAATTCATAGAGAACGCCTGCGCTGGGAGCGCCGTTCGTCTGGTAGATCAACAGGTCGTCCTCGTAGCTCACTGTGAACGAACATTCACTATCCCATTGGCTACCCGATGTCCATGTCAATGTGACATGTGTGCCGTTACCAATTTCCAAAGTGTAGACGGCAGAGTTGCCTGACTCAATGGTGAGTGTTTGTGAAGGTGAACCATCGCTGAACGACACTGTCATTGAGGAGCCGTTCCAACCGTCACCATAGGAGTCGCTAAGGTTGAAGACGACATTACAAGCATTCTTCAAAGTCTCGTTGCCAGTAGCAGTAAGTCCGCCATTGGCATTTAAGGTGAAGGTGACAGGGATTTGGGCGGTCTCAGGGCAGTTGGCCTTGATGGTGACACTGAATTGGCAGGAAACTTCCTGGTCAACTGCAATGGTACCCACGTTAACAGAAGTAGTATTGATAGTAATGTAGTTGCTGGATGTACTCATTGTGGCCACGGCATTGGTGGCTTGGTAATGGCCTGTGTTCTTGAACTTGGCTGTCAGGGTAAGGGTCTCGCCAGGTGTGAAGCCGCCGTTCCAAGCCATGTTCTGGTATTCCAACACGGCTTCGCCAGCGGTAACGTTGAAGTTACCTTCCCAGGTGTTGCTGCCATTAACCGCTCTGTAGTGCAAAGGCACGATGGTGCCATCGGCCACGCCTGAATTGATCTTGAATTGGAAGCCGCTTACGGTAATGGTGGCATTAGCAGCCAAAGCACCGAAGGTTTGGGTACCCGTATTAGCCACGATAGTAGCATTGGAATCGACAGCCGTCAAGGTAACGGTTGTGTTGCCAGTAGTGGCATCGGCACCAACATTTTTAAAGCTGATGCTCAAGTTGGTGTTGTCGCCAACATGGGCAGAATTGGGAGTGTAGCCATCAATAGAGATGTATGGACCTTCGAGAGAGACTGCCGGAATAGTTTGCATATAAGGCTGACGTTGATTGCGGGTGACAACAATTAACACATCACCTCCAGAGGTGACGGGGGTAATCGGGACATTCACAGTGCCTGAGCCATCTACTTGAGCCGCTCCAAGGAGTTCATTGTCCTTGCTGATGGCGACATACGAACCAGGATCGGCATTAACAGTGAAAGTAGTTAAGCCTATTCCAATTGCGGAGGCATGGCTCACATTGTTGGCTGAAGGATTCACATGGTAAGGCATCACAGAACCATCACCCAAAGTATGGTAAGCTTCCCAATAGTATTTGTCGGTCACACTTGAAGTGTAGCTGTTGGCATGAGCGTAGGCCACTGCAACGTTGCCCAGGAATGGAACAGAGTTCAAGGTGTTGTACATGTCATCCATGAACATGCCATCGTAAGTGCCTGTTTGGGTTTGTGACATGGAAGGTGTGGAATTGGTGACAGTAGTAGCGCCTACACCAAAGTAGTAGTCCTCCCACCAGTAAGTCTCAGGGCAGGAGCCGATATAGCCGAAAGCACCTTTGTTCTGAGAACGTAGCAAAGCTTCAGCAAGGCAAACACCGCTGTAACCCCAGTTGGCGGCCAAACAGCAGTTGCCCATAGCCCAGAAATATTTGTCAGCGTTAGTCAAGTTGTTGGCATCAGATACAGAGAAAGAAGGTCCCGACCAGCCGGTTTCACCACCATGGGCGGTGTAGTTGGCGAAGCCGATACCCGTGTTCATATTGGCGTAGCAGTTGGTGTAGGAATCGAGATATTTATAGACGTTGGTGAAACCATGAGCCGTGTTGAAATAGTTGTCAGCTGCATAGTTAATGGTAGGCTGACCCACTCTTGGATTCCACGTGCCGTCAGAACCTGCGATGAGCAACACTTTGCTTAAGTAGGAAGGATCAGCCATGGTGTATTTCTCGTAAGTCATGATCTTGTTGAGTAGGTTCTCCAGCTCTGTTGTACTTGAAATTGGCATACGACTTAGGAACATCTCAGGCCAAAGGTCGTTGTCATCGGTAGTGGAATAATACAGGTCAGTGACTTTGTCGGTTGTCGAACTGCTCAAACTGTAAGTGACAGCATCAGTGTCACCAACGATGATGACGAAAGTAGGGGCTTCAGTACTATATTTGTTTCGGATAAAACTCTTGATGTTTGCAGCTGTCGTTCCCGTAGAAGCTGTGGTATAGACAGTTGTGTAAAACCCCTTTTGTTTCTTCCAATTCACCCAATCTTGGAATGTTTGGTTGTTGGCGTATGTTGAGGTGGTGATGACCATCATCTTCACGGGAGTTGAGTAAAGATCAGGATGCTCGGAATAAGCATCTCTCAACATTCTGCTGTTGAACATTTGGGCATAAACGACATCGAAGTAAGGCGTGTAAGTCTTGACAAGCATCTCCTCTGTAGCACGGACATCGGCACCATCGAAGTGGACTGTAACTTCAATGTCGTTGAACACGCGAATGGTGTTGTTGACGGGGTCGTAGGTCACTGGCTCGATGGTCATCTTACCTACTTGGATACCACGCATGGTACCTTCAACGCTGACCACAGCTTGAGGTGCGGAACGCAAGCCACGAGTTTGGTAAGCTGAAGCATTGTAAACAAAAGGCACTTCTTCCGGACGTTGGTCCTTACGCAGCGAAGGCTGACGTGGTACCAAGGTGTGGATTTCGTAGTCTTCCAGACGGTAGTCGGTGGTGCTGTAGCTAGTGATTTCAATACGCGGACTGGCACCGAAAGGCACGGCGATGAGTTCGTTCACGACGGGAATCTGAGGATCGCCCTCGTTACCGCCTATGACAGTGTTAGGCAGGCTGAGCCAAGAGAAGGTTCCGCGTTCACTTTGGTAGTCCTGCGCATCGATGGTTGAGAACGAGAACGAGGCTTTCAGGCTCGTCATGTCGCTCTTCACGCATTCAGCCTTGTCAGCCGAACGCAACTGGATCTTTTGCTGTGCCATGACGCTGACACTAAGTATCAAAGTCATTGCAAATAGGAAAAGCTTCTTCATAATTGTGTTAATTTGTTATTAGTATTTTGTGATGCTTAGTTTTAGATTGCAAATTAAGCGGCCAAAGATAGGTATTTTTTCAATGTGTTTTGCGAATTTTTTTGATTTTTATAAAAAAGAAACGGCACCATTGATGCCGTTTCTTGTTGGATTAGAAGAATAACCTTTACTTACTATTATTGGTTCCAAAAGTGAAAGTCTTGTCATCTAAAGCCGTAGATTGGTAAATGTAGCCTTGTCCAGGCTCGAGGGTTTGCACCGATCCTCTCCAGTTAGTACCATTATAAGTAGAGCTACCGCCCTTCGACTTGATGACATCCCCATTAGCTGGATTGAGTCCCGAAAAAGCCTCGTCTACGGACATGCTCTCTACAGGAAGGAATCCAATCCAATTGACGCCATTATGGATGGTGATTTCATACTCTGAAGGATTGACCGGCACACCTGACAGTGTGATTTCGCACCCCGCACTGACCTGAATCTGGTACATCTCACGGATGTCGAAAGGCATGTTGGCTGGTCTCCAATTTCCGTTGGTTAAGGAGATGGAGCCGTTCTGCGACTTGATTGTGGCAGTACCGGTGTTACCCACTGCGGCTGCGATGGCATCCTTGAGTTGGTCGAGGGTGATGTCGAGGTTGGTCGACCACCAGTTCAGGCCAGCAGACAATGAAACAGTCTCCTGCACTTGAGGTTCGTCTGCTTCGATGCCAAGGATGAGATGGTTTTTCACCGACAACACGTTGCTGTTATATTCTGAGTTGGTTGGCGGTGCTAGCGGATTGTAATTTGTCGCTGCGGAATAGGCATATAAGGCTTGATTCTCCTCAGTACTGTAAACCGAGCAGGACATGTAAGGCGCATGATCATAACCATTGGTGTTGTCATCAACCACCAAGACGAGTTTGGAGGTGCCATCATACTCGAACGGAGTGTTGAGCTCAAAGGTGGTCCAAGCTACCGCGCCCATTGTCACCGTGCCGCTGAACACCTTATCGGAAGCCGACACCGTGATCCAATCGGTTTTACCACTGAAAGAGGATTTGTCCGTGTGTTGCAGATAGATGTCGTAAGTGCGGACTCGATCTGTATTCGCTTTGTTGAAGAAGGAGATGCTGGTGATGGTGCAGGCAGATCCGATTTCTTCAGCAGTGTATATTTGTTGCGACAGCGCATATTCGTAGAAACTGTAGCTGGGGAGATAGTCGTGGTTGCTTTCATCTTGGCCCAATTCCAGTCCTTGTCTGAAGTCGGCCACGAATTGATGGTTACTGTCAACAGGGAAGGTAAAAGGATTGGCGGTTGACACCGTCACACCATTTTCGCTCCATCCCGTGAAGAAATAGCCGTTTGCTGGAGTAGCTGTCAAGGTGCAATAATCGCCAAAACCAAACTCGCCACCACCACTGACGGTGCCTTGGGCAGTGTTGTTTGAAGTTGCTGTGACATTGAAAATGGCAGTTGCAGCACCACAGTTACAATCAAATTCAAAGAGTACTCCAGCCGCGGGACTAGCCCCTTGTTGGAAGATGATGGCGTCCCCTTCGTAACTTACCACGAAGGAACACTCTTGGTCGTAGCTGCCTTTGGTCCACGTCAGAGTTACATGGGTGCCGTTGTGGATTTCCAAGGTATAGATGGCAGAATTATTGCCCGAAGCGATGGTGAGGTCTTGCGAAGCGGTGCCATCATCGAAGCTGACGGTGAGCTTGGCCCCACCATTCCAGCCATCACCATAGCTGTCGCTGAGGCTGAAGATAACGCTACAGGTGTTTTTCAGGGTCTCACTGCCTTGTGCGTTGAGGCCTTCGTCGGCGGTCAACGTGAAGGTAACAGGGATTTCCTGACTCTCCGGGCAGTTGGCTGCTATAGTGACGGTAAATGAACATGACACCTCTCCTTCTGCTGGGATAGTACCTACCGAGACTGATGGATTGGAGATAGTGATGTAGTTACTGGTGGAACTCATCGTGGCAATGGCATTGGTAGCTTGGTAGTGACCTGTGTTCAGGAACCTGGCGGTCAGCGTCAAGGTCTCGCCAGGGACAAAACCTCCATTCCATGCCATGTTTTTGTATTCCAAAGCGGCTTCACCTGCGATAATCACAAAGTTGCCCTCCCAGGTATTGCTGCCATTGACAGCAGTGTAGTGAATAGTAACGGGTGTGCCTTCTGTCACGTTGGAGTTGATGTTGAAAAGGAAGCCGTTCAATGTGGTAGTGGCACCTGCGGCCAAGTCATTGAAGGTCATAGTATGAGAGCTAATGTTGGCGTCATCGGAAGTCAAAGTGACAGTTGTGGTACCTATGCAGGCATTGCTTCCAACATTATTGAAAGTGATATCCAACGAGGTTTCATCGCCGACATGGGCTGCCAGAGGGGTATAGCTTTCAAGGCTGATGTAAGGTCCTTCTACTGGAACAGCTTGGATGGTCTGGATGTAGGGCTGACGTTGGTTGCGGGTGACCACAATCATCACGTCGCCAGTGGTGGTGACAGGTGTGATAGGCACATTGACGGTACCTGTTGATCCGACTTGCGCCACACCGAGAATCTCATTGTCACGGGTGATGGAAACATAGGAACCAGCATCAGCGTTGACGGTAAAGGTGTTTACGCCGATACCCAAGGTGGAGGCATGGCTCACTTGGTTTACAGCAGGCTGTGTCATGTATGGCATGACGGAACCGTCACCCAAGCATTGGTAGGCCCTCCAATAGTATTCGTCGTCGACACTGTTCTCATAACCGGCAGCATGGGCGTAAGTCACGGCAGCGTTGCCGATGTAGATAATGGAGTTCATGCTGTTGAACTCTGTGTCATCGAACAAAGCATCATACATGCCTGTCATAGTGGACTCGACGGTTTGGACCGTTGCAGGTTCAGGATCGTGGGCTCCCACGCCGAAATAATAATCTTCAAACCAATAGGTTTCAACGACCGAACCGATGTAGCCGAAAGCTCCTTTTTCAGTGGCACGAATAAGGGTTTCACCTAAACAAGGGGTATAGGTGGCATTGCCCCAGTTAGCCGCCAAGCAGCAGTTACCCACTGCCAGGAAATACTTGTCGTTATTGGTCAATGCGTTGGCATTAGTATTGGTAAAACTGGGACTTGACCATGCCTGGATGCTGCCATGAGCAGTGTAGTTGACGAAACCGACACCAGAATTTAGGTAATCATAGCATCCGTTGTAGTTGGAAGTCACGTAACCATAGACGTTGCTGAAGCCATGTTCCGTGTTAAAATAGCTGTTGAGGGCATATTGGATGGTGGGGCGACCAGCGGCTTCATCCCATCCGTTGGAATCGTATCCAGCAATCAGAAGTGCATTGTCCAAGTAACTCGGATCAGACATGGTGTATTTCTCGTAAGTCAGAATCTTATGGACGAGGTCGCCCAACTCGGTGGTGTTCGACACTGCCATGCGACTCATGTACAGATCGTGATAGATGTCGTTGTCAACGGAGGCATATGGGTTGTCGCTGACGTAGGGGTTGAAATAGTTACCTGAAATGTTATAGGTTTCATAATTGGTCACATCGTTCTCGTCGCCAACAATGACCAAAAAAGTTGGGTGGTTGGCGTTGTATCTGTTTTGAATCAAGGAGCGGATGGTGGCACCGTTAGTGCTGCTGGTCACTGTTTGCACATCCACGTCGATGCCTTTCTGTTTTTTCCAGTTCAGCCAGGTTTGGAAAGGTTCGCTGTCAGCATATTTCGTGGTAGTCACAACGAGCATCTTGACGGGTGTAGTGTAAAGGTCGGGGAAACCTTCATAGGCAGTGCGAATCATGTCACCGTTGAACAACTGTTTATAGACGATATCAAAATAAGGGCTATAAGTCATGACAAGCATATCCTCAGTGGCTTGTCTGTCGGCACCGTCGAAATGGACTTCCAACTCAATGTCGTTGAACACACGCAAGATGTTATTGACTGGGTCGTAACTCACAGGTTCGATGGTCATCTTACCGAGCTGCACTCCACGCATGGTACCCATCACGTTGACAACGGCCTTAGGTTCGTTGCGGAAGCCACGGGTCGACTGGTAGGCGGCCTCATTCATTACAAAAGGCACATCCTCTTGCCTTTTGTCCTTACGCAACGATGGTTGACGCGGCACCAAAGTACGGATGCCATAGTCATCAAGACGATAATCCGTGGTGCTATAACTCGTGATTTCAATACGTGGGTTGGCACCAAAAGGAATAGCGATGAGTTCGTTCACTACGGGAATCTGAGGGTCGCCCTCGTTGCCGCCGATGACGGTGTTGGGCAGACTGAGCAAGGAGAAAGTTCCGCGCTCACTTGGATAGTCCTGCACGTCAATGGTCGAGAACGAGAACGAAGCCTTAATGCCTCTCATGTCGCTCTTCACGCACTCGGCCTTGTCGACCGAACGCAGTTGAATCTTTTGCTGTGCTATAACGTTCGCACTGAGTACTAACGTTATAACAATTAGGTAAAGCTTTTTCATAAAATAGTGTTGTAAAAGGAAAACGGAATCAATGATATCGTTTCCTATTTAGATTAATAATTGCTATTAAGAAACTGTTCAAAATTAAGTGACATTACTATAAGTTTTTAGCTGTAAGCAATCAGCAGTCAGCTATCAGCTCGGTAGTACCGTGGCTGACTGCTGATTGCTGATTGCTGACGGCCAATTTCTCTTGCCTTTTATGTAAACTACTTCTGCTCATCTACTTACTTATTACTGTTTATTCCAAAAACAAATGTTTTGTCATCCGAAGCCTTGGATTGGTAGATGTAGCCTTGTCCGGGCTCAAGGGTTTGCACTGAGCCTCTCCAGAAAGTACCATTATAACTAGAGCTACCTTCCTTTGACTTGACGACATCCCCAACAGCAGGATTGAGTCCTGAGAAGGCCTCGTTGACCGACATGCTCTCACTCGGCAGGAAGCCAATCCAATTGGCACCAAAGTGAATGGTGATTACAAGGTTAGTGGGATTGACCGGTACACCAGTCAGCGTGATTTCGCAGTCAGTGCTGACCTGGATTTGGTACATCTCACGAATGTCGAAAGGCATATTGACTGGTCTCCAATTTCCGTTGGTTAAGGAGATGGAGCCGTTATGCGATTTTATCGTGGCTGTGCCAGTGCTACCCACTGCAGTTGCGATGGCATCCTTGAGTTGGTCAAGGGTGATGTTGAGGTTGGTCGACCACCAGTTCAGGCCTGGGCTCAGCGTCACGGTCTGTTCTACCTCAGCGGCTTGCTCCTCAAAGT
>CAMHJX010000058.1 GCA_946185535.1 uncultured Bacteroidales bacterium
GACGATGATACTGCGGGAGACCGTGGGAAAGTAGTTCGCCGCCCACCCACAACGGTAACCCCGACAGTGAAAGCTGCCGGGGTTCACTGTTTTTATGCACTACTTCTTCCCTACCCTTTTCTGTCTTTCCTTTCCATCCTCTGCTAAGACTTTGCAAATACTATCTCTGCCATCATTTCCGTCATCACTATTCTGCCGATTCGCGTCACTGCTAGGCACGAAGCTGTCCAGAATGACCTACCAATATTATTATTTTTGTTTAGTGGTAATAAACAAGAAATTCAATATTTGTTTGATTGTAATAAACAAAACTGTTATTGTTGCACACAAAACGACTTTTATGAGAAGATATTATTAGGTGATATTATCCAACGCAACAAAATTAAGAATGAATTCAGTGGTGAAAGTGTTTTGTTGGAAAATGTTTGTGCTATCCATCTTCACAAAAAGTATGGGGATAAATTGTACTTTTACAACAAATCCGTTGAAGTGGATTTCTATGTTCCAGAAGAGGCATATGCGGTACAGGCATCTTACACTGTTATGACAGAGGAAACACGAGAAACCTATAATCGGGAGGTGGATGCTCTCAAAAAGTAGAACGCATTCACTCATTTGGACAAAATGGTGATTGTTACATACGACGAAGAATCTCATATAAATATTGGGAATGGTCAATCCATTGAAGTGATTCCAGCATGGAAATGGCTGTTGTCATAAAGATATCTTTGTGCTATTTGTACTTTTTCCTCTGAAAACAATCCCTTTATACAAATTTTTCGTACCTTTGTCCCCGACAAACAAAACAATTGTATCATCAAACTCTAACCAATGAACAGATAGCTTCCCGATTTTGACATATTTATAAAAAAAGCGTTAGCTTGATAGCTTGTTCAAGAGAACTTCGACAACTCTCAAAACATTACAAGCAAGTAAAGCGTAACGCTCACGTGTTTTCTACACGTGGGCTTTACTTGTATAGTTGTAATGTTTGGCAGTCGAAGGCCCTCTTGAGCAACTAAACTACAGTAAAGCCTTCGTTTTTTTATTGCCCGCTCGGGAAGAATAAAGGGAAACACTTAATTCACCTATTTAATAATCAAAATCAATCAAGTTATGCAAAGACATGCATTGAAAGGCTATGAGGCTCCCAAGGCGGAGATCATAGAGATTGAGCCCCAAGGCATCTTGTGTGCCTCGGGCGGTGTCGCGGCAACATACGCTGGCGGCGGAACGGAGTCTATGACCATGACCGATGTAAATTGGCCGTAAAACCTGATGCACTATGAAGAAAGTACTATTTTCAGCAATGGCACTGACGCTTGGCCTGTTGGCCTTGGTCAGCTGCAACAAGGACAAGCAGACCTCGAAGGAAGCCGTCTTCACGGCCGACATTGAGCAACTGGCAGGCCAACAGGGCCGTACGGCCATCAACCCCGAAAACGGGATGGTGAAATGGCTGGCTGGCGACAAGATCCTGATCGCCAACGACGAGGGCGAAACCGACACCTTCACTCTGCAATCGGGTGCGGGAACCACCAACGGCACCTTCCGTACCACGGGCGAGTTTGAGATGACCGAACCGTTTACGGCGGTCTATCCCCAGACAGCCACCCTCAACGGCAGCACGGCAACCTTCAACCTGCCTGCCACCCAAACCCTCGCCCAAACGGGCACCTTCGCCAACGGCGCGAACCCGATGGCGGCCTACGCCGAGGATGAGAACCTGCAGTTCAAGAACCTCTGCGGCGGCCTCGATGTGCGCCTGCTGGGCGACAATGTGCACGTGAGCGGCATCCGCATCACGGGTAGTGAGAGCGAGAAACTGAACGGCACCTTCGCCGTCGACTGCTCGGCCAGCGAGCCCGCCCTGATGGCTAACCAAGGCACCAACGGCACGAACATCGTGACCCTCAACTGTGATGTGACCCTGACCAGCACGACCACTGCGCAGGAGTTCTTCATTATGCTGCCCGTGGGCGCATTGGCACAAGGCTTCACGATGGAAGTGCTTGACGGTGAGGAAGTCATCTGCACCAAACAGTTGGAGACCAACCTCGCCCAAATCGTGCGCAACAACGTGAAGCGTTTCAATCCCCTGCTTATTGTGAACGAGACCCCTGTTCCGATTGAACTACCCGATGTGGCGACCAACCAAGTGACCAACATCACCACGACAACGGCCACGGCAGGTGGCGAAATCCTCAGCGACGGCGGCAGCACGATTACCGAGTGCGGCGTGTGCTGGACTACCGAAGGAGAACCCACCCTTGAGGGCGACCATGCTACGGCAACGGCCACCTCGGGTGTCTTCACGGTGAGCCTCACCGGACTGACCCAGAACACCACCTACTACATCCGTGCCTACGCCACCAACGAGGCTGGCACAGGCTATGGCGATGTGCTGACTTTCACCACCGAGGAAGAAATCGTGATTACCGTTCCCACAGTGACCACCGCCGAGGTAACTGAGATTACCACCACGACGGCAACTGTTGGCGGAGCGATTACCGATGCAGGCAACGGCACTATCTCCGAAAACGGCATTTGCTACAAGACTGGAAATGCAGAGTGGACTTGCATTACCCTTGAAGCCACCGAGAATGCCTTCTCAACGACTTTGGAAGGACTGACCCCGAACACCACCTACACCGTGCGCGCCTACGCCACCAACGAGGAAGGCACGGGTTATGGCGAAGAAGTGAACTTCACCACCGAGGAGGAAGCTCCGCAGCCGCCCGTTGGCCCCGTGGGCATCATTGACGGCGCCTTCACCGTGAACGCCAATGGCGACCAAGTGTGGTTCTCGCAAGGCAACTTGCAGTACAACAAGACAACCAACGAATGGTCGTTTATGGAACACCAATACGATATGGTAGAAACCGCAAATCAAAATGTTGGGGAAAACTATGCTAACCAAAACATTGTTAGTCACTTCGGCTGGGGTACAAGTGGCTACGACCACGGTGCAGTAATCTACCAGCCCTGGAGCACCGACGTCACAAGCTATGGCAGCGATTACCGTGCATACGGTCAATCCACCTATAACCTCTACGACGGCAACGGCCAAGCTGACTGGGGCTACAACGCGATAAGCAACGGAGGCAACGCCGAGAACAGCGGCTGGCGTACGTTGACCCAACCCGAATGGGACTACGTGTTCAACACCCGCAACACCGCAAGCGGCATCCGCTATGCCAGGGCGATAGTGAACCAAGTGAACGGTGTCATTCTGTTACCCGATAACTGGACTAATACTATCTATGCACTGAACAATCCCAATGGTGGCAACTACAATAGCAACTCCATCACCGCCGAGGATTGGGCGAACACGCTTGAGGCCAATGGTGCTGTCTTCCTACCTGCCGCAGGCAGCCGCCAAGGGACTCTTCTAACCTACTACGTTGGTTCAGAGGGCAATTACTGGTCGAGTTCGAGCGCAGGCCACAGTACCGCGTATAGTGTGTCGTTCGGCAGCAACTACCTCTTCATGGCCGTCAGCTGCCCCAAATGCTATAGCAATCCAGTACGCTTAGTACGTAATATTCAGTAAGAATGAAAACGAGAAGAAACTGTTTTGAGAATTATGGGATTGCCTGTAAGAATCAACAAATCAGACTTTTTGGGTACTTTTATAAAACTCAAAACAGTTTCTTTTCAAAAGCTGAAATGCAATGAAAAAAGACGAGAACTTTATCAAGTTCAGTGAAGACATCGTTGGCAACAAGAAGACCGTCTTGTTCGTGGGCGCAGGAGTAAACTACTCCAAACATAACCCCATGACGTGGCCATACTTGCTGAAGCACCTGACGGATCACGCCTTGGTGACAATGAACGCCACCGACGAGGAACGCCAGATTGTAAAACAGGCGTTTCTCGGCGACCCGAGTAACGAAACCATTGAGAGCTTGAAACTGCGGCGGAAAGCCGACCAATTGTTTCCTGTTGAGGTGAAGGCTTCTATCATCAAACAGTTGTTGGGCGATGCCTACATTCCTTTCCTGAAGGAATTCCTTTATGGAATTGATGCGCATGACAAAAAAGACACGCATCAAAGGCTTCGGGAAGGATGCCTACAATATATGGAAGGTAAGGATACGGAGGAGACATCCTTTCGTTCCCTGATTTCACTCGCCGATTTCATTCTGCATCACGAAAACATCAAAGCTGTGGTCACCTACAACTACGACGACTTCCTAACCTGTGCCATCAATCAATTGAAAAAAGACGACAATTTCAAGCCGAAAGGCAAACGCAAGGAACTCAACCCTTTGGACATCTACAGCGGCTGGCACGATGCTCCACTTAAAGATGATGACTTTCTGATTTACCACATCCATGGTATGGCACCGCCCGACAACAAACTAACCCCCCATTGCAGCAACCAAATCGTGCTATCGTTAGAGGAATTCTATGATGTGGCCAAAGATGTCTATTCGTGGCAATCGGCTGTGCAAATCTATTTCCTGACTCACTACACTTGCGCTTTCTTTGGCGCTTCTTTGTCCGACATGACCATGCAACGCGTATTGCACTACGCCAATTTGAATCAAAGTGGCGAAAATGTCTATTATTTGTCTGCAAAACTTCCTTATGACAACGAATCAGAGGAAGTGCTCGAAAAACTGAAAAACTCGTATTTCAGATTTCTTGGCTTAAAGGTAATCTATGATACAGAAGGATACGGAAAGCTCTACGAAAGACTTAACTCAATCAATTAAACAATATAACATCCAAAAAAACAATAAATCATTATGTGTGAAATAATTAAGACAGGCATCGAAGGATTGGATGCCATATTGAACGGCGGAATTATTTACGAGGACAGCGTGGTGGTCATCGTAAGAGGCAGGCGAGGCGTTTTCAAGACCATCTTGGGCATGCAGGCTATGTTAGGCATACAGAAGAGTTCTGAGGAAAATCATCCTCAAAGCGAATTTCCTATTCGGTTTTATTCCTTGAACAAGAGCGACATCACGCTGAAAAGAATGCTTTACGGTATGGTCGTTTCGTGCGAAGTGGAAAATGTCAAGAAGGGCAAGCCGAACAATTTAAGGACATACCTGAAGGGAGTTGGCGGTGGCTACGCAGCTTTCGAGGAGGACATCCGCCAGCAATTGCTAGTTTTCGATTCCAACACCGACCGTTTTCTTCGTGGGGGAGAGAATTCCCAAATAACCATAGATTATGATAAATTCAAAAAACTCAAGCTGGAAATGAAAGGCTGTGGAGTCACTAATTCTGGTTCGGATTATCTTCAACCAAGTTTGGTCGATTTTGCTGAGAAGATGCAAGACATTGAGAACTTGCCCAAAGCGGAAGCGGACGGCGAGCCACCTCATGCCTGCATCGTGCTTGACGGAATTTCACGCATGACGGATGAAGAATTGGAAAGACTGCCTATGGAAACATTGAAACAAGTGTTGCGCCAAAGGGCTAAAGTCAGCATCCTGATTATGAACGACCGCGAGCCTCTTCGTAATCTGGATGCCGACATCATCATCGACATGCGGCAGAATTACGATACCGTCCACAACTATACCTTTCACGAACTAAACATAGTCAAGAATGTGAAAGGCCAGTTCGCCTTTGGTTGGCAGAAATACAAGTCTATGAATGGCCTGCTGTATGTTTATCCAAGCATCCACAGATTGTTGTCGCAGCAATATTCAGTGGACAACACCTTTGTCCAAGCCATCAGCACCGACGGGCGTTATGCGCAGCCCTTTGCCGACATGTCCAATGATAGGGTGCCGCCTTTCAGTTTGGGCGAAGGTCCCGTTACGCCTGATTTTCCAGACAGAAAAATCTCGGAAAACGAGAGAAGAGACATACCTTCTGAGGAGAAATACATTCTGCCTAAATTGATAACTCCTCACAAAGTAGAGAAAGGCCGTGTTACTACCATCATCGGCAACCATAACACTTTCAAGCGTTTCCTTGCCTCAATCACCATCTTGAACTCAATTATGGAAGAGCATGAGGTGCTTGTGCTGCTGCTCAACGAGAGACGGCGCGGAATGATGGACTTGATTGACAAAATCCGGAGGGACGCAGGCATCAATCCCGAGGACGCTGCTGAGGCTTACCAACATCTTTTCTTTTGGGAAGTGCGTATGGGGTGCATTTCGCCCGAAGAGTTGATTTCATTTGTCTTGGAATACATTCAGATGCGAAAGGCAAAATGCCCCAAGAAGCGCATTGATGTTTTCTTCATCGACATTGCGACGGTTGAGCAATGCTTCCCGATGATTAACAGCGAGTCCTTGTTCATCCCGACACTGTCAACGCTTTGCCGCGAGCGGAAAGTCGACTTGCATTTTGTCTGCAACAAGCATTTTTCGCGCAGAAGTACGGTCTGCACCGTTTCCGACACGCTGATTTGCACCCAAAGAAACAATGATAAAGATTTGAAAGAAGGAGAAACAAACAACGAAAAAACACATTTGACCCTGTATTTGGAGAAAAATGACTTCGGTCCGCGCTTCAACTGCCGCATTTTCAAGATGGATGCTATCAATCTTTTTGTCCCGAATTTGGATGACACAATGCGTTTCAATGTTCGCAAAGAAGACGGCATGATTGTTTTCGATGTGGATACTCCAACGGAGATTTCCACGATGAAGGATTATTGGCGCGATGGGATGAATGTGGCTCCTATCTCATAAACAACAAATTGATTATCATTTTGTTATAAAACACGACCTCTCCTACCTTTTTCACTATCTTTCACATTACTTCGCCATTTTTTTCCAAATTTTTACTACTTTTACAGCCAAATTCGGAAGTATGGCCAAAAGATTGGTATTTGTATTCATATTACTGATTACCAATATATTAGGATTTTCACAAAATCCTACGCAAGATAGCATTGCCCCGAAAAAGCCTTCTCCCACCCCACCCCAACCCATCGATTCCACCTTCGTCACTTACAATGCCTATCCCTTCGACAGCATCTTCCTGAGCGCCTCCAAAGTCGTCGACACCTTGACATTCCATGCGGCTGAATTCGACTATCTGCAACACGGCAGCACCATCTACAGCACTTTAAGCAACACAGGGATGGCTCATAAGTCGATGAGATTCAACCACCTGCATCAGGCAGGATTCGACATGACCCTACCCGCTTTTTCCGCCCTCATGCAGAACGAAAGCAACATGCTGTCCTACCAGTCCGTCCTACCCTACTCCGAAATCCGTTACCTGATGACCGCCGGTGACCTGGAACAGCATTTTCATGTAAGGTTCGGCAGACAAGTCACCCCTCGCCTGCTGATATCCTTCGCCTTCGATACCGACTATGCTCCCGCCACCTTTATCAACAACAAAACCATCAACAACGCTTTCTGGGTCAATGCCAAGTATATCACCCAAAGCGAACGCTATGGCGTGGGCGCCTATTGGTATCGCAACAAACTTGAGATGGGAGAAAACGGCGGCATTGTCAACGACGAGAACTACATCTCACATACCGAATCCGATAACTCGGTCATCCCTGTCAATCTGAACAATGGAACCAACTTCATTATTTCCAGTGGGATAGGCTTCGAACAATATTTCAATCTCCTATCGAAAAAGACGGTGAAGATAAAGAAAGAGACTTCCCCTATTGAAATTGATTCCGTCCTTCCCTTTCCCGCAACCAACGACAGTCTCACAATTGACACTTTGGCATTGGACAGCCTCGCAATTGACACTTTGTCCTTAGATAGCATCAAAAGCACTGTCACTCAGGAAGTTGTGCAAGAAACAAAGGATAGGAAATTCACTCTTGGAAGGATTTGCCATAGCTTCAGCTATCTGAACAACAAGTTGTACTATAACGAAACCTCCCCTTCCGCTGCTTTCTATCAACCTTTCGACACCTTGCTCGATAAAAGCAAAACAACGGACACCACTTTGGTCAGAGCCATCAGAAACAGCTTGAAATGGAGCAGCTTGGGATACAAGAAGTATAACGACGACATCCCATTCTACCTGTATGCTGGGGTCAGCCATGGCTTCTATACGGTGAAGCATTTCGACTATATGGAGGGTGAGACAGTACTATCGCGCAACTACAACCAATTGAGCGTCAATGGCGGCATCATCGTCAACCTGTTCAAATCGACACGCATCACAGGGCAAGGCGAACTCGTCACCCTGGGCTATCAAATCGGAGATTTCGACCTGAAGGGACAATGGAAACAATTCTTGGGCAC
The DNA here is from genome assembly GCA_946185535.1 of uncultured Bacteroidales bacterium. Lineage (GTDB taxonomy): Bacteria > Bacteroidota > Bacteroidia > Bacteroidales > F082 > Limimorpha. The sequence goes on from CAMHJX010000058.1 coordinate 8,202, forward strand.
AACAACCAGAAATTTTGGTTTCGCCACCTTTAATGCGGAAATCAAGCGGCAAAGTGCCAACTGGTTTGAGGAGAGCTACACATCGAACCACTTCCGCTGGGAGAACGACTTCAAGGCTTCCACTTACCTGACTTTCGACTTGAGATACAACTACAAGAGCTATTGCATCGGCCTCAAACAGACCACAGTTTCCAACCTAATCTATTTCGGTACTGATGCCCGTCCTACCCAGTCTAACGACATGTTCAGCATCCGCGAGGCATATCTCAGCTTCTACCAAAACCTCTGGCGATTTGAGTTTGAAGGCTTTGCCAGCCTGCAAAAGTCGAGCAACGAAGAGGTCATGCACCTCCCCTTGCTGCTAGGACAACTGAGAATCGGGTATTCGCAACCCGTATTCCACAAAGTGGCCACCCTTCATCCAAGCATTACGGTGCGTTATTTCACCAAATACTACGCCGACGCCTACATGCCTGCTACCCGAACCTTCTATCTGCAAAACGAGGTTGAGATTGGCAATTTCCCGTTCATCGACCTTGCCATTTCGCTCAAAGTCAAGAAGGCCCATATCTTTTTTGTCTACAGCAACATGTTCCTACTCACCGGCAACTACAATTCATTCATCGCTCCTCACTACCCCATGCGCGACAGCAAGATTTTCATCGGAATCAACTGGAGACTCTTCAATTAAACAGACACCATGCTTCAAACAGAACTCATACCCACTACCAACACCCTGTCGAGAGTCACTGACACCATCGCTACTGTGTCTGACACCCTCAAGCACCATCATGCCGTGGAAAATGTCTTGGAGCAGGTATCGACCAACAGCTCGTCAAGAGAGATTGGGCTGACCATCGCCATCATCGGCCTACTTATCTTTACAGCCCACCTTTTCAGCGAAATCTTCAGCCGCAAACGCATCCCCGATGTCTTATTCCTTATTATTATTGGTTTGCTCATCGGTCCCGTATTCCACTGGATTTCGCCAGAGAGCTTGGGCAATGCTGGCAGTCTGTTTTCAGGGATCACCCTGGTCACCATTCTGTTTGAAAGTGGTACCCAATTGCGATTTGCAGCACTGAAAGACTCGTTTGGAGGCGCCTTAAAGCTCACTGCGTTGAACTTTATCTTCTCGGCAGTAGCTGTCTGGTTGGTAGGATGGCTTGTGTTGAAAATCGATCCAGTGATAAGCATGATTTTGGGCTGCGTCTTGGGTGGTACCGCATCAGCGGTGGTCATTCCTATTGTGCGTCAACTGAGGATGTCAGAAAAACCCGCCATCATGCTCATCCTTGAAGCGGCCATCGGTAATGTGTTCAGCATCGTTCTGGCCTTGGCCCTGATGCAAGCCATAAAGAGCAAACATCTGGAGTTTGGCGCAATTCTCGGCAACATCTTCTCCTCATTTATCTTAGCCACGGTGATGGGACTCATCGGTGCCATCTTTTGGGCCTTGATTCTTGACCAAATCCGCAACATCAAGTACTCCATTCTGACGACACCCGCCTTCGTGTTCATCATCTATGGCATCAACGAGTGGATGGGCTTCAGTGGCGCCATCGCAGCCTTGGCGTTCGGCATAGGCTTGGCCAACATCGACACCATCTATAACGCCTGGCTCAAGAAATTCATCAAAAAAGTGCCCGTCAACCTGAATGAGACCGAGCGTTCGCTGTTTTCGGAACTTGTCCTCCTTCTAAAGACCTTCTTCTTCATCTATGTGGGCATTTCCATCCAGCTGAAGCAATGGCAACCTATCATTATAGGACTGGGAATCAGCGTATTGCTTTTCATTATCCGTATTCCCGCCGTCCGTTTTGCCATCTCGAAAAAGGATAATATTCCCGACAAGGAACTGGCCTTCATGTCGGCACTCAACCCGAAAGGACTGACCGCAGCTGTGTTGGCCACACAAGCCCTCATCTATATCCCTAATCTTGAAGTCGCCATGTTTATCAGAAACATTGTCTTCTCCGTGATTCTCTTCACCATCGTCATCAACTCTATCCTTATTCCGCTCATTGACAGAGAAAGAGGGATCTATCGTTTCTATGGGAGCATGTTGAGCTTCAACCAAAAGATGAAAAACATCGTTTCCAAAACCAAAGAAGACGGCGAAAAATGGCACAAAAAGCACTCAAAAACCCGCGAATTCGTTGATGAGATGTTCCACTCCGAAGTCATCACTGACATTATTGAGCAACAGGACAAGCCTGGTGCCGTCAACAACAAAGCTGAATCAAGCAACATGGATGTGGCAGACTAAACTATTTATATTGTGTAAAAATTACACTTATTAAATAGTTAAATATCAATTTATTACAAATTTAACATCAGAGTAAAGTGTAATTTTTACACATTTACCCGTTGTGGGTTTCAAGAATAGTTGTAATTTTGCGTCAAATTTACACAAGATGGAAAAGCAAAACTACACTTACGAATATCCTCATCCCGCAGTGGCCACCGACTGTGTAGTGTTCGGTTTCGATGGACGCGAACTAAAGGTGCTGCTCATTGAGCGCGGCATAGAGCCGTACAAAGGCGCATGGGCATTTCCTGGTGGATTCCTTCGCATGGATGAAACCGCAGAACAATGTGCCCTTCGTGAGTTAAAAGAGGAAACTGGGCTGAGTTTGAACTATCTCAAGCAGTTCAAGACCTTCACCGATGTCAACCGAGATCCTCGCGAGAGGGTGATTTCCATCGCCTTTTATGCTTTGGCCAAAAAGTCGGACGTGCAAGGCGGCGATGACGCGACCCAAGCCAAATGGTTTCCCATCAATGAGGTGCCGCATTTGGCCTTTGACCATGATTATATCTTGCGCAAAGCCATGGAGAAATTGCGAGAAGACATTCATTTTGAACCCATTGGATTTGGCCTTTTGGACAAGGAGTTTACTATGTCGGAACTGCAACGCCTCTACGAAGCCATCCTTGGTGTGCAATTCGACAGACGCAATTTCCACAAAAAAATGCTGCAAACGGGTATCTTGGAAGAAGTGGAAGACGACTCCCCCACTTTCTTTGGTAAAAACAACGAAATGCGAAGCATGAACATCGACGCGCTTTTCGGAGGAATCGCAGCACCATCACGTCCTGCCTACTCCTCATCGCGTGATGACGACAGCCGATCCACACGCCGCTGGGGCACCAAGTTCCGTTTCAACAAACGGAACTACGATGAGTTCAAGGAAGAAAACAATTATAGATCAGAATTTTAACCTTTTAAAAAACAATGAATTATGGAAACAAATAACAACACCGCAAAGACGCAGGTCTATAACCTGATTATCCTCGACAAGAGCGGTTCGATGAGCAGCATTGCCAAGGCCGCTATCGCTGGCTTCAATGAAACCGTAGGAGGCATCCGTTCGGCACAAGAACGCTTCAAAGACACACAAGAGCATTTCGTCTCGCTGATGATCTTCTGCGACTGCGAGAAAACCATGGTCTACGACATGGTACCCGTTGACAAAGTCAAAGAACTGACCTCCAGGGAATACCGTCCTTGCTGCTGTACACCACTTTACGATGCCATGGGCATCAGCATCAACGCCTTGCATAAAGCCATCAAGGACAAGGAAGACGCCACCGCTGTGGTCACCGTCATCACCGACGGACTGGAGAACGCCTCTAAAGAATACTCTGGCCAAGCCATCAAAGCCCTCGTGGAACGCATGAAGGATGAAGAAGGTTGGAACTTTGCCTACATCGGTACCAACCAAGATGTGCGAGCCACTTCAGCCTCGCTCTCCATCGACAACCACATGGAATTTGCCGACACCGACGCCGGCATGCGCGATGCTTGGGAAAAGGAACGCAAGGCCAAGATGTCGATGTTCTCTCGATTCTCAATGGGCTTCGCCGCCACTTCGTCTATGTCGAGAGAAGAGCGCAAGGCATACCGTAGCATGGAACACCGCTCCTCCAAGAATTACCACGAGATAGGCGAATTCAGCAACCGCATCACGCCTGAGAATATCAAAAGCCTTAAAGACAGCGAGATTTTCGTTTTTGGCAGCAACCTTGCTGGTGCTCATGCTGGCGGTGCAGCCCGCATCGCTGTAGAGAAATTCGGTGCCATCATGGGTCAAGGTGTGGGCCTGCAAGGCCAAAGCTACGCCATCCCCACGATGCAAGGCGGCCCTGACACCATCCTGCCCTATGTGGAAGAGTTCATCCGTTTTGCTGACATGCATCCTGAGATGACCTTCCTCGTCACCAAGATAGGTTGCGGCATTGCTGGCTTCACTCCAAGAGAAATCGCGCCTTTGTTCGCTGGTGCCATCAATGTGCCCAACATTCATCTGCCGATGGAGTTCTGGAGGGAATTGGTATGATGAAGATTCCCTTTCAGGGAATGGAGGTTGTCTTTTTGTTGCCAACGGCGGCTAAGAACCGCATCCCATAGGCAACGGTCACAAGCCGCCGCAGGTTACCTTACGAAGACCTCCATTCTCGCGAAGCGAGAAACTCAACAATATGTTAAACTATAAATCAAACGATTATGCTAGGAGCAATTATAGGAGATACCATTGGATCGGTATATGAATTCCACAATATAAAGACCACAAATTTCCCGCTGTTCGATTCACATTGCAACTACACCGACGACAGCATCATGACCATGGCCGTGGCCGATTGGCTTTTGACCGACCCTCATCACGGCATGGACACCTTGGAAGCCTCATTTCTAGACTTCGCCAAGAAGTTTCCATGCCCAATGGGCGGCTATGGCAGCGGATTCAACCGTTGGCTGTTCCATCCTGAAGCATTGGGCGATTATGGCAGCCGAGACTTCAAACCAGGGACACGCCATCCTTACAACTCGTTCGGCAATGGCGCCGCCATGCGTTGCAGCGCCAACGGTTGGATGTTCAACACCTTGGAAGAGACCGAGCGTGTGGCAGGTCTTTCGGCAGCCATCACCCACAGCCATCCCGAAGGCATCAAGGGAGCACAGTCGACTGCGGCGGCCATCTTCATGGCTCGCAACGGAAAAAGCAAGGAAGAGATAAGAAATTATATCTCAACAAAATATGGTTATAACCTCAACCGCACCTGCGACGAGATTCGTCCTGTCTACGACTGGGATTCCTCATGCCAAGGCACAGTACCCGAAGCCATGGTGGCCTTTTTGGACAGCACCAACTTTGAGTCAGCCATCAGGTTGGCGGTTTCCTTGGGTGGCGACAGCGACACCCTTGCCTGCATCACCGGTGGCATTGCCGAGGCCTTCTACAAAACGATTCCTGAAAACATAGTTTTTAAGATTTGGGAACTGATTCCCGAGGATTTCAAGGCCATCTTCAGAGCCATGGAAACTCAGACAAGCTACCGTTTACCCAACATTTTAAAAGAACAAAAGTAATATAACGATTATGAGCAAGGCAGGAGCGTGGGGAATGACATGAACCCCGAAAGTTGGACAAAAAACTTTCGGGGTTTTATTATGTCACAA
>CAMHJX010000059.1 GCA_946185535.1 uncultured Bacteroidales bacterium
GTGACATAATAAAACCCCGAAAGTTTTTTGTCCAACTTTCGGGGTTCATGTCAAAAATAATAAACAAAAAAAAGACTCTTAGATATCCTATGAGTCCATTTTCTATCTGTTTACAAGTCTATTGAATGACTATCTTTTGTGTCTTCACCATCTCACCATTGATAAGGCGCAAAACGTAAACGCCGGGTGTCAACCCATTGGTAGAGACGGTGTGCACGCCGTCTCTATTGATGATAATGCGCCCCGTCATGTCAATGACCTGCAACAAGCCTTCTCCGTTGACGATGAGTTCACCGTTGCTGATGAATGCGAATGGTTGGTCCGGCCCTTCGACAGGCTCAGGGACCTGTGTGCTGAACACCAGCTTGAAACGGCTCTCGTAGTCTGTGACCTTGGCCTCAAAGGTGTAGCTCGGGGTCTGGAGCAGGTCAACTTCGGCACCTGTCTTATTATCAATAAGGTGCAGGTAATCCAACTCCAAGTTCTCAGTGCTGACGCTAATGGTATAGGCTCCATTCTCCGTGGCCTTGAAGTTGACAGGCAGTTCGCCCGTGGCACTTTCGATGGTGGCGGCAGCCCAGTCTTCGCCATTGTGCCATACGCTAACGCTCGGTGTATTATCACTGAGTTTCATCTTGCGGAGGGTGTTGCCGCTGCCGAACTGCACGTAGGTGTGGTCGTAGTAGCCATCCTTGCCCACCTCGATGCGGAAGTAAGCGGGTTGTTCTTTCGATTGTCCCCCTCGGGTGACGCTATTGATGACCAGATTTTGACCAGGCTCAGTGGCTTGCACAAAGAATCCCTCGCCTGGCTCGATGGGCCTTTCGGCAAGGGCGTATGAAACCAATTCACCATCGCCGTCGGCCAAAAGGTAAGTGGTAAGGGCATCATCACCAATGGTGATAAGATCACCTTGTGTGAGTCCTCTCGTGAAAGGATTGCCCACCAGGTTGAAACCCTTCAGACTACCAGCGGAATTATTATGGCTTAATGGAATGGTGACCGTATTGTCGGTGGCCTGCATGTTGCCAGTGAACGACAGCGTGACCTTTTCTTCATTGGCATAGAGATAGCCTTCGAGATCTCTCAAGGCATTGAAGCCATGGTCGCTACTTTTTGCGTTCCACCAATAGTGCGTAGGTTCATGGTAAAGGTAAAGATCGTATTCACTTTCCGTGATAAGGTTGGCAGTGGAGACAGGACTGGTGGAAGGCGATGCTATGGTGTACCATCCATCGTTGTCTTCATCATAGCCGATGATTTCCTTCTGCAAGGTGGCCCGCACATTGCCGGCATGGATTAGTTGTCCACCATCGGCGATGGTGATGCTACCTCCGTTCTCAAAAGTAACATAGCCCACATTGACGATGCCATGAATGGTGGCCGGTGCGGCGATGACGACATCGCTACCCTCACTAGGAAGGCCATTACTCCAGTTGGCTTCGTCATGCCAATTGCCTTCGGTAATGAAGGTGGTTTGCAGCAAGATTGAGGTGATTGACACATCATCGGCAGGCATGGTGAAGATATAGACACCATGGCTGTTGGGTGTGATTTCCGTACCATTGCACATAAGGGATTCGATGCCGAAGCCCATGGCTGGACTCACCTTAAAGGAAATGGTGACACCCGCTGCGGCATAAAGGGTTCCGTCATGTACGATGAGGGCATCATCGTAACTACCTGCAGCCGATCCATTGACATATTCTAAGGACAAACCCTCTGCACAGTGGATGGTATAACCTTTGTCGCCGCCAAAGAGGTTGACCTCGGTGCTGGCAGAATTGCTCTCACCGATGCCGCCCAAGTTGTCGTTAGCAGTGTAGTAATTGAAAAGAGTCTTTTTGATGTTGTAGCCAATGACATGACCGCAACTGGTGGAACCTTGCACCGTGCCATCAAGCACCAGACAGTGGTCAACGGTACCTTCATTGGAGCCAACAATGCTGCCAATATACGCAGACCCCTTGAAAGTGCAGTCGCTGACCGTCAATCGGGTGATGTTGCCGTTGGCTCCCAGATAGCCGAACACGCCTCTGAAAATGCCGCTTTGGATGTTAATGCCACTGATGCTGTGACCATCGCCGTCGAAAGTGCCGTTGAAACTGGTATAACGGTTATGGAGAAGTGTCCCACCGATGCTAGTGTAGTTGTTGGCTGTACCGCCGTATGCAAGGTCTTCGACAAGAAGGAAATACTTATCGAGGAAGTCCTTGCCCTCGTTCACACGAGTTGCCAACTGGTCAAGGTCAGCGGTGGTGGCAATCAGATAGGGGTCACCGATAGTTCCCATTCCTGTTCCATCCCAATATTCTGCGTAGCGGGCAATGAACGAAAGGTCGGATGTGACGTTGGAGTAGATGCCGTTCTCAGCGCACAAGGGTTCGTAGTCAATCCACTCGTAGCCTTGGACATCGGCCGGGGTACCCAGCATCCATCCCTCAAACTGAAGCGCTCCGATGCGGGAGATGCTTTCGGGGAGCTGGAAGTCTTTTCCTTGCCCCACCGTGTAAGTGACCGACTCGTAGGTGCCGTCGCAACTCTCAGCTGGCATATACACGGTGACCGTATACGTCGGCTTGCCATAGCCGCAAAGGGTGCATCTTCCTTGATCGTCAAAAACATGGAATTTTACAGCTAAATGATCGCAATAGAAACATTGATCAACATGCTTTTCACCATCGATAATAGCGTAGGTCAGGCTGTCGTGGATACAATGCGTGACTGCAGCTGCCTTGTTACCTTGGCAAGCCGTTATGCGGTCGCCTTTCCATTGGACAACGGAATCGTTACCGACACCGACATACACTCTGGCTTTATTGTAGATACTCAAACTGCCGTTGTTACTGCCGCCATTGCCCTTGCCGATGGCCCGGCAAGAGTTCATGCCACCTTGGGCCTTGACAGTACCTCCGGTGATGTTGACAGTAGCACCGCTCCCATGGTCACCACCGCCAATACCCGCTCCGCCGAAGGTACCTGAGTGAAGCCACTCTTCGAAAAAGGTCATCAAGGCAGTGGCAGCCATGCTATAAGCGGGGTTCACATCATACCCAAGGTTGATGAAGGTAGGGCCATGATCCGCAAAGTAACTGTATTCGCAATAGCCGCCGATGGCATTCACGTTGCCACCGTTGATATGAATTTCTCCACCATGATGGCCATTGCCGCCACCGATACCAGCGCCTTTCCCTGCCGACATGGCAAAAATATTACCACCATTAATGTAGATAGAACCTCCATCACCTCCTACTTCATCATCAACGGAGCCGTATGAACCGATGCCAGCGCCGTAAACACTCATTGCCGTCACATCACCACCATCGATACGAATTCTAGGCTTGTTGTGGCTGCCGATGCCGGCACCATAGCCGTATGATATGGCAACGACCTCACCGCCGTTGATATGGATGTATCCCCAGTCATCACCCGCTTCAATGGCCGAACTTGTACAATCTCTATAATCATCAGTATAAGCTTGTACAAAACCTCCGTTAATGGTAATTCTTCCTCTAGTTCTACTTTCAGGTGCACCTCCATTACCTATACCGGCACCGTGAAGATAACCGCCGATGGCTGTGACGTTGCCACCGTTGATAGTAATGGTTCCAGCCAGACCTCCTTGGAGAGGAAAGAATTGACAATCCGCATAGGCATAGCTATCTCCCCCACCGATACCTGCTGCACCGGCGCCGCCCTTGGCATAGACGGTGCCGCCATGAATGGTGATAGGATTGTCTTGGTCTCCTCCACATCCCCCTCCAATGCCTGCACCACTATAGCCCCTGGCTTTCACATTGCCGCCCCAGATGATGACTTCGCCATTGCCTCGTTCCAAGCCGCCACCGATACCTGCACCATAATCGCCACCTTCAGCATACACATCGCCATCGTAGATGGTCACAACTTCATGAACGTTGTTGTATTTTCCCTTGCCGATGCCAGCACCATCATCCTCGCCTACGGCTTTGACGTTGCCGCTATATATGGTGACGCTTTGGATGCCACTATGGTCGTAGCCCCCGCCGATGCCAGCGTTTCTGTTCGAACCTGCCCTGGCGTCGATGACACCGCCTTTGACGACAAAATGCCCAGCCGTTTTGTTTTTCATGCCACCAATGCCTGGGCCGCTACCAGGGTGGGCATAAATCTTGCCCAGCCCAGCCTCTTGCGCATACACTGTAAAGGTATTGTCCTTCTTAATGTAGATGCCATCCTTGACGTTGAGCGTGGCACCGTCCACAAGGATGAGGTGCACGTCGCCAACCATCTTCAAGCATTTCTTGTAGCTGACATTTTTGTAAACCACATACCACCCGTCGCCAAGTTCGGTGCAACTGTTGGAGTTGCTGCCCTCCAGTTTGGTGAAGCTGGTGCATGTCTTGACCTGCGCTGTCACTACTCGGTTCACTGAATCCCATGTGCGATCAACATACGACACCACACTGAGGTCGATATTCAAACGCGCTTCTTCGCCATCCAAAGTCACATAGAAAGTGGCGTTGTCGGGTGTGAAGATTGCAACAGGGGATGCGGTGTTGTGGCTCGTGAAACCCGTAGTGAAAACATCATAGTGTTCCATGGCAATACCCACATCGGCTCCTTCCGTGAAGGCACCGCTGACGGTAATCTTCTTGCCACTTGGGAGAAAGACATTGGTACCCGGCTGTCCATTGGTTTTCATGTTTCCATAGATTTGCGGATTGCCTTCCAAATTGAAGGTACCTCCATAGAAATGGACACCGTCGCCAAGTCTGCCGTTACCAGTGCGGTTGCCCGTGATGGTGCCTCCCTTGATGGTAAGTGTCTTTCCACTCCAGATACCTCCTCCGTTTTCCAAAGCGGTGTTGCCGGTTATGGATCCACCGATAATCGTAGTGTTGCCGTGATTGGCAATGCCACCTCCACCGTACTCTGTAGTCGTGTTGTCAGAAATGGAGCCGCTGTTGAAAGTGAGGGTTCCGACTGAATAGACGTAAATGCCGCCGCCGTCTTTTGAAGTGTTGCCGCTGATGGTGACGTTGGTGAGATCGGCCGTTCCGTGGTTGATACAAATACCGCCGCCATCTCGGGCGCTATTTCCCTCTATGGTTGCCCCGCTGACAGTGAGTGAATTATCAGTCCAAATGCCACCACCGTCCTGGATAGCTGTGTTGTTTGAGACCGTGCCGCCGTATAAGGCAAGGGTGCCGTAGTTGGTGATGCCTCCCCCACCATATCTGTTGGTGGTATTGCCAGTGATGGAGCCGTTATTGATCGTTATCGTTCCGGTGGCTTCGTTATAAATGCCAGCGCCATCTTCCGCTTCGTTATTCGTGATGACACCGCCGTTGATGGTGAGCGAGGCTCCGTTGTGGTTGTTAATGCCGCCGCCCTTGGTGCCGCTATGGTTGTCGCGGATGGTGCCACCGTTGATGATGATTGTGCCATAGTTGCGGATGCCTCCACCTACTCCCGTGTAAGCTCCCTTGATGATGCCGCTGTTGTCGCCGCTGGCATCGTTGATGGTGAGTGTGCTGCCGCTGATGACCTTCAGCGCATGGCCGTAATTGGTGGCGCTGCTCAAGCCACGGTCGAGCGTGTGGCCGTTCAGGTCGAGCGTGACCGAACGGTTGTTGTTGATTTCAACCTCCGAGGTGATATCGATGTCGGCCATCATCCGGATGTTGGCATCGTTGAGCATCACCGCCTCCCTCAACTGGGCTTCCGTATAAACATCAATGATGCCATCTGTAGTGATGGTGACAACATGCATGTAGATGTAGTTGCCACCCGCACCGCTGTTGAGGTCGAAGCCACTGGATGTGTTGCCATTGGCACCCAATGCACCATTTGAGTTGTTGTTGAAGTAGATGTCGGTGACCATGCGACCAGGCGAAAAGGCTTCCTTGGTGTAATAGAGATAGATGTAGGCACCACCGGCACCGCAGTTGAGGTCGTAGGCGCCGACCGCGGGAGCCAGGCTGTAGGTGTGCCCCTCGTGGATTATGGTGTTGGGATGATTGTCATTTCCCGTTTTGAGATAGAATCCCGTGACGGCCGAGCCGCTGTTGCCCGAGCTGTTATTCGTCTTATAGAGCAAGTATATAAAGTTGCCGCCTGCACCCGCGTTCAGGTCGTTGTCGATAACCGTCCAGCCCTCATTTTGGTATTGGGTTTTGTAACCTTCGGTTTGACTTTGGTCGCCAGAGATGATCATCACATCGGTGATGAAGGTCTGCGCCCAAACGCCTTGTGTGAAGGCGAAGAGAGCGACAAATAGGAATAGAGATTTCAGTAAGTTCTTCATTTCGTTGGATATACGATTGTTTTAGTGCTTTTCAAAAGAAGCGGCAAAAATACAAAAAAAAGTTTAAAATGCAGTCGTTACCAACAATTTACATGCAATTTCGGTTTAGTACTTGTTTTCTTTTTTAAATCTATCAAACAAGTTCTTACAAGCCAAGCTCGGCAAGTTTATTCATGGCTTTCTTATAGCCTTTTTTTGCGGCATTTTTAAGCCAAAGAATTGCCTTTTCCCGGTCTTGTTCGACAGGTTCACCTTCAAAATGTGCATCCAACAGAGCGTTGGCAAGCAAAGCTTGGACATGCACGCAGCCGTTCTGAGCCGCTTTCATACCCCACTTGATGGCCTCGCTCAAATTCTTCTTACCAAGTCCGACACCTACTTGGTCTCTCCTATAGATGAAAAAAAGGCTCTCTTGTGCACCCACATTGTCGTGCTCAGCCAGGTTCAGATAATACCTCATCATGGTTTCGCCATCAGTGTCAAGATGCCTGAAATACAGATCAGAGTAAATCGTGTCAGCAATACACTTTTGCGCTCTCCAGTCTCCATTGAGGGCTCGTTTCCACAAACGGGGATAATTCCTCTGCTTGGCAAAATAGTCTGTGTTAAAAACTTCCATTGTCTCTACGATCCCAATGCCTTCGCCCGAAGAGATGTTGGCCAGTTTGGTAAGCCGCAGTTGAGATACTTCACGAAAATCACACTCCTGATTTGCTAAAGTCTCGAAACATCTGGTTGCTTCCGCAAGGTCTTTCTCAACGCCTTTGCCTTCATAGTACAAAAAGGCCAAGCCATAGACCGCTTCCAAATCGCCCAAGGCTGCCGCTTTCTTAAAGTATTTGGCTCCATCGGTATAATTTCCACTGGTACACAGTTTATACCCTTGTATCATGAGTCGTTTTGCCTTTGTCTTTTGATCTAATGTGTCGTTTGTTTCCATGATTGTCGTTTATATGTTTAGAAATGAACTCTTTCACTAAAATGGATTATCCATATCCATCTCTGGAAAAGGTATTAAACCGTCTACTTCTTCCATATAAGGGATAGGATGAGATGGAAAAACACCAGAAGCAAATTCATCCTCGCCATTTCTAAGTCTTTCAGCTTTGTCATGCATTCCAGCCTTTTCGTACCATTCAGCAGCAGTGGCAAGATCTTTCTTTACACCTATTCCCTTTTGGTAGCAAAACCCGAGCTCCTCCATAGCTTCTTTATGACCTCTCTCTGCAGCCCTTTTGTACCACAAAAACGACTTTCTGCAACTACGCTTCCCCGAGCTTTCGTCACTAAAACACTCCCCAAGACGGTACATCGCTTCCTCTTCACCCCGCTTCGCCAGTTTTTCATTCCATTTCACTGCTTCGCGGTGCATTTCTCTTTTCCGGTTATCCCAGTAGTAACATTGACACATCGACGCCAATTCCCACTGCATATCTATGTAGCCGCATTCAGCCAAAATCTTCAGATATTCCAAAGCCTTGTCTTCATCTCGTTCCACCCCCAAACCTACATCGTATGCGACAAACAACCAATAGGTGGCATCCTGGTTGCCTTCCTCGAATGCCGGTTGGAGCACCTTGTCGATGATGCGCTGCAAGCGTTTCCGGGCTTTTATGGATAACGGACGGTTAAACTGATTATAACGATGTAGGTATTGAAGGGTCTCCTCATCGGTATGCGGCCAATTCGAATCCCAGCAGTCATACAAGAATTGGATACCAGCCTCAAGTGCCGTATGTGGCTCTGCATTCGGATCGCTAGGGTGATAGACGAGGGTGAAATTGCCTTCGGGGGTGATGTTGGGGTTATTTGTTTCCATAATATTTGCCGCAAAAATAGATACGATTGCGAAAAGGCGGTTTGTACTTTTCGGTACATTTCTTTTGCCAACTCACGCAAACAACGACATGATAAAACTGATGACAGCAATCACGCCAAACACTATGGCAGCAATAGTGAAGCAGCCTGGACCATCGCCTCCGCCAGAACCATCAAATTCTCCAGTTCTTGAATTATAATTCATTCTAAATTGTCTCCTATATCTAAAAGAATTTCATCATCTGAGCAAATCGCGCAACCTTCACGCCTGCTAATGTGGGCTCCATACCAGCGCATAATGGTAGGCATCGGACCTGCTCCTGGCAAAACATGCCAATTGGTGAACTTACGTTCCCGCCTGTTCGCCCAAAGATAGTAATTGTAAACAAGCTCATCTTCCAAACAAGAGATACCAGAAGCTTCACCTTTTGACAGTTCCACCAAAGCCAGCTTGACCATCATATTACAGATAGGCTCAATATCGGCAGAAAGTCCCACCTGAACCATCGCGTCAGCATCCTGGGCCGAAACGTAGGCGGGAATCACGCCGTTTTGCCGCGCCGAAGCTTCGTTGGTAATTTCCTCCTGAGCGACTCCAATGTTTCCTACCATGCAGCTGTAGCACGCTTGACCTGGGCGATAAACGAACACGTCGCCACCCTCGGCACGAGTAAAAGCCCTACCGAAGATGCCGATCTTCTGGAAATCGAACAGTGCCTGCGACAAAACAAAACGGCTCGGATTGTTGTCCGTGGCACAAATTACCAAATCAACATGGCTGACGATTGTCTCAAGTTCCATACGGTTTTTGCTAATGTCCAATGGATATTTGTGTATCTTTGCGTACGGGTTTTTCCCAAGTACCGCCTCCTCGATGGCATCCGTTTTCAGCCGTCCCAAATCCTTGATGAAACATGTGTGACGAGCCAAATTGTGTAATTCTACCCGGTCAAAATCCACCAACGAGAATTCTCCTACTCCAGACTTCGACAATTCAATGGCAATTTGGGATCCAAAACTGCCCAACCCAATGATGGCAACATGCTTATTCTGCAAAACTCTAATCTCAAGAATCCCTTTGCTTCGGGAATAAAGGTTCTCTTTAGAAGGAATCATTTGAAAACCAACATATTGAATTCCACCATCAACCCTTAAGCCAACCTTTATGCAACCCTCATCGATGAAGACAAGCCAACGGACGTCTTCAACGACATCAGTACAGAAGGCTGACTTCGAGAACATACATCCTGAAATCTCACCAAATGCATGAGTTAAAGAGCGGGTATGGAGATGTACTACACCTTCTCCTTCCCATTCATAGGCATACCCTAACAAACTTTCAGCCCTATCGATGGCAAAGGCGTCAAGCTCCTCTTGTGAAAGATAGACAATCATGCGAATCCATCCTTGGTCATGTCGGTCACCACCTCACCTGCACCGTGAGTGATGCCCATAGGGGCTTCTTCAAACTCACCTGTTTCAGGGTTGAAAACCAAGTCTGTAATGGTGTTACCGCTTTGCGTGTCCTTAACCACCTTGGCGATTTTGTTTGTTTTCTCCTCGTTCATGATTACTCTTATTATTCGTTTATTATGTTTTGGAATAATTGTTTTTTCTTAGATTAGTTTTGATGCTTCAGATAATAATCGATAGGTTTACCCGAGCTTAGATGTGCCTCATACATTTCAAGCCATAGCCGGCATTTGATATACACCTTGTACAAAGAAACCCTATTCGTCCATGACGAGCTACCATAATGGCAAATCTGGGTACATCCGTTTTTGCTATTTAAGGTGTGCATGGTAGAACTTGGGGTATCAAGTGGATTGTTGTTGCAATCATATAGCATTTTGTTAACAAACACTTGGGGAATACTGTCGGGGAACATATCCAACTCGATCCTCAAAGTATAGACATTTCCCCTGTTGGTGCGGGCAGCCATTACCAAATAAGGCCTTGACGTGTTCATATCCATGAAACGATAGATGTTGGAAGGCAATTTCGCCTCCAACACTTCTTGTTCGGCTTTGAATCTATTGTATTTCATCATAAGCGGTGAGCATTGTAGTATTCAACAAAAGATGGCATTATTGCCCCGTCGATGGAATGCCAGCCCAAACCCGATGCACAGAATCCATCGGCTTCAAAAGTAATCAAGGGGCTTTGTTTAGGGAATCCGATGGGAAACAATATGTCTACAACCGTCGATTCATTTTCTTCTTTCGCAAGGATGTGGACGAGTTTGTTTTTATCCAGTGAAACACTGCATACAAAATCTTCATACTGGGCTTGAACAAAATCGAGCATCTGCTTCAGCACCTTGTTGTTGCTTTTCTCGTTCAACCAATAACCTTCAGGATAATGCTGTTTGACTCCATGCACCATTGTGGATTTGTATTTCATCCCAACCAGCGCAGAAACCTTGGTGTAAGGATGCCTCAGCACTTGTTTCAACCGTCGATCAACCACCTTCCGGAAAGGGCTTTCCATGGGTAACACCTCCCATTGGGATTCTTGGTAACGGGGTGTGTTTTCAATGAAGTTGAAGGCATTAATGGTTGAAGTTGTGTTGGTGCAGTTCCCAATGCAAAGCAGGAACCAACGCAACCGATGCTTCAGCATGTTATCGTAAATCGTGCTGGCATCGTGTCCGCTGGGGTGCGCCAAACCCAATTGATGGTGCGAATGCCATTCGCCGATATGCTGCAGCCCAAACTCATGGACAAGCACACCGCCCACCTTTTCAAGATAATTGAGGTCTTGATTGAAGAAGGTGGTCTGATGGTTGGCGTTGTCACCTGGGCCGATGGCATACAGCACCACTGGAACCCCAGCCGAAGTCCAATAGCCGAACAGTTGTCCACCTGTTTCAATATGCGGATAGTCCAATATGCACCTCGAAAGGTAATCCAATTCGCTTTGGTAGACAAGAACGGTGTCGGCAGGCTTCATGGCTTGTATGGTTTTATCTTTGGTGAGCAATGATGATTTTTCGCATTTCGATAGCTTCCGATTTCAGGAAGCCGTGGATGGAAACAAGATTTCCGAAAGCATAGAACGATATGGTGGAGAAACCTATGATGGGCGTTTCGATATGCACTGATGAAATGTAGTGGTATGGTATATAGGTTGATTTACCGCTGAAAATGAACGGACAACGCACCGTCACGCCATTGTCATCAAAGATGATGGTCGGAGGAAATAGGACATTGCCTTCGGAGATGCGGGAGGCGGTGAATTGTCTAATCATATTATGAGGATATGGTCTTGCGATTCTATTTATTCAAAATGCAAATAGCTGTTTATACTCAGTTTGAAATTCTTGTGTAACTTCCTTCAGTATCGAACCGCTGTGTTTTATATTGTCAATCGTAGTTTTTCCAGGATGTCTATATCTATTCCCTTTTCCATAACACATTACACATTCTCTCTCGACACCATCATATAAATAAAGAGGATTGTCATTACTCGCTCCATGATGGGGGACTTGGATTGTTCCAGTTTCATTCCAATATATCCCATAAAAATCTATTAGTTTTTTACCAAGCTGGTTACTCCTCATTGGATAGTCTCCAGTATATAGACATAACGCATTCCTTTGCCCCAGGTCAGCAACTGGTTTTGAAAGCACTGCCATTGAACTTTCATTCAGATTATTAAAGTATCCTTTATAGAAAACCTTCATCCTTTCTATCTCTTTAGTTGAAGAGAAAAACGCATTAACATAAGAATAATCATCCTTTTTAAATGCATCGTACAAGTCCTTATAATTGGCTTGAAAACCAAGAATGAACGAGCTTATCCTATTGTCTGTTATGCTAATAGGAATATACTCCCATATCTTCCCTAAATTTAACCCTTTTGGTATTATAGTATTTGCCGATGAACCTCCCGATGAAAATCTATGGTCTTCATTATTTTCAATTTCGACAATTGGGATTTTCATCACACGATCCTCGCTTTCCCCAAAGCAATAAACCAAAAATCTATTAGCGGCATTATCCGCATTGTTTGATGCGATAATATTATAGATATACACTTCAATAATGTCTTTTAAAGACATATATGGTATGACGAGTTTTTCCACTTCGCATTTGTTCATCAACAAACTCATTCCGTTAACATGATCATCATGAAAATGGGAAACAAACATCAGGTCAATTTTTGGCTTTGAGGTTTTATCTGCTTCTTCATAATCTTCACAGAATCTTTCTATTGCATCATTGAGGTACTTCTTTGCAGTTTCGCTACCGCAATCATACACCACGTTGAAAACATTCTTACCTCCATCATGAAACCTCTCGGTATAAAAGGCTCCTTGCCCTACCGCATGAAATGTTCGTTTAAGTTCCATTATTGATCACCGGTTTTACATTTTTTCAAGCCTATTTTTACTATATTCATCATCGTTTTTAGCAGCTTTGCTATACCATTTTATGGCCATTTTACGATCTTCTTTAGAACCGGTATACATCCAACGAGCTTCGTATATCAATCCTAGTTCTCTTTGCATATCTTGTTGTCTATTAATAAACCCATCATTACTAACACCAAAATCTTCCAATATTTTCAATCCACTTTCGAGACATTCTCTGGCCTTCTCCAAGTTTTTCTCAACACCATCTCCCTTTTGATAACATCTAGCAAGATGTAAAACAGACGTAGTCCAATAAATACCTGTTGGCCAGTCTTTTCTTGTTTCCAAATACTTTTTATACCATTCTACCGAAAGGGAGCAAGCATCGAATACACTTAAATCATCAATGCTATGAATATCAAATCCAAATAATCCATCAATGTCACATAATTCACAATATAAACCACCTATATTCTCCATTGCATCTGCCTCCCCTTGATTTGCCGCTTCCGTTAGCCATTTAATAGCACCGTTTGTGTTTTTCAAAACAACCTTACCCGTTTGAAGACCTGAATAATTATAGTAAAGCCAACCAAGTCTGTATTGTCCCCTTATATTACCTTGATTTGCAGCCTTGAGATACCACTCCTCGGCTTTAGCGAAATCTCCACTTGGACCCCAGCTTTCTTCCGACACGTCATCATAATACAAACCAAGCACACATTGGGCATCTGTATATCCTTGCTCCGCCGCTTTGGTGAACCATTCCACAGCCTTGGCAAGGTCTTTTTCAACACCATATCCATCTTTATAGCAAAAGCCAAGATTGCGTTGTGCAACTGCATTACCTTGTTCTGCTGACTTGGTATACCATTCAACAGCCTTGGTAAAATCTTGGTCAACGCCTTTACCGTTTTCGTACAAATATCCTAGCTCACACTGAGCGTAATCGTTACCTTGCTTGGCCGCCTTTTGGTACCATTCAACAGCCTTGGCATAGTCTTGGCCAACGCCTTTAC
>CAMHJX010000060.1 GCA_946185535.1 uncultured Bacteroidales bacterium
CTCTTTACCTTGATAATTAATGTTTAACCGTCCAACTTCTGGGGGTCACATCACTTTCGAGTCTCCTTTTTTTGTTGTCGCCACAGCAAAAACGG
Organism: uncultured Bacteroidales bacterium; assembly: GCA_946185535.1. Taxonomy (GTDB): domain Bacteria; phylum Bacteroidota; class Bacteroidia; order Bacteroidales; family F082; genus Limimorpha. Next base: position 96 of record CAMHJX010000060.1, read on the forward strand.
AAAAAAAACAACACTTCCTATTGACAATCATCACATATGTTTATATTTGCAATCAAAATGAGTGACTCATTCACAATACTAACAATATAAAAACACACAACTATGAAAAGAATTCTACTACTATCATTAAGCCTTACATTAGGCATTAGTGCTTTTGCACAACAACGTATTGCCAAGAATGACATTCGTCAATTCACGGCTAACGCCAAGAAAGTTACCGCAGGTAAAGAAAATGTCAACGCCACAGCGGCTAACTTCGCTCCCCAAACCGCCAAGAGTGTCGTCGTCAACAGGTATAATGATATGTCAGACTGGGAAACCATGCTGACCACGTATGACCTTCAGTCCAACCATTTCTGCTCTAACCGTATGTATGAGTTGGATAATGGCTCGGTCGGTATAGTCGCTACACTCTCACACCAAGCCAACCAGTCGGCTTCTGACCGTGGTACAGGTTACAACTTCTACAATGCTGAAACGGGCGAATGGGGTGATATGCCTGAAGAACGTGTAGAACCCATGAGAACGGGCTGGCCTACCATCGCACAATGGGGTGAGAAAGGCGAAATCCTCATCTCACACACGCCTATGCGTTGCTGGACTAGAGAGGTCGCCGGTGAAGGCGAATGGGAATACAGAGGCGAACTCCCGACTAGCCCTGAAGGCTATCCTTACAATGAAGTGGCCACCTGGCCGAGAGTGATCACATCTGGTGACAACCATAACATCATCCATGTCGTCGGCGACATCCAATACCAAGTCAGCAGCGATGAAGTGTACAACCACCAAGTCTATCTCCGTTCGGAAGATGCCGAGAACTGGGAAATCAGTTACGGCCCCCTTGCTGATGTTGGTTATGAATCAGGTGCCTTCTCAGGCGATGACTACGCCTTGGCAGCCAACGGCCATACTGTGGCTATCCTTTTCACAGGTTCTTTGACCAACAGCGTCTGGATGTGCAAATCAACCGATGATGGTCTGACCTGGGAATCAAGAAGAGTTTGGGAAGACCCGTACGAAGGAATCGATTTGGATGAAGCCATGTACACAGACACGCTGTTTAGACCCATGAATGGTGCCATCGTCATCGACAACCATGACGTAGTTCACGTAGCCCTCAACACCTTTGAAATGATGCATACCGCAGACAACGAGCCGGGTCAATATTCCGTTTGGTCTGGTCGTTCAGTCGATGGTATCCTTTATTGGAACGACACCTATGAAGGTCCCATCGCAGACACCTATCACGAGGAGTATATCGGTACTCCATTTGAGGAGCACTTTGCAAATCCCAATCCACACCATGCCGCTCGTCTCTGGTGGCCTATCCCAGATGAGCCTGGCTACGTGCAGATACGCCCCGACTCAACCAAATGGATTGGTTTCGTCCCAATGTATGATGGCATTGAGTGGATCAATGACCTTTTCTACAACGAATCCGATTATTATCAGCTTTTCTACGGGATTTCAGGCCATCCAGCATTTTCGTGCGATACCCACGGCAATCTTGCCTGCGCCTTCTCGTCGCCTTGCGTCAGACGACTCGATGACAATGGCACTCGCTACTACAGAAGCATCTATGTGAGCTACCGAAATGTTGACGAAGGTTACTGGGAGCAAGTTGTTGACGACCTCACCGACGAAGATATCAACTTCATGTTCCTATATTCCGACAATCTCTTCACCGTGAGTGTCCCCAACACCCACTCCCCACTGGAGTTCTGGTTCGGTTTTCAAGCCGATGACATGATTGGTCTGTACTGGAATGACGGTCAAAGCATTGCCTCTGAAAACATTATCCATGCCATCAAGCTCTCTACACCTTTGTCGGTTCCTGATAACTATGATGCCAAGGATGTGGTCTACGGCCTTTATCCTAACCCCGCCACCGACTATGTGCTCGTGAAGTCATCTCAGGATGTTGAAGCTAACATCAGCATCGTCAACCTCATTGGCCAGACTTTGAAGCAGTTCAACAAGAGCCTGAAGATGGGTGAAAACGCCATCAGCATCGACCTTAAGAGCGGCATCTACTTCTGCACCATCAGCGCCAATGGTTTCAACAAGACCATCAAGTTCGTGGTGAAGTAAACTGTTGCAGATTCCCTTCGGGAATGGCGAGCCAATCGTTTTGAAAACGCGGCGGCATGAAAAGTTTACGGTCAGTAAGCGTTACATGTCGCCGCATGTTAAACAAAAGCCGTGACTCCATTCCCGAAGGGAATCTCTTTTGGTTAATTATTGCTCTCTTCGGTGATTGACCACATCCGCAGCAAGGAACACCGCCTTGCGGTAGGAGTCTGGGATAGCCTTGTTCTGGTTGGCAATGTCGTAGGCAGGACCATGCAGCGGGGCGGCACACACCACGGGCAAACCCGCCCAATAATAGGCATATCCTTCCGTCGACAGGAACTTCATCGGGAACACGCCCTGCTCATAATGCATGGCCATCACGGCATCGTATTTCTTCCACAAGCCCGCAACAAACAGTTGCGAAGCCGAGAATGGCCCAAAGACAAAGAGACCTTTATGCTGTGCATCGCCCACGGCCTTCACCACCTTCTCGTCATCGCCCATAGGTATCGAGCCCGAATGTGGATTCACGCCCATGACGGCAATCTTCGGTGAGCTGAGGCCGAAATCCGTTTTCAAGGCCTGCGCCAAAGTGTCGAGCTTTGACACGAGGAAACGGATGTCAATCTGGTCAAGTGCCGAACGCAAAGGCAGGTCACCCGTGGCCAAAGCGATACGAAGCTGTCCGCACACCAACACCTGCAAGGGGTCAGCTTCCTTATGGAACGACAGCAGGAAATCACGATTGCTCTTCGCTACCAAAGGATTGTCGGGAGCCATCACCAAGGCATCGAGGAGACCATTTTGGAGGTCGTCGGCAGCCCTTTTCATCGAAAGCACCGACATCTCAGCTGAACTATCGGAAGGAGTCCCCGGCTCAATCTTCAATTCGTTTTCCACAATGTTGATAATGTTGAACTTCTTTTCGCCAGCCTGCCTCACGTCGCGCGTCAAGGCATAATTGGGGCTTTCCATGCCGAAATTCTTCTTGTAATAGGAAAACACCTTCGATTGCCCATACAAGACAGGAGTGAAAGTTTCGAACATTCGTGCATCGGAAAAGGTCTTCAGCATAACCTCGTAACTGATGCCGTTGAAGTCGCCTTGGCTGAGTCCAATGCGAGGGAGTTGGAGCGTCTGTGGATTGTCTTGCATAGGCATTGTTTTTTATCAAGCTGAATTTCAACGAGAAATTAGCCTTCAAAATTAGACAATAAAATCAACAATCCAAAAAAAAGCCGCTTTTTTTATGAAAAAAGTGTCTTTTTAAAGCCTTTTACGATGTTTTCCGTGGCTCCAACTTGAGAATTAAGGTAGTTTCGGCAGGTTTCGGATGCTTTAGCGTAAAACGTCTCATCATGCATCAATCGCCCAAAAACCGACTCCAATGCCCCTGCATCCTCAATAGAGAAAGCCCCTTCCAGTCCAACCAAGTCGACGGCTTCCTTGAAACTCTTGTATTTGGGACCAAATACCACCGGACAGCCAAACGTGACCGGCTCCTGGATGTTGTGGATGTTCACCCCGAAGCCACCGCCGATGTACACAAACTGTGCATATTGATACAACTGCGACAAGATACCAATCGTGTTGATGATTAATACCTTTGAATGCTTTTGCGCATCAAGTTCAGTATAAAGCTGATTGTCGGGGAACAAGGCCTTGATTTGCGCCACATGCGACTCGGATATGTCGTGTGGAGCGATGATGAGACAATACCCTTCAGACATTTTCTGGTAGAAGTCAACCAACAGTTTCTCGTCGGGTGGCCAAGTGCTGCCTGCAATGATGCATTGGCGTCCACCGATGAACTGCTCCACCTCGGGGAAAGGCTTGGCTTGCTGGGCAATGGCAGCCACACGGTCGAAACGCGTGTCGCCACATACGGTGACATTCGTCAAGCCATTGGATCGAAGCAGTTGGGCTGTGGTGTCATCCTGCACGAAGAAATGCGTCACATTCTTCAATTGGCGGAAAAACCAAGTCCCATACCAGCGGAAGAAATAGGAATCAGGCTTCAGAATGAGAGAGATATAGAACAAAGGAATGCCCGCATCCTTCAACGCCTGCATATAGTTGAACCAAAACTCGTACTTGATGAAGAACGCCGCCACAAAATGATGGCGTTGCACCCATCGAACGGCATGACCATGTGTGTCCGACGGCAGATAGAGTACCTCATCGGCCAAAGGATAGTCCTTACGGATTTCATAGCCCGAGGGCGAGAAAAACGACAGAAGGATCTTGTATTGGGGACATTCTTTTTTCAGTGCCTCGATAACGGGACGACCTTGTTCGAATTCACCCAACGAGGCGGCGTGGAACCAAATCCATTCAGCAGAATCAGGTCCCTGAGCCTGTCGAAGGGCCGTCTTTGAACTAATCGGGCCTTTCGACAAGCTCAAGGACCGTTGCTTTTTACGTCCTTCTACCCATTGCATGGCCTTGGCATTGCCGAACAAAGCGGCTATCCTTACGCCGAAGGAATACAACAGGACACCTATGGTATATAAGACTGACACCTATTAATTATAATAGAAATCCTGCGGTTTGCGTTCGTAGGTCGGAATGCTCCAAGTGACGCGGATGCCGTAATAGAAGTCGTTGTAGCGTTTGTTCGGGTCGGTGTAGCCCACAGGCTCCATCAAGCCGGTCTCAGGGTTTTTGAACACGCGGAAGTCGTAGTCGCGAAGGTCGCGGGTACGAGCATAAGTCACCTCAAGGGCAACCGACAAATTGAGCAAACGGGTATCGTTGAGCAGCAGATAACCCGCCTCAAGATGCGCCGCCATACCTCCACGCATGCGGTCGTAGCCAAAGCGATAGTCCTTGTCGACTGGCAAAGGCACGTTGAGCAATGACTGCTGATAGTCGATGCGGATGCGGTTGCACAGATAGCCGAGACCGCCTTGCACGAAAAAGCCGCTGTTTGGATTGGAGCCGTATGAAAACAGCTTACCTACCTCGCCTTGAAAATGGAAGCCACGTTGGTTGAGTTCCAAAAGCGCGAAACTACCCGCACTGCCTATGATTTCGCCCACATCCGTGGTAATAGCCTCGCCTAGTATTTCCACACGGTCGCCTTTCACCTTGGGGCCGTAGATGTAGTTACCGTTAAGCGTGAGCAGCCAGTTGGACTCGGTCTTAAAGCAAAAGCCGCCTCCCACATCGTGGCTAACGCCATACAAATCCTTTGTGTCGAAACCGGGGACATGAAAAGCGTATGTCGCCTGAAACATGGCCACCGGGATGGGGTCTTTCATGATGTCTTTAGGCATCTGTGCCGACAGCGAAATGCCAAAAAATAGGAATAAGGGTATAAAAAACTTGCGCATGCTTACCTTTTTTCAAATTAACGAAATAAGACTTGCTTTAGTATTGAATTTGCAAAAATAAGAAAAAAGGCCGCTTGATGCGAAGCGACCTTGATTTTCAATTCAAAAACGACATTACATCTTCACCACACGACGGACGAGGGTTTCATCGCCCTTGCGGATGCGAAGCATGTAGATGCCGTTTTCGAGGTTGTCGATCTGGCAACTGTCGTCTTCCACATGGATGCTCCTAACAAGTTTGCCTTCAACATTGTAGACATCGATTTGACTCATGCCGGCGCATTCGAGGGTCACCTTGTCGGTGGTCGGGTTGGGGAAGATGTTGACCATGCCGTCGTTTTCGTCAATGCCTGCGAAGTAGTTGGCGCAAGCCTCGTTGGAATAGGCGGAGATACCCTTATCGTACATGGCCTTCACCGTATAGCAGTGCTGCATATTGACGGCCATCTCGGTGTCGTTGTATTCCGTAGCGGTGAGGTTTTCGGCAATCAGTTCGCCATCACGATAGAGGTTGTAGGCTGTGGTACCTTCCACTGCATTCCAAGCCGTGGCCATGTGGCCTTCGCGCACATCGACGATGCGGATTTCGGGTGCCACATTGATGACCTCGAAATCGAAGCGGGCAGTAAAGGCCACACACGCGTCGCCATAGTCGGGCGTCACCTCGATGAAATGGCTGCCCTCCAAGGCTGTGGTATAGGATGGCGTTTCAACCGTTTCGGGCAAAAGCCAATCGTTGTCGATCATAACCTTATAGGACTCGGCATCGCCATTCCATGTGATGGTAACCAAGGCGCCTTCAAACGAATAGTCGAAGCCATCCACGCCAGCGCACACGTTTTGCGTCAGGCTGACCGGATCGGAATTGCAACCAAAGTTGGAATGCGCCACCACGTTGATTGTGTTCGTTCCGACTTCGGCAGCAAACACGGCATCTGACGAATAAACCGTTTGGGCATCCGCGCCGTTGCAAGTGACTTCATAATAGCTGTCGTTCGACGATCCATCCCACTGGAAATGCAACATGCCGTCAGCATCCAATTTGACGAATCTCAAGTTCTCAACGGGCTTGCAGTAGCAGATCTCGATTTCACTCTTCAACGTATAGCAACTCTCAGATGCGGGTTCCACTGTGACCGTGTTCAGGCCGTCTTCCACTATAGAAGCGTACGTGACATCTGAAATAAGCGACATCTGCCCGTTGACCGTAATTTCATATTGTTCAATGCCTTCGACTTCGTCCCAGCTAATGAGGGCCGTGTTGCCAACCAAGTTATAAGACAGATTCTCCACCGCTGGAAGAATGCAAATGTGCACATGCTCAGCCTTCTCGCACTCGGCGAAAACGGCCTTCACCGCCACATCATGTTGTCCGATGGTTACATTGAATGCATAGGTCAGCTCGTTGGCCGTTCCCATTTGCTCGTCATCCATAAAGATTTGGTATTCAACCAATCCTGTCGGGTCTTCAGGCGCTTCCCAAGTGAGGGTAAGCAGGAGGTCGTCGTCAATAGTATAGTCCAAGTTCTGAACAGGGCCGCACACCGTCACCTCTGCCTCAAGGCAGACAAACTCGCTCTGGCAATCGTTGTAAACGGCATAGACGCAATAGTTGTAAAGGTCTTCCTCAAGATCGGCATCGGTGTAAGTCAGTTCCGTGGTAGTAGTTAGCAGCACCGTCTCGCGATAAACCTCGTAACCCGTTGGGGTTCCGTTCTCGGGAGCATCCCAAGTCAAAACCACATCATGGCCGACTAACTCGTAGACCAGGTTCCTGACCGGATTGCAAAACTCTTGTGCCCCAGCCCCTCCGCTACAGTTAACGGTAAAGGACTGCGTGCCACTAAATCCGCCGCTATTCTGGTAGATGACCGTGCCGTCGTCGTAGGTCACTTCAAAACTGCAATCTTGAGGCCACTGGCCGTTATTCCAGGTCAGCGTGATAGTCGATCCCGAACTCAGTTCACGGGTATATGTAGCCGAAGAACCGTTGTTGATAGCCATTTGCTCTGAAGGTGTGCCATCGGAATAGCTCACGCTCAATGAGTTGCCGTGCCACCCAAAACCGAAATAAGCATGCAAACTGAAAATGACATTACATGAGTTCTTATAATCGAAAGTAAACTCTGTAACGCTTCCATTGGCATCCACAAGGGTGAGGTTGAGTGGGATAACAAAACCATCTGGAGTGTCAGCGTCGAGCGTGACACTGAAATCGGCATAGCCCATCAGATTTGCTCCAATCGAACTGAAACTTTTTTCTCCTTCATTGATGGAGATATAGTCATAATCACTAGAAAGGGTACCCACAACCATCTGTGCCAACTCGTTGCCAGTATTGTCGATGATGATGCGGAGGTCAGCGGTCTCGCCAGGATTGAGAAGACCATCATTGTTGTCGTCGTTCAACACTGCAAAAGTACCAAATTGAAGCAAGTTGCCATAAACCATAACATTAATGGTAAACCGTGACAACGGCTCACCATTGACCATCACCTCTGCATTAAACTTTATCTTCTGCTTGGCCACCACTTGATCGTTGACCGAGAAAGCAAAAGCATCTAATACTGTATGCGTCTGGTTGGGTGCGAAGTTCTGGAACTGGGCTTCGTTGTCAGTGATGGTGACATTCGGATTGTCTGTTGAGAGAATGACAGAGACATTGTTCACGGCTTCATCGCTCACATTATCGAGGGTAAGTGCCATGGTGACCGATTCACCTGGATTGAGTTTATGGTTGTTATTTTCTGCTGGGTCGTTGATTTCAAAAGCGTTATATCTGATGGCACCCAGTTGAATGGCTTCGACTGCGGCCAACACATTGATACGACCAAAACCTACTGTATTGCTCTTGCCCGATGTCAACGGCACAGCCGTCTCTTCGAGGATACGGCACACTTCGGCGGGCATCAGGTTGATGTCCTTGCTCAGCATCAGGGCCATGCAACCAGCCGCACAAGGCGTTGCCATTGAAGTGCCGCTCATGCTAGTGTAGCCGCTGTTGGTGGAATAATCGATAGATTTGATGTTGACACCTGGGGCGCAAACATCAGGTCGGATAAGTCCAATGCCAGGGTTGTAAGGATAGTCGGCAAATGTAGTGTTCGTCCAAGTGACGGGACCATGCGAGGTGAAATAGGCAGCTGCGTCATTGTAATCGACGGCTCCAATGCACACCGAGCAGCTCAAATCACCAGGGTTCTCGCCTTGAATATCGTCCATATAAGGAGGAGGACAGCTGCCTGGAACACGCACATTGTTCGGAATAGGATACTGGCCTTGGCTGTCGCCTTCATTACCAGCTGCAATGGCAGCCACCACACCGGCGTCCAATGCTGCCACACAGGTGTTACGCAGCAAAGTGCGTTCGGAAATACTCGAATTAGGTATACCTAGCGACATGCTAAACATATCGCAGCCATGCTCAACAGCCCATTGAATGCCAGCGGAGATACTTTGGGCACCGCCATTACCATCACTACCCAAACACTTGACACACATCAGCGTGGCATCAGGAGCCATACCTGTTTGAGAAGGGCCCGAGCCATCGCCACACACCGTGCCTGCGCAATGCGAGCCATGACCTTGGTCGTCCATGGGGTCGTTATCGTTGTTAAATACATCGTAACCATGATGCGGGAAATCGGATCCGCCTTCCCAAAGGTGGTCGGCCAAGTCGACATGGTTGTAGTTGACACCCGTGTCGATAACGGCGACTACAACACCTTCGCCCGTATAGCCCAGTTCCCACACTTGATCGGCACCTACCTTGGTGATATTTTGAGTGATTTCGCGTGTGGCAGAGGCAGGTTGAGGTTCTTCGCCATCAGGAATCCAGTTATGCTCCATGGCAAAACCGATGATTTCAATGTCGTTGCGACGGGCAAGGTCTTGGATAGCCGCTTTCGTGGCATCAAAATACAAGGCATTTGCCATCCACAAAACGGTGGGTTCCGTCACCAAACCGTTGCGCTCCATTTCCGTGAGTGAACGGCGAAGGTCATACTGCGTGCTGGCAGCAAAGTCTTTCAACTCGTTGACCACAAACTCGCGGCGTTCGGCACGCGTGGCAAAGTAATTGGCGCGACGGTTGAGTTGCGTACGGTCGTATTGTGACTTCATAATCACAATCACCTTGATTTGTTCGGCATCGTTGCGGCGATTCATCTCTTCGCCCAACACAGGATCAATGACAGTTTGTGCAAAACCGCTCACGCAGAGCAGCATCGCAAAAAGTAGGAATAGTAGTTTTTTCATATTGAATTGATTTTAAAGCCGCAAAGTTAGAAATGTTTTCTTATTGTCGTATCTTTGCAGCCCAATTTTTAAGTGATGCAGGAAAACAAATACACCGAAACCGTCCTTCCCAACGGTATTCGGCTGATACATAAGGAAAAACAAGGTGAAATCGCCCACTTGGTTCTGATGGTGGAAACCGGCACCCGCGACGAGTTGGCTCACGAGAACGGCCTTGCCCATTTCGTGGAACACACCATCTTCAAAGGCACGCAAAACCGCAAGGCTTATCACATCTTGAGTTGCCTCGACAATGTGGGGGGCGACCTCAACGCTTTCACCACCAAGGAAGAAACCTGCATCCAAGCCACCTTCCTCAAGCAGCACTACAAGCGCAGTCTCGACCTCTTTGCAGACATCGCCTTCCGTTCCACCTTCCCCGAAAACGAGCTGGCCAAGGAAAAGGAAGTCATCTTGGACGAAATCAACTCCTATCTCGACTCTCCCTCAGATGAGATTTATGACTTGTTTGAGGAGATGGTCTTCAAAGGGCATCCTTTGGCACGCAACATATTGGGTACCACCGAATTGGTTAAAGGATTCCATCGCCAGGACATCCTCGATTTCATGGCACACAACTACAGCACAGACCAGATGATATTGGCCAGCATCGGCGACATCAGCTTCAAGGAATTCGAGAAATTGGCAAAGACTTATTTCGGCGACCAACCTGCACATATTATTAATAGGAAGCGCGAAATCTTCAAAGGATACACGCCAGAGAGTCGCACCGACAAGCGCAACAACCATCTGAGCCACTGCATTATAGGCGGTATCGCGCCCGAGTTTTGCAGTCCGCTGAAGATGCCTGTCGTGATGCTCAATAATGTGCTTGGAGGACCCGCCATGAGTTCACGCCTTGGCCTGAATATCCGCGAAAAATATGGTTTTGCCTACAGCATTGAGTCGCAATACACCGCCTATTCCGATGTCGGTCTCATTAATGTCTACATGGGTGTTGACCCTGACTCATTGGAAAAAGCCATTGAATTGGTGCACAAGGAATTGGATAAGCTATGCATGCAAAAGTTGGGCACTTTGCAATTGCACCATGCCAAGCAGCAGCTCATCGGACAGGTTGCCTTGAGCTATGAGAGCGGCATGAACGAATTGCTGAGCGTCACCCGTTCGCTCATCATGGGCGAGCCCATCGAATACATGGACGACATTATACAAAAGGTGGAGGCCGTCACAGCCGACGATATCCTTGCAGTGGCCAACCAGGTTTTCGACAAGAAGCAATTGAGCCAGATTATCTTTGAAGGAGTATAGATTCCCTACGGGAATGGAGTGCCGATTTGTTTTGTAACCTGCGGCGGTATGAAAAGCTTACGAACCGTAAACATAACAAGCCGCCGCAAAAATGAATAAAGGATAAAATTCCATTCCCGAAGGGAATCTACTTAATTTTAATTACGCTTCGCGTCACTGCGAGGCCTCATTCAGTGAAGACGGAAGAAGCAGTCCAAATAGCTAGTTTAATTATACTATTAAAGCGGAAAATTCCATTTTTAAAACGGAATTCTCTATTTTAAATTATAGTTTTTCCAAAATAGCAGCATTTATTCTTCGCTGACACATAGCGACTTATCCCGTATGACGAAAAATAGTTGAAAAAAATGCTTGACAAAGCTTATTTCAGATTGTAGTTTTGCGATATAAAATGATAAAATAAACGATTAAAACGGAATAATTACGATTGAATTTCAATTTTAAAATCATTAATCAGGCCATCAAATTGATAACATGAAACAGACTTAACCGAATCATTCACCCACAAAAAACTAAAGCTATGAAGACAAAATTTTACACCTTCCTCACTGGCCTGCTGATGGCCGCCTGCATCACGAGTAATGGACAGGAATTCGTCAACAGATTCTCCATCCAAAGACACAACTTGGGATTTATTGGATGCGACCTCATGGAAAACGAAAACGGGACGCTTTTAATCGGAACCGTCAGCAGCCACTACACCTCCTTTTACGATTGCGAATATCTGATTTACAAGACCACTCCCGACGGCGAGGTTATCGATTCGTTGAGCATCGCTGCCCCATACGGGATGAACGGTCAGTTTTTTGCCAACACCATAGATATTTGCGACAAGCATTTCCTGCTTCGCAACACCACAGCTCCCGACTCATACATTGTTGCAAACCACTATTGGGACATGGATAACAATCATTACTTCAGGATGGTTGCCATTGATGCCGACCTCAACATAAATGATGATATTTCAATTTCTGTTGACCAAGACATCGAAGGTGATTTTAAATGGGACAAATGGTTTATCGACCCACAAAACGATGTTATTATCTCCTTCTGGATTGATGATGTGTTACATATCATGCGCATCGGACTTGATGGCACAGTCAAGACCCATAGTGAAATCTCCGAGGTCTACCCTCCTAAAATCGACTATGAATACAATCCCGACACGACATTGTGGTATTCTGGTTTTGGCATCTTTGACGAATCTCCACTGACCTATTACAAATTAGGCGGTTACCATACGGAATCGGAAACTTTCCCAATCTATTGCTATTTCTTCGACGAAGATTTCAACATCATCGAAAGACGCTGGTTTGAACGATACAACAAAGACATCCTTTTCAGCGGAGCCAATACTGAACACATCATGCCTTGGGACGAGAGTTCCTATTTGATGGCTTCGGAGATGACATTCCCAGATGGCACCGAAGGATCAGCCCTGACCAAATACGACATGAGCCACAACCCGACTTGCATTTCACCGGAATTTGGGGACCTTGGTTATCCCCTTGAAACCGCAATTGCAAACGACAACAGCATTTTCCAATTATACATCAACTTTGGAGACACGGCCTATACAATGTCGCTCGCCTGCCTGGATAGTGAATTGAATCTGAACTGGGATGTCGTACTACCAGGAGTCAAGTATGATGGAATAGACTTACACAATATGATTGTCAAAGCGAATGGAGACATCGTTGTAGCATTCGGAGTTGCCGATGACTACGCAAACGGAAAGACTTGCATCTATGTCTACACCTTACGCAACACCCCTGCAAACGCCTCTGAAAAAACCATTTTCAGCACGCCATACACCCTCTACCCCAACCCCGTGAAGAGCCAGCTGTCCCTCCGCTTCGAAGACGGCGATGAGCCCGAGAGCGTTGAGTTGTATGACCTCGCAGGCCGTTTGGTCGGCACCAAACCAAACGGTCTGGAAAGCATCGACATGAGCGCGATGCCCTCCGGGATGTACCTGTTACGCGTCACCATGAAAGAGGGGACAAGCTACCACGAAAAGATATTGAAAGAATAAAGTTAGGCTTTTTTCATAATGATTTGGTTTTAGTTGAGTTGTAGAGACGTTGCGTGCAACGTCTCTACTGTTTTCACACCAAATCAATTTCCTGTTTTCCGCAATGGGACACCCGATTTTTAGCTTTTGTGGCGGTAAGTGA
>CAMHJX010000061.1 GCA_946185535.1 uncultured Bacteroidales bacterium
TTGGAGTAAAGCCTGACGCGTAGAGTACCGCTACAAGTGCACCTGCACTGGTACCTGATACTATGTCTGGCTGAATGCCGTACTCCTTTAGCGCCTGGAGCGCACCACAGTGGGCTGCAGCCTTAGCGCCACCACCACTGAAAGCAATGCCTAACGGATATTTTTTTGCTGCCATGGTATTTGGTTTAAGATGTCGCAAATATAATAAGAGTTTTTGAAACTTGATCAGCACCCGATCCTTCTTTCAAAATCAAATCCTTTTTAAAAGTTCTTCCATTAGCTCTTTCATCTTCTGGTACAGCACTTCGGTTTGTTCATTGATGTAATCAGAGTTCATTCCATTCGTGGGAGGCGCCAGGTGAAACGGAGGCGACACTATTAGGCGAGCGCGAGGGCCGAATATCTTAGTCGGTCCGTCGATGTAAATCATCACAAGCGGAGCCTGCGATAAGGCTCCGAGCATGGCCGCCCCTGGATGGAATGGCAGTAGCTTCCGATGCTCGCCATGACGACCTTCAGGGAAAATGGCTACGCTCTCCTTGTCTTGTTGTATCGTTTTTATCGACTCGTGAATCCACGAAAGATCGGCATTTTTCCTGTCGATGGGGATGCATCGCGTGTGACGCAGAAAGAAACCGAAGCCCCGCTGCTCGAAGCGATCCTTTGCCGCAAGATTATGTATATTGTCCTTGCGGAACACCGTTGTTACTACAGGTCCGTCTAGATGGCAGGTGTGATTGATGATAAGTAGCGAAGGGCTGTCAAGCCTGTTAGGGTGCTTCGGAGGCTCCACATAATACACCTTCGGTCTCAGAAGCACTTTCACAAGAAAGGCCGTAACCCCTTCCACGATGTGAGTCGTTACCTTCATGTTGTAGCTTGTGTAATATAGTCAATGACGTCACCTACAGTGCTGAACTTCAGAGCACCTTCAAACTTGATTTTGAACTTGTTCTCAATGGCAAGGCTTAGAAGCATGATGGTTAGCGAATCGAGACCGATGTCGCTGATGAGTTGTGTGTCTTCATTGACCGATGAAAGGTTAAGCGATGGTTTGATAAGCTGAAGGATCTCATTGAGACCTTCCAAAATCTCTTGTCTGTTCATGGTACTTGTCAGTTACGTGAAACTTTCATCGCACCAGTGCGTTTGAAGTCCTCCTTGCGCACAGTAACTTTGCTGATACGATGGGTCGTCGGCAGTGTCGCATTGACTTCATCAACCAATTTCTTGAAGTAGCCCTCCACCTCTTCCCAACGTGTATTCCCGAACTCTTCTATGCGAGGCAGAATCTCGATGGCAATCACCTTACGACCGTCCAACTCATCTTCCTTGACCAGACAGTCGCGGAGTTTGTCGCATTGGTAGAACGGCTCCTCGATGCTCTCTGGACTTACATTCTCGCCATTGGACAGAATGATGAGGTTCTTGATCCGTCCTACGATGTACATATAACCTTCTTCGTCGAAACGCACGAGGTCGCCCGTCTTAATCCAACCGTCGGAGGTTAGGGTTTGAGCGGTCTTTTCGGGGTCGCCGTAATAGCCGAGGAAGACGTTGTCGCCACGGAACCACAGCTCACCATCGACTATCTTGGCCTCTTGCCCGGGATAGAGTTTTCCGACCGATGTGGGCTTTTCCTTGACATCGATGTTGCCCGTGGTGAGGTTGGCACCTTCCGTCATGCCATAACCAGCAAACAGGCTGATGCCCAGTTCATCAAACTCGCCGATTAATTTCGGCGGCACGTTGGCGGCACCCGAGATGATGAATCTGAGGTTGCCACCGAGGAAAGGCTTGCCGTACATCTTGACAAGACCCAGCAAGATTTCGCAGATGCCGGGGACGGCCACGAGGCAGGTCGGCTTGATTATCGGGAACTTGGAGATGGTCTCCTTGGTATTGGCGGCGGCATAACAAGCGCCACCTTCGTACAATACCGACAATGTGCCGCGAATCAGGCCGAACACATGGCTGAGCGGTAACACACTTGCGTAACGTTGGCAACCTAATTGATGACCTGGAGCGTAAACGCCGTTCAGTGCGCCGCGCATCAAGGCTCGGTGAGGAAGTATGGCGCCCTTCGGAGCCCCCGTGGTGCCACCTGTAAAGAAGATGGCGGCTGGATCATCTTTGTCAACACTAACGACAGAGGCCTTCTGGTCAACCGTATCAGTGACGGCAATCACTGTGCAAGGTGCGAATTTGGAGGTCTCCCCATAATCGGAACCAGCGGCAAGAACCTTCACGCCAAACTTCGCACAGCATCCAGCCACGGCAGGGCCAGGCAACAGTGAGGGCAAGTTGATGGCCACATAACCCGCTGAGGTGACGGCAAGAAACATCTCTACTGCATCCACAGTGGTGCCGTCGAGGATGGCCACCTTGTCGCCCTTGGCAAGACCTAATGTATTGAGCAGAGCGCGCTTGTGAGCAATGGCCTCGCACATCTGTGCATACGTGTAGGTGTTGACGGTGTCGGAAAGAGCCGGTAGGTCTTCCCATTTTTCCTCAATCCAGGTGACGAACTCTGGAATCGTTGGGATGTACTTCAACTGCGCGAGTTCATCGGCAGGCAACATGTCTTCAAAATAGTTGTTCATATAGGTAATTATTTGGTTTATGAATCTAAAAAAAATCTCATAGCTTGTAATACTTTCCGAGTATCGAAGCAAACCATTTGGCTGGCAAAGCACGTTTCAGAAACACAGACAACCGTTGCTCAAACGATGCCACCACATAACCGTATCGTGGATTCTTTTTTCGTATGATCCTGCTGATTCTGCGAGCCAACACGTGAGGCTTCAGTCCGCCACTCTCGTCATGCTCCACCTTGTCGATGGTTTTTTGATAGGCAGGATAAGCCTGCTGCGCTTCGCTGCTTGTCGCTTTCTTTCGGCTGCCTGTGAAACCTGTTGAGAAGTCGCCGGGGCGAATCACAGTTACGGTGATGCCAAATGGTTTTGTTTCCAAGCGTAAGGCCTCGCAATAGCCTTCGATGGCGAACTTGCTCGCCGAATAGAAACCTTGAAACGGTAGTCCCATCAAGCCACCGATGGAGCTGAGAGCAATGATTTTTCCTGAGCCTTGTTTCCTCATGTAGGGCAACACGGCGTCAACGCAATGCACCAAACCCATGAAGTTGGCATCCATTTGTTCTCTGATTTCTTCTTCAGTGGCAAACTCCAATGGTCCGCCAATGCCCATGCCGGCATTGTTGATCAACACATCGATACGACCTTCCGTCTCAATGATTTGTTGCACAGCTTGTTGCACCGCCTTGGTGTCGCGGACATCTAAACGAATATAGTTCACTTGAGGCAACGACGTGACTTCACGACGAACCGTCCCGTAAACGGCATGTCCTTCTTGCGACAGCAGACGGGCGGTTTCCAAACCAAAACCTGAGGATATCCCTGTGATGAATATAACCATTAATCAATGATTTGAGCTTCTTTAAAAGCTTTGGTGATTTTATCCAACGCCTCATCCACTTGCTCGAAAGAATGCGTGGCCATCAAGGCAAAACGAATCAAAGTGTCATTTTCGGGTACGGCGGGAGCAATGACAGGAGTGACAAATACACCATCATCCAACAGTCTGTTACAGAGCCAGAAAGCCTTCTCTGAACTCCTGACAAACAAGGGGATGATCGGGGTCTCGCTATGTCCAATGTCGAACCCTCTCGACTTGAATTGCATTCGAGCATAGTCGCTGACATCCCAAAGGTGTTCGATCCGTTCCGGCTCTGCAAGCATGATGTCGATGGCTTTGCTGACGGCAGCGACATTGGCAGGGGGCATGCTGGCACTGAATATCAATGAGCGAGCATTGTGCTTGAGATAGTTGATGATTTCTTCGTCGGCAGCGATGAATCCTCCCAATGAGCCAAACGACTTCGAGAAGGTGCCCATGATGAGCGTCACCTTATCCGTCAAACCAAAATAGTTTGCAGTGCCCCGCCCCTGGCAACCGAGCACGCCTAACCCATGTGCATCATCAACCATGATGTCTGCGTCATATTTTTCGGCCAAATCGACTATTTCGGGGAGCGGAGCAATATCGCCTTCCATGGAGAAAATGCCGTCGGTCACTATCAGCTTGACGGAATCAGGATTGCATAGCTTCAGCTTGGCCTCTAGACTTTCATTGTCGTTGTGGCTGTATTTCCAAACCTTGCTGAACGATAGTCGGCTCCCATCCACTATGGAAGCATGGTCGAGGCTGTCCAGAAGCAGATAGTCATTGCGACCACAAAGCGCCGAAACCACGCCCAGGTTAACTTGGAAACCCGTGCTGAAGCACACGGCAGCTTCCTTTCCGACCAATCTGGCCAATTTCTCCTCCAGTTCCACATGGATGTCGAGCGTTCCGTTGAGGAAACGAGACCCTGAACAGCTGGTTCCATATTTCTTTACGGCTTCTATGGCTGCCTCTTTCAGTCGAGGGTCATTGGCCAAGCCCAAGTAGCTGTTGGAACCGAACATCAACACCTGCTTGCCACCGATGGTCACTACGGTACTTTGTTCCGACTCAATAGGTTTGTAATATGGATAGATGCCTTTAGATATGGCCTCTTGTGGTGCTGTGTATCGGGTACAGGCTTTATTCAGCAGATTTGTTTTCATGCTTTTGTTCTTTTAATGGTTTGATGTATGTCCTCGCCCTTTTCACCAAGTCGTGCTCAAGGTAATGCCAAAGATTCTGCACTTGGGTGTTGTCCTCCAGTTCGCGAGTGGACTCGATGTACTTGATTCCGTTCTTCACGATGCCTTTGGCGAATTTGTTGAAAATCATGGCATTCACACCCTTGTTTTGATAATGTTCGTCGATGGCAATCAATAAAAGGTCAATCGTGTCGTTTTTCTTCAAGGCCTTCAACATGTGGTACCACCCGAAAGGAAACATTCGACCTTTTGCCTTTTGCATGGCCTTCGAAAGCGATGGGAGTGCCACTCCAAAAGCCACCACTTGGTTATTGCCGTCGAGGATGATGCTGAGGTAATCGACGTTGATATTGCTAAGGAACTGCTTTCCTAGGTCTTCGCACTGACCAGGAGACAGCTCCGTAAAACCATGGAGTTTCGAGTAGGCGGAATTCAAGCATCGAAAAACTCCGTTGAGATATGGGTCTATGTCTTTCCGGTTACCGATGGGAGCTTCATGCAATTGATATTTCTCCGCCACGATTTTGGCTGCGCGAGCATAACGCTCAGGGATTACATCCGGCACTTTGATGAGGTATTCCACAAAATCAACATCTTTACGATAACCCATCGACCATAGATGGTACTCATAATATGGGTCGTTGTATTTGCCGTAGGCTGTAGGAAGCCTGTCAAAGCCATCCACCAATATGCCGGCAGCATCAAACTCAAGGAATCCCAAAGGCCCACAAACCTTTTCCATGCCCTTTTCAAGAGCGTATGCTTCCACCGTATTCATGAGCGCTTCGGAAACGTCACGATCGTCAATAAAGTCAATCCATCCGAAACGGCAGATTTTCTCGCCCACTTTCTCATTGTAACGGTGGTTGATGATGCCTGCCACACGCCCTACAATCTTATCTTGTTCATCATAAGCCAACCAATACTTACCCTCGCACACCTCGAAGGCGTGGTTTTTTGATGGCGTTAGCGTGTCACGGTCCATCGACTCGATTTGCGGCACGTAATATGGGTTGTCTTTGTAAAGCTCGTTTGGAAAATGGACGAACTCCCGCAACTCTTTTTTTGTAGTAACTTCTTTGACTTTCATTTTCATATTCTTCACATTTTTTTGTCCATGCCATAGACGGCTTCTCTCAATTTAATCCCAAGGTCTTTCCAGTTTGCGCATTCCTGTTGCTCCTCCACGCTGATAACGGGGCCGATTCCCACCCGAATTTCGCGACCAGCCTTATTCAGTATCTCTTTGGGAAGCCGCATCGAACGGACTTTCCAACCGAACATGCCCAAGAAATAGAAGAAAGTGGAATTGCGGTCAAAGAAACGGATGGGAAGCACGGGCACTTTCATCTTCTGTATGAGGCGTAATGCCGATGCCTGCCACTCGCGGTCGTAGATCCTGAAATCGTTCCAATGGAAATTGGAGACAGCACCAGCAGGGAACAAGCCCAAGGGATGACCGTCCTTCAGTTGGGCAATAGCTGATCGAACGCCACGGATGCTGTCGACCGACACTCCTTTAGAGTCGTCGGTAAGCGGCACCACGCTAATGAAACTGTCCTTGATGGTTTTCACCATGGAGAGGAACTTGTTGGCCATCACTTTGAAATCGGAACGGGCGTGGCCGACCAGATCAAGGAGAATCAAACCGTCCAAGGCGCCGTAGGGATGGTTGCTGACCGTGATGAAAGGCCCATCGGTCAATGAAAGCAGGTTTTCAATACCCTCCACTTGATATTCCACGCCGACATCTTTAAGGTAGGCAGCCACGAAATCGGGTCCCGACAAGTGTTCGAACTTCTCATAATGCTCCGCCAAGCGGTCGATACCCATCAGCCGCAAGAGCCTCTTAGCCGTTTTGTTGCCTTTCTCGCCCTTGAATATAGGCGAAAGGCTCTCTATGTCTTTCATCGTGATCAGTGGCATCAGACTTCCTCCGCTTTCTTTTTGAAAACAACGAAATTATCCATCAAGAAATTCACCACGCCCGAAACGCACAACGCCAAAAGGTTGCAAATCACCACGTCCCATTTCGTCAGCCATTGGATTAGCATCAAAATGCCCATTTTCAAAAGGAATGTTCCTGTGCATGAAGCGTTGTAGCCCAAGTAATGCCTGAAGAACGACCGTGATGAAAGCTGGCTGATACGATCCTTCCAAGTCACATAATATGAAAAGACGAAATTTGCCATCACCGCACATTCGAACGATATGATTGGCGAGACGATGACCTGCCCCACATAGTCATGAAAAACGAGATGGGAGAACAGCCACAACACCAAAGTGTCAATGGCCGTCCCAAAAAGATTTCCGGCAAAGAACTTCGGTAAACGCTTCACTATTAGTTCTTTCAGCTTATCCATTCTTGTGTTTCGGGTCGATTTTGGCGTAATAGCGTGCGTCTTGGATGATGGTGACAAGGTAGATGACGACCAAAGCGAGCAAAATGACCATGCCGATGATGTCAAGCAAGCCCAAAGAAAGCACCCCGCCGAACCAAGGCATCTCAATAACGATTTTGCGCAGGCCCGGAGCAAACATCAGGATGAGGCATGCGATGATGCAAATCAGGCGGAACTCGGTAGGGCCAAGCTTCGCGTATGTCAACCGGAATTCGCCTTTCAGATGCGCGTTCATCGACACGTTGAGGGTCAGCATAAGATAGACCACCAGAAGCACACACGCGATGTCGAACCGCATGAAAGGCGACATGCCCGCGCCCAAGAACATGAACGCTTCGTTGATGGCATCAACCGTGTGGTCGATATAGAAGCCATAGACGGGCCGCTGTTGCTTCCTGACCCTAGCTAATGTGCCGTCCAACGAGTCGCCATACCAATTGATGACAAATCCCGCTATGGTCAGCCAAAGGAAATGCACGCTAATGTTCGACAGCGCAAAACCCAAGGCAATGACAACTGCGCCGATAGATCCCACAAAGGTCAGCATATCCGAATCGGCCCACTTGGGTTGCCGCTCGGCCAGCCAAACCAAGGCTTTTTTCTCCAACCCATTCAGCAGTGAGGTTTGAATCCTCACAGATTGTTCTTTTTTCTGGTTTTCTTCCATCATGATGGTTATTTTTGCGGCAAAAATAGACTGTCTAATGTTGACGAACACTGTCTAAATGGAATGATTGATTGTCGATTTTTCCAACTGGAGACAAATGGAACACAGAAAAGGAAATAAAAACATTTCCATATTTCAGAAATAGGTTGTTATTTTGCAGCGTTCAAAACAACCAAGATGCTAAAGCAATTCGCCGACTTGATTATCACCGACAATCCCGATGAGATTACTCCTTCCAAGGAAACTTTAATATCGGGTTATATTCTTGCCATGTATTGCGAGAAGGGCGTCATCCAATTTTCCATTAACAACCAACAATTTCAAGCGGGGGAGGGGGACCTCATCCTTTGCTCGCCACGAAATTTGGTTGGACTGTATATGCGCAGTCCCGACCTTCAAAGCAAGATCATTTGCGCCAGCGAACAGCTTTTTGACGACGTATTGACAAGTGTATTGCATCTTGATTCATATTGGTGGCAAAAATTCAACTTTATCATCCAAAACCCGGTCGTTCATCTATCGGAATACCAAAACAAGCTTTTTCAAGCCTACTTCAACCTGATGACCACCTATATGGAGGACGACGACAACCTCTATCGGCAACGCATCATCAAGCTCACTGCCCAATCTTTGGCGGTTGAGGTGCTGCACGAAGTAAGCGGATTGATGCCCGAAGACTCTGCCCCTGCTGATGCGCCTGTTGTCGAGATTTCACGAAAGGACCAGCTTCTCAAAGAGTTTGTCACTTTGCTTGGCCGTCCCGACAACACCAACCGAAGCGTGCAAGCCTTTGCCGAGCAACTAAAGGTCACTCCGAAATATCTAAGTGCCATCTGCAAAGCGAAGAGCGGAAGGACCGCGATGGACCTGATTACCGAGGCAACTGTTCGCAACATCAGGTATTATCTCAGCCAAACGGAGTTGAGCGTAAAGGAGATCGCTTTCAAGCTTCACTTCCCCGATGTCAGCTTCTTTTGCAAATACACCAAAAAACACCTTGGAAAATCGCCTCTCGAGTTCCGAAGCGAATCGTATATAAGGACACAGTCTTGATATAAAGAATAATCCGCAAACCAAAGCTTTGCCCGAATTGCAGATCATCTTTACTATTTGACCATGTTCCCCGTCCCCACCAGTGGCATGGTGTCAATCAGCTTCAGCGACTTCACCATCTTAGCGGTGCCTTCCTTGTATTTCTTGAAATGAGCGGTTTGTATGTGGCTTTGGTATGCCTCTTGGCTGGCGTAGATTTCGAGGATGTAGATCTTGCAGGGGTCTTCTTTGGTCTGCATCGAGAAGAGGGTCAGCACGCCTGGCTCCACCTTCACTGAGGTCTCGCCGACTTCCTTGGCAAAAGCCATATATTCCTCCAAATACTCGGACACCACTTCGATTTCGGCGAGGCGGACAAGCTTTTCGCCATAGTGACGCAATGGTAGGTTCTCACCAAAAAGGCGTCGGGCATTGTCGGTGAAGATATCTTTAGGATTCAACCCGTGTGAGGCAAGACGGCTTTCCAAAGCTTGTTTTCCACTGATAAGTATTGGCTCGGCCACATACGGATAGTCGCTGCCATAGAGGATATGGTCGGGCGGGGTGATAGTCAGGAGGGCATCAAGGACTTCGTCGGTGGGTGCTCCGGCAAGGTCGTAATAGAGGCGTGACAAGTTAGCATCGACATCCACAGGTTGCATCATGCCTTGTTTCACCATCACGGGCAGGAGGGAGCGGAAACGGGGCAAAGCATTGGGCAGGAATGAACCGCAATGCGGCACAACGACTTTCAGATGTGGATAGCGTACCAATACATCATGTGCTACCATGTTGAGTACTGTGCGCGTGGTCTCGGCCAAGTATTCATAACTAGCCAACGGTACATCGGCAACCAGTTGTGCATTGACCGCCGAGGGTTTGTGTGGGTGCAGGATGACGACGGCGTTCTGTTGATCGAGATAGGCCATCAGCGTGTCCAAAGCGGAGTCACCGAGGTATTGGCCGTAGCTATTTGTTGCCAATTTAACGCCATCGGCGCCCAAGACTTCCAAGGCATAGCGAGCCTCCTCCAATGCGTGTGGCACATCGGGCAAAGGCAGAGCAGCACAAAACATGAAACGTCCGGGATAGCGTGCTTTCAGTGCGGCACACTCTTCATTGTAGCTACGGCAAACCGATGCCGAAGCCTTCGCATCGCCAAACCAAGGTTGCGGTGCAGGCATGGTCAGCACGGCGGTCTGTATGCCAGCCTTGTCCATAAAGGCGATATGTTGCTCCACGTCCCAAGCGGGTAGGGGGAAACCTTCGTCCATCTCGGCACCATTGGCCTTGATGTAATCCATGTAGTCTTTCGTGATGGCATGACTGTGGAGGTCGATTTGGGCGATGGATTGGATTGCTGAGAAGGCCATGATCAAAAGTGTTATGATGCTTTTCTTCATTTTCGGTTCTTGATTGTTTCGAAATAATGCATGGAAATCAAAAGACACATTGTGACGGTGAAAACGCTAACAACATGTCCTCGTTTGCCTCAGTTGTTCCTTCCTGGCCGATGGGATAATTTCTTCATGGTAGAAATAGTTGACCACCACGGGTGGCTGGCCATGCTTAGAGCGTACGGAGTCATCGTTGCGAACGTAGGGAAGCCCCTCTGCCTTGCAGAAGGCTCGCATCTGCATATCGAGCTGCATCCAGTAGGAGCGTTCTTTGCGGGTATAGATGTCGTGGTAGAGCTGGTCCAGTTCGGGGTGGTTTTCGT
Source organism: uncultured Bacteroidales bacterium (assembly GCA_946185535.1). Classification (GTDB taxonomy): domain Bacteria; phylum Bacteroidota; class Bacteroidia; order Bacteroidales; family F082; genus Limimorpha. Next base: position 10,489 of record CAMHJX010000061.1, read on the forward strand.
GAATCCAGGCGAGAATCTTTCCCTTGTAGTCGCCCCGCAGGTTCAGGTTCTCGAGCCACACTAAATTGCAGAAGCCCTTGGCCCGTTCGATGATGGCCTCCACGTCGGTGATGCCAGGAAATATCGGAGAAATGAAGCAGGTGGTCTCAACGCCTGCCTCGTAGAACTGACGCATGGCCTCCAGTCGGCGTTCGATGCTGACGGCCACGTCCATCTCGCGGCGAAACGACTCGTCGAGCGTGTTGATACTCCACGACACACGGGCATGGGGGAAGGTCTTGATGAGGTCGAGGTCGCGCAACACGAGGTCCGATTTCGTGGCGATGCTCACGCTGATGCCACTGTCTTGTAGCTGTTCCAGCAGGGCGCGTGTCCGCTTGTATTTGGCCTCATGTGGCTGGTAGCAGTCGGTCACGGAGCCGAAGAAGGCTTCCTTGCCCGCATACCGCTTGGCATTCTTGATTTCTGGCCAGTACTTCACGTCGATGAACTCGCCCCACGGCTCCGGATGGTTCGTAAACCGCTTCATGAACGAGGCGTAGCAGTACTTGCAGCCGTGCAGACAACCCACGTATGGATTCACCGAGAAGTCGGCCACCGGCAGGTTTGACTTCGTCATCACCGACTTTACTTCAATCTCTTGTATCTTCACCATGCTGCTTCTTGTTTTTGGCGCTGTTCAATGTGTTTTATTCCATTTACTTGTTCTCTCCCTTAAACTCGAAACCTGCCTTTTCGACGGCTTTTTGAACTTCGTCGGCAGTGGCAGTGCCCGTGACCGTCACGGTTTTTGCGCCAAGATTAACCTCGGCTGCGGTCACGCCCTTGATTTCGCCCACGGCTTTCTCGACGGCAGCCTTGCAGTGGTTGCAGTGCATACCCTCAACGGTGTAGGTCGTCGTGCCTTCAACGGCCTCTTGTTTCTTGAATTTGTCAAAGAGTTTCATACTTAATGCGATTATGATAAATGTGACTAAAAGTACAGAACAAATGCTGCGGAACACACTTGGATGGTGCACCGTGGTGGAGCAACAACCGACGTTTTGGGCAGCGGGCGCAACAAGGTTGGCACCAATGCCCAAGGCGTTGATGAGCAATCCGAAGAGAACGGAAAAGACGACAATCGTGAGCAGATAAATCGTGGTGAAACGCCGCCCAAGCGATTTGTTCACCACAAGGATGGAAGCCAGATTGACCGCTGGTCCTGCCATCAGCATCACCAAGGCCGCACCGGGCGAGAGGCCTTTCATCATCAGTGCCGCCGCCACGGGGATGCTGCCCGTAGAGCAGATGTACATCGGCACGGCGATGGCGAGGATGACCAACATTTGCAGCAAAGGATGGCTGCCGAAGGTGAGGAAAAACTCGTCGGGAACGGCCACGTTAATCAATGCGGCCAAGAGCAGACCGATGATGAGGCGCAGGCCAATGTCCTGAATCATATCGAAATAGGCGTACTTGAACACGCGCCAGATGCGGTTGCCGTGTTCAACGCTGCAGGTGGTGGCCGCTGCGTTGTCGTATTCTTCGTCTTTCACGAAGCGGTTGACCAGCAAGCCGCCACAAACTCCTGTAACCAAAGCCGCCACAGGGCGCACGATGGCAAACCCCAAGCCCATCAGCGAAAAGGTGGCCAAGATGGAATCGATGCCCGTTTGTGGCGTCGCGATGAGGAAGGAAGCCACAGCCCCTTTCGAGGCGCGCTCGTTTTTCAGTCCGATGGCTGTGGGAATCACGCCGCACGAGCACAACGGCAGCGGTATGCCCAAAAGGGCTGCCCAAAGCACCGAAAACTTATTGTTTCGCGACAAATACTTGGCGTAGAAGTTTTTTGGCACATAAACGTGCAAAATCCCCGCAATGAGAAATCCCAATAACAAATAAGGACTCATCTCATTGATAATGTGCAGAAACGAAGCAAAGAAACTCTGAAGGCTCATGGCAAAATTTGGTTATAAACCGGTTTTTGTTACCAGTTGCAAAGATACGGAATTTCTTCAAAAACACAAAAAGTGCACCAGCTTGTCATCTGATGCACTTCGATCTGATGTCTCGTCGCCAGTGGTTTACTTGGCCGGTTCCCATTTGCAGCGGACGGGTGACACGATGGCACCTTCCTTTTTCAGTTCGGCGAAAGCCTTGTCGACTTCCTTGCGGTCGGCATTCAAGGCCTTGG
>CAMHJX010000062.1 GCA_946185535.1 uncultured Bacteroidales bacterium
AAACAGCCACGGCAAAGTGCTCCGCTCCGTATCCATCGTCCGCGTTGGTGACCCAGAAGCTGATGCTGCCGCCCAGCAAGACCCGTGGAGAAACGAGGTAGTTGTCGGGATGGACGGCGGTGCCTTCATCATCGGGGCTGGTGAAGACGAAGGATTCGGAAAGCACGAATCCGTTCGAAGCATTGTGGCCTTGGCCAGTGGAATAGTTGTATCCAGCATAATTGGTGCAATGCATCCAGTTGTTTGGAGAGTCGCCGTTGGAACCTTGGAAGACAGTCCAGCCTTGCAAGGTGCCGTCCTCGAAGTCGTAGAGGATCGTTTCCGCTGTTTCGGTGTCAACGCCATTGATGGCAACCGAGCCGCCGATAATGGGGTTGGGAGTAACCGTCACCTCATAGCCGACCAAACTAAAGTTGGCTACAAACATAGCTGTTTCGGTCACAATAAAGTCGTATGTGGGTTCAGTACTCACTTCTGTTCCATCCTTAGTCCAATTGACAAAGGTGTAGAATTCATTGGATGTAGCGGTCAAAGTGCACGAGGCTCCATAATTGTATGTGCCAGCACCAGCAATAGTACCACCTGTAGTTGGGTTCGCTGCTGTAGTGATTTCATAGCTGTTCAAACTAAAGTTTGCAACAAAAGTAGCATCTCCAGACACAGTGAAGTTGTAGGTCGAACTTGTGGAGACCTGCGTTCCATCCTCTGTCCAGTTAACAAAAGTATAACCCTCATTGGCTGTAGCCTTTAGGGTGACGTTGGCACCTTCATTGTATCTGCCTGCCCCTATAACGCTACCACCTTCAGTCGGGTTGGCAGTGGCGGTGACGGTATAGGATGGCAGTGTTTGTGAGAAGTTGGCCACACAGGTTGTGTTTTCAGTTACATAGAAGCTATAGGTAGGATTGGTCGAAGCCACACTTCCATTTCTCGTCCAGTTGATAAAAGTATAACCCGCATTGGCAGTGGCGGTAAGGGTACACAATGTATGGGCAGGATAGACGCCTGCTCCAGTCACTGTGCCTCCTGCTGTGGGGTTAGCAGATGCCGTGACAGTATAGGAACCTGAACTTCCTCCCCCACCACTGGAGTATTGGCTGAGCGAGACGTTAGAACCGCCAGTGACCGTGGCATCAAGATAGCATTTAGGACCGTAAAAGATAGGCGTACCATTACTAACAGTGACACCACTCTTAAGGGTCGGTGTAGACGGGGCTGAAATCACCAATCCAGAGGAATTGCCACCGCCACCAGGACCTCCACCCCCAGGATTCCAACCACCGCCACCGCTACTGACGGTGGGGGTTAAAAATGCTATGACATTGCCTTCATAGGTCATCGAGTACCAAGTGTTGCTACTCACAGATGAGGTTTTATAACATGTCTGCGCGAGAGTGCTGCCCGATTCCAGTCCACCGATGGCAATGAGAACACCGCCATTGAAATGGAATTTCTTGTTTTCCTCAGAGTTGGCATCGATGGCCACTTCAGGCGATGCCGCACCGATGGCGTAAATCAGACCGCCCTCGATGACCACATTGCCATTGGCATCGATACCATCGTTGTTGCTGGATCGAGAATAAAGATAGCCATCTGTGATATACAGGTCTTGTGCCGCATTAATGCCATCGTCGTAGGCATCAATTGTGGTTTCGCCGCCTGTGACATTGAGGTAATTCTTGCTCTCAATGCCTTCGGCGTTGCGGCCTTTGGTACTGACATAGACGGTGCCTCCGCTGATGTTGATGCCACCATAGCAGATGGTGTTGTTACCCGATTCTTCCTTATAGCCAGCCTTGATGCCCTTGGCTGCGGAATAATAGTTGTTGTCAACCCAGTCGGTATTGGAGGTATAGTTGGTGTTCTCAGTAGTGCCGTTGTTATAATAAAGGTTACCTGTAGTAGACACAGTAATATTGCCCCCGCTGATGTTCAACACGTTGCCACACTTCATACCTTTGCCTCCAGAGCCAGTGGCGGTGAGGGTGAGAGTGCCTCCGCTGATGTTGATGTCGCCATCGGCACTGAGTCCGCAAGCTGCATTGGTTTCCTGATCGGTTGCGTCCCACTCGCCTTTGCCTGTGGTGGTAACGTTAATGACGGCATTGCCAGAGATGTATGCATCGCCTTCGCACTTAATGCCCTTGGCAGCAATGGCATCGCTATTGATGGAAATGCTTCCGCCACTGACATAGACATTGCCTGAGTCCTCGTCCTCATGGTTGACGGTCATGCCTGTCGAAATGTCGCCATCTAGGTCGCACTGGATGCCATCATCACTCGTTCCGCTGATGCTGACACTACCACTCTCCATAAGGAAATATTGGTTGCATGAAATGCCGTCGCCTACTGCCGAGGTAACATTGATGGTTGCATTTTTAACCGTGATGTACTCCCCTGCTTTGATGGCATGACTCAAGTTGCCAACAACGTTAAGTGTTCCATATTGCTTAAACTCAGCGTGTCCCTTCACGTAGAGGCAGCCCTTCTGTGATCCGCTAGCTGCATCTGTGAGGGTGTTGGTAGTACCCGTAACGACTTTCACGTTGATGCGCTTACCGTTCTGGATATGCACCGCTGCACCACTGTAAACAGGTGTCGAGTTGGTCAGGGTAAGACCATTCAGTTCGATGGTTGCTTTGTAGGACCCCGACATATAAAACTCACCATTGCTCGATGTTCCAGAGAGTGTGTAAGTGATTTCCTCTGCCACTTCGGTGCTTTGCACAATCGAGACGTGCGCTCCGTTTTGCGTGACGGTCAAGTACTGCGCCACATTGTCGTCCACAATTACCGTTGCCGTATTGCCATTGTAGGTGACAGTAACACTGTTGTCTGCCCAGATCGATAAACAGGCCAAGACCATAATTAGTGTGAATAATAATCTCTTCATAATTCAACTTTTTAGAAAAGGTTGCAAAAGTATTACAATATAACAAGAATGTCTTTCACCAAAAGACGAAACAGTATGGCAAAAAGTCGAATAAACACAACGTTGTATAAAAAAAACAGCTCGCCGAGTTTACAATAGTAAGCTCAGCGAGCCGTCACATCATGCTATTAGGATAACGCTATTACCGGAAAAAGAAGTTATTCGAATTTCTGGGTAGTTTATCTTTCAACCGAAGGGAAAGTGAATGTCTTATTTTCCGGCGAATTGGACTGGTAAATGTAGCCTTGTCCAGGCTCGAGGGTTTGCACCGAGCCTCTCCAGCTAATACCGTTATAACTAGAACTACCGTCCTTCGACTTGATGACATCCCCATTAGCAGGATTGAGTCCCGAAAAAGCCTCGTCGACGGACATGCTCTCTGCGGGAAGGAATCCAATCCAATTGACGCCATTATGGATGGTGATTTCATACTCTGAAGGATTGACCGGCACACCTGACAGTGTGATTTCGCACCCCGCACTGACCTGAATCTGGTACATCTCACGGATGTCGAAAGGCATGTTGGCTGGTCTCCAATTTCCGTTGGTTAAGGAGATGGAGCCGTTCTGCGACTTGATTGTGGCAATGCCAGTGTTACCCACTGTGGCTGCGATGGCATCCTTGAGCTGGTCAAGGGTGATGTCGAGGTTGGTTGACCACCAGTTTAGGCCTTGGCTCAGCGTCACGGTCTGTTCTACCTCAGCGGCTTGCTCCTCAAAGTTGGCCACAAGGTCTCTGTCGCTAGTGACGACAAAGCTGTAGTCGGGCTCGGTTGAAACCTCTACCCCATTCTCTGTCCAGTTGATGAATACAAATCTCTCGTTGGCAGTGGCAGCCACAGTGCAGGATTCTCCATGGTTGAAAGTGCCATTGCAGATGCCTGTAATTCCTTCCACAATGGTGATGTCGTCAACGCACAGCAGCCATTGCTCATAGCAGTCGAAGTGGCGGATGGCAACGTAGCCCATGCCGCTGAAAGCACTCAGGTCGGCGGTATATTCGAACCATATTCCAGTCCCTATGGAACGTGTGTTGCCTGTCCTTTCAGCATGAAGAGTCCATTCCACCTTGGTCGTAAAGTCGTTGGCATCGGTGTTGCCTCCTGTCGAAACTGCTACACCAAAATGTTCGTCTCCATAATCATCTTCCGCGTCGGTAGCCCAGAAGGTGATGCTTCCGCCTAACCGTATCTGTGGGGATACGAGATAGTTGTCGGGATGGACGGGTATATCTTCTTCCACAAGGTAGGATTCGGAAAGCATAAAACCGTTCGAGGAGTTATGGCCATGACTAGTGGAAAAACTCCCTCCAGTATAGTTCGTGCAGTGCATCCAGTTGTTCGGCGAATCGCCGTCGGAGCCTTGAAGGACAGTCCACCCTTGCATGGTGCCGTCTTCGAAGTCGTAGAAGAACTCGTCAGGATCCTCGCTGAGATTGCCGTTGAGGGTGATCATACCGCCTTCGATAGTATTGGGAGCTGCCGTAACGATATAGTTGTTCGGGGTGAAGTTGGCAACCAACGTTCTTGCACTTGTCACCGTGAAACTGTACTCGGCTTCGGTACTCACATGTGTACCGTTCTCAGTCCAATTGACGAAGGAGTAAAACTCATTAGCGGTAGCAGCCACGGTGCATGATTCTCCAAAACTGAAGGTGCCGCTACAAATGCCAGTAAAGCCTTCCACGATGCTGATGTCGTCAACGCACAGTAGCCATTGATCGAAGCAATCGAAGTGATGGATAGCTACGTAGCCAAAGCCTGCAAAGGAACTCAGGTCGGCTGAGTATTCATACCACACGCCGTCGCCGATGTTGCGCGTGTTGCCTGTCCTCTCTGCCTTTGAACCCATAGTCCATTCCTGAACTTGTGTAAAGTCGTTGACATCGGCATTGCCATCGGTTGAAATAGCCACTGCAAAATGCTCAGCTCCTAATCCGTCATCACCGTTGGTTGCCCAAAAGCTGATGCTCCCTCCCAGCAAGACCTGTGGAGAAATGAGGTAGTTGTCGGGATGGACGGCTGTGCCATCATCCTCGGAGCTGGTGAAGACGTAAGATTCGGAAAGCATGAATCCATTCGATGCATTGTGGCCAAGGCTAGTGGAATAGTCATCCCCTGCATAATTCGTGCAATGCATCCAGCTGTTTGGCGAGTCGCCGTTGGAACCCTGAAGGACAGTCCAACCTTGCATGGTACCATCCTCGAAGTCGTAGAAGAACTCCTCTATATTGCAACTTCCGCCAACGGTGACGCTACCACCCTCTACAGTGTTGGTAGTGGCAGTTACGGTATAGCTGTTCAGGCTGAAGTTGGCGACCATTATGGCGTCTTCAGTCACGGTGAAACTGTATGATGTTTCAGTGCTCTCCTCGATGCCATCCTTAGTCCAGTTGACGAAAGTATAACCTTCATTGGCTGTAGCGGTCAATGTGGCGGTGGTGCCTGCATTATATGAGCCTGCGCCACTAACAATGCCACCTTCAACGGGGTTAACGTCACAGGTGATATTAAATACAGTCGGGGCTTCCTCTTTGGTAAGGAGGAGTTGGTTCTTCACATTCATGATGCTTCCTGTGTAGCTTGTAGGAGCCAACGGGTTGTAGTTGATATTATCACTATAGATCTGGATAGCTTGGTTTGGGGCTTCGAACACACGGCAACTCATGTGAGGTGAGTTTGTCCATGCACCAGAATTGTCGTCGGCAACAAGGACGAGGTTGGAAATGCCGTCGTATTCATAAGGAGTATCAAGTGCTATCATGGTCCAACCATCTGCAACCATGTTGACACTTCCACTAAATACCTTGTCAGCATTCGACACAGTCTCCCAGTCAGATGTTCCAGAGAAATCACTCTTTGTTGTACTCTTTAGATAGAAATCGTAGGTGCGAGTCTTCTCAGCACCACCGTTAAAGAAAGCGATACCTGTGATTATTCCAGCATCGCCAAGTTCTTCGGCAGTGTATATCTGTTGTGAAAGAGAATAGTTGTAATACGAATAACTTGGAAGCAAATTTTCGGTAGTTTCCCCCTCTTCTCCTATAATGAAGGAGTTTTCAGGCATGACACTCACTGTAACCGTTTCTGAAGCAGCTGAGAAGAGTCCATTTGCGTCAATGCATTTCACGAAATAGGTGTATCTTCCGTATGCAACATTAATGTCAGGATAGGTTGTTCCACTAATATTGCCAATAAGACTCCCATTTCTGTAAATGTTGTATGACACAGCATTGTCGACGGCATCCCACGATAAAGACACATTGTTGTCTTCAACAGATGCAACAAGATTGGTTGGAGCACCACATTCGGAAGAAGTGCCATAAGTGAAAGAAATGGTACTTCCCGCACTTGTGATGTTGTAGATTCTGAAATTAATGTCTGGTGTGCCATCAGAGAAAAATGGATAGGCACTCGTAGAAGAGCTGAATTCTGTTCTTCCGACATTGGAACTGAAATAAGCAGCACTCAGATTTCCATTTTCCGATGTTGTTCCATTAGGTCTGAAGATGTAAACTTCATCATAAATTCCATTGGCCGGATCATAATCCGCGTTTCCTCCAAACCGAGTGTCAATACGATATATAAGAAGTCCCGAACCAGGTAAAGATGTCTCGAACAATGATGTGTTGTCCCTGTATTCCAACACATAGAATTGATCTGGGTCTTCTGATTGTATTTTGTAGGCAATATTGGTTGGTGAAGCTGAACTGACAGGATTTAGGGTATAAGTTCCAGCTTGGGTGATTTCGGGAATCTGATCCACCCAATGACCATATTTCATTTTCATATAGGCACCACAATGCTGAGGAGGTGTTGCATTGTGATGCATCAAATCCCAACCACCAACAGCATCAGGCCCAGTGTAGGAATAATGGTACAAATCAGGTGCACCTAAAGAGTGGTTCATTTCGTGGCACATTGTTGAAGTGTTGAAATAGCCCGTTGCGTCAGCCAATTGAAAATTGAATGTCCACACTCGTTTCCCATTGATGTAGACATTTTTGCCATAAAGAGACCATTTGTGAGGCCAAAGTAGTGAACTCCATTCACCAGTAGTTCCGCGAACAATAAAGCAAACATTGTCAACATAGCCATCGTTATCGTAGTCGATATTTAGATTAGTAGGGATTGGGTAGTTGGCATTGATGTAGTTCACTGCACGTTGAAGCAAACTGAATTCGCGTTCGGCTCTTTCATCATCTTGGTAGCCATTGGGGTTCGTGCTTGCATTATAGGGTTGGAAATAGCTACGTGGATAGGTGTCTTGGTACGAAACAATGACGTCGCCGTTGTGACCGGGATAGAAAGTTGTGGGAATCTCAATGGCTCCGTATGAGGCAGCCCTGAAATATGACCTCATGGAAACAGCGTTTTCCGATACATCGTTGAACATATTGTCGATGTCAGAATAGGAATTGGTAAACTCTGCATCGTCAGAGAAACGAATAAAAATTGAAATGTTATTCAGCGTCCCATGATTCGGAAGAGCATCGCGGTTGATATCTCGCTTTTCTCTTTCTTGCCAGGCGTTTCTTCTTGCCATCCACTCTTCGGGTGAAATAAGATTGAATGGACTTAAGTTTTTGCTTGCAGGGTCAACTCTACCTGCTACAAAATCTGTGGCGACTAATTTGTTGTCCTGCTTGTCGGCATAGACATAGAAACCCGTTTGGGGATGTTGCATGATGGTGAATCCATTCTCATCATGAAGGTAGTTGAAGAATTCGTCTCCAGAAGCATAGCAATGCAACACGGTGCCATCGGGTTGGTTGACAGTCGTTGGAATGTTTCTTAAATAGGCCGCATGGGCATTGATAAAGTAGAAACAGGCAATCAATAGGATAAATAGTCTTTTCATGGAAATTGAGTTAAAGTTGCAATAAGATTAAGGTGCTGTTTTATTGTTATGGAATGTATCCCAAACCCTATAGGATGGATTTACGCTGCAAACATACGTTATTTTTTCAAACTAAATAATAAAGATGCGCAGCAAAGATTAATTTGCTGCGCATCATTAGCCCATGAGGGTTATAGTAATTATTGTTGTTACTTATTGTTATTCGTTCCAAAAGTAAACGTTTTGTCATCCGATGTCGTGGATTGGTAAATGTAGCCTTGTCCAGGCTCGAGGGTCTGCACCGAGCCTCTCCAGATAGTACCAATATAACTAGAACTACCGTCCTTCGACTTGATGACATCCCCATTAGCAGGATTGAGTCCCGAAAAAGCCTCGTCGACGGACATGCTCTCTGCGGGAAGGAATCCAATCCAATTGACGCCATTATGGATGGTGATTTCATACTCTGAAGGATTGACCGGCACACCTGACAGCGTGATTTCGCAGTCAGTGCTGACTTGGATTTGGTACATCTCACGGATGTCGAAAGGCATATCGGCTGGTCTCCATAATCCATTATTGTAGGAAATGGATGTGTTTTGCGACTTGATTGTTGCAATGCCTGTGCTACCTACTGCGGCTGCGATGGCACTCTTGAGTTGGTCAAGGGTGATGTCGAGGTTAGTTGACCACCAGTTCAGGCCTTGGGCCAATGTGATGGTTTGTTCCTCTTCTGTTTCAACCTCCACGCCGAGACGAATATGGTTCTTCACCGATAATACATCATTGCGATTACCGCTCCAGCTAGAAGATCCTGCAGTAGTCGGAGGCGACATCGGGTCGAAATTAATATCATCATCCCAATAATAAATGGCTTGGTTTGTATTGGTGCTGAATACTGAACAAGACATATAAGGTGAGCTATCATATCTGCCCGTGTTGTCATCGGCCACAAGGACAAGGTTGGAAGTACCGTCATACTCAAATGGCGTGTCGAAGAAAATGGTGGTCCAAGCACCAGCTGTCATAGTCACTGAGCCGCTGAACACTTTGTCGGTTGAGGCCATTGTAATCCAATCGGTATTACTGTTGAACGACGACTTCTCGGTAGTCTTCAGATAGAAATCGTATGTACGGGTTCTTGTCGTTCCTTCGTTATAGAAAGCAATGCTGGTAATGGTTCCTGCAGTACCGATTTCTTCAACGGTGTAAATCTGCTGGGTCAAAGCCTGCTTATAATAGCTATAGCTGGGAAGATAGTTGTTGGTTGTTTCGCTTTCGCCAATTTCTACTACAGTCATATGGATGAAGTTGGCAACAAGTTCTCTATCGTTGATAGCAGTAAAACTGTATTCAAGCTCATCGGAAACCACCTCTTCGTTTTCTGTCCAACCAGTGAAAGTATATCCATTTCTAGGTGTGGCAATGACTGTGCAAGTCTCACCAAAAGTAAACTCACCTCCGCCACTAACCGTGCCACCATTGGAAGGATTGGCAGTGACAGAGATGTTCACGGGCTGATCTGTATAGAAACATGAAACCGATGCAACCCAGCCCGCTGCATTGACACCTGAATCTGAGGTAAATTTGAAAGTCAAGGCACCCGCTTCATTGGTTGCCATCACAGTCCCTGGGCTTGTAGTACCATCATATTGTCCAATTTGTGGGGCAGAGGTAGAAGTGCCATTGTAAATATAAAGGTAGTCGTAACCTGATTCAGTGTTAAACTGAGTGAAATTAACGGTCACCATGGCTCCTTCGGTTCCGGGATAGAAAGTCATAGTATAATTGAGGTTATTACCATAGTTGGAATTTGAGCCACCAGAGTCGTAGAAGATGCCACTGCAAGTGGTCACCGATCCGTTTTGCATGGTGATGGACTCTGCTACATGGATGTAATTCTCTTTTGTCAAGGTTTGGCTGTTGCCGTCAGCATCAGTGATAGTCAAAGTAACGTCATAATCGCCAGCCGTGCTGTAGGTGATGTTTGTGGGATTCTGAGCAGTGGAGGTGGAAGGCGTTGCACCTTCGAAAGTCCAACTCCAAGAAGCAATCGTGCCGAATGAATTGTCAGTAAAGCTAATGCTTTGTCCTAGAGAAACTTCCGTGGTAGAAGCCGTGAAACTCGGTACCATGCAGTTGCCAGGCGTAAGCTGGATGTTGTTCAGTTCCACCCTTTGACCATCAGCCACGGTGACATCAACATAATATGGGCAATAGCCATCTTTGGTGAATTCAAATGTATAGCTACCACCTTTGATGGGACGGTGGAAGTCTCCAACAGCGTGTGTGGTCACAAAAGAGGTCTCGCTGTCGTGATCCATCACAGTGACCTTTACGCCTTCAATAGGTTGGTTTGTATTGGCATCATACACAAAGCCGTGAACGCCTTTCAAGCATTGCTCCATAAAGGCCAGCATACTGTTGCGGTTGTAGTTCCAAAAACTGGGAAGAGAAGAAGCGCTGGGGGTCTTGGTCGTAGAGCACTCCACAGTTACTTCACGGCATTGCGCGTAGGCATTCATATAGTCTTGGCGGCTGCCCGTGATGACATACCATTCAGCACCATTGGTCACACCATCAGAATAGGTATCTGACATGTAGGAAGAATAGGTTTGCCTTGCAACCTGAACATATTGGGAGCAGACATATTCGTACCAATTCTTATCGGCATGATCATCATAAACAGCATCCCAAGGATAGTTCATCACCTCTGCCCCACCATGGTAGTTGGCACTCATAGTGAAAAGGTTTTCGTCACCCATCGCCATGGTCCAAATAGTCTCATCTTCATAACTATTGCCATCAGGATGAGCACCTTTATAATAATCCTTGTAGTTACGGTTAAGGTCAATATTATTACCATTATAACGCTTGGCATTGTTTACTGTGCTGTTACCTCCATTATATGTGCCGTCCGGGTTGGTCAAAGGCATGATGTAAATGTCGAGATTATTCACCAAGTCGACGATTTGGCTGTCGGTACTGGTGCACAGTTCATTGATAAGACGCAGCATAATAATCATGCCAGTGATTTCGTCGCCGTGCATAGTGGAAGTGTAGAGGAACTTCGGTTTGCCTTCGGGACTACCATTATTGATACGAACACCCAAAAGCTGACGGTGGTTGCTGGTGGAAAGTGTACCAAGACTAAACAAGCTACAAGTCCTGCCGCTAATGGCCTTTGAAGGGAAACCATTCATCATCGAGACATACTGGTCATAGGTCAAATAACTGTCCCAATTGTAGGTGCCTTGTCCATTCCACATGGTGACGTTGGCTCTCAGTGAGGGTGGAGTCTGCAATTCGGGATGAAAACCTGCTTGCAGCAGTCTGTCGTATTCCTTCTGGTTGGCGTATGCCACCACTCGCCTACCGTCTGTACCGTCAACGGAGCAGATCTCGCTAATGGCTTGTATTTCCTTAGGGTTATCGACAGTAAGGGTAAAATAATACTCACCGCGTTCGCGCATGAGTTGGCCCAATTCTCTTTGGCTTTGGGCACTAACCGTACCTGCTATTACAGCGATACAAATAAGAAATAGATAACGTAAAAACCTCATTTTGTTGAAAATTTAAAGCATGCAAAGGTACAAAAAAAACAAAAAGGATTCTGTTTTTGCAAAATATCATCAAAAAAAACCTCCACCTCAAAACGAGATGGAGGTTTTTTGAATCGCCTATTAATATAAATAGGTGTGGTAGAGACGTAGCGCGCTACGTCTCTACTAACAACCGATTTATTTGTACTCAGCGAGCACGTCCTTCACGCGGTCGGGGGTCATACGGCCGTAG
>CAMHJX010000063.1 GCA_946185535.1 uncultured Bacteroidales bacterium
GTGACATAATAAAACCCCGAAAGTTTTTTGTCCAACTTTCGGGGTTCATGTCAAAGTCTCCTTTTTTTATTGACCAATGTCAAAGGAATTCTTACTTCACCACGAACTTGATGGTCTTGTTGAAACCATTGGCGCTGATGGTACAGAAGTATATGCCGCTCTTGAGGTCGAGGCTGATGGCGTTTTCACCCATCTTCAGGCTCTTGTTGAACTGCTTCACAGTCTGGCCAACGAGGTTGACGATGCTGATGTTAGCCTCGACATCCTGAGATGACTTCACGACCACATAGTCAGTGGCGGGGTTAGGATAAAGGCCATAGACCACATCCTTGGCATCTGTGTTCTCTTCAACATCCCAATATTCCATACTGGGATTGACTTTGACGGCATGGTAAGTGTTTTCAGAAGCATTGCCTTGGTTCGGGCTGTCATCCCAATACAGACCAATTTGGTCATCGCTCTGGAAACCAAACCAGAATTCGCCAGGAGTATAGGTGTAGGGGACAGAAACCGTGAAGACGTTGTCGGAGTAGAGGAACATGAAGTTGATTTCTTCGTCGGTGAGGTCGTCAACGATTTGATCCCAATAGCCTTTGTCAACATTGCGATAGCTCACATAAATGCTTCTGTAGTAGTAAGTACCATTGTCGTCAAGACGTCTGACGCAAGGGGCAGAGTAGGCGCAGGCGAGGTTGCCGTAGGGGTCGCAGCTAAGAGCCGGATGGCCTGAAGCTCCGTAGAATCTGGCATGATAATCATCTTCATGGTAGAATTTGTCATTATTCCATTCGTAGCCTTCGAACATCGGAATGTAACCAATCCATTTGGTTGAGTCGGGCACCATGTGGACATAGCCGGGCTCGTCAACGATAGGCCACCAAAGACGTGCGGCATGGAACGGATTGGGATGGGCAAAATGCTCTTCCAAGGAAGTGCCCAAATATTCCGGGTGCTCGGTGTCTTGGATTGGAGCTTCCTGGGTGTCGTTCCAATAAAGGATACCGTCAACGCTACGGCCTGACCAGCTGGTGTAATAACCAGGTTCGTTTTCCAACGAGTGAGTCATTTCTAAGGTGTTTAATGCGACATGTGCAACACCGTTGTTGTCGATGACAATGGAGCCATTCATGGGCATGAAAAGGGTGTCGCCATAGTCAAAGACCTCATCGAGTGAGCGGCCTTCGTGGGGGTGTTCCCAAACCTTCGTGGTTTCCCAGGTCTGACCATCATCGGTCGACTTGAACATCCAGGTGCTGTTGGTAAGGCAACCAGAATAAAGGAGGGCGACAGTGTGACCGTTGGCAGCCATGCAGTAGTCGTCGGCTGAGAAGTTGTCCACCTCATAACCCAGACCGAGGTCGGCGATAGGACCATAGCTGACGGTCCAGTTTTCAGCGTCTTCTGAACGCCACATGACGGTGTGCGAGTGGGTCTCGTCGCTACTTACTTGGTGCTGGAGAGCGCCAACAGCAATGATAACGTTGTGGTTGTCACCGCAGGTGACCACTCTTGGCCAAGTGGGGTATTCGCTAGGGTAAGGATAACCCTCTGGATGATCCGGAAGGGAACCCATGTATCTCCATTCTCCTTCGCCAGCGATGTCTCTTACGAAGCATTGCATGTGGCTATTGCCGTGGCAAAGCATGATTTCGCCGTCTTTCCATGGGGCGATGGAAGGCCAACCTGTTCTAAAGTCTTCGAGGCGGGATTCAGGCTGAGCGCCCCATTCACCGCCTTTGTAGAAGTTGTAACCAGTACCACGGTCAGCAGCTGATTGGTTGAATTCGTGTGACATAGTGGCCGCAATAGCAACCGAACCATCGGGCAACTGATACATACGGTTACTGCAGAAATGGTTGGATTGGAGGTCGTAGGTGGTCATCATGGTCTCGCCGTCTTCGAGGTCATCGTATCTGTTGACGACGACACTCTTTGCGGTTTGGGGAGCGAAGTTAGTCGCTGTGGCGTTGACATTTTCTTTACCTACTGCAACTTTCTTGGCGATTGCTGTGGATTGACGAGCGTCATTCTTGGCAACACGCTGTTGTGCAAAAGCACTGAAGCCTAATGCAAGGCTTAAGGATAGTAAAAGTACTCTTCTCATTTTTGTGCGTTTTTAAGTTAATAATACGATAATTAGTCTCAATTTGGAGTGCAAATATAAACATATTTCAAAAAACGTCAACATGGAAGATTTTTTTTTTCGTTTTATGGCGATGACAATAAAAAAAGGAGACCCGAAAGTCTCCTTTTAATTATTGACCTAAGTCAGTATTCTTACTTCACAACGAACTTGATGGTCTTGTTGAAACCATTGGCGCTGATGGTGCAGAAGTAGATGCCGCTCTTGAGGTCGATGCCGATGGCGTTTTCACCCATCTTCAGGCTCTTGTTGAACTGCTTCACAGTTTGGCCAACGAGGTTGACGATGCTGATGTTAGCCTCAACATCCTGAGATGACTTCACAACCACATAGTCAGTAGCAGGGTTGGGATAGATGCTGTAAACCACATCCTGGGCTTCATAGTTTTCAGGAACGCTCACCATATCGGGTTCAGGAGTGACCTTGAAGACGTGGATGGTGTTCTCAGAGGCAGTGGGTTGAGTGGCATTGGAGCCCCAATACAGACCAATTTGGTCATCGCTTTGGAATCCAAACCAGAATTCACCGGGCTTGGCAACATTGTCAGCAGAAAAAGTGAAGATGTTTTCGGAATACAGGAACATAAAGTTGATTTCCTGGTCGGAGAGTTCGTCTACCACTTGGTGCCAATAGCCATCATCCACATTATAGTAGCTGACATAAACGCTTCTGTAGTAGTAAGTTCCATTGTCGTCAAGACGAGCACTGCAAGGAGCTGAGTAGGCGCAGGCAATGTTGCCATAGGGGTCGATAGAAAGGGCGGGCATGCCAGATTGGCCACTACGGAACTTGTAGAAATAGTCGTTTTCATGGAAGAACTTGTCTTGGTCAAAATCGATGCCTTCGTACAGCGGCACATAACCAATCCACTTGGTGGAGTCAGCATTCATGTGGACATAACCTGGTTCGTCTGCGATAGGCCACCAGAGTCTCAAAGCATGGTGCGGGTTGGCATGGGCAAAGTGCTCTTCCAGTGAAGTGCCGATATATTCAGGGTGCTCAGTGTCAGCGATGGGGCCATCGGTGTCTTTCCAGTGATAAATACCGTCGACTGCACGACCACTAAAGGTGGTGTAGGTGTTGCCGATTTCATCATGGATGTACTCGTAGGTGGTCAGGGCCACATGAGCAGTGCCGCTGTTGTCAATAGCAATGGCAAGGTTGGCGGGGCCAAACACAGTGTCGGTCATGATGGATTGGGGATCGTTTTCCCAATCGAAGCCGGAATACGGGTTGTCCCAAACCACGTATCTGGTCCAAGTCAGACCATCATCGGTGGATTTGTACATAACAACATCGGCTTGGAGGTCATCGCCGTAAACCATGGCAACGTTGTGACCGTTGGCAGTGATGTTGTAGGCGTCAGCTGCATAATTCATCTCTTCGCCATCTTGGACAAGTGGGGAGTAGCTGATGGTCCAGTTCTCGGCATCTTCCGAACGGAGGTACACTTGGTAGTGTTCGACCACATCGGAACTGACTGAATGTTGAATGTCAGCAATCACGTGGATGATGTTGTGGTTGTCACCCGAAGTGGCAACTCTCGGCCATGAAGCATCGTCGGCATAAGGGAAGCCTTCAGGACTAATCGGAAGTTCGCCTCTGTATTCCCATTCACCTTCACCGGCAACCTCTCTGGTCCAGCAGCGCATGGGAGCGTGAGAGATGAGGATTTCACCATTTTCGCCCCATTGAGCGATGGTAGGCCAACCTGTTCTCATGCTTTCAACACGGGCCTCGGGTTGATCCATCCATTCGCCTGTTTCGGCGTTGTAGAAGTTGTAACCAGTACCACGGTCGCTAGCCGTTTGGTTGGCTTCATGGGAGAAGGTGGCAGTTACGCCTACTGAACCGTTAGGCAGTTGGTACATACGGTTCGAGCACCAGCTGTTGGACTGAAGGTCGTAGGTGGTAGTCATGGTCTCGCCGTCTTCAGCGTCTTGGTATCTGTTGACGACGACACTCTTAGCGGTCTGAGGAGCGAAACTGGTTGCAGGGTTGATTTTTTCATTACCCACAGCGGCAACTTTCTTAGCGCTCATTTTGGACGAACGGATGTCGTTCTTTGCGACACGCTGTTGTGCAAAAGCACTGAAGCCTAAAGCAAGGCTCAATGAAAGTAGTAATACTTTTCTCATTTTTTTGTGTTTTTAATGGTTAGTTATTACGATAATTAGTCTCTAATTGGGCTGCAAATATAATCATTTTTGGAATAGTAAAGGCTAGAACGGCATTTTTTTTGTTTTTTTTCGATTCATACGATGGTAGTTCTTTGGGCAGTTGAGATTCCTGAAAGGAAATCGAAGATTAGCTAACGCCGAATTAAAATTTCAACGGAGTTAATGGAGTTCCCCACTTCCGTTTCTAGCGGCGGCTTATGCCATTTACAACTCAAGAGCGTTAACTGCCGTCGTGAGTTACAATACAATCGATAATCCATTCCCAAAGGGAATCTCAAAAAAACTTCTTTTCTTGTAAAACGAATAGTTTTTATTCCTACTTTTACACCCTCAAAAACTTTATCCTATGAAAAAGCTATTTCTACCTTTAATGCTGCTCTGTCTTGCGGCTTGCAGCACTGAACCCAAGGCCGATTATGTTGCCGACCCAGCCAGCTATGTCGATCCCTTCATCGGAACGGGCGGCCATGGCCATACTTTCCCAGGTGCCACAGTGCCTTTCGGCATGGTGCAGTTCAGTCCCGACACCCGCATGAACGACTGGGACGGCTGCTCGGGCTACCACACCTCCGACAACACCATCCTCGGCTTCAGCACCACCCACCTCAGTGGCACAGGCTGCTCCGACTATGGTGATTTTAGGTTTATGCCCATCGTGGGCGAGGTGAAGCTCGACAAAGGTGATGAAAGCAATACTACTTCGGGCTACCGCTCGGCATTCCAACATGAGAATGAGGATGCCAAGGCAGGCTACTACGCTGTGCTTTTGGACGACTATAATACTAAGGTGGAACTCACCACTGGCGACCGCGTGGGCATGATGCGCTGCGCTTTCCCGAAAGGAGCGGATGCCCACATGTTCCTGGATATGGTTGAAGGTGTCAACGATGAGTTTGTGTATGAAGCCAACCTCAAGGTGGAAGGTGAGAACGCCATCAGCGGTTTCCGTCGCACCAGAGATTGGGCCAACGATCAATATCTCTATTTCTATGCCGAGTTCTCTAAACCATTCAAGGGCTATTCCTTCTTCGACAATGGTGAAAAGGTGGTTGCGGATACTGCTGCAAGCGATAAGCTTAAGGCATGTTTTGATTTTGATACTGCTGAAGGTGAGCAAATTGTCATGCGCATCGCCATTTCCGCTGTCGACGTGGAAGGTGCGAAGAACAACTTGAAAGCCGAACTCGCCGAAAACGACTTCGACTTCGATGCCTTGAAGCAAAAAGCCTATGACAAATGGAACAAGGAGATGAAACGCTACGAGGTGGCCGACAACAACGAGACCAACAAGACGGTGTTCTACTCCGCCCTCTACCACTGCATGGTTGCCCCCAACCTTTATAGCGATGCCGATGGCCGCTATCGTGCCCACGACCTGAAAGTCTATAAGTCGGAAAGACCAGTTTATACGGTCTTCTCGTTGTGGGATACCTTCCGCAGCCTGCATCCGCTCTTCAGCTTGATGCAGCGCGAACGTACCCTCGACTTCATCAACACCTTTATTAATAAATACGAGACCAATCCGCACCACATGCTGCCCATTTGGGAACTGGCCGCCAACGAGACCTATTGCATGATTGGCAACCACGCTATTCCTGTTATCACTGATGCCTATTTCGCTGGTATCCGTGACTTTGATGCCGAAAAAGCTCTCGAAGCCATGGTCAACTCATCGAAAGACGACTTCCGTGGCATGGGCGCTTACATGAAATATGGCTACATCCCTATTGAGGTCGAGGGTGAAGCCGTTTCCAAGACCTTGGAATATGCATACGACGATTGGTGTGTGGCGCGCATGGCTGAGGCTTTAGGCAAAACTGACATTGCCAAGGAGTTTTATGCCCGCGCCCAGAACTATAAGAACATCTACAACCCTGAGAACCAGTTCTTCCAAGGCCGCCGCAACGGTGGTTGGATACGGCCTTTCGACCCTGCACAAGTGAATTTCACCTTGACCGAGGCCAACTCCTACCAATATGGCTTCTTTGTGCCGCAGGATGTGAACGGCCATGTCGACTTGATGGGAGGCAGTGTTGACTATGGGGCCAAACTCGACGGACTCTTCAATGCACCTGAAAACCTCACTGGACGGGCACAACCTGATATCACGGGCCTTATCGGACAATATGCCCACGGCAACGAGCCGAGCCACAATACCGTGTATATGTACAATTTCGTTGGCCAACCGACCAAGACGCAACACTATGTGAAGAAGGTGATGGACGACTTCTACACTGACCGCCGCGACGGCTATGCCGGTAACGAGGATTGTGGCCAGATGTCAGCTTGGGCCGTTTTCTCAGCCATGGGCTTCTATCCTGCCACACCTGGTTCGGGCTATTATGTGCTGGGATTGCCTCGTTTCCAAAAGGTCAGATTGGCGATGGAAAATGGCAAACAGTTTGAGGTGGTGGCCAAGAATTTGAGCGCCAAGAATTGCTATGTGGAATCGGTGAAACTGAATGGCAAGTCGTTGGAACGCAGTTACATCACATTTGAGGAAGTGTTCAATGGAGGTGTCTTAGAGTTTACCATGACCGATCAGTCCAATTCCACTTGGGCCACGCAACCCGAGAATTGTCCTGTGATGCGTATCCCTGGTGAGAGCATAGTCATCGTCCCCACCATCAACACCAATTCCGACACCTTCTTCGACAGTCTGATGATTAGTATGAGCCATCCTGTTGAAGGCGTGAAGATTTACTATACTCTGGACGGCACTGATCCCAAGGAAAACGGATTGTCGTTTGAACAGCCGATTTGCATTAAGGACAACACCACCGTGCGTGTTGCGGCCAAGCAGGAAGAGCGTTGGAGCAACGAAATTGATGCTCAATATTACAAGATAGATGCGCGTCATTCGGTGAAGTTGGAGCATAAATACAACGAACAATATGAGGCTGGTGGCCTCAAGGCTTTGATTGACCATCAGCGTGGTGGCGAGAACTTCCGCACGGGTTCGTGGCAAGGCTATTATGGCGTTGACCTCATTGCCACCGTTGACTTGGGCCGCACAAAAAAAATCAACCGCTTGGCAGGCAGCTTCTTGCAGGAGATCTACTCATGGATTTGGATGCCTACCGAAGTGGAATACTTTATCAGCGATGATGGCAGGAACTTCCGTAGTGTTGGCAAGGTGAAGAACGAGGTGCCGATAGATGCCGACGGTGCTTTCATTCAGGAGATGGAAGTGCGCCCGCGCACCAATGCCCGCTATGTGAAGATGGTGGCCAAGACCATTGGTACCTGTCCCGAAGGCCATGTCGGCGCTGGGCAGAAGGCTTGGATCTTCTGTGATGAATTGGTGATAGAGTAGTAGATTCCCTTCGGGAATGGAGTTTATGTCAAGTGTTTCAAGCGGCGGTAAAGACAGTTACTGACTTTATTACAGGTTCTCCCGCCGCTGGGAACTAAAAGATATAGTCCATTCCCCGCAGGGGAATCTTAATCAATAAATTATGAATCTTTTAATTTTAAATCTTTAAATCGAATTATATGAAAGAATCCATCGTAATCCTCGCCGGCGGCGGTCCGGCACCTGGAATCAACACGGTCATCAGCACTGTGGCAAAAACTTTCCTCAAGGACGGTTATCGTGTATTCGGCCTTAACGACGGCTACAAGAACCTTTTCCAACCTAACCCCGATGTGGTTGAAATGGACTTCCTCTATGCCGATGCCATCCTCAAACAAGGTGGTTCGGCCTTGAAGATGAGCCGCTATAAACCAAAGAACGAGGAGTTTAACACTGAGTTCTTTGTCAAGAACAACATCAAGCTGTTGGTCACCATCGGTGGCGACGACACCGCTTCGACGGCCAACCGTATCTCGAAGTTCTTGGCCAATAGTGGCTTCCCCATCCAGAACATCCATGTGCCCAAGACCATCGACAATGACCTTCCGTTGCCCGAAGGCAGCCCGACCTTTGGCTATTATTCCGCCAAAGACGCCGCTGTGCATTTGGTGCAGACCATCTACGAAGATGCCCGCACCAGCGGCAACTGGTTCGTGGTCTCGGCCATGGGTCGCGAGGCGGGTCACTTGGCTTTCGGTATGACTTCGGCCTGCCATTGCCCGATGGTGGTTATTCCCGAGATGTTCAACAAGACGGAAGTTACCTTTGATGCCATCATTAAGCTGGTGGTCAGTTCTATCGTGAAGCGCAAGCTTTTGGGTGTCAACTATGGTGTGGTCATCATCAGCGAGGGCGTGTTCCACTTCATGAGCGATGAGGAAATCGAGAAGTCGGGTGTGGCATTCACCTACGATGAACATGGCCATCCCGAGTTGGGTAATGTCAGTAAGGCACACATCTTCAATCTTTTGCTGCAACAAAGGCTGAAGGCTTTGGGCATTAATGTGAAGAGCCGTCCCGTCGAAATCGGTTACGGCATCCGTTGCGTCGAGCCTAATGGTTACGACTTGACTTATTGCTCATTGCTGGGCTACGGCGTGAAGAAACTCTTCGACAAGGGTGTGAGTGGCGCCATGGTCACTGCTAATCCGAAGGGCGAAATCGAACCGCTCTATCTGAAGGATGTCGAGGATGAGAACGGCAAGATCAAGCCGCGTTTGGTGAACCTGAATGGCCCGAAGGCCGAGTTGATTTTCAACGACGGTTTGCAATACATCATGCCAGTCGACTATATCCCGGCGAAGGCTTATTTGCCCAATCCCGAGGAATACGACTTCAAGAAGATTTTGAAATGGTAATTTGTCATTGGGCTGTCGTATCACGGCAGCCGCTGTCTGGCAAATAGTCAGCGGCTGCCACAGCGTGACAGCCCTACAAACCCAAAACAGAAAGCCGCCCCGAAACCGAGGCGGCTTTCTTCATGAATGAAAACAAAACCTTTATTTGTGTAAATTGACCTTCTGGATGGTCACACCATTTTCATTCTTAATACGGACGAGATACATGCCCGATTCATAGCTGCTCAGGTCAAAAACTTTCACTGATTCCTATGGCAACTATGACAATATATAATATCCAGAAAGGAATCATTACGATGCTGAGAATGAGTCCCACCTTGGAAGTGATGCGGCCAGCATTGAGCATGCCTTCTCCTGAATAAACATCAGGGTTGGAAGCAATGGCATCATAGCCTTCGTTCGCCTTCCTTTTTCCTATGGCAGCCAAAATGAAGCCAGGGATAATCAGAGAACTGAAATTGATGGATAGGATACCAAGTACCAATGAGGCGACGGCAGTGGGGGCAAGAAGTTTGGCTTGTTGCTTTGCTGGCTTTGCCGGTTTGAGAGGCGCAGAGCATTGAGGACAGACTTCTTCTGTGTTGTCAACCAAAGTCCCGCAATAGGGACATGTGGTTTTTGTATCTTCGTTCATGGTATTGCTGTTTTTATGGGTTATTCTTTCAGCTTCTTGTATCTGAAACGTTTGGGCTCTACATTGCCGAGACGCTTCATCTTGTTTTCTTCATATTCCGAGTAGCTGCCCTCAAAGAAATAGACTTGCGAATTGCCTTCAAAGGCGAGGATGTGGGTGGCCACACGGTCGAGGAACCAGCGGTCGTGGCTGATGATAACGGCACAGCCAGCGAAGTTCTCCAAGCCTTCCTCCAAAGCACGGAGCGTGTTCACATCGATGTCGTTGGTGGGTTCGTCCAAGAGGAGCACATTGGCTTCCTGCTTCAAAGTCAAAGCGAGGTGCATACGGTTGCGTTCACCGCCCGACAGCACGCCAGCCTTCTTCTGCTGGTCGTTGCCACCGAAGTTGAAGCGCGAGACATAGGCACGCGAGTTCATGCTGCGTTTGCCCAACTGGATGAGTTCGTTCCCGCCGCTGATGACTTCCCAAACCGTTTTTTCCGGGTCGATGTCGGCGTGTTGTTGGTCGACATAGCCGATCTTCACGGTCTCACCGACTTCGAAAGTACCAGAGTCGGGTTGTTCCAAGCCCATGATGAGGCGGAACAAAGTGGTTTTGCCTGCACCATTGGGGCCGATGACACCCACAATGCCGCCTTGCGGCAGGCTGAAGTTGAGGTTTTCGAACAATAATTTGTCACCGTAAGCTTTAGTGACATCGTGTGCTTCGATGACTTTGGTGCCCAAACGGTCGCCATTAGGGATGTAGATTTCGAGTTTCTCTTCCTTTTCCTTTACATCCTCGTTGAGCATCTTCTCATATGATTCCAGACGGGCCTTGCCTTTGGCGTGGCGCGCCTTTGGGGCCATGCGCACCCATTCCAGCTCGCGTTCGAGGGTCTTGCGGCGCTTGCTTTCGGTCTTCTCTTCCATGGCGAGACGGGCGGTCTTCTGGTCGAGCCATGAGGAGTAGTTTCCCTTCCATGGGATACCTTCACCTCGGTCGAGTTCAAGGATCCATCCGGCCACATGGTCGAGGAAGTAACGGTCGTGGGTGACGGCGATGACGGTGCCCTTGTATTGCTGCAAATGGCTCTCTAACCATTGGATGCTTTCGGCATCGAGGTGGTTGGTGGGCTCGTCGAGGAGCAAGATGTCAGGCTCTTGCAAGAGGAGTCTGCATAAAGCCACGCGGCGGCGTTCGCCTCCCGAGAGGTTGCGAACGGGTGTGTCACCATCGGGACAGTTGAGAGCGTCCATGGCGCGCTCCAACTTGCTGTCGAGTTCCCAGGCATCGTGTTGCTCGATGAGTTCGGTGAGTTCGCCTTGACGGGCAATCAGCTTGTCGAAGTCGGCATCGGGTTCGGCGAATTTGTTGTTGATTTCCTCGTATTCCTTGAGGATGTCGACAATCTCCTGCACGCCTTCCTCCACTACTTGTTTCACCGTTTTGTTGTCGTCTAATTGTGGCTCTTGGTCAAGCATTCCGACCGAATAGCCAGGCGAGAAGACCACTTCGCCGTTATAGGATTTCTCCTTGCCTGCAATGATGCGCAGCAAGGTGGATTTTCCCGCTCCGTTCAGGCCGATGATGCCGATTTTGGCGCCATAGAAGAAGGAGAGGTAGATGTCTTTCA
>CAMHJX010000064.1 GCA_946185535.1 uncultured Bacteroidales bacterium
AGAGGTATTACACAAATTGGCTGTATATATACCAATTTCGCTGAATTTATAGGATATTTGCAAATAATAATACCATTTTTCCTAAATTTTCCCATTTTTATTGTACCTTTGCCCCACGATGAAGAAGATTCTGAAAGTTGAAAGTCCCAATGACTTTGCCCGATATGTGGAGGCTCCTGTGCTGCATCCGCTGATCAGCATCATCCACTTTGACGAATTGGCTCCCTTCCGTCATAGCCTGAACAACTACGGTGTCTATGGGCTCTTTATCCAGCGCCAATTCCCTGAGGGCCTCTCTTACGGCATGAAGACCTTGCAGGTGAGCGATGCCTCGATTATTGCCGTGGAGCCTGGACAGATTGGCGGCTTGGAAGACAATGGGGAGCGCATCTCGCTGAGCGGATGGGCACTTTTGTGGTCGCCCGAACTGCTGCATGGCTCTGAACTGGAACGCCAGATAGACCGCTACCAGTATTTCTCTTATTTCTTCACCGGCTCGCTTCGGATGGAGCCTGACGAATGGGACTGCATCACACAGCTGCTCGCCCAAATGCGGCAAGAGTTGGTGACTCACGACGACACGCCATCGCTCAGAAGCATCCTGTTGGGCTATCTGCACCTGATACTGGAATACTGCAACCGCATCTATCAGCGGCAACTCTCCGATGAAGACAAGGGCGGCAGCGACCTCTTGAAACGTTTTCACGACCTGCTGCAACAGTATTTCCGCGAGAATCGGCAGTTGTCGCAAGGACTTCCTACCGTTGCCTATTGCGCTTCGGAACTGGCCTATTCGCCGCGTTATTTCGGCGACATCGTCCACAAGGCCACAGATGGAACGGCCATCGGCTACATCCACAACTATGTCATCAACCAGGCCAAGAGCCTGCTCATGAATGGCCACAACATCAGCGAGACCTCGCGCCTCCTGGGCTTCGATTATCCCCATCATTTCACGCGCCTATTCAAGAAAATGACGGGACTTACGCCTAGTGAGTATTTGGGGAAATAGCTTCCCTGGCCAATTTTCACTATTTTGAGCAAACTTGTCAGCAATCTGTTGGTATGATTCAGAATGGCTGAGTATGATTGGAAAACTAATAAGCAGACAAATTCACTTCTGTAGTCAAACAACGTACCCCTCCACAACGAAGGTTAGGCGTATTGATTCGTATATCGCAATCCACCACGAAAATGTTTCCTTCTTTTGAGCGTATCACATTCTCATCGTGCAGGTCGCTCAAATAGATTTCAGGAGTGGCGAAAGTCCAATTTCTCGGATTGATGAGTTTGAATCCAATGTGTTCAGCAAATAAGGCGATTTCTTTATCCGTCATTTGTGAGCCTTGAATATAAGGCTGCTCAACAATAATATGAAAAGTACCGTCACGGAAGCGGCCAAATCCAACCACAGTCAGCCTCGTCTCGGGGAAGAACGCATTATGAAGGCTAATACGATCCAACGCAAGAATAGGCTGGATGTAATAATCCAACCCTATTGCTTTAACAAGATTGTATCCGTGTTGGAACACATGCGCCTCACCGCCTTCGGCCAATTGTTCGCCTAATTCAAGGGTAAGGGTTTCGTCGGCATTGTCATACCAACAATTCACTTTCCTTGCCCATGTTTCAATCAGAGACTCTTGTGCCTTTCCGAGTTCGCATTCTTCTTTGAAAGTGAGTTCTTGCGAAACTCCTCTATCTGTTGCAGCATTTGCTCCCGCGAGTAGGGATGCAATGACATGCGTAGCACCTCCCATTGAGCAGCCATACTGTTCTGCCGATGAAAATCGCTTATATACAAGCCGTTGTGTGATGAATTGTTCTGCATACGACTCCAGTTTTGAAAGACCGTTGGCAGTGAAGCCCTCGTCAATAATCGAATGGATGCTATGCCAAAAGTCTTGGTTGTTCATTTTTGATACGGTTGAATCATTATCCAATGATGCGCAAAAATACAACTTTTTTCAAAATGTCGCCATCGGTTCGTTCACTCCCTGAACGAACTCGGCGAAGCCTCTTGATTCCACGGTGCAAAGTCATAAATAATCCGCAATCCAAGCCCTTGCCTGAATTACGGATTATTCCTGAAAATTGATACGAGCCTTATTTCAGCCCCTTCAACCATTTTTCAACCTTCGCCTTGCCCGAGCGCACTTCGTGGCCATAGATGCAGAACTCGCCCGTAACTTTGGCCTTCGGGAAGGCTCTCTTTACATTTTTTATCCTAATTGATATTCACCAGCACGAATGGCAGCGATGACACCACCGTCGATGAGCAAGTCGGTGCCTGTGATGAACTTGGCATGTTCACCAAGCAAGAAGGCTGCGGCTTCGGCAATTTCGTCGCTGGTGCCTGTGCGCTGGGCGGCTGAAGCATCAATCATGCGCTGGTAGCCCTCGCCGTTGGCGTTGAACTCGTCGTAGGCCAACGGGGTGACGACGACACCCGGCGAGATGGTGTTGATGCGGGCACGACGTTTGCGCCAGCTGGTGGCAGCGGCACGCTGCGCCTGCAAGTGATTCAATCGTTTGGCAATCATATAGGCGAAGCCGCTGTTCTGCATAGCCACCTCTTGGATGAATTTCACCTCTTTCAGTTTGGCGGTCGGTGTCTGCACCAATTGCAGTTCGATGTCGTTGGGGATGGGGTACATATAGGCCGCCTGGCTGCTTATGATGAGTCCTGCGCCACCCTCGGCCATCACTTCGCCGAAAGCATCGACAGCATAACCCGTGCCGACCATGTCGAGGTCGACGATATGCTCGGGGTTGGCCTGATTGGGCGATGCTCCAGCCGTATCGATGAAGTACATCACGTGACCCAGTTCAGCGGCTTTCTTTGCAAAAGCCTCTATACTGTCTTTTTGCAAGGCGTTCACCTGCATTGTTTCCACATCATAACCACAGCGGCGGAAATCCTCGCCGACGCGCTCCAATGCCTTCTCGCTGATGTCACCCAAAAGGATTTTCTTGCCTGCACCAATGCGGCGCACAATGGCGGTTCCCATACTGCCGGCACCTAAGAGTGCTACTACTTGTTTATGTTCGTTTCTGTCGAAATACATTATTATTTTGTTTTGTTTGTTATTTATTTGTCAATGCTGACGATAGAATACTTGCGGCTACCGAGGCCGATTTTCTCAGCATGTTCAACGGTGTGGATGCCGTGACGGCTCTCGATGCGTTCTTTCATTGAAGCCACATCGTTGTCAGCGGTTTGCTCTTGACCAAGGACGAGGTCGATGCAGGCCTGATCGAGAGCTACGGGGTCGGTGCTGGCCAGGATGCCCATGTCTTGTAGTGCCACTGGAGTGGGGTTTCCGTTGCAGTCGCAGTCGATGCTCATATTATTCATGACATTGATATAGAGAACCTTGCCCTTGAAATAGTCGTGAACTGCAGCAGCGGCATTGGCCATGCATTCGAGGAATTTGTCCTGGTTCTCGGGCTGGATGTAATCCCAAAGATGGGTGTAATCCTCGCATTGGCCGTTAGTGTGGATGTAGGTCTTGCCGTTGCGCGAAGCCACGCCGATGCTGGCGTTCTTCAGCACGCCACCGAAGCCGCCCATCTGGTGTCCCTTGAAGTGGGCGAGGTTGATCATGAAGTCATAGTTTTGGATGTTCTGTCCCACGATGTTGTAACGCATGTAGGTGGTGTCGCGCACTGGGATTTTGATTTCGCCGTCGGCATCCATAATGTCCACACCACCGATGGTGTTGAAGCCGTGCTCCTCGATGACCTTCAGATGGTCTTCGGTGAGCATGCGCTTGCCGGCGTAAGCAGTATTACATTCCACAATCTTGCCGTTCACCAACTGCACCAGAGGACCAATCAAGTCGGCCTTCAAGTGGTTGTTATTGCCAGCCTCACCGGTGGAGATTTTCACGGCCACACGGCCTTCGGCTTCTACGCCAAGAGCTTTGTAGATCTTAATAAGTGCTTCGGGGCTGATTTCACTAGTGAAATAGACTTTTGAAGTGTTTTCCATATTAGGTGTTGTTGGTTCGGTTTGTTCTTGTTGTTCGGCTGTTGGATTGCCGTTCTTGTTTTGGCAGCTTGTGTTGGCCATTGACAAGAGCATGGCAGTGAGGATTAAAAGTTTTCTAACTTTCATATTGTCAATTATTTAATTTGTTGTTAAAGGCTCTTCAACCATTTCTCAACCTTTGCACGACCTGTGCGCACTTCGTGGCCATAGATGCTGAACTCGCCCGTGACTTTGGCCTTCGGGAAAGCTTTCTTCACGTCGCTGGCGCAGGAGGCCAAACCACTGCCTTCATGGGTAGTGAAGGGGATGACAGTCTTGCCGTCGAGGTTGATGTCCTTGAAGAGGGTGAACATCACCTGCGGATAGGTGCCCCACCACACGGGACCGCCGATGAAGACGGTGTCGTATTGCGAGAGGTCGGGAGCGGTGCCTTCGTAAGGCGGCAGTTCGCCCTTGTTGGCCTCTTCCTTGGCCAAGTTGATAAGCGGTGTGTAGGCCATGCCGTCGTACTTGTGGGTGACGATCTCAAACTGGTCGGCGCCAGTGATTTCAGTGATGTAGTCGGCCACGATTTTCGTGTTGCCCACTTCGATGTTTCCCACGCTGTAGTTGTCGCCAGCGTGTGAGAAGAAAATGACGATTGATTTGCTCATGTTGTTCTTGTTTGATGATTTGACTTCTTGTTTGTTTTGTGCATTGCAGCTGGCGACCACGAGGAGAGCCAAGACTGCAGTGATGATTCTTTTCATGATGTTATTCTCCTATGTTTTTGATAAATTTCGCCGGATTGCCACCTACTATAGTATTAGGTGCGACATCTTTGGTGACCACGGCTCCAGCGGCCACGACGGCATTCTTGCCGACCGTCACGCCTGGCAAAATGGTGGCACCAGCGCCAATCCAAGCATTTTCGCAGATGTGGACGGGCTTGCATAGCAGGATCTGACGGTCGTAGAGGTCGTGGTTGTTGGAGATGATTTGCGCATTGGCGGCAATCATCGCGCCGTCGTCAATGGTGATGCCGCCTCGAGCCATCATCAGGCAGTTATTCATGATCATCACGTTCTTCCCGATGTGGACACGGTCGAAGCAGACACCCGTAAGGCCAGGCATCACCCAGCCGCCCTCGCCGAGGTTGTCGCCGAAGAGTTCACGCACAAGGGCGTTGTACTCGTCGGTGTAGGGCATCGTGTGGTTCAGTTTGAAAAGGACTTGCGCTTGGCGCACGCCTTCCGCGTGTTCTTCGGCTGTGGTCAGCCTGGGGTCAACTCTTTGTTCTTGCATCGTTGTCAGGTTTTGAATTACGATGCAAAAATACAGCAACTTAATGGGTTATTAGTTTCACAAAAAGCATCATTATTTTTACAAAATCCATCTTTTTTGTGCTAGTGAGAGAAATAAAGTGTAATTTTGCGCCATGAAGATTGATTTTCAGTACGCTACGGATTTCCTCGGGATGAATGACTCCAGATTGAGCCACACTTGTATGCACCTTATTTGCACTGCTGGTGAAGGTAGTTTTGTGTTCAACGAAAAATGTTACCACATAGCGAAAAACGACCTTGTGGTGATGCCCAATCCTAGCCGTGCCAAGAACCTCGCGGCCATTCCAGGGATGGAGGTGGAGTGGTTTGCCGCAGATTACAAGTTCTTGCAAAACCTTCTGCCATCGAACAACTACAGTATTGGTGGAAGCATCTCGCTCAACCAAGACCCTATCATCAAACTCACCGACGAGCAGGCTGCTATCTTGCTTGCCGACTTCCACCGTCTTCGTGATCGCCTCGGCGACCGTCATTTGCTGTTTTACCGTGAATTGATGGGGAGCCTCTGCCTAACGATGATGTACGACATCTTCGAGCCTCATGCACAACGCGAGGCCACCGACGCACACAGCGACCGAACGGCCTATATTGTCAAGCAGCTGATGCAACTGCTGGACACCGGCATCAGCCGCACCGAGCGCGAGGTGCGCTACTATGCCGAGCGGCTGAACGTCTCGCCGAAATACCTCTCAGCCACGGTCAAACGCGTGACGGGCCATAGTGTGAGCAGTTACATCAACCGTGCCACCGTGCCCATCTTGAAAGGTTTATTGGACGACGAACGCCTCTCGCTCACCCAAATCGCCGACCGCATGAACTTCACCTCATTGAGTTATTTCAGCCGTTACTGCACCAAGCACCTGGGGCAGTCGCCCAGCGAATATCGGCGGAGTCTGCAACCAAAGGGTTGAGGATGACTAATTCTCACCAAAACATATTGCAAAAAGAGATAATTCGCCTAAAACCACTATCTTTGCCGCCTCAAAACCATTCTATGAGTGCACAAAACCCCATATTCAACCGTTTGAACCTGCTTTTGGGCGAGGAGACGATGGAGCGTGTCATGAATAAGCGCGTCATCATCTTTGGCGTAGGGGGCGTGGGCAGTTGGTGCGCCGAGAGTCTGGTGCGAAGCGGCATCAGTCACCTCACCATAGTGGACAGCGACCGCGTGTGTATCACCAATGTCAACCGGCAGTTGCAAGCCACCACCAAGACGGTGGGACTGGTCAAGGTGGAGGTGCTGAAGGAACGCCTTTTGGAGATCAATCCTCAAGCCGAAATCAACGCCATGCAGGAGATTTATTCGACCGAGAACGCGGAGTTGTTCCAACTCGGGAGCTACGACTACATCATCGATGCCATTGACAGCCTTAAGGACAAGATACACCTCATATTGCACGCCACTGAATGTCCAGGCAAGTTGTTCTCTGCCATGGGTGCCGCACTCAAAATGGATCCGACCAAGATACAAGTGGCCGAGTTTTGGGAGGTGAAGGGATGTCCCTTGGCCAGCATGATGCGCAAGCGAATTAGGAAAGCGAAAACCTATCCGAAAAAGAAGTTCCTCTGTGTGTTCTCGCCCGAGGTGTTGCCTAACAAAGGTGCTGCAAGCAGCTGTGGTACAAGCGCCTGCATGTGTCCCAAGGCCATCATCGCAGTAGGCAACCCCGACCTCATCAATCATGAATGGTGCTCGTCGAAAGCCCAAATCAACGGCACTTCGGCCCATATCACGGCCATCTTCGGCTTCATGCTTGCCGGATTGGTGATGAATGACTTATATGCTAACGGATGATGAAGACAGCCATTATTATAGGAGCCACCTCTGGCCTTGGCAGGGAAGCAGCCGCTAGATTAGTGGCAGAAGGTTGGAAAGTCGGAATCGCTGGACGGCGCACTGCCGCACTGGAGGCCTTCCAAAATGAATTCGGCAAAGACAAGGTGTGTATTGCCACAATGGATGTAATCCGTCCTGAATCCGTTGAGGCATTGGACGATTTGCTCTCCCAAACCGGAGACCCCGACCTGTTCTTCTATGTTTCGGGTGTTGGCTTTCAGAACCGTGACCTTGACGAAGAGAAGGAAATGCGCATCATTCAGACCAACAGCGAAGGGATGGTCAGGATGGTGGACCACTTTTTCAACTATGTAAGGACGCACAACTACAGCGAAAGCCACAAGGCTCATATAGCCGTCATCACCTCCGTCGCTGGCACCAATGGGATGGGGGCCTCTCCAGCCTATTCCGCGACCAAAAAGATGCAGAGCACCTATCTTACGGCTTTGTCACAACTCTCTCGTATGGATAAGGTTCCCGTTTGTTTCACCGACATAAGACCTGGTTTTGTCGCAACGGACATCCTGAATCCCAACAAGCATTATCCGATGCTGATGTCAAAAGAGAAGGCGACAGACCATGTGATGAAGGCGCTTCATAACAAGAAGCGCGTTTACACCTTTGATTGGAGATTCCGTCTCGTCGTTGGGCTATGGAAAATGATTCCCCGTTTTATATGGGAGCGCCTCACTTGGGTACAGAACTAGAGGCCATATAGAATTAGAATTCAAAGTGCTCCACCTTCATCTGGCCACATTGGCGCATCATGGGCGAGTATTTCTTGAACTCCGGCGTGGCGGAATGCTTGTCAAGTGATGCTTGGTCTTCCCATGTCTCGCAGATCAAAAACACATCGTTTCGGGTGGCACTCTGGAACACATCGTAGGCGATGCATCCTTCATGTTTCTGTGAGTATTCAGTAAGGGCTACCGCTGCTTGCAGTGCGGTCTTGAACTGTTCACCGTCATTGGCCTGGAAAAAGCAGTTTAATCGTATCATATTCAAATATTTATACTTTTGGTGATGCAAAGTTATAATCAAAAAGAAATAATTCGCCTATCTGACAAGTAATCAGTTGAAGCCCAAATTGCTCTGCCGCCTCGCGCTCGTTTTTTCGAGGCTCGTCCCATGGGTGGTTCGAGAGGCAGAACTTGGAGTGATGGATGGTGATGAATCGTTTGGCACCGAGTTCAGAAACGGCTTGACCCAAGTATTCGGGCATAGTATGGATTTGGCTCCAGTTGGTGTCGTATTGACCGTTCTCCATGATGGCGAGGTCGATATCGGGAAACTGTTCCCCGAAGCGCTTGAAACGACTGCTATAACCACCATCGCCCGAGAAAAACACCTTCCTCGTCGAGGATTCCATTAGCCACGAGGCCGGCATCGTCTTGGCTTTCCAAAAGCCTCGCCCCGAAAAATGCTGGGTGGACAGGCAATGGAAGGTCAAGCCGTCGGAGGTGGCGCTTTCATTCCAATCCAATTCGATGAGTTGGCGCTTGTCGTAGCCCCAGTATTCAAAGTTCTCGCCCACACCTAGGGGACAGACCACCTTTTTCACTCGGCCTTTTAACTCTGTAACTGTCTTGTAATCCAAGTGGTCCCAATGGTCGTGCGAGATGAGGAGAAAGTCGATTTCCTTGGGCATGTCTTGGGGTTTGTAGTGGTCCGTCCCCGGAAAGGCACGATTGACGACCGAAACGGGCGAGCCTTTGTAGAACACGGGGTCGGCGAGGATGGTCTTCCCGTCCAAACGAAGCAAAAAGGAACTGTGCCCGAACCATAGGTAGAAATCACCAGATTCGGGCAAGCAATTCAAGTCGGTCTTGATAACGGGTATTTCACCCAGTTTTGGGATCCTGTTCTTTGGCTTTTTCCCAAAGAGGAACTTCCCAAAATTCTTCAGCAAGCCACCTTGACCTGTGAATAGTGTGGTCGGTTCCTCATTCTGGAACTTGTCGTTCACAAAATGAGGCGACTTCCTGATGCGTTCGAGGCGTTCACCACGAGCGGTCCGTCCAAACTGTTTGATAAGGTCAGCTGGTTTCACTTATTTGTCAATGCTGACAATGGTGTATTTCCTGGTTCCCAGTCCGATGGCTTCAGCGTGCTCGATGGTGTGGGTGCCGTGTTGCTTGTCGATTCGGCTGAGCAGGTCGGTGGGGTCGTTGGTGGCGGTCACCTGCTGGTTGTTGATGATGTCGACGCAGGCTTGGTCGAGGGCGACGGGGTCGGTGCTGGCAAGGATGCCATAGTCTTCAAGCTTCACGGGGGCGGGATGGTCAACGCAGTCGCAGTCGATGCTCATGTTGTTCATCACGTTGATGTAGATGATGCCCTGTCTCTTGTTGAAGTAGTTTGTCACTGCTTGAGCCGCAGCTGCCATGCTTTCAAGGAAACCGTCCTGGTCGCCGATGTATTCAGGAGTCCAAAGCTTGGCCATGTCGAGTTTTTCCATTTTTCCCGAGGAGTGGATGTAGGCTTTACCGTTGCTGCTGGCGCAACCGATGCTGAGGTTTTTCAGTGCGCCGCCGTAACCACCCATCGGGTGACCCTTGAAGTGGTTGAGGGCAATCATGAAGTCGTAGTTGGCCATGTGTCCACCCACGATGTCGTATTTGATGTGCCTCTGGTCCTTCACAGGGATGCGGATTTCATCGTACTCGTCCATGATATCGACGGGGAAGTAGTCGGTGAAGCCGTGTCTGCGGATGACTTCCCAGTGGACTGCCGAATTGTTGCGTTCGTCCTTCTCATCGCCATGGCCGTTGCCGTAGGCTGTATTGCACTCTACGATGGTGCCATCTACTTCATACACAAGGTCTTTGATGAGTTCGGGCTTCAGGTAGTTGGGGTTACTCCCCTCCCCTGTCGAGATTTTCACGGCCACGCGGCCTTTAGCTTCCACGCCCAAAGCTTTGTAGATGTTCACCA
Organism: uncultured Bacteroidales bacterium; assembly: GCA_946185535.1. Classification (GTDB taxonomy): domain Bacteria; phylum Bacteroidota; class Bacteroidia; order Bacteroidales; family F082; genus Limimorpha. The sequence continues at coordinate 10,094 of CAMHJX010000064.1, forward strand.
AAGCTTCAGGGCTGATGTTACGAGTCAGATAGACTTTTGCTGTGTTTTCCATATTCGTGTCATTTTGATTGTTTTTGTTGTCGTTAGGTTGGTTGTTGGTGCAGGCAGAAAAAGCCAAAGCACAATAGGATAATTGCTGATTTCTTCATTGTTTTGATTCTTAATATGGTTGCAAAAATAAAAAAAATCTACAAATCACAATACCATCCCTGCCAGCGGGTTGACATCAATAAGTTTTAGGTTTTTGAACTTTTTGGCCATGCCTTCCTTGTGATGGTTACAAATCATGTGTCGATGAAAAGACCAACTTTCATAGCTCATTCCTCTTTTTTGGTGTTGCCTTTACTTATAGACTTAATCGCCGCCATCCCTTTTAGTATAGTATTGTGGAACGTCATTTCAGGGCTTTTTATGCTGTCTCTCTTTCGTTTTTTCTTGGAGAAGCTCTTGGCGTCATTTGGCATAACGCGCTGGTATCCATTCTCTTCCAAGACTTTCACGGTGCTCTCATAGCCACGGAAAAACAACTCTTCAATTTTCGACATATCGTAAGCCGTGCAACCGAAGGTGTCAAGCTCAATGCAGAGGTCTGCTTGGGCTGTGTCGGCAGCCACATTTGACACCATCATCATCATAAACGAACGGTAAGCCACCGATATGATATTATCTTTGTATTTGTCTTCTTCCAAATGATTCAAGTTGAGCGCAAAGACCTTCTCGCATTTTTGGCGAATGGCCGACACGGGCAAGTTTTGGAACGCTCCGCCATCGACATAGTGGATTCCATTGATGCATGTCGGTTGGAAGATGACCGGGATGGAACAAGAGGCCACCACACGCGGAGCAATTTCTCCTTTAGTGAATACTTTTGGCACACCATGTTCGATGTCGGATGCGATGATGAAGGTCGGTATAGGCAGCTCTTCCAAACGGCAGTAAGGCAGCATTTTTTTAATCAGTTCCGTCAATGGACGCGAATCAAACAATCCTCCTTTTGGCACACATGGTGTGACAATGTCCTTGAAGAAGTTCAATCCCAGAAAGGTTTCAACCATTTGTTTTGGAGTAAAGCCTGACGCGTAGAGTACCGCTACAAGTGCACCTGCACTGGTACC
>CAMHJX010000065.1 GCA_946185535.1 uncultured Bacteroidales bacterium
AACTTAAATCTGTCAGCGCATTTGAGAGCATTCATTACAAACAATTGTCCAATTACCTTCATTTAACCAATTTGCCTTTGGGCTATTTGATCAATTTTAATGTAGAAGACTTTGTTGTAGGGAAAGGGTTTGAAAAAGTCAAAAATCTCAGATATCAAGAGGATATTCCAGAATGGTTATATTACAATGGATGAGTAGAGTGCTATAAATTTCGGATAATTCGGATTCTTTCGGTTAGATAAAAAACAAATGTATGAACAAGGATAGCAAAATCTATGTAGCCGGCCATCGTGGGATGGTGGGCTCGGCCATAGTCAGGGAGTTGCAGCGTCAAGGCTACAACAACATCATTACAAGAACTCATAAGGAACTCGACCTTTGTCGGCAAGACCAAGTGGAAGCCTTCTTCGAGGCAGAAAAGCCCGAGTATGTGTTTCTAGCAGCGGCCAAAGTCGGTGGCATCGTGGCCAACCAAAACGCGTTGGCCGACTTCATGTACGACAACATGATCCTCGAGATGAACGTCATCCATTCTGCATGGAAAAACGGCTGCAAGAAGCTGGAGTTCCTTGGCTCGTCGTGCATCTATCCCCGCATGGCACCTCAACCGATGAAGGAGAGTTGCCTGCTGACAGGTGAATTGGAGAAGACCAACGAGGCCTACGCCTTGGCGAAAATCAGCGGCCTGAAATACTGCGAATTTTTGAACCGACAGTATGGCACCGATTATATCAGCGTGATGCCGACCAACCTCTATGGCCCCAACGACAACTACCACCCTGAACACAGCCACGTGCTGCCCGCCTTGATCCGTCGTTTCCACGAAGCCAAGGTCAATGGGCTGAAGGAAGTGACCTGCTGGGGCGATGGCAGTCCGTTGCGTGAGTTCCTCTATGTGGACGACTTGGCCAACCTTTGCGTCTTCCTGATGAACAACTATAGCGGCAATGAAACCGTGAATGCGGGTACAGGCAAGGAATTGACGATCAAGGCTTTGACTGAACTCGTTGCCAAGGTAGTGGGTTATGAAGGCGAAATCAAGTGGGACACCACGCGCCCGAACGGCACACCGCGCAAGCTGCTCGATGTAAGCAAGGCGATGGCCTTAGGCTGGACCTACAAAACGGAATTGGAAGACGGTATTCGACTCGCTTACGATGACTTCTTGCACAACCCCATGCGCGCTGAACGGTAATCTACTGACGCCTGCAGGGGCAACCGATAATACAGCATAAACGACTATCCTTTCCCCAAAACCCTCATAGCGGACGGCCACGATCCGCTATCCCTGCCACGAAACGACTGCATGAAGAAGATGCTTTTCGAGTGTCTCCCAATGGCGTGAGGGATGGCGGATGCCTCTCCGCCATGAGGGCAAGGAGGACGGTAGTTGTCCGTTGAAGGGTGAGTTTGGGATGACATGCCTTCAAAGGTCTGCTAGACAAATTTTGTCATATTATGATAATCATTTTATGACAAAATGTGTATATTTGCAGCGCAAGAATAGAAAACAAATATGATAAACCCTTTTGTTACAAATGGTTATGCTGGTGTGGAGTATTTCTGTGACCGTGTTCAGGAAACGAAGGACATCACCGCATGGTTGCAAAACGGCAACAATATTGCATTGATTTCGCCACGACGGTACGGAAAAACGGACTTGATTCGCCATTGCTTTGAGCAAAACGACATCAAGAAACACTATTATACATTCATCATTGACATCTATTCCACCAAGTCGCTGTCGGAAATGGTCAACAAAATGGGTCGTACTATCCTCGAAGTGCTTAAACCCAAAGGAAAACAGCATTGGGAATCGTTCCTCAATATGGTTCATTCACTCAAGGCAGGAATCACCTACGATGCCATGGGACAACCTTCATGGAACGTGTCGGTGGGCGATATCGTCAATCCCAACAACACATTGGATGAGATTTTCCATTACCTGCAACATGCCGACAAACCTTGTCTGGTGGCCATTGATGAGTTCCAGCAGATATTGAAATACAGCGACACTAATGTGGAAGCCGCTTTGCGTACCTATGTCCAATACTGTAGCAACGCCAATTTTGTCTTTATGGGCTCGCAACGGCATTTGATGGGAGCCATGTTCGTTTCTCCCAACCGGCCTTTCTATCAAAGTGTGACGGTGATGAACCTGAACTTGATCGACATGGAGAAGTATTGGACATTTTGCAAAACCCACTTTGAGCACTCAGGGAAAACCATCGACAAAGAGGTGGTTGAGCAGCTGTATGCCCAATTTGAAGGTGTGACGTTCTACTTGCAGAAGGTGATGAATGTGCTTTTCATGCGTACAGATGTAGGGGGGCATTGTACCCTCAGTGAACTTCAGCCCGCCATTGACTACATCGTTGATTTCACCCATCTCACCTATGAAGATTTGATGTATCAATTGCCTGAAAAACAAAGTTTTGTATTGAAAGCCATTGCCGAAGAGGGCAAGGTGGTGCAGGTTACCTCGGGTAAGTTTGCAAAACGCTATGGTTTGGTTTCTCCCAGTGCGGTGAAGTCGGCTGTTAATGCATTGATGGATAAGGATTTGATTACCCAGGACAAAGGGGTTTATCAGGTTTACGACAAGTTTTTGGAGATCTGGCTGAAAAGGGAACAGCCATAGATTCCAAGCCTTTGCCCACATGGCCTACGTAGGGATGACATACCTGTTGAGGCCTGCTTTTACTCGACAAGAGCTTTTATATCAACTAGTTACAAAATAGCAATGGTTATTTTCACCAAAAACGCGTTCAATTCAAAAATTTGTTGTACCTTTGAACCGCGAATACTATCTTGTGTTCGCGGGTTTTATTATGAATTAAAGCGAATTATACCATGCTTATGAACCAAGAAAACAAACATAAGCCTTTGAAGAAAAGCCCTCTGCTTCTCTTTGCCCTATTGCTTATGTTGTCGTCATGCGATATGTCGAAGCGGATTACTTATTTCCAGGATATCCAAGACCAACGAACCACCTACATCAACGAGCAACCTACTCCCGAGATTCGTTTGCGGCCCGAAGACAAGATCTCCATCATTGTCAACACCAAGGTGCCCGAATTGACGGCACTTTTCAATTTGCCTTATACGGCTCGTGTGTTGGGATCGCAAACTGAACAGCTTTCTAGTAATTCTCAAGGTACCTCAGGCTATATCATCAAGGCCGATGGTAGCATCGATTTCCCGGTATTAGGGATGGTGCAGGCTGCCGGCAAGACACGAGATGAGTTGGCAGCCCATATCAAGTCGGAACTCATCAACCGCAATCTGGTTACTGATCCCGTGGTGACCGTGGAGTTTGTCAACCTTAAGTTTTCGGTGATGGGTGAGGTGAGGTCTCCGGGTTCTTACCCGATTACGCGCGACCATATCACCCTTTTGGATGCCTTGTCGATGGCTGGCGACTTGACCATCGACGGCAAGCGCGACAATGTGATGGTGCTTCGCCCCAATGCCACAGGCAAACTCACTGCCTACACTGTCGACATGCTTTCGTTCAACGACGTGCAGCATTCACCGGCTTATTATATTCATCAGAATGATTATATCTACGTTGAGCCCAATAAGAAGCGCGCCAACCAGTCGACCGTCAATGCCAATACGGTTGAATCGGCCTCTTTCTGGATTTCCGTGGTCTCTTTGCTCGCCTCCTTGGCCACCACAATCTCGGTGCTGTCCTTGAGGTAAAACAACATCAATCTTGCTAATTCAATAAATCATGCAAAACGAAGTAATCTTAGTGGATCAGGACGAGTCGAAAGATGAGAAGTCCATAGATTGGAAAGCCATATTTTATCTTTGCCTGTCCCATTGGTATTGGTTCCTCATTTCTGTGGTTTTGGCTTTAGGTTTCGCGACCTACTATCTCCATAAGACCGTTCCTACCTATACCCGTACCGCTAAGCTGTTGGTGAAATCGGATAAAGAGGGGTATGATGTCGTGGATTTTTCGGAAGTGGGTATTATGAACGGAAGTGCGAAGATTTACAACGAATTGATTACCTTTAGTTCCATCGACAATGTCCAGGAGGCTGTGCGTCTGCTGCATTTGGATATGAACTATACGATCGATAGCCGTTTCCGTCCCGTTTTGCTTTACGACAATACCCTTCCTGCGACGGTGGATTTGTTGGGCAACTTTGATAACGTTTCGGCATCGTTCGATATGAAGATCTCGGATAAAGGTAAAGGCGTGAGGCTTTCTGATTTTTTCCTTAACGGTATGGAAGTGTCGGGTGAGGTCTTGGCGATATTTGGCGATACCGTCAATACGCCTATTGGCTTGATGTGTGTTCACCCCACTGACTATCTGGAGAGAGAAGAAGCAGTATTTGACGATGTTATCCATGTGAGCCATTCCAGTATCGAGAGTGCGGCCAAAAGCTATGCCGGTAAACTGAGTGTTTCTCTTGCGGACAAAAATGCGGAAATCATGACTCTTTCCGTTAACGATATTTCAAAAAAGAGAGCCGATGATTTTATCAACATGCTCATTTCTGTCTACAACAACAACTGGTTGAAAGACAAGAACCAAGTGATGGTAAGCACTTCCATGTTTATCGATGAGCGTCTCGAATTGATTGAGAAGGAATTGGGCAACGTGGATAGTGACATTTCTTCCTACAAGAGTGAGAACCTGTTGCCTGATGTTGAAGCAGCATCAAGGATGTATCTGTCGCAAACCTCTGAAACGAGCAAACACATTTTGGAAATCAGCAACCAGATTTCCATCACCAATTACATTCGGAAAAGGTTGAGCAATGAGGCCTTGAAGGATCAGTTGCTGCCGGTGAATTCGGGGGTCAACAGCATCAATATTGAAAGCCAGATCAACTCCTACAACGCCATGATGCTGCGCCGCAACAGTTTGGTGGCCAACAGTAGTGAGGAGAACCCCTTGGTACTCGACTTGGATGAGAACCTTGCGGATATGCGTCAAGCCATCATTGCCAGCATCGACAACCAGTTGGTGACGCTCAATAACCAATTGGCCAGCTTGCAGGGCACGGAGCGCGAAATCAACCAACGTCTTGCCGCCAACCCCAGCCAAGCCAAATACCTGCTGTCGGTGGAACGCCAGCAGAAGGTGAAAGAAGCCCTTTATCTCTACCTGCTCCAGAAACGTGAGGAAAACCAGTTGACGCAGGCATTCACTGCCTACAACACGAGAGTGGTTGAGAAGCCCCATGGTTCATCCGCACCTTCCAGACCGAATGTCTCAAGGATTAGATTGATTGCTTTGCTTCTCGGTTTGGCTATCCCCGCACTGATTCTTTTCCTGAGGGAACAACTCAACACCACGATTCGCGGTCGCAAGGATTTGGAGGATCTTACCTTGCCATTTGTGGGTGAAATTCCTTTGGCTTACAGCTCGGCTGACCAAAAGAAAAAGAAAAAGGAAGCCAGGAAAAAACGGGCTGAACAGAAAGGTCAAGCCATTAAGGAGGGCTTTGCCGATGGCGGCGTAGTGGTGAAGAAAGGCAGCCGTAATGTTGTCAATGAGGCTTTCCGTGTGTTCCGCACCAATTTGGAGTTTATGAGCAAGGACAATGCTTCGAACGTGTTCATGTTCACCTCCTTTAACCCGGGTTCAGGAAAGTCCTTCATTTGCATCAACTCGGCTATTGCCCTCGCCATCAAGGAAAAGAAGGTGCTGGTGATTGACGGTGACTTGCGTCACGCCTCCTTGTCGGCCTATATCTTCTCGCCCAAGAAAGGTCTTGCCAACTATCTTGCCCGACAGGAAGAAGATATCGAGCAACTCATCATGCCGAGTAACGACTATCCCACTTTGAGTTACTTGCCCGTGGGTACCATTCCGCCCAACCCGACAGAGTTGTTGGAAGACGAGCGTTTTGGTGTGTTGATCGAACGTTTTAGAAAGGAATATGAATACGTGCTGATTGACTGTCCTCCTGTAGACATCGTGGCCGACCCGCAGATCATCAACAAGTATGTCGACCGCACCATTTTCGTGGTTCGTGCCGGTCTGATGGAGCGCAGTTTGGTTCCCGAGTTGGAAAACATCTATACCCAGCAAAAGTTCAAGAACATGTGTCTGGTCCTCAATGGTGCCACAGGCAATGATGGACGTTATGGCTACCGTTATGGGTATGGTTACAGATATGGCTACAAGTATGGCGGCAAATATGGCTACCATGCCAATGGCAAAGGTGGGTATTATCACGACGATGAAGAATAATTGGTGAGAAAAGCTTATGTTATTTCCTAGGATTTCTTCCCTGCTCAACAATTTCACCGACCACCATTCGCATATTTTGCCTGGCGTGGACGACGGCGTGAAGAAGATGGAAGTGTCGTTGAAGGTGCTTGACCGCTACGAGCAGTTGGGCATTGCAGAAGTGTGGTGTACGCCCCACGTCATGGAAGATATTCCCAATACAACAGATGCCTTACAAGCCCGTTTCGCTGAGCTTTGTGAGGCCTATCATGGTCCCATCAAACTGCATCTCGCGGCAGAGTATATGATGGATGCACTCTTTGAGGAAAGGCTGGGGCAAGGCGACTTGCTCCCCTTGGGTGACGAGGGCAACCAACTCTTGGTGGAGACCTCCTATTTCAATCCCCCAATGGACATGGACTCGATTCTGAATCGCATCAAACAGAAAGGGTATTATCCCGTGTTGGCGCATCCCGAACGCTATGTTTACATGGGGCATGAGCGTTATACGGAATTGAAAAACAAAGATATACGTTTTCAGTTGAACCTTTCGTCTTTGGCAGGTGCCTATGGCTCCGAAGCCAAGGACAAATCCCGTTGGATACTGAAGCAAAACTATTACAACTTGGCAGGCTCCGACCTTCATTCCTCTCACAATATGGAGTATTGGTCGACGCGTGCCCCACGAGCTTTGAAAAAACTACTTCAAACATAAAGCTAAGGTCCCTGAGCCTGTGGTCCCTGAGGACAATCGAAGGGTCGAAGGGCCGATTTAGATAGAAGATTTTTAAAATAAACACAAGAATATCAATTAAAACCAACAACATGGAAGAAAAAAAGAGACTCTTTGAAGAATTTCCACCCGTGACGACCGAAGAATGGGAAGCCGTCATCGAGAAGGACCTCAAAGGGGCAGATTACAACAAGAAACTGGTTTGGCGTACGGCCGAAGGCTTTAATGTGAAGCCTTACTACCGTGCCGAGAATCTGGCCGACATCCCTTGGACAGGCCAGAACCCCGACGAGTTCCCCTACGTCCGTGGCAACAAACCCGAAGGCAACAACTGGCTTATCCGTCAGGACATCACCGTGAAGGATGTGCATGAGGCCAACAAGATTGCCCTCAACGCCATCAGCCGCGGTGCCAACAGCATCGGCTTCAAGCTGGAGTACGACAAGCCTTACGACACCATTGCCATCTCGACCCTGCTCAACGGCATCGACCAGAAGGCCGTGGAGATCAACTTCTACAACAACAAGTACCACCTGCCGATCCTCGAGATGCTGTCGAAGATCCCGGACATCAAGGGTTCGTTGAACTATGACCCGCTGACGCGTTATCTGCGTCGCGGTGTGTGGTACATCAACGAGGGTGCCGACATGGAGCTAGGCTATATCGTCGTCAAAGCCGATATGCCTAACTTCCAAACGATTGGCGTCAACGGCCACGTGTTCACCAACGCCGGTGCTACCATCGTTCAAGAGATGGCCTTTAGCCTTGCCGTGGGTGCCGAATACCTCGACAAACTGACCGAGAAAGGCCTCACCATCGACGAGATTGCGCCCAAGATGCGCTTCAACCTCGCCATTGGTCAGAACTACTTCATGGAATTGGCCAAGTTGAGAGCCTACCGTCTCTTGTGGGCCAATATCGTGAAGGCGTACGGCGGCAAGGAAGAAAATGCCAAAATGCACATTCACGCTACCAACGCCGAGTTGGGCATGAGCCTCTACGATGCTTACGTGAACATGCTGCGTACCACCACGGGCACGATGTCAGCCGTTCTCGGTGGCGTCGACTCGTTCACGGTGATGCCGTTCGACACGCCGTTTGAGATCCCGACCGACTTCGCCGACCGTATCGCACGCAACCAGCAGCTCATCCTCAAGGAAGAGGCCCACTTCGACAAGGTGGCCGACCCCGCTGCAGGTTCCTACTACATCGAGAACCTCACCGAGAGCCTGGCCGTGGCCGCTTGGGACTTGTTCAACAAGATCCAAGACGAAGGCGGCTATCTCGAAGCCGTCCGCAAGGGCATGATCCAAGGCCTCATCAAGGAGAGCGCCGCCAAGAAGTTCAGCAACGTGGCTACTCGCCGCGAGACTATCCTGGGCACCAACCAGTTCCCGAACTTCACCGAGACGATGAAGTTCACGCCCGAGGCTTGGGTCTTCGAGGCCGACAACCGCCGCGACGAAAAGGCCGAGGTGGAGACCATCGTCACCTTCCGTGCTGCCCAGCAGTTCGAGAAGCTGCGCTATGCCACCGACGTGTATGCCCAAGACCACAAGCGCCCCGTCGCATGGATGTTCACCTACGGCAACCTCGCCATGCGTAAGGCCCGCGCCAACTTCGCCTCCAACTTCTTCGCCTGCGCCGGCTTCCAAGTCGTCGACAACCCAGGCTTCAAGACCTTGGACGAAGGCATCGCCGCCGCCCGCGAGGTGAAGCCCGAGATTCTGGTCATCTGCTCCTCTGACGAGGAATACGGTGAAGGTAATGCCCTCAAGATCTTCGAGGAACTGAAGAACGACACCATCGTGGTGCTCGCGGGTAACCCCGAAGGCACCGCCGACATCCTCAAAGAGGCTGGCCTGAAGCATTTCATCCACGTCAAGAGCAATGTGCTTGAGACCTTAACGGAGTTCCAACGTCAATTAGGTATAACAAAATAATTAGTACTGAGGTTTTCGCGCCTTGAAGAGGCGCAACCTCAATTACCCCACATAAGCAAAGCGCAGTGTGGGGAGAAAGGAGAAAACAATGAAACCCAACTATAAAAACATCAACATCAACGCTATACCTAAGCACAGCGGCCTCATCCTGCCGAATGGTGAGTCTTGGGAGACCGCCGAGCACATCATGGTGAAGCCTGCCTATACCGAGAAAGACCTCGAAGGCATGGAGCACCTCAACTACGCCGCTGGCATCGCCCCCTTCCTCCGTGGACCTTACTCCACGATGTATGTGATGCGTCCCTGGACCATCCGCCAGTACGCCGGTTTCTCCACCGCTGAGGAATCGAATGCCTTCTACCGTCGTAACATTGCGGCTGGTCAGAAAGGTCTGTCCGTGGCCTTCGACTTGGCCACCCACCGTGGCTACGACGCCGACCACGAACGCGTCATGGGCGACGTGGGTAAGGCTGGCGTGAGCATCTGCTCCGTCGAGGACATGAAGGTGCTGTTCGACCAGATCCCGCTGAACAAAATGTCCGTCTCCATGACGATGAATGGTGCCGTGTTGCCGATCCTGGCCTTCTACATCGTCGCCGCCTTGGAGCAGGGAGCCAAGTACGAAGAACTGCAAGGCACCATCCAGAACGACATCCTGAAGGAGTTCATGGTGCGCAACACCTATATCTATCCGCCTGAGTTCTCGATGCGCATCATCGCCGACATCTTCGAGTTCACCTCGCAGAACATGCCGAAGTTCAACAGCATCTCCATCTCGGGCTACCACATGCAAGAAGCCGGTGCCACCTCCGACATCGAGATGGCCTACACCCTGGCCGACGGTTGGGACTACCTCCGCACGGGTGTCAAGGCAGGCTTGGACATCGACGCCTTTGCGCCGCGTCTGTCCTTCTTCTGGTGCTCGGGCATGAACCACTTCATGGAGATTGCCAAGATGCGTGCCGCCCGTATGCTGTGGGCCAAGATTGTGCGCACCTTCAACCCGAAGAATCCCAAGTCATTGGCTCTGCGTACGCACACGCAGACCTCGGGCTGGTCGCTCACCGAGCAAGACCCGTTCAACAACGTGGCCCGTACCTGCATCGAGGCTATGGGTGCCGCCTTGGGTCACACCCAGTCGCTGCACACCAACGCCTTGGACGAGGCCATCGCCTTGCCCACCGACTTCAGCGCCCGTATCGCCCGTAACACCCAGATCTACATTCAGGAAGAGACCAACATCTGCCGCGTCGTCGACCCGTGGGCGGGTTCCTACTATGTGGAAAGCCTCACCCGCGACCTCTACGAACGTGCTTGGAATCACATCCAAGAGGTGGAAGCCATGGGTGGCATGGCCAAGGCCATCGAGACGGGTCTGCCCAAGATGCGTATCGAAGAAGCCGCTGCCCGCAAGCAGGCCAGAATCGACTCGGGTCGCGAGACCATCGTCGGTATCAACAAATACCGCCTCGACCACGAAGACCCCATCGAGACCTTGGAGGTCGACAACACCGCTGTGCGTGAGTCGCAGATCAAGCGCTTGAAGGAGCTCCGCGCCAATCGTAACGAGGCCGACGTGCAACGTTGCCTCGACGCCATCACCAAGTGCGCTGAGACCCATGAGGGCAACCTCTTGGCCCTCGCCATCGAGGCTGCCAAGTGCCGCGCCTCGTTGGGCGAAATCTCCATGGCTTGCGAGAAGGTCGCTGGCCGTTACAAAGCAGTAATCCGTTCAATCTCTGGAGTGTATTCTATGGAAACGAAAAACGATGCAAGATTTGAGGAAGCTTGCCGCAAGGCCGACGAGTTCGCCAAGATGGAAGGCCGTCGTCCGCGTATCATGATTGCCAAGATGGGTCAGGACGGTCACGACCGTGGCGCCAAGGTGGTGGCCACCGGTTATGCCGACATCGGTTTCGACGTCGATATGGGTCCCTTGTTCCAGACGCCCGCCGAGGCTGCCAAGCAAGCCGTCGAGAACGACGTCCACATCTTGGGCGTGAGTTCATTGGCTGCCGGTCACAAGACCCTCGTGCCGCAGGTGATCGAAGAGCTTGAGAAGCTCGGTCGCCCCGACATCATGGTCACCGTGGGTGGCGTGATTCC
>CAMHJX010000066.1 GCA_946185535.1 uncultured Bacteroidales bacterium
CCGACACGCCCGTCACTACGGTAATCTGCCGCTTCGGAATTTTGACGGTGACGTGCTTCAGGTTGTTCTCGGTCGCGTCTTTGATGAGGATGAAATCTTGGTTTTGTGGCATAAGTACTTTTTTATAGGTTGCAAGGTCGCAAAAAAATCATGGTTGGGAACGATTCGGTCGAAAAATAGATAAGTTTTTGGTTGTCAGAGGGCTATATTTCTCCGTTTTTTGATTTTAGCCATTCGTAATGGGTGGCTTTTCCTTTTCCTTCCCTGCTAATGACTTGGTATTCGACTAATTTGTCAACCAAAGTTCGTGTTTGTTTTATGGTATAATCGTTGGCAAAAACTTGTTGAAAATCTGACATGCTGGTTTTTTCTCCGTGCTGCATCATGTAATACACTTTGCGTATGTCACTGGCCTTGAAAACTCCCTTTGCTACAGGTGGATAATACTTGAAGTAGGCATCAGACAAAACAAACTCAAAGTAAGAATCGGGTATAATCAACTCCTCCTCAAGCAGTTTCTTAATGCTGTTGGGATAGAAATAGGTGTCGTTGTGGCAAGCGATGGAATATAAAGTAAGCATGTCGAACACGTTCAATTGTTTGTCAATCGCTTTTGAATTTTGGAAATCTCGGAAAAGCAACGCCAAATATGGCATGACGACGGTGGAACTTATTGAAAGTTGCACTTGATAATCATCGGAAGCCGAGTAATCGGGCAAAGCCTTTCCTTCCATCAGGCAGTTGCGGAACATGATGTCGACTCCTTGTCCTGAACGTTCTATCAGTCCGGTTTTTTCGATAACTTCTGCCAAAAGCCTGCTGCGTGGCGAACTGTTGACGGTCAGTAAGTTATCTAAATTCACGCCGTAAGGGAACCCTCCTGAATTGGAAATCGTTATCTCATCTGGGTATTGCCTGATGAAAATGTCGCCACTCATCTGAAAACTTCTGTGAATCATTGCGTTTAGTACAGCCTCACGGATGGTTTCGCTGTTGAACGATGGAATGTCAAGTATTTGAGGCATCAGTTCAATGTGCTGCATCGGATTGCTTGCGGGTTGGTTGAGATAACTCCAAACCTTGTCGATAGCTATGACAAGCGGTTCTTTGAACTCTTGCCTCGCGCTATGCCGGATTTGTGTGTGGTTGGCCCGATATTCTATCACGATATTGTTTTGAGGCAAATATTGGTTGATAATTTCGCTTTTTCCCAACAGAATTAATGCTGCGTAAGTCAGCTTACCCTCTGCATTCATTAAATCCAAATCGGAGAGCAGTTGCCCGTCAGGTAAAGTCAGTATGTTTGGATTGTTTTGCTTTTGGTAAATGAGGTGCCGTAAATTGGCAATCGCTGTTTCAGAAAGGTCGTTGATGGTCAGCCCTTCGCAGATGGTTGCTGAAAAATCAGGCGATTGCTCTGAGATGATGGCAAAATATTCCGCATCGTCCATTTCCCTAAGACTGTCGCCAATGCGCATCAACGGGACACCCTCGAAACGGAGTGCTTTGCCGATGGGACGCGATGGCACATTGATGACCAACACGCGTTTTTGTGTCTCGTCGTATAGTTCTTCGGTCCTTATCCTGATATGTAACCTTTTATAGATTTCATCTTCCAAAGCGCCCGTTTCACCTGCTGCAAAATCACTTCCAACTACTTTATGGGGAATGTTGTCGGTCATGCCTAACACAAGCCTGCCACCTCGTTCATTAGCCAAAGCGACGATGTAGCCTAATACACAACGTCTTCTGTCTCTTGGGTCGGTGTGTTGACCGCCGGCAAAGGGGTAATTATGCGTTGCTTCCTTAAATTCAATGTGGTCTTCTTTTTCCCGTAATGATGGCAATTCTTGCAGTGTGCTCATGGGTATGATTTTTCTGCAAAGATAGTCATAAATTGATAATTTGGAACGATTGCATTAAAAATTAGTTGTAAATTCTATAAAAATATGTATATATAATTGTGTGTCAGTGGGCTGTATTTTTTTAGTTATTGGTCCGAATTACCATTTATAGTGTTTGTCAATCCAGTTTACCTTGCTGTTGGAAAGGTCAATGTAAATGGCAGAATTTAACTTTGGTTGCGGGTATTTCGCTTTCAGCCACGGTCATTAGGTCTCTATCAAGAATCACGAAATCAGCATCTTTGCCTACTTCAATGCTGCCTTTGCGACTTTCGAGGAAGCAACCTTTGGCGACCCATATCGTGATGGAACGCAAGGCTTGCTCGCGGGTTAGGGCGTTTTCCATTTGGAAGCCCTCAGCGGGTGTGCCGTCCAAGTGTTTGCGTGCCACGGCGGCATAGAAGGTGTAAATGGGGCTGATGTCCTCGATGGGGAAGTCAGTGCCGTTGATGCCCCAACCGTTTTGCTGCAAGAGTTGTTGGTAGGCGTATGCGTTCTTGATGCGCTCGCCCAGACGTTCGTCGGCCCAGTCCATGTCGGAGGTGCAGTGCGTGGTCTGGATGGAAGGGATGACAGAGAATTCTCCAAAGCGTTGGAAGTCCGCATCGGCCACGGTTTGCGAGTGCTCGATGCGCCAGCGGAGGTCGTTTTGGCCTTTCAGGTATTCCGAAAAGATGTCTAAAATATGATGTACGCCGCCGTCGCCGATGGCATGGCAGCACACTTGATAGCCGGCATCGTAGGCCTTTTGGCAGACATGACGGTAGAACTCATCGCTTTCCAGTATCAAGCCGTCGTTGGTCGGGTCGTCGGCGTAGGGTTCAAGCAGTTTCGCGCCGCGTGAACCTAAGGCGCCATCGGCATAGATTTTCACGCTGCGGACGGTGAGTCTTTCCTTGTCGATGACACCTTGACGCATGAAGTGGTCCATTGTCTCGTCGTCGGGGTTGACCATGGCGTTGACATGCATCTTGAGTTGTCCAGTCTGTTGCAGGCTGTCGATGAGTTCGATGGTGGCGATGTCTTGTCCCGCATCGGTGACGCTGGTCAGGCCGACCGCCATGCAGTTCTCTTGCGCCTTGAGCAGGGCCTGGATGCTTTGGACTGTCTCCATCTTGGGCACCAAAGCCTTGGCAGCGTCGGCGAGGTTGTCTAACAACACGCCCGTGCAACGACCCTCTTTGACGATGGCCATGCCGCCGTCCATCTTTGTATTCGTATCAATGTTGGCTAATGCAAGAACCTCCTTGGAGACTAGCACCGCATGACCGTCTACTCGAGTTAGCAGGACTTTCTTGTTGGGGAAGGCCTCTGCAAGCTTTTCGTTATCAGGAAACTCGGCAACTTCCCAGAGGTTTTGGTCCCAGCCGCGACCCAAGAGCCATTCGGCAGGGTAAAGGCTGTCGTGTACTTTGAGGCGTTCGATGACTTCATCGTAGGAGCGGCAACCTTTCAGGTCGGCCCAGCGGACGAGGTTCTCGCCGTAGCCCGTGAAGTGGCTGTGTCCGTCCATGAAGCCGGGATACACCGCATCACCTTGTGCGTCGATGGTTTCCTTGGCCGCGTATTGGCGCATAATGCTCTCTTCGTCACCGACGGCGACGAACTTACCGTCTTTCACGGCAAAGGCTTGGGCTTTTGAGAAATTGTCGTCAACGGTGTAGATATTGGCATTGTGGACGATGAGGTCGACGGGTGTTTTTTGGTTACAGGAGGTCATAAAGGTCAAAATTGAAGCGATGAATGCTAAAGTTATGTGTCTTGTATGTGTTTTCATGGTTTGTTGTCTTTGGATTGGGCGGCAAAAATAAGGAAAACCTCGTTACAGCCATTCCACTTTTCCGCTTTCGAGATTGTAAAAAGTTGCAACGACTTTGGCACCAACATGATGGACGATTTCATCTTCTTCAATCAGTTGTGCCATCCTTTTGGCATGGCGTCGGGCGTTGTCGTCGATGCAGCAGCCCTGGTCAAGCGACGGCTTGATGCGTTTGGCTAAATCAAGGATGTGACCAGGCAAGTCGCCACCTTGACAGGTTGCCGTGACGGCACCACAGGAGGAGTGTCCCATGACGACCACTAAAGGTGTTTCCAAATGCTCGACGGCATATTCTATGGAACCCAGCACTTCCTCATCCACTATGTTGCCCGCATTGCGGATGACAAAGAGATCACCGAGTTTTTGGTCAAAGATGATTTCAGGTGCCACACGGCTATCGGAGCAGCACAGCACCACGGCGAAGGGATGCTGACCGGTGCATAATGCTTTGCGGTCTTCGACGTAAGTGTCTTTGTTGGAGAGGTTTCCAGTTACGAAACGCTCGTTGCCTGCTTTGAGTGCTTGAAGCGCATTTTCTACTTTTTCCATTTTTAAGTCATTTTGCGGCCAAAATTCGGAAATCTTTCCATTTTCAATGGTGTTTTGTCGGAATTTTTTCTATTTTCAGACTGTTTTTCTGGAATTTTTTCCATTTTCACAAAATCTCCCTCGCAATCCAAGCGCAAGCTTCAGCATCTGCCAGGGCGTTATGGTGGTTGATCAAATCGTAGCCGCAGGCTGCCGCTACGGTGTGCAGTTGGTGGTTTGGAAGCTGCTTCCCGAAGTGTTTGCGCGCGGCGCGACAGGTGCAATAGAACTGATAGTCGGGGTAATCCATCTGGTAGCAGCGCATCACGGCCTTCAGGCAACCTTCGTCGAAAGGACTGTTGTGCGCCACGAGAGGCAGACCCTCGATAAGCGGCTCAATCTTTTGCCAGACGTATGGAAACACTGGCGCATCCTCGGTGTCCTCTTTGGTGATGCCGTGGACGAGCGTGTTCCAATACAAATAATAATTCGGCTCCGGTTGAATTAGGGAATAGAACGAGTCCACAAACTCGCCTTCTTTTACAATCACCACGCCCACGCTACACACGCTGGTGCGTTCGTTGTTGGCGGTCTCGAAGTCTATGGCGGCGAAGGAGTTCATGATTTGCTGTAATTGTTCCACATCCGTTTCACCACGTCAGCCATTTCTTTTCGCAGCCAAAGCGGTTCCATTACCTCAAGTGCATCGCCGTTCCAGAGGAGTTCCTGTTGGAAGTCGAAGGTAGGCCGCACCTCGAGGGAGAAAATGCTGTATTCGCCTGTATGTATTAGCTCCTTTTGTGAGGGATGCAAGGGTAGGGAACGCAGGTAGTTGGCTTGGTTGGCGCTCACCTTAAGCTTCACCGTTTCTATTTGGGTCCCATCGCCTCGGATGACACCGAAACAGCCTTCAAAAAAGGCTTCGGGGCTGAAGTCTTTGGGATAGACAAAAGACTCATCCGTCAGTTTGGCCTCCAAAACACGATCCAAAGAGTAGATGCGGATTTTGCCTTCATAGACGCTGTTGCCCACCATGTACCACCGCTGGCGGAACAGCTTCACGCAATAGGGTGCCACGGGGAAGGTGTGCTCGCTTTCGCTCCAAAAGCCTTTATAGGTGATTTCTAGGAGTCGGTTTTTCTTCATCGCTTCCATGACTGTGGCGAGGAAGTCCTGCCCCGAGGGGATGTTTTCCAATAGGATGCAGTCGCTGAGTGCTTTGTTGTCCAACAGCGTGTTGTTGACCGACATGGTGCTGAGCAGCCAACGTTGCAGTCCGTCGTCCTCAAGCACCTCGCGGTTCTCGATGTAATAGCGGTCGCCGTCGCTCTTGTCGCATAGAATGACGAGGCCGAACATCTCTTCCACCGCGTTCTTCCAGGTGTGGAAGGTGCGGCGCGGAATCTCCAGACCCTCGCTCAAATCGGTATCGAGCCACCGACGGTTGATTTCCTTCAGCGTGATTTTCTTGGCGTGGTAGAGCGTCTCTACAAGCCAGACGTATTTGTTGATTTGGTTTTTGGACATGGTTTTTAGTTTTTCTGATTGATAAGGTTCACCACCACCTTCACCATTACATCCTTCTCTTCGGGCTTGCTCTCGGCAATCATCAAGGTCAGTGCGACTAAGGTGTTGTCGGCAAGACGTTTGCTGCCGTCCTCGCGGTAGAGGATGCCGTTGTTGTTGAGGAACCACAGGAACAGCGTTGCGGCAATGCGTTTGTTACCGTCGCTGAATGAATGGTTTTTGGTGACAAGATAAAGCAGCATGGCCGCTTTTTCTTCCACGCTCGGATATAGGTCTTCACCGCCAAAAGTCTGATAGATTTGACCGATGCTGCTTTTGAAAGAGTCGTCTTTTTCATTGCCGAACAGCGAACTGCCCCCGAACTTCTCGCGTAATGCCGCTATGGCTTGCATGGCGTTGTCGTAAGTCGCTTGAAACTTCTCTTCTTGTGTGGTTTCTTTCACGCCCAAACGTTGATAATCGTAATCGTCAAGCGTGTCGAGGGCGTAGGTGTAATCCACAACAATGTCAAACAAGGCTTGGTTCTCTTCGTTTTTCAGCAAGGGCTGGTTTTGCAACGTCCGGCCCACCATTTGCACCAATTGTCTTAGTTCCCCGATTTGGTTTCGACGAATCTTCTCATTCACGGCGTAGCCTTTCAGCAGATAGTCTTTCAGCACTTTGTTGGCCCATTGGCGGAACTGCACACCGCGTTGGCTTTTGACGCGATAACCTACGGAGATGATGACGTCGAGGCTATAGAACATAACTGGCTTTGCAGAAGAAGCAATTTGCAAAAAATGCAAATTACTCTTTTCTTCTAATTCACCTTCAGCAAATACGTTTCTTATATGCCTAGAAATGACAGAGATATCTTTCTGAAACAGCTCAGCCATTTGAGCTTGAGTCAGCCAAACGGTATCGTTCTCCAGCCTGACATCAATGGCAGTCTGGCCGTTGTCGGTTTGGTATATGACGATTTGGTTTTCCATGAGGTTTGTTTTATGCTGCAAAGATAATAAAAAGATTGTGCCGAATTATTGCACAGGCAAAACTTTTGTAAACCAAATTCTTCTATGAATGGATTGGGCATATCTTGTCAGCTCATTGCGAAGTTCAGGCTGCAGCGAAGTGTATCGGATGCAGGCGGCAAGCCAATCAAAAAGGACTTGGCGATAGGCTTCACCTTTGTATTTGATGAATGCGGAAGTTTCACTTTGTTGGTCATTGAGGGTTAAACTAAGCCGATTGTGCCTATGCTCAATGGCGATGCTTCTATCCTGGTTGTCAACAATCAGCAAGTTGGGGCTTATTTGGGCGGATTCACAATCGAACGGGAATGGCCTTTTCTGCCGTATCACCTCATTTAGAAAGGCGTACATAAAGACACGCCCCATTCCGTGCTCGTCCTCGTGACTGAGCAGATGGGCGATGGTGGCAGTATTGAATGTTTTCGATGTCGTCGCTTTTATTTGCATTTCAGTCTTTTGAAAAACGCCTTTATTCTCGAAGTTTTCTTTGCCTCTTGTTGTGGCTTCGTCATGGCTCGGATTAGGTTTTTGGCCACTTCTGCCAACAAGTCATCGGCCTTTGCGAAGGCTTGGTTTATGGGCAAGTCGCAGTATTGTTTTTTGATGTACTGATTGTTGAGGAGAAAGATGGCATCCGTGTTTCTTGCCAAGTTTTGAATTCCTTCCGAGGCTTGCGAGAATCTGCGTTCGCCTTCCAATTCGAATGGCAAGGTGGCAAGGGCGATGGTCGTAATGCCCATCTTTTTTGATTCGTGGGCGAGTACGGGAGCGACACCTGTTCCGCAGCCACCTCCAAGACAGGTTACGACAAAGGTCATTGAAGGCTTGTTATCGAACAATTTCTTTATTGCATCTGTGTTTTCTTCAGCTGCGATGCATGCTTTCTCAGGGCTGTTGCCGCTTCCAAGTCCGTCTGTGCCGAGTTGCAAGGTTGTGGCGGCTGATGATTTCTCGAGCACCTTGGCATCCATGTCGCAGGCCACAAAGGAGAAACCTTCCAAATGGCTTGTGCTTATATGGTTGACGATATTGTTGCCGCCACAGCCAACGCCGATTACTTTAACGGTTGGCTTTGCCGTTGATGTTGCTTTTTGTATGGTCATAGTGCGTTATGATTTAACGCTGCAAAGAAAAAGAAAGCCTGTGCCGAATTGAAGCACAAGTGTCAAAAAAACAACCTTTAAGCTGATTTCTATTCAACATTTAGAATGTATTCTGATACGAACAGCTGAATGTCATTTACATCTTTGTATGCTTCACGAAGAAATATGGAAAACTCCTCATGTGTCATGTCAGACATTGATCTATTTGTTGTAATCACATTCTTATAAAAGGTAGTCTTATCAGTTTTCTTTAAACTTAATTCTTTCGCCTTAGTCATCAAAAAATTGTCAATTAGAACTTGATTGAAACGTTCATGAATGTCATTTTGCTCAACATGTAATACTAAAATGTATTCGGTTCCAGAAAGCAAACGTTTTTCATTTAATGGGATCCACTCGAAATGGACTTTCGTTGTACATTTCTTTAAGAACACTTGATAAAAACCATTATGTATGCCATTGTAAAAACCAAATTCTTCATTAGGACATAGTTCGCCTAACACTTCTATGGTAGTATTTTGCAATCGTTCTATTATAGGTTTTATCAAACTCTCCATGGAATTGCTGACAATATTTTGCAATTCTTCCAAAGTATGTAAATAGGCATGGAATTTTGAATAGACCTCACCTCTTGACATTTCTTCCGTACAACCTATACTATTGGCTATTTGTCCCTGTACCTTTTTACGGAACACTTTTCTTGAATCCCTTATATCAAACAATCCTTCTAAATGATCAATGTACTGTTTAATAGCAGACTCCAACCATTCCTCTCTAACTCTACAATTAGGCAAAACAGTATCTTTAAGCCATGGGAGGATGTTATGGTAATAATCCATTTCCAGAAAACGGTCACCCAAAATCTCTTTTGTCTTTTTCGTAAGACTATAACTTTCAACTTTTTTTCTTCCGTCTCTCGTCAGATATATTACCCAAATGTTATCCGAAGGGACACCTCTTTCTATTTCTGTATTCACATAACGTTCAATCTGTTTGTCTTGATCAACAGCCCAGTGGATTTTGTTTTCAATGATGACAGCATACTCGCCATCTTTCTCTATCAAGCCATCAATATTGTCTCTGTTGAAATAGACTTTTGACTTCTCAATATCAATAGACCCAACATTGAATGTAGGAAGTTGTTTTAGAAAAGAAGCAAGAATAACAAGCTTCCCATCTTCTTTGTATTTGAGTAAATGCGTGAGAATCCTTGTGTGAGCGTTTTCGTTGGCATGAAGCTCGTCAATTACATTGATATGAAATGGCAAGGCCGCTTCTTGTGCTTCATAATAATCGCCAAGAACCTTTGCTAGTTCAAAGTTCTCGGCTATTTGTTCGCAATACTGCATTAGCACAGGCTCAACGATATTACGCAGTTCGATAATGGCATTCCCTAACTCTTCTATATTACTCCATCCTTCAACTCTTCTGTTCAATACATAAGCGTATTCGCAAAAACCTCTTTTTTCAGTTTTAGCGATGTCGTTATTAGGAAGAGTCCTTTCAAGATATTCGCATAATGATCTATATGTAGAACTTTCAATATGCAATTCTATGTGGTTCTTGTACAACTCGTAATGAATACTTTTAGGGAAAGGCACGGGAAGATTTTTATCCACAGCGACTTGAACTCCTGCGGTTCTTGAAACAGCAATCCCAAGCATGCTTTCAAGCAATAATAAATCGTTATCTTGACTATTCATAACAGTTATCTTTTTGTTTTTCAATTCAATTTATTCCACTGATGATACCCTCCCGAAGGGCAGTCAAATGCATTAGGCGACTTTGAGGCGTACAACAGAATGCCACATTTCTTGCATTGATAGACATCGGTGCCTATCGGACATAAATCTTGCCAATTGTGGTAGCCTCCAGCAGTGCATCCAAAAGAAGATGGGGTGCTCTTGCTTTCGACGAGAAGACCGCATTTCTTGCATCGGTAGTTTTCGCAACCGACCTCGCCGAGGTCGTTCCAATCGTGGTAGTTTCCAGCCCGACAATTGAACGCATTGGGCTGTCGCTCTGTTTTAATCAGAATGCCACATTTCTTGCATTGATAGTTTTTCATGGGCGGCCAGTTCGGGTTTTGCACTTGTAGGCACAATGCCAAGATGATAATTGAGACAAAAGTAAACATTTTTCTCTCATTTTAGGTTTTCATGGAAAAAGGAGACTGACTTTTTGCGCCAGTCTCCATCGGCTTACTTTTTCGGCACGAAGGCGTAGACTTTGCCACTAATGATCCGTGCTTCTCCGCCTAAAAGCCTTGCGGCGTTTTGCAACTCGCTGGAAGAATTGTAAGTCTGCACATTGCCGTTTGGGAAATTTAATTGGTACATAGTGATTTGTTTTAAAGTTCGCTTCCACTAACGGGTTTCCGCATTTCCGCCGTGCTCTACAACAAAAAGGGAGAACACGAAATCCCTTTGTCGTTTCCTCGGTTCGGCTCTGGTGGGCCTTGAAGCGAAACAAGCAAAGCGGTCTGTGCCCTCCGAAAAGGCTACAAACCTGCTATGACTTATTCGTGCTTCAAGGGTTGAATTTACCAGATTTAACCGAGCCGAATGGTCAGCAAGTGTGCTATATGTCATACTCGCATAGGCATAATGCCGTTGCGAATTTGCTGCAAAAATAATCATTTCTATTAAACAAACTGATATTTGACATATTTTCAGACCGCTTTTGTTGTTTCCGCTGCAAAGAAAACAAAAGCCTGTGCCGAATTGAAGCACAAGCTAATGGTTTTTCCCGAAAAAGTGCAATAATCTTTTTGTATCGAAATA
>CAMHJX010000067.1 GCA_946185535.1 uncultured Bacteroidales bacterium
ACAAACCACGGTGTGACAGCCCTACAAACCACGGTGTGACAGCCCTACAAACCACTACGATATAAAAATCCTACAGTAGAGACGGTGTGCACACCGTCTCTACAAACAAAACAATATCATTCCACCACGAATTTCCCTGTGGCACCACCCACGGTGATGAAATACACACCTTGTGGCAAGTTGCGCACGTCAATCTGTTGTTTTTCCGCCGTGATTTGGCCTTCCATCACGGTTTGGCCAATGGGGTTGACAATGCGGTAGGTTTCCACTGGTAGAGACGTGGCGTGCCGCGTCTTTACATACAAAACGCCATTGGCGGGATTCGGATAAACGGTTAAGGTTCCTGAGCCTGTCGAAGGGCCTTCGCTCTCCCCGATTCCCACCAGAAAATCCGTAAGGTTGGAGAAGGACAGCTCC
This sequence comes from uncultured Bacteroidales bacterium, assembly GCA_946185535.1. Taxonomy (GTDB): domain Bacteria; phylum Bacteroidota; class Bacteroidia; order Bacteroidales; family F082; genus Limimorpha. Next base: position 418 of record CAMHJX010000067.1, read on the forward strand.
TCATACTCCTTGCCTTCGTTGAACATGGCGGCGACAACGGCATAACCCCCATCAAAAAGGTTCACATCGTAACTGCCGATGGTGTTATTGGCCCCAAGCTGGTCAACGACGGTCACTTCGTTAGTTGCAGGGTCGTATTTGCAGATTTGGAAATAGCTGACCGAGATGGAGGCACCTTCCTCAATGAACGGTGGTGTCCAAGCCATGTTGAGCTTGTTGGGATTGCTGGCGTTGGGGCTGTAGTCCACATGAAGGGTGCCTTTCTGGTAGCTTGGGATAGGGCATTCAGTGCCATCGGTTGTGATGGCCGTGAGGCGGTAGTTGCGTGCGGCATTCTCGCTGCCGATGTTGTCCAAGAAATAGCCTTGTCCGTATGGTGCTGTGCCTACGACCATGCCGTCTCTTTCCACCTTCACCTCGCTGATGTATTCAGCTTGCTCGGGTGTAGTCTGCCATGTGACCTTGTTCAACTTGGTCTCCAAATCCACTGTAGCGCGGTAAAGCTCCACGTTGTCGCGGACAATGAAAGTGCGCGTGGCGGTGGCACACTGGTCGGAGATACCGCAGGTATAGATACCTGGTTCGGACACTTCGATGGTAGGTGTGGTCTCGCCGGTGGACCAATGGTAGTCGTACATCTCCAAGGAGTCGGCTCCGATGGCCTCGAGTGGCAGCGGATAGCCTTGATGCTTCCAGAGGGTAGTGGAGGTCTCGTTTGGGACGTTAGGTTCAACGAAATCCACGGTAAAGTAGATGTTATAGCCACACCCATAAAATGAGATTCCGATATGATTCCCTTGAGTTCTAGACAAAACAAGCGGGTTTTCCGTAAAATCTCCTACAGTGGTTTCCCATAAAATTGGATTACAACCGTCTATTGCATAAATCTCTACTTCGCTATACTGATTCATGCACACAAACACAGTTTGGAAGTTTAGCTCAGGGGTCACTTGAATGGTGTAAGTTTGCGCTTTCACCATGGCAATGCTTGCTATAAAAGCAGCAATCATAAAGACAATTTTTTTCATGATTTTGTTCCTTTCTTTTTTGTTAATTATTGGATTATCAAGATTTCCTAATCGTTCTCAAATAGGCAATACAAAAAAACAGCGTGGAATCAATTCCTTGCTTGAACACCAGGGGTTCCACGCCCTACACGTCTAACAAGTATTCCACGCCGTAGCAACTACGGCAGCTGTAACTTGTCCTTGACGTGTTGCCCCGCCAAAACGGGGTCTAAATGGAACTTTGGTGTTCAAGGACAGCAACAAGTGCTATCTGATTATAATATGCCTTTTGTGTTTATCTTCTTTTCTTTTGTTCGATTATTTTGGTTCAACTATAATTTATCTCATTATAACAAACTGATTCATAGCCGCATTAAATCCGTTACTGCATAAACACGGCTCAGGTTGTGGAATGTGAAGAACTGGTCATCAAGAATCATCCAATCCTCGCGCTCCTTTACTGACAACTTTTTGATGTCGGGGAAAAAGCCAATAGGCACAATGATAACCCGTCCGTCAGTCAACACTGCGCATAACTTCCCTCGATGTCCACTGAAATCAAGGCTTTTAATTCCAATATTGGTTTCCTTAATCTTACACATTTTATTCAATATTTCTTACTCTTGTCTTTTCTCCATTGAAGCAGCGGGTAATCTGCTCGTTAATAAACTCCCAGTTGTTGGAAATTGCATCCACTAACATTTTATTCTCTTTTTGTGACAACTTCGATTCAGCGATTTCAATACACCGTTCACCATTCTTCTCAATCCAAATCTTTGCCACTGAGTGCTGCTGACGGCCATTCCTATAAAACACATGCACATGTCGACGATTGTCATTTATATCAGTCGGTATCGACACAAGCATGAAGAGTTTAATAAATGCGAGCTGGCCCATAACTTCGTTGTATTTCCGACTGCAAATATAAACATTTTCCAAAAATCCATCCCAAACCATAAAAAAATCGCCCTCAAACGACAACGAAAAACAAGGATTATGCATAATTTTGCAGTCTGAAAAAGACGATTGCCTATGATGCCCTTTTTACCCGACACCTATTCCAAAGAAGAAAAAGAAGAAATCGAGCGACGACACCAGCGCCTCATCGACGCTTGGCATACACGCAAGGAAGCCCAAGACCTTGAAATGGTCGACAAGGCATTCTATTTCGCCTGCGAGGCGCATAAGGACCAACGCCGCCGCTCGGGCGAGCCATACATCTATCACCCCATCGAAGTGGCCACCATCGCCGCCCACGACATCGGATTAGGCCGCACCTCTATCATTTGCGCCCTGCTGCACGACGTGGTGGAAGACACGAAATACACCCTCGACGACATCAAGGAGATGTTCGGTGAGAAGGTGGAACGCGTGGTGGACGGCCTCACCAAGTTCGCCAACATGGAAGGTGCCGAGAGCGCACAGGCCGAGAATTTCAAGAAGGTCATCTCCTCGCTGTCGTACGACATCCGCGTGGTGCTCATCAAACTCAGCGACCGTTTGCACAACATGCGCACCTTGGACTCGATGCCCAAGCACAAGCAGTTGAAAATCGCTTCGGAGACCACCTATATCTACGCTCCCCTCGCCTACCGTCTGGGCCTACATGCCATCCAAATCGAGTTGGAAGACCTGTCGCTGAAATATACCAACCCCACCATCTACTACAACATCCGCAAACGCATGGATGATGTGCGCAGCAAAAGCATGGGCGAGTTGCGCAACTTTATAGCCCCCATTGAGGCCGAATTGATGAAAAACGGCATCAAGGCAAGGGCCGAAATCAAGGAACGCTCTGTCAACTCGGTATGGAAACGCATGATGGACAAGGAGTTGGCCTTCGAAGACCTGTATGGTTCCTTCATTGTGCGCCTCATCACCGACTGCCCGAGGGAGGATGAACGCATGGAATGCTGGAAAATCTATGCCGTGCTGACCAATTGCTACCGTCCCTACACCAAAAAACTGAAGGACTGGATCTCGTTCCCGAAAGCCAACGGCTACGAATCGCTACACGCCGTGGTGATGGGTCAGACGGGCAATTGGGTCGAGGTGCAAATCCGCAGCGAACGCATGGAAGAAATTGCCGAGAAGGGTTTCTCCGCCTATTGGAAATACAAGACCGACAACGACACGACTGAGAGCGGCTTCGATGAATGGCTGAAAAAGGCCCAAGACCTCATTAGTGGCGAATCGGACAACGCCATCGAGTTTGTCGACAACTTCAAGCTCGACCTCTTCTCCGATGAAATCTATGTTTTCACCCCACAAGGCAGGATGATCACGCTGCCCAAAGGCTCGACTGTGCTCGACTTCGCCTACAGCATCCACTCCGAAATTGGCGACCACAGCATCGCGGCCAATGTCAACAACCAGCTGGCCCAACTCGACCGTAAGCTCACCAAAGGCGACCAAGTGGAGATCATCACCTCCGAATCGCAACACCCCCAGGAGAAATGGTTCGAGTTTTTGGCCACGGCAACGGCCAAGTCGCGCCTCAAGAGCGGCATCAAGGAATACCGTCGTACATTCCGCGAAGAGGGCGAGAAGAAATATGAGGAAATCATGCGTAAGCTCGACATGGAGCCCTCAAAAGCCAACCGCAATGAAGTGATGGCGGCCGAAAAGCTTACCAGTACCATCGACTTTTATTACAATGTGGCCACTGGAAAAATCGATGAGCGTCTTATCCGCAGCGTGCTGAAGCCCCAGTCAAGCAGCAGCAGTTTTGTGCGCTACATCACTTTCGGACTTTTGGGCAACAACAGCAAGGAAAAGGATGAAACACCGTCCATCACCACTTCGGGCGAGTTCGACTTCAATGTGTCGACCTGCTGCAATCCCATCCCCGGTGACGATGTCATTGCCTTCAGTTTCCCCGGCGAGCCCCTGCAAATCCACAGGAGCAACTGTCCCAAGGCTATCCAGCTCTCATCGCGCTTCGGCAACAACATCGTGAAAGCCAAATGGCAACCCAAAAGTGAGATTGCCTTCCTCGCAGAGCTGAAAATCACGGCTTTGGACACCAAGGGTCTGCTCAACCGCATGACCAACCTGCTCTCCAATGAGATGCAACTCAACCTGCACTCGCTCCACATGGAGGCCAAGCAAGATGTGGTGGAAGCCGCCATCTCCATCTATGTTCACAACACCAAGGAACTTGACAACCTGATGGCCAAACTGAACCAACTGAAGGAAATCCAAAAGGTGGTGAGGAAAAACAGCAAGTAAGACAAAATAATGCAGATTATTTAGAATCAGTCTGAAAATAATTCTTACCTTTGCGCCTCATCACGACGTAAAAAAAATGAAAGACTCATTCGACAACACCTACCTGGCTGTCAAGAAGTTATTTGTCGATTACCTGCAACGGAGAAAGCTTCGCAAGACTCCAGAGCGTTTTGCCATCCTTAAGGAGATTTACTCGACCAATGGGCATTTCGACATCGACTCGCTGTACAACCAGATGAAAGACAACAAGTACCGCGTCAGTCGGGCTACCTTATATAATACCATCGACTTGCTGCTCGACTGCGGTCTGGTCATCAAGCACCAGTTCGGGCACAACTGTGCGCAATACGAGCGCTCCTACAAGTTCCGCCAGCACGACCATTTCATCGACTTGGAAACGGAGACCGTCATGGAGTTTTGCGACCCGCGACTGCTTGAGATACAACGGTCGATTGAGGAGCAATTGGGTGTTGAGATTACACATCATTCGTTGATTTTTTACGGACACAAGAAAAGTTGAGAGTTTAGAGTTGAGAGTTTAGAGTCTGTGGTTAGTTGAGAGTTTAAAGTTAGGAGACGCTTTGCGTCATTGCGAGGAACGAAGCAATCCAGTATTTGAATCTTTGAATCTTTGAATTTTTGAATTTTTGAATTTTAAATCTTGAATTTCAAAATATGAACAAATTAGATATCCTCTTAGGCTTACAATGGGGCGATGAAGGCAAAGGCAAGGTGGTCGATGCCCTCACCCCGAATTATGACATTGTCTGCCGCTTCCAAGGCGGTCCCAATGCCGGCCATACCATCGAGTTTGAAGGCAAGAAGTTCGTGCTGCACAACATCCCATCGGGTGTGCTCACCCCAGGTTGCATCAACCTCATCGGCAACGGCGTCATCATCGAGCCGCATATATTAAAAGGTGAGATCGAAGGTCTGCGCGAGGCTGGCTTCGACTTACGTAAAACCTTGATGATCGCCAACCGCGCCCATCTCATCCTGCCAACGCACCGCGCCATGGATGCCGCCAACGAGAAGGCTTTAGGCAAGATGAAAGTCGGCACCACGCTGAAAGGCATCGGCCCGACCTACACCGACAAGACCGCCCGTAGGGGACTCCGCATCGGCGACATCAATTCCGCCGACTTCCGCGAGAAATACGAAAGCCTGAAGAAAGCCCATCTGCAGCAAATAGTTGGCCTTGGCTTCGAGATGCAAGGCTTCCAACTTGACGGCCTCGATTTCGCTGAATACGAAAAGCTGTGGTTCGAGGGCATCGAATATCTGAAACAATACCAGTTTGTCGACGGCGAGTACTTTATCAACGAAGCCCTCGACAACGGCAAGAAAGTGCTGGCCGAAGGTGCCCAAGGCTCCATGCTCGACGTGGATTTTGGCAGCTATCCCTTTGTGACTTCATCGAATGTCATCGCCGCTGGTGTTTGCTCCGGTTTGGGTATCGCCCCGAGTCGTGTGGGCAAGGTGTATGGCATCTTCAAGGCCTACTGCACCCGCGTGGGCACAGGCCCATTCCCCACTGAGTTGTTTGATGAGACTGGCGAGATGCTCCGTCAGAATGGCCACGAGTTTGGTGCCACCACAGGCCGCCCACGTCGCTGCGGCTGGCTCGACCTGCCCGCACTGAAATATGCCGTCATGCTCAGCGGCGTCACCGACCTGATGATGATGAAGAGCGACGTGATGGACGACTTCGCCACCTTGAAAGTCGCCACCGCCTACCGTTACAACGGCCAAGAGACCAAGCACTTGCCTTTTGCCGCCTGTACTGAGACCATGGAACCCATTTACACAGAGATTCCGGGCTGGCAGCAGAAGATTGAAGGCAAGATCCCGCAGAAATTGGAAGACTACATCAAATTCATTGAGGATTACGTCGGCGTGCCGATCAAATTCGTTTCGTACGGACCGGATAGAACACAGAATATTTTGAGATAAAACTGGTAGAGACGTAGCGCGCTACGTCTCTACAAACCACAGAATAAGAATTAAACCATGATCATTTTAGAAAAACCATACGTATCCGCCCCGCTGGTGGCCTATTTGGAGGAAAAACAAATCCCCGTTTTACATAACGACATGGCCGAGGTGCTGAAACAGCAAGGCCATCACCTTAACCTTTTGGATGACAAGGCTTTTGTCGAGAAATACGAACAAAGCCACCAGTTGTATGCCGTCTCGGAGAACGCCTTAGTGTGGCTCTATGCCCAGCTGCCCGAGTCGGAACTGGTTAAGAAGGTCAAGATCCTGAAAGACAAGGCCGCTTTCCGTCGCATCTGCCAACAAATCTATCCCGACTTCTATTACAAAGAGGTGGAGATGAAAGCCTTGCGCAGCCTCAACCCTGACGAGTTGCCGTTGCCCTTGGTACTGAAGCCCGCAGTGGGATTCCTCAGCGTAGGCGTGTATATCGTCCGCAATAAGGCCGAATGGCAGGCCGCTTTGGACGACATCGACCACAACTTCGCCAAGCAGTGCGCCGTGTTCCCCGAGACCGTGGTACGCAGCGAGAAGTTCGTGTTGGAACAGTTCATCGAAGGTGAGGAATATGCCGTGGACGCCTACTATGATGCCGAGGGCAAGCCCAACATCATCAACATCTTCCACCACATCTTCAAGAACGAGACTGACGTCAGCGACCGCCTCTACTGCATGAGTAAGCAAATCTTCGAAGCCAACTATCCGGCTTTCAACCAGTTCTGCATCGACTTGAACGGTGTGCTTGAATTGAAGAACTTCCCGATGCATGTGGAGTTCCGCGTTGACAAACACACAGGTCGCGCCATCCCGATTGAGGTCAACCCGCTGCGTTTTGCTGGCATGTGCCTCAACGACCTAACGCGTCACACCTGCCACCTGCTGCCTGTACAGTGCTATTTCGAGGGCATTCGTCCCGACTATGCCACCATGTGGAACGGCATCGAGAACGACGTGTTCAGTTTCATCGTCTTGGACAAGCCGTACGACACCAACCGCGCCTTGGACTTCGAGCGCATCAAGCGACACTTCCATGGCGTGCTGGAGACTCGCGACATCATGAACCCCGCCATGAGCATCTGGGGCTTCCTCTTCACGCAGACCACGCCCGAGCATAAAGAGGAACTGAAAGAGATTCTGTTCTCCTCTTTGGAAGAGTTTATGGTATAGTGGATGTGGAACTTCGGGACACGGGACTTGTCGTCGCTTTGCGTCATTGCGAGGAACGAAGCAATCCAGAAATAATATTGAAAAAAGGTGGTAAGCTTACCACCTTTTTTGCATTAATTACTACCTTTGCACAAAATACGACCGTCATGAAAAACACCTTATTCATTCTCATTACTGCCTTTGCCCTGCTTGTCACGGCCTGTTCGTCAGAAAAGGAAATGGCTTTCAATGAAAAAGCAGCTTTGGAATTCCTTTACCAATACATGCCGCTCGGCGACAGCGTGGACTACACCGAAGACTATTACCGCGAATGCGTCCACTATGCCTTCCTCGCCAAACAGGAATTGCCTTGGGGCAATAGCATCCCCGAGCGTGAGTTCAAACATTTTGTGGTGCCTGTGCGCGTCAACAATGAAAACCTCGACCGCTTCCGAGCCACCTACTATGAGGAACTGAAAGGCCGCGTGAAAGACCTTTCATTATATGACGCCGTCCTCGAAGTGAACCATTGGTGCCACGAGCATGTCAACTACAAGGGTAGCGACAGCCGCACCAGCGCGCCAATCGCGACCATCAAGACCTCGTGGGGTCGCTGCGGTGAGGAGTCGACGCTACTAGTGACCGCCTTACGCACTGTGGGCATCCCTGCACGACAGGTCTACACACCTCGCTGGGCGCACTGCGACGACAACCACGCCTGGGTGGAGGCCTGGGTGGACGGACAATGGCACTTCCTCGGTGCCTGTGAACCTGAACCCGTGCTCGACTTGGGTTGGTTCAACGAGCCCGCTTCGCGCACCTTGTTATTACATACCCGCGTCTTTGGCGACTATGACGGCCCTGAGGAGGTCATCAGCCGTAGTGCCAACTACACGGAAATCAATGTGGTGAACAACTATGGCAAGACCGCCAAGACTACTTTCACCGTCGTAGATGAGAATGGTCAGCCTCAAGCCAACCTGCCCGTGGAGTTCAAGATTTACAACTACGCCGAGTTCTGCACCGTAGTCACGAAGACGACCGATGAGAATGGCCAGACCTGGCTCACCTCTGGCTTGGGCTGCATGATAGCCTATGCCGCCAAAGACGGCAAGTTTGGCTTCCAAGTTTTCAAGTCGGGCGAGAAAGACAACATCACCATCACCCTTGACCATATGCAGGGCCAAAACGACATCTTTGAGTTCGACATGGTACCACCCGCCCCGACAAGCGTCTTGCCCGAGGTGACGGCTGAAATGCGTGCCGAAAACGACCGTCGCATAGCCTTTGAAGACTCGCTACGCAACGCCTACATCGCTGACTGCAAGAAAGCCCAAATGGAAGAGATTATGAACACGGGCAACAAAAAACTTTGTAGCATCTACGAAAAGACTTGGGGCAACTACCAGACCATCGCCGACTTCGTGAAATACGCCCAAGGCCAAAACGCAGAAATCAAAGCCGTGGAACTGCTCAACAACATCTCCGACAAAGACTTGCGCGATGTCAGCCTTGAAGTACTCAAAGACCATTTTGACAACACGCCCGACCTCACCTCTTCTATCATCTCCACGCCGCCTGAGCATTACGCTCAGTACATTCTCAATCCACGCGTGAGCAATGAAATGATTGTGCCTTACCGCAAAACCCTTTCCGAGTTCTTCCCTGAATCGGAAAGACGTCAATACCATGACAATCCTGCCTTGTTGGTCGATTGGGTGAAAAAGAACATACAAGCCGATGACAACTTGGCTTTACAACGCATTCCCATCTCTCCTTTGGGCGTGCTGAAAGCCCGCAAAGCCGACCGCCATTCACGCGACATCTTCTTTGTCAGCATGGCACGCAGTTTGGGCATCGCGGCACAAATCAACCCAGTGAACGGCAATGTGCAATACTTCGGAAAGGAATGGACCAATGTGGACTTTGAAGCCGCTGAGCCAACTAGCACTGCCACTGGCTATCTGGACATCCATTATTTCCCCATCGCCTCCGTGTCCGACCCGAAATACTACACCCACTTCAGCATCAAGAAGTTCGATGGCCAAAGTTTCCGCCTCTTGGCCTACGACGCCAAAGACCCAGGCATCGACGATGGCATGATGCTCTCCACCTTCGAACATCCCACACCTTTGGATGAAGGCTATTATATCCTCACGGCAGGCACCCGATTGGACAATGGCACAGCCTTGACCCACAGCGAGTTCTTCAGCATCAAGGCAGGTGAGACCACGCAGGTGAACCTTGTGTTGCGCCAGCCCGACAACGAGCTTCGTGTTGTCGGCAGTTACTATGCTGATAGCAAATTCACCGATCCTGAGACGGGCGAAAAAGGCAATCCAAAACAACTGATCAAAGACAGCTATTTCATCCTCGGCCTTTTAGACCAAGGCAGCGAGCCGACCACCCACGCGATGCAAGATATTGCAGCCTTCCGCAAGGACTTTGAAGAGAGCAACTTGCCGATCATCTTTGTCTTCAGCGACAAAGCCGACTACGACAAATTCAAATTGAAGGACTTCAACGAGTTGCCTGAAGGCATCATCTACGGCCTTGATGAAGGAGAGATACGCGATGAAATCGTTGACGGTCTGCACCTCAACACCGACATCCGCCCCATCTTCATCATCGGCAATGCCAACAGCGAAGTGGTGTTTGTGAAGCAGGGATACACGATTGGTTTGGGTGAGCAGATGCTGAAGGTGATGGCAAAGTTGTAAAAAAAAGACCGGCGTTGACATGAACCCCGAAAGTTGGACAAAAAACTTTCGGGGTTTTATTATGTCA
>CAMHJX010000068.1 GCA_946185535.1 uncultured Bacteroidales bacterium
GTGACATAATAAAACCCCGAAAGTTTTTTGTCCAACTTTCGGGGTTCATGTCACTCCCGCGCTTTTTCTTTTATGTTTTAATGATGGTTTATTCGGTTGGTGAAGGAGTCAACCAACAAAAAGGAATGAAATCACATTAAAATAATCAATATGCAAAAGTTTATGAAGGTCATAGCAGCCTTAATGCTAACGGTAGCAATGGTTTGTGCCGCAGGATGTACTAAACCAGATGACCCGAATGATCCCAACAATGGAGGTAATAATGGCGAAAATGGTGGTGGAGGAAACGGCACTGGAACCGAACTTCCTGCTGGAATGTATCTAGGTGTCATCGGATTCAACCAACAACTTTATACCAAACCTATCACATGTTTAGACGATGCTGCCATTCAGGAAACCAAACAGTTTATCGAGAATCTTCAATTAGGTGGAGCCACGCTGTTATATCATGCAGTAAACACTTCTTTGGATATGCTTTCATCAAGTGGTATTCCAAAGGATCTAATTAGTGTTTCAATAGTCAACTTTACAGATGGCTTGGACGAAGGTTCCTATACCTTTTCCAATTATAGTAGCGGTGCTCAATACTTGCAGGCTGTAACACAGCGAATCAGAAACGAAAAGATTGCAGATGTGTCTATTGAGGCTCATACGATTGGTACGCAAGGAAATGATGTTTACAGTTATGACCTCGAGGAATTCAAAAGTAATCTTAATGGAATCTCATCGTTGCCATCTAAGCAATATGTGCATTTTGTTACGGATTTTTCGGATGTTCAGGCAAACTTTAGGGAAATTGCAGAAAATCTGCACCAGCAATCTACTAATTCGACTCTGACACTTCGGCTTCCAGTCCCTGACCCCAATACTCGTATCCGTTTTTGTTTTGATATTACGACCCCACCTCCCCATGAACCCAACGAAGCCTTACAATCGACGCGTTACATAGAAGGCGTATACATCAACAATAGTGAAGGAAAAGGTGTGTTGACTGGTGTACAATATGTGGGAATGAGCAGTACAAGTGGTACCACAGTCACCGCAGTTACGATGGAACCTCCTTTTGCCGTTTTTAAGTTTGAAGGCATGAAGGATGCCGACAATAACAACTTTACAAACAATACCATTGCTCATCTTCAGGAATGGAAATTCAACACCAACGCCAATGCTTGGATTCATAATTCTGAATGGACGAATTCAGGAAATACTGAAATTACCAATGACTATTACAGTTCTCTCATTATGTTGAATTTGGACTGCTCAGAATCGTTGGGCGCGGAAAAATTCAGGGATTTGAAGACCTTCGCCAAAGAGTTTGTAGATGTATTGAAAACCAACTAATTGTAATGCCTTATGAACGCTATTTGTAAAAGAACAGCAGCCATTGTTTTGATGGCAATTATTGCAATAGGGCTGACCACCTGTAAGAAGGAAAAAATAGATGTTCCCACAGTGAAGGTTTTTGAAGGAGCCATCACTATCAACTACACCAAAGCAAGCGTTTCTGCCGAAGTGACCGACCAGGGCGGTGCTGAAGTGAAATCAAGAGGCTTCGCCTATGGTGAAAGTGGTGGTGCGATGGATACCATTTTTTGCGGCAGTGGAACTGGTGTGTACTCTGCCGAATTGACTAACCTTGAGCCAAACACTACATACGTTTATGAGGCTTTCGCTAAAAACACGGGTGGCTTTGGCACCAGCGGCAAGGTTACTTTCACCACCAAAGACAACGAGAAGCCAACGGTGAAGACAAACGAAGTGAAGGATGAGGATGTGACTACTACAACGGCTTCGGTTAGTGGCATTGTTACGGACGATGGCGGTACGCAAATCATTGAGCGTGGCGTATGTTGGAGTACAAACCACAACCCAACACTGAATGATAACCATCTACCTGCGGGCGGCGATTTGGGCGAGTTTACTTGTGATTTGATTAATCTTTCAGCCAACACGAAATACTATGTTTGTGCCTATGCAAAGAACAGCAAGGGACCCGCATACGGAGAGGAGAAATACTTCACCACTAAGCCATTGCAGACCTATACGATTGAAGTTTCGGCCAACCCGAGTAATGGCGGCACTGTGACGGGTAACGGCATCTTCGATGAAGGACAATCCTGCACAGTCAATGCAACACCTAACACAGGCTATAATTTCATAAATTGGACGGAAAACGATGAACAAGTTTCCACCGATAGAGAATACACTTTTGATGTGATAGGCAACCGAGATTTGGTGGCTAACTTCACAGGGCAGCCTTGTACAATAACCGCTACTGTTGAACCCGAAGGAAGCGGAACTATTACAGGAACTGGTGGATACAATTATAATGACCCTTGTACTCTTATCGCTTCGCCTAATCCAGGGTATGGATTTGAGAAATGGACGGAAGGTGGCAATCAGATTTTGGAAGGTGCCAACTATCCATTTATTGTAACTGGCAATCGCCATCTTATTGCGCATTTCCGAGTAATGGCATTTGACCTTGTTGTTTCTGCCAACCCGACAGTGATAGCACTAGGAGACAACTCACATCTTAACGCTGTGGCCTCTAATGGAAACGGAAGTTTTACCTATCGTTGGGCTCCCGATTCTTCTTTGAGCAATGCCACCATCCAGAATCCAACCGCCTCGCCAACAGAAACCACCACATACACCTGCACAGCAACAAGTGCCGCTGGCTTGACCGAAAGTGGTACTTGCACTGTTACTGTAGTATGTCCTCCTACCAATCTTACTGCAACTGTTCAAAATACCAACCAAGTCCGCCTTAATTGGACGGCACCTAATTCAGCCACAAGCTATAAGGTTTACAGAAACAATACTATAATTGCCTCAAATGTTACTACAACTACATATACAGATAGCAACCTCGGAGCTGGAGATTATAACTATCAAGTTGCAGCCGTATATCAGGAAGTTGAGTCTCCAAAATCGAATGTGGTTTCAGCTACTATCTACGGATCATTGAATGTTACAGCAACAGCCAATCCGAGTACCATTCCGCTTGGCAGTAGTTCCACACTGAATGCCAATGCTTCAGGGGGCAATGGTATCTACTCATATAGTTGGACACCAACTACAGGATTGAATAATGCCAATATCCAGTCGCCCATAGCAACGCCTAATTCCTTAACGACTTATACAGTGCATGTTAATAGTAATGGCCAGACTGCGACGGCCAATGTCATAGTTAATGTGGTTAAGCCACCCACTAACCTTACAGCCACGGTGCAGAATACCAACAAAGTGCGCCTTGACTGGACAGCCCCCAACCCAGCCACAAGCTACAAGGTTTACAGAAATAACACGCTAATTGCCTCAAATGTTTCAGCGACTACTTATACTGACAATAACCTTAGTGCAGGAAACTATAGCTATCAAGTTTCTGCTGTATATCAAGGTGTTGAGTCGCCAAAGTCAAATTCTGCACAAGTAACCGTCTATCCTTCATTGAATGTCACTGCATCAGCCAATCCGAGTATCATACCGCTGGGCAATAGTTCCACGTTAACAGCTAACGTTACTGGTGGCAATGGTAGCTACACTTATAGTTGGACACCTACTACTAGTCTGAATAATGCCAATGTCCAGTCGCCTACAGCTACACCTACCAATACGACGACCTATACTGTCACTGTCAACAGCAATGGACAGACTGCAACAGCCAATGTTACTGTGAATGTAGTGAAACCTCCTACCAATCTTACTGCCACGGTACAGAATCACAATAATGTACATCTTACATGGTCGGCATCAAATCCTGCTACAAGTTATAAAGTATACAGAAACAATACGCTAATTATTTTAAATGTCACAACGACTTCTTATACAGACAATAATCTTGCGGCGGGAACATACAACTATCAGGTTTCTGCTGTTTACCAAGGTGTTGAGTCACCTAAGTCAAGTTCGGTTCAGGCTACTATAGTTCCTCCTCCGACAGGGGCAATAAATGGTCTATTCTCTGTAAGTGCCACCCAACAGGTTTGGTTCTCACAAGGGAACCTTCAGTATAAGGCCTCAAATGACACATGGCGTTTTGCTCTCAACCAATATGATATCATAGGTAGTGAAAATAGTAATATTTCTTCATCCTACAGCGGATGGATAGATTTATTCGGCTGGGGCACTAGTGGCTGGTACTGTGGTAACACATACTACCATCCATGGGATTCTAACAATTCATGTAATGATTGCTATGGTCCTCCTGGGGATTATGACTTAATAGGAGCATATGCCCATTCTGATTGGGGCGTTCATAACCAGATTAGTAATGGAGGCAATACTGCAAATCAGTGGCGTACCTTGACTTACAATGAATGGAATTATGTGCTCAATACACGATACACCGTTTCAGGCAAACGCTATGCTAAAGCGCAAATAATAGGTGCGAGTGGTGAGACTATAAAAGGCTTGGTACTATTGCCTGACAATTGGAGCAACAATTTTTACAGCTTAAATAGTGCCAACAGTCCTGTCGCAAGCTTCAGTAGCAATGTAATTTACTATAACACCTGGCAAAACTCTCTTGAGTCTAATGGCGCGGTTTTCCTACCTGTCGCAGGCTATCGCGATGGTAATCTTGTCTACTCCTACTTAGCAGATGGTTACTATTGGTCGGCTACCTCAGCTAGTTACGGCTACAATGCAAGTGCTATGGTTTTCAACAACGTTACAATGGGATTCGGTGGCGATTATCGCCGTCATGGTGAGTCTGTTCGCTTAGTGCATAATTACTAAAATAACCAATTATAAATTAATTAAATAATAAACAACATTGTTGTCCACTAAAAAATCAAAATAGTTCTTTGAAATTACTGTAAGTTAGAAAGTTACAAGGCTTTTTTAAGCGCGCCGATTTGAATTTATCTTTGCCGTCTATACAAACGACGGCAATATGCACAAAGGGAAATACGTGTTCGCGCAACTGTTGGACTTCATCGACAAGGATGTGTTCCTCAGGATAGCGAACAAATACGACGGCAACCGGTATGTGAAACACTTCACCTGTTGGAACCAGCTTGCGGTACTGATGTTTGGCCAGCTTTCCAATCGGGAGAGCCTCAGGGATGTGGTCTTGGCCACCCAGGCGCATCGTGAGAAAGCCTACCATCTAGGGTTCGGTCGAGCCGCGACAAAGAGCAACCTTTCCAAGGCCAACAGCAGTCGCGACTACCGCATCTTCGAGGAGTTCGCCTACCGCGTGGTAGCACAGGCCCGTGAGTGCAGAGCAACGGAGATCTTCAAGCTTGGCGGCAACGTCTATGCCTTCGACTCAACAACCATCGACCTGTGTCTGAGCGTCTTTGAATGGGCGTTGTTCCGAAAAAGGAAGGGAGGAATCAAGGTGCATACGCTGTACGACATCGAGACCCAGGTCCCAACCTTCTTCCACATCACTCCCGCGAGAGTCCATGACATGAAGGCGATGGACGCCATACCCTACGAGGAGAACTCTTTCTACATCTTCGACAGGGGCTACAACGACTTCAAACGTCTTCACAACATAGAGAGCATCGGAGCTTACTTCGTGGTGAGAGGGAAGAAAAACAACGACTTCAAGCCGGAGAGATGGAAGCGGAGGTTCACAAAAGACTCGGGGATCCTCTCGGATGCCATAGGCCACATGGACGGAACGCTTACTGGGAAGAAATATCCCGACAGAATACGCAGGGTGGTCTATTGGGATGCGGAGTCCAAAAGAAGGTTCGTGTTCTTCACCAACGCTATGGATATCAAACCGGTAACGGTTGCGGATCTTTACAAAAACCGCTGGCAGATAGAGCTGTTCTTCAAATGGCTCAAGCAGCACCTCAAGATAAAAAAGTTCTGGGGAGAAACAGAGAACGCTGTTCGAATCCAGATTTATTCCGCGATAACAGCCTACTGCATGATGGCCATCGTCCAGAAAAAACTGGGGGTCGAACGTTCGATCTACGAGATGCTCCAAATCGCAAGTATCTCATTGACAGACACTACTGCACTGAAAACCTTGTTCGGCTTATCTAACTTCAACAATGTCAAAGAACAAATTGATAATAGTGAACTGTTATTATTTTAAGTTAAACATTCAAATTTAAACCGTCCAATTTTTTAGTGGACACTAATGAATAAACAAATTAAATTTTGCAATAATGAAGAGCAACAACCATCTGGAAAGATGCTGGGTATTTGTTAATGATAATGATAGTATAAACCAAGAAGGGTGTCGTTTCTATCGTTGTTCCATGAGTGCGTTTTGCTCCGCCATATAAAATAAACCCTCATGCAAGGCAAAAGCCATTCTTTCAGTTCCAACGAGTACAAAATGGAAGGATGGCTTTTTTTCAATTCATTAGATGGAGCGGCAGTTCTTTCCAAAATGGAAATAACTGAAAACAATGACCATTGCAAAAACTGCAACTGTCATCTTATAAGTTGAGGAAACGCAACCTGTTGGAAATCCCGCCAAGTTCATTCAATTATTTCATAGAAAAATCGGAATTCCCGATTTATCCTCAGTTGTTGCAAATTTTACAATAACTGCACGACTATTTCCATTTTGGAAACTGTCAGTAGTTCGGAAAACCGAACAACTCCAGCAGAAAGAAAATCAAATCATGGTTGTTTACAAAATGGAAATAACCACTCTAACAGCTGTTTCCATTTGGAAATGTCGTGTTGAAGTTACCGAGAAAACCTCGGCAACTTCGTGTCTGGTATGTGTTTTATGATAAATGTTCAATATATTGAACATATTTTACAAAATACTGTTCAGTATATAAAACATTTTTCCTTATTATAGGTTTATTTATCACATAAATGTTCAGCATGCAAAACAAATTTCCATTTTAAATGTTTCGTATATTGAACATTTTGCTTATTTTTGCAGGCAGAAACTTAACAACATAGAAAAATGGAGACATTAGTAAGAAGGCACCTCAACAGGATGCAGACAGTGAACCTTGATTTTGTCAGGAATATCATGGACGAAATCGCCTGGAACGAGCGGCTTCTGATGATCAAAGGCCAGAAGGGCGTCGGTAAGACAACGCTCATGACTCAACGCATCATGCAAGTGTTTGGCCCGACCAACACCTCAGATGTGCTTTATGTCAGCCTTGATAACATCTATTTTGGCACTCATCATCTGCTGGATTTCATTGAGCAGTTCCATGTCCAAGGTGGAAAATACCTGTTTCTGGACGAAGTGCATAAGTATAAAGGGTGGAGCATCGAAATCAAGAACGCGTACGATGAGTTTCCCGACATGCACTTTGTGCTAAGCGGGTCGTCGTTGGTCAATCTTTCTGACGGTGAGGCCGACCTCTCGCGCCGCTGCATTGCCTATACCATGCTTGGGCTATCGTTCAGGGAATACTTGCGGATGTTCCATCAAAAGGACTTCAAAAAGCGGACACTTCAGGAAATCCTTACCAACGGCAACAGCATCTGCGCCGAAGTCAATGCACAAATCCGCCCACTGCCGCTTTTTGCTGAGTATTTGCGCTATGGCTACTATCCATTCTTGAAAGAAGGGCAGAACAATTATTATGTTCGTGTCGAGAACATTGTCAATACCATCATTGAGGTGGAGCTACCCCAGTTGCGAAAACTCGACGTGGGCAATATCAGAAAAGTGAAGTCGCTGTTAGGCATTCTGTCTTCAAATGTGCCTTTTGTCCTCGATACCGTTAAACTTGCAACCATGGCAGAGATTTCGCGCACAACAGTGCTGAATTATCTTCAAATCCTCAGCGAGGCTCGCCTGATCCAGTTGTTGTATTCGGATGCAACGAATGTGAAACGACTACAGAAGCCGGACAAGGTTTATTTGGAAAATCCCAATATGCTACATGCCCTTGCCACAACACGGGTCAATGAAGGTACGGAGCGAGAAGTGTTTTTCATCAATCAGCTCTCATCAAGCCATGTTGTGGAATACAGCAAGACTTCGGCGGACTTCACCATCGACCATCAATACACGATTGAAGTTGGTGGACGCTCCAAGGATGGCAAGCAAATCGCTGGTGTTGCAAAGGGTTACATGGCTTCCGCCGACGAAGAGTATGTGCTTGGTAACAAAATCCCGCTCTGGCTTTTTGGCTTTTTGTATTGAGACTTACATCTTATCCATCTCCGAATCATCCTCAATCCTCAAATTCTCAATGATGAACCTCTGACACTCCATGGTGTTCTTGCCCATATAGTATTCCAGTAATGGAAATCCGTTCTCAGATAATCTTGCCATCCCAAAGCATCTTGAGAAAATCCGTCACATAAACGAGTTCCTTGTCTTCGGATATTCTTGTGATAGGGTCAAGTGAGACCAATGTACATATTTTGATGTAAAATCAGGATAGTGAAGCCGGATTTTCAATCAAATAATCGCCCACTCAAATCTCTGCGCAAACCTCTCTTGTTCAGACTTCGAGATTTGGCATTGATTTGCCGTGATTCTCCAATTCTTTATTCCTTGCTTTACTTCTCGGATAATGGTTTCAGCTTCTTTTTGGTCAATCATGTAATCTTCGCAAGCATCAAAAAGAATGTCTAAAGAGGACTCGTTTGTATTGGAAGAGATCAACAAACTTTGTGTCGTCATATTAGTTGGGTTCAGGTCGTAGGCAGGCGACAGTTGCCAACCTTTTTTACCTAAAAGGAATCCGTGGTTCCTGAAATGGTCGTCATGGTTGCCAATGCAAATGTTGAATGCCACACGGCGGTACAGTTCTTTCAGCGTGGCACTTGTGTCAGCCACCCCTGTGGGGCCAATGATGACATCCACAATGTCAAGGTAACCGTGTCCTGTGGAAGCGTTGTCACCGTCTTTGAGGTTGGCCAAAGTCAAGGCAGAAGCGAAATGCTGACGACCATTGTCAGTTCGGTCGAAACGACGTGACAACAATGTGTGATATTTAACGCCGTCAAGTTTCAACAAACGGGTTTCGGCAACATTGATGCCAACTTTTCTGGCCAACACATGTGCAAAATGCTCCCAAAGAGCAACATCGTAGTCATCGGAGACCGATGGAATCTTGGCGATACACAAATGGCCATTTTCATCCATGACATTGGCTTTGGGTCGAGCACCTCCCAACGATGAACCCTGGTGGAACAGGTTATCAAGCCATTCTTCACGCATGGGCCGTCCTGATTGCTCATTTCTTTCATATTCATGTGCCATGAAAACGAATTCACGGAGACTGGTCAATGGCGGTACGCGCATTTCATTCTCTGATACACCCACGAAAGCATTATCATGCATGAAACAAAAAGCACCCATCCGTGAAAAGTCATCCAATTGAGTCAAGTAATCATAGTCGGTAAAAGTCTTTGGGATGCGTTTTTCTTGTTCGGCTTTGATTCTCTC
This sequence comes from uncultured Bacteroidales bacterium, assembly GCA_946185535.1. GTDB lineage: Bacteria > Bacteroidota > Bacteroidia > Bacteroidales > F082 > Limimorpha. The sequence goes on from CAMHJX010000068.1 coordinate 9,356, forward strand.
ACGCTTGTCAATCAGCCTTTTGCCCCAACGGTCGGGCATGGCATCACCAAAACAGCCGAAAATCTCGCCTGATTTGTATTGTTCGCCCGAGAAGTTCATCAAGTCACCACTTAAAAGGATAGAGCGATTCGAGCGTAGCCATTCCGCATCGAATGAAAAACCGTATGAAGGCGTTCCTCTAAGCATTTCATGACTTAATGTGCCAACCAAAACAGGGGCATCAAGCCAGTCGAAATCCGCATATACTTGAAGCCTTTCCATCATTCCGTCTTTTTTGATGCCCTTTGGCGCTGCTTCAAGTCTAAGTCTTGCAGGTTTCGCCCGATTTCATCTTTTTGTGCCAACAAGAGAATGTCTTCGTCCAACTGCAAGGCATACAAAACGCGCAAATAAATCCCTATCGCCACGGTGGGCGCCCCTTTCTCGACGCGCATCACCGAAAGCTGTGAGCAGGTGGCGCGCTCAGCCACCTGTGCGATACTCAGGTCACGCCTCAATCGTGCCAATTTGATTTGTTCTCCAACGATGGAGAGGTTCTTGGCGAGTTTCCTTGGAAGCAGGGTGCCTTTTGTCGATTTTGTCATAATAAACTATCATTTGAGACTGCAAAAATAGGAAATTATTGCATTATATGATAGTTTATTCAGAAAATTTACATCTTATCCATCTCGGAATCATCCTCAATCCGAAGATTCTCGATGATGAACTTCTGGCGCTCCATGGTGTTCTTGCCCATGTAATAATCCAACAGCTCCTTGATGCCAAAGTCGTAGCGCAGGATGACGGGCTCAAGCCTCATGTTGGGGCCGATGAAGCCACGGAACTCGTCGGGGGAGATTTCGCCCAAGCCTTTGAA
>CAMHJX010000069.1 GCA_946185535.1 uncultured Bacteroidales bacterium
GCCATCGACATTGCCCGTCTGCGTTTCTGGTTGAGCATCGTGGTGGACAGCGAAAAGGCGGAGCCTTTGCCCAACTTCGACTACAAGTTCATGCAGGGCAACAGCCTGATTGAGAGTTATGGCGGTTTCGACCTCAGTCGCATCGCCGGCAAGACTGTGGGCCGTCCATCCACCTCCACGCAGTATGTGATAGGTCTCGACAGCGATTTGAGCCAAAAGAATCTGCAACGCCTGTTGCGCGAGTACTTCTCCGTCACCGACCATCAGAAGAAAGCCACCATGCGCCATGCCATCAACGCCGAGGTGAAGACCCTCATCCGCGAAAGCGTTGGCGGCACCCCGAGCTTCCTCGCCAAGTTGGAGCAACTCGACCCCTCCGCCAACCAAGACTTCTTCCTTTGGCACACTTGGTTTAAGAACATCTTCGACAAGGGCGGGTTTGATATTGTTATTGGAAATCCGCCGTATATAAATATTGCAAATCTCACAGACGATAATGTCAGAAAACAATATCAAAAACACTATAAAACTGTAAAGAACAAGAGCGATTTATACAGTATCTTTACAGAAAGAGCCCATCATCTTTTAAAGCCGAGAGGAATTTGTTCTTACATTTTCTCAAATAGTTGGTTGGGAACAGATAGTTTTTCATTATTCAGGAAATTCTTAGTCGAGGAAACAAAAGTTCTTAAACTTGTGGATTTGCCAGATAAAGTTTTCGAAAACGCTACTGTAAAGACATGCATCATTCTGTTTTCAAAAGATAAAGCAAGTTCAAATACAATCGTTTTAGAAAACTGGGACGGGACCTCGTTTTCCATTATGAATCACAGTCTAACGTACCAAAGTATTAGACAATACGAGAATTTTCCTTTTTCATTCGAAGAGAACATTGACTTGTCAAAGGTTAATGTGATTAAATTGGGAGAAATTGCGCATTTTTCTTTAGGAATAAAGACCAGCAATGACAAACGTTTTATTAGCAATGAGCCTTTTTTGGAAGACAGTTATCGCCTCATTAGAGGAAGAAATATTCAAAGATATAACACCCCTCAAAGTTCAGAATGGATTTGGTACAGACCAGATTTGTTTATGCAAAAAGTTGGTGCGGGTCCAAGACAACTTGAGTTTTTTCTTACTTCACCTAAAATCATCATCCAAGACATTGCCACAGAGATATGTGCAACTATCGATGAAAATATGTACTTATGCAATGATACTATCAACCTAATATACAAGTTAGACAATTCATATTCATTTAATTACATATTGGGACTTCTTAATTCCAAAGCCGTCCGTTTTTGGCATAAAAAGGTATTCCCAGAAGGACTACATGTAAAGATATATCAGTTAAAGGAAATACCAATTCCAGTTGTTTCTGCGGCATATCAGAAACCAATAATAGATATTGTAAATGAGATAATAGAGACAAAACGGGAAAAGTCTTATGCAGACACCTCGGCTTTGGAACGAGAAATAGACAGACTGGTTTATAAACTCTATAATCTCACGGATGAGGAAATTGCGGTGATTGAGCAATAAATGGAAAGACATTACATTATTATATAATAATCAATATAGAGACGCTATGTATAAAGAAATGAGAAAACTATCTCCTACGGAGAAAGAATTTGTTGAAGAATTGCTGGTTTTTACTGCTGGAAATAATCTTGAAAATCTCCAAATGGGGCGCATTATTTCGAATTTGATTAGTTTTCATGGTATTAAGTGCAGTTCATCCACAAAAACCGTCGAGATTTATAAAACTGATGAAGCAGATGCAAATAGAAGCTATACTATTCTTATGGGTTTGTTTAGTTTTCTATATGATTTGAAAGAATACGGATACATAGGAATTGACACCATTGTCGATAAGAATGGGACAATTGATGATGCAACAGGAAAAGAGACGTTTTGGATATATAACCATAGAACACACGCTGTAGATAATGACATGCTTTTTATCCGAATGGACAATGATGTACTTGCTGGATTAAAAGAAGGTACACCAATAGAACGTTTTCATTCAAAAGAAATGTATGATGCAATAAGAGACTTGGTGTACAACAAGGTCATATATCCTCGCCCCGCACTAAAAGAATTAAAAGAGAATAAATTCCGGTCCACTGAAGAAAAACGCCACCTAAAAAACGTTCGTTTGCAATGGGTTGCAATTGTATGCGCAATAGTATTTCCATTTTTAAACACAATGTATTCAAACTACAAAGGTACGCAGATACATTCGTCAGAGTTGCAGCTTATTGAGAAGAAAATAGACGAACTCAATCAAATAAGAGTTATTCATCCTGACACAATCAAAATAGAGTGCGTCTCTAGTTCAATAATAAACAAAGATAGCACAATAATGCCAGATCAAGTAGAAATGAAGAAAAAATAAAAATACATGAACCAAATTGATAAGAATAGACTAACAAATATTGCAAAACAAATAGAATCTATCATCGATGAAATAGAAGAGATTCAAAACAACGAAGTTGGCAAGTACAATGGCTTATCTATTGATAAAAAACAAAGTGTTGCTGGTTGCACATTAGAGAATAATTGCTGGTTGCTTCAGCCTCTACATGACAAACTGGAGGAGGCGTTGTCAAAATACAATGCAATAAAAGACTTAATCGACCCGTCAGAAGAAAACTATGAGATTGCTAATATGATGGCTAACGATTATAAAAGAGTTTCGAAAAAAAAGTGAGTTTATGAATAAATATGGAGATGTGTTTATAGGATTGCCTCAAAAGGGGATCATTCAAAAATACTTGAATAATACTGTTTTTGAAACTATAGACGATGTAATCGAGTTTTATAATTATCTTTCTGATCACGATGACACTGTAACTGTCATGGTCGCAAAAGGCCCGTTGAACTATAATTATGAAATCTATCTCTCAATGGCTAATACGTTAGAATCAATAAAGCAATTATTGAAACAAGGTAGGATGAGTGATACTTTTGCGCTGATTAGGAAATACAATGATGCAGTAATACTTCATACATATACTCTAACTTGTTACGAGAAAGAAGAGAACAATTTTTTTAATGAAGATTACTCACTGTATAACAACGTAATCAACGAATGGGTAAATGGTAGAAAAGTACTTATAGAAAAAAAGAAAGAGGAGGACAAAGAGCAAGCATATTTTGCAGTAATAAAAGAATGGGATAAAGAATTGTATAGATTACTCATTAATAACAATTCAAAACATGTGTATGGAAAACTGAGAAGCATCGAAAACGACAACGTTCATCATAATAATTGGAATGCTTTTAGAATAAACGATCCGCATATAAGAGATTTTCCTATAAGTTTGTCTTTATTGTCTGAGGCGAATGAAGCGATTAAATTAGTTTTTACTATACACTTCTCATATCTGATACTAACAAAGTCGACAGCAATGTATTCGTATGATTATATAAATGCGCTTGAGGAAGGAATAACCCCAGATGAAAATACAAGAGATTGTGCCGCTTCAATAATAAGCGAAATGTTTGAAAAGTACATAGAAAAGCATAGTAAAGAACTTGCGGACTATTTGTGTAGTTGTACAGCACTAAAGTTAAGAAGTTGAATAACTGAGGGCTTTGATATTGTGGTTTTAACCATTTCAGAACAACTAGTTCGTTCAATTCCACCGAAAACAGTCCCAGTTATGTCTTAAACAATACTGTCCAGTTACCACCTCGTTCAAATCCATTTTCATTTTTTCCAACTCCTTTTTCACCATTGTTTCAACAAACTCTTTACACCATTCCTTGTAGTTGTCATTGATATAGGGACAAAGCACAATCTGTTTTTCCAATAGGTTATCGCATGGTCTGCTGTTCTTCTGCATTAGCTATATGAAAAACGGAAAATTGCGGCTGCCGTTACGACGGTTTTTACTTTTTTTCACCAAAACACTTGCGGTGTAAACAAAAAAGTTCATATCTTTGTTGTATCAATCTGAGGATTGGCTATCCGGGCAGAATCACGAGAGGGCAAGACTATATCGACACTACCCATTAAAAATAAAGCCTCGCAAGAGGCTTTTTTGTTATCGCAATTTCGTTCAAGCAATCATGATTCCCTATCAACAGTGTTGAATTCATCCAAAGTCAGGATCTTTAGTTTTGGATAAGGAAGCGATTTGAGTCGATTGAAATGGTTATCTTCGGTTAGGAACGCAGGTGTTTCCCACGCAGTTCGTCCAACTTTTCTTGGTCAAACTTTCCTTCATCCCACAACTTGTCGATGGCTCGTTGCGCCAATTCAGCAAAGAAGAGCGACAAAGTCAATTTCAGCGCGTCCAAATCCTCCTTTGTAGTAACATTGGCAGCCGCGTTCATCAGTTCCAATTGTGCCATTTCCGAGTAACTCATAATCAAGTCCTTTCCGTTTATCGATGGCAAAGATAAGCATTTTTTTCAGAAAACTGTAGAAATAGAAACAAAAAATCCGCAACCCAAGCCTCCGCTTGATTTCTGGATTATTCACAAACCACGTAGCCGCTAATCCTTCAAGTCTACAGCAGTAATACTCTCATTCAAGAAAGCTTATTGATCTCCCCCTGAAGGCCGTTGAGGAACCGTGCGGCTTCGAAGCCGTCCATTTGGGCGTGATGAAACTGGAACGAGATGGGCAAAGTCGTTTTGAACAGCCCTTGATGGTATTTGCCCCAAGCCAAGAAGGGATTGGTGAACAGCTCGGAATAGACACTCGCCACACCGTCAATCTCGCATTCTGCCAAAGCCGAGGTGTCGATAGCCATATAGTTGTCACCAAGAAGGTGGTCTTCGTTTGTTTCGTGAACCTGGCGCGTCAAGCGCAAATAGTCTTCATTGAACTAGCCGTTTTCCACAGCTCAAACGCCCGTCCGCGCGGTGACTCTTTTGGATCAATCTCTTTCTTCATTGCTGCTGTTTTGCTGCAAAGGTACAAAAAATCCGCAACCCAAGGCTTCGCCTGGATTGCGGATTTTTCGTTGAACCTTGTCCGATTATTTCAATGTGTCATACTGTTCGTCGCTGACAGGCTCCAGCCACTCGTTGCTGTTGCCGGGTTGGGCGTTGGCGTGATAAGTGAGGTGCTGCATCCAGCTGTCTTTGGCGGCGCCGTGCCAATGTTTAACGCCCTCGGGGACGGCGATGACGGTGCCAGGGACCAACGGGACGGCTTCCTTGCCCCATTCCTGATACCAGCCGCGACCGCTCACGCAGATTAACATCTGCACGGCACCGTGGTGAACATGCCAGTTGTTGCGACAGCCAGGCTCGAAACTGACGTTGCAGAGACCACTTGCGGGATCGAGTACGGCGAGATAGCTGTTGCCAATGAAATATTGGGCGTATGCAGTGTTGGGTTCTCCGATGGGCCAGGGCGACTGTGCACACACCACATCGCTCTTGCCGTCGACAGCGGCAGCGATGGCAGCCTCACAACGCAAAGCCTCGGCTTGCAATCCTACGGCTTTCAACGCCACAGGGATATCACGCAACTGCTCGTCTGTGACACCCATGTTCAAAGCGCCGCGCACATGCGCCTGCAACTGCGGCATCACGTTCTCCAAGCCGCTCAACGCACTCACGGTGATGAGTTCGCGGTCGGCATGGGTGAGGTTGTCGCGGGCAAAGATGTCGCCGAAAAGATGCGCTTTCAGATAGTAGTCCTCGGCAGGGCAGAAGTCATAGTTGAAAGGGCGACCGCTCAACGTGGTCTGCACCTCGGTGCCTTGTTTCAAGGCATCGTAGCTAGCGGGCAGGGGAGAGGCGTCCATACCTTCTTCAGTGGCTTTGCCTTCGGCATTGCGTTGTTCCAACACCTTCTGCAAAGTGCCAAGGGCATTCAGAGAACGCGGGAATCCCGTGTAGGCATAGAGTTGTGACAAGGCTTCCTTGATTTGGCTGACGGTGAGGCCGGCGTCTAACCCCTCATTGATGGCTTGCGCTAAAGCGGCATAGTCGGCTTTGGCCTCGTTGCAGGCGATGGCCGACATGAAGGTCGCCTGCTCTTGGTTAAAACTCAAAGTATTCATTTCCTTTTCCATTGTGGTGATTTTGCTGCCGCACGAAGCAAACATCATTGCGACGGCAAACATTCCGATAATAAGTTGTTTTCTCATATTATTTCGTATAGATTTATGATGGTTCCACTTTTGTTTGACGATGCAAAACTACAACCATTATTCATTATGGCTGTTATGGATTTTTCGGGAAAAGTTTCACATTTTGCGGTTTTGCTTCGCTATTGTTATTGTTTGACCTCTACTTCGGTAGTCAAGCTACGTACTCCTCCACAACGAAGGTTTGGCGTATTGATTCGAATATCGCAATCCACCACGAAAATGTTTCCTTCTTTCGAGCGTATCACATTCTCATCGTGCAGGTCGCTCAAATAGATTTCAGGAGTGGCGAAAGTCCAATTTCTCGGATTGATGAGCTTGAATCCAATGTGTTCAGCAAACAAAGCGATTTCTTCATCCGACATGTGTGTCCCTTCAATGAATGGCTGCTCTGCTACAATCTTGAAATCACCGTCTGCCGTGCGTCCAAACCCCAACACTTTTAGTGCGGTTTCTGGGAAATAAGTGTTATGCAGCGAGATACGGTCAAGTGCCAGAATGGGTTGGATAAAATAGTCAAGCCCAATGGCTTTTACCAATGTGGCACCATGGTCGTAAACTATAGCTTCTCCGCCTTCTGCAATTTGCTCACCTAACATGCGCGGCAGGGCATCTTCGATGTGTTCTGTCCAGCAACCGACTTTCTTTGCCCATTGCTCTATGCGTTCAGCCTGCTTCGCTCCGCGTTGGACTTCTCTTTTGAAGTCGCCGACATCTGGTGCAGCATCTCTATCTGCCGCAGTTTCTGCTCCCGCGAGTAGGGATGCAATGACATGCGTAGCACCTCCCATTGAGCAGCCATACTGTTCTGCCGATGAAAATCGCTTATATACAAGCCGTTGTGTGATGAATTGTTCTGCATACGACTCCAGTTTTGAAAGACCGTTGGCAGTGAAGCCCTCGTCAATAATCGAATGGATGCTATGCCAAAAGTCTTGGTTGTTCATTTTTGATATGGTTGAATCATTATCCAATGATGTGCAAAAATACAACTTTTTTCAAAATGTCGCCATCGGTTCGTTCACTCCTTAAACGTACTCGGTGAAGCCCCAAGGTAACGTTTCATTTCATCTCTTGTCTGATCATCCTAATCACCTTGGCAGGAACGCCGCCCACGATGGTGTTGTCGGGGACATCCTTTCCCACCACGGCACCGGCGGCCACAATGGCGTTCTCACCGATGGTGACACCCGCCAATATCGTGGCATTGGCACCAATCCAGGCGTTCTTCTTGATGACGATGGGCTTGGTGAGCAAGGAATGTCTTGTTTCCGGGTCTTCGGGATGGTATTCTGAGGCCAAAACCACATGAGGCGCAATGAAGACGCCCTCTTCAATCGTGATGCCACCAAGTGCCAGGAAGGTGCAGCCAAAGTTGACGAAACTGCCCTTGCCGAAGGTGGTCTTCTTGCCATAGTTGATGTTGAACGGCGGAAACACACGCACGGTGTCGTCGATGTCGGAGCCAGTAATCTGCCGCAGGTACTCGCGCACCTCGGCCTCGGTGTGGTAGTCGGTGTTCATCTCGGCTACCAATTTCATGCATCGATGTACATCGGCATAGAGTTCATCGCTGCCGACGTAGGTCTTTCCTGTGGGTCGTTCGTCCATCTTTCGTTATTTCAGGTTTTCAGTGAAAAACTCCGCCAACGTGTCCCACGGAATGTAATTGCCCTCGCCACCGTCGTAAAGGTCGCAGTGGGAGGCACCGGGGATGATGAGCAGTTGCTTGTTCTCTGGGTTGGGATTGGGTTTGCCGATGAAGTTGTAGCCTTCTGCCTGGCCTTCAACCATGTATTTGTATGCAGCCTCGCCGAAATAGCGGGAGTGGGCTTCCGAGCCATGCATCACGAGGACGGCAGAGCGGATTTCGTTGATGTAGTAGAGGAAACGAGCGTTTGAGTAAGCCTGCGTTCCGATGACGCGCCAGCCGTCGTTCGAGTTACCAGAGCGAGCATGATAACCGCGTGAGGTCTTGTAATAAGCATGGTAATCCTTTACGAATTGCGGGGCATCCTCAGGAAGGGGATCGACGACACCGCCTGCCATTGCCATTGGGTCGGAGAGGCGTTGCTTGCCCATGGCCTCGCGGGCAGTGTGGCGCGACTCTTCTTTGTCTTCGCTGTCGAAGTAGCCATTGCCGCTGATGCGGGTCATGTCGTACATCGTGGAGGCCACGGTGGCCTTGATGCGGGTGTCGGCGGCGGCAGCGTTGAGGGCGATGCCACCCCAGCCACAGATACCGATGATGCCTATGCGTTCGGCATCTACGTTGTCTTGCTTCGACAGGAAATCAACAGCGGCCATGAAGTCCTCGGTGTTGATGTCGGGCGAAGCCGTGCGTCGGGGTTCTCCACTACTTTCGCCAGTATAGGACGGGTCGAAAGCCAGTGCCACGAAGCCGCGCTCTGCCATCTTCATGGCATAGAGGCCGCTCGACTGCTCCTTGACGGCACCAAATGGTCCGCTCACGGCAATAGCCGCCAATTTGCCTTCGGCATCCTTCGGCGTATAAAGGTCAGCGGCCAACGTCAGGCCGTATTGTGTTTCGAATGTCACCTTGCGGTGATTCACTTTGTCGCTCAGCGGGAACACCTTGTCCCACTCCTGCGTGAGGTTCAGTTCTTGCTTCATTTCTTCTTTAGGTTCTTTTGTTTCTTCTGTTTCTGTTGTTTGCGGTTGATTGTTGCAGGCGGTCATGAGTGTTGCCACTGCTGCAAGGATGAGAATTTTTTTCATAATAAGTAACTTTTCAATATTTATATTGGCTGTAAGCAGTCAGCCGTCAGCTATCAGCTTGGTAGCTGACGGCTGAGAGCTGATAGCTGACAGCCAAGAATCTTTTTCATTTCGGTCAAATACTTATTTTCGCTTGCAAAAGTACACTTGTTTTTTAAAAGAGGTATTACACAAATTGGCTGTATATATACCAATTTCGCTGAATTTATAGGAT
>CAMHJX010000070.1 GCA_946185535.1 uncultured Bacteroidales bacterium
AAAAAGGAGGGAAAGATGACTACTGTTCAAATGAATGCGGATGTTTACCATAGCTTGAGCATTATCGCCGAAGATTCGGATTTGATGAAGAAGGCGATGCTCTATTTGAGAAAACTTGCTCGTCAAAAGCAACAAGAAAAAGATGACGCCTTGATGACAAAGGAGGAGTTTTTTTCTATGATTGACCACCGTATGGAAGACTACGAAAAAGGTGAATATCTCTCGTTTTCTTCTCCAGAGGAAATGCATCGTTATCTTGAAGCGTTGTAGATTTGGAAGTGATTGTAATCGTCATTTCCGCATGCGGACATTATGAGGATAAATAAATGAGAAAATATGCGTCCATAATTGTTATTGCAGTCTTGCTTGTCCTCACAGGCTGCAACACCCTCGCCCCCATGCTCTTTGGCTTCCGCGAAATCCATGGCTACGACGCGGAGCAATGCGAGAAATTCTACAAGAAACTGCCCAAGGATTTCTCTTTTACTCCGATTGCCTGTAACGATGAGCAATTCTTCCAAGTGAGCAAACTCGGCGTAGATTCCATGCAGATGAAGAATCTCTACCAGCCCTTGAAAATCATGTACTTCCAAGGCGATAGTCTCGTATCGTTTCATATCAACTGCTATTGTCCGCCAACGGCATTGTTTAACTTAAATTGGAACTTTAACAACCAATTCGATGCGTTCCCACCAGAAACGACTGTGCCATTGGAATGCTATACGGTCACACGAAGCCAATTAATGAACATCTTTCCCGAAATCAAAGAGGATTCGGACTATATGGTGCTTGTCTTTTGGACGAATATGTTGCACAAGGTTTCCAAATCGGAAATCAAGACTGTGTATAAGAATTTGAAGAAGTTCGGCCAACTTGACGAGGTTGATGTCTATCTGATTAACGACGACATCACCATGACGAAATCGCTCAACGAAACAGAGTAATTTTCAAGTTGTTTTCTCCCAATTTTATAGTTTCCGAATAAGTTTTGCCGAAGGTTCGGAAAAATACGTTATCTTTGCGCCCAAATCGCATGACGGGTTCTGCCTATTGCAGGGCTTTTTATGGATAAATACATTGTGAAGAATGTCAGAAAACAACTATTCTAAAGACTACACCGACCTCCGCCTGATCCATACTTCCCGCTATGGAAACAGTCGCGTCTTTACCGCCAATTACAATGGTAAGAAAGTCATTGTCAAGGCTTTGAAAAAAGAGTGTGCCGATGATGCGGCATGCAAAGCCTCTCTGAAACAGGAGTTTGAAACCACCTCGATACTCGACAACAAGTACATCCGCAGGGCCTTGGACTTCGTCCAAATCGAAGGCATGGGCGACTGCATCGTCTTCGAGTATGTCGAGGGCAAGTCATTAGCCGAACATGTGCGTGTGGGCACATTGTCGGAAAAGCAGGTGAAAAGCGTACTTGCTGAGGTTTGCGAGGCCTTGTATTACCTCCACCGCAATGGCATCGTCCACTGCAACCTCAATCCCGATAACATCATGGTGACAGCCAACGACTGCCGTGTGAAACTTATCGACATCGGAGTGCCTGAGACAAAGCAGGAAGCCGACCGTGAGCTGCTCATTAAAGAGATGGAGTTCGTAGCGCCTGAAATCATCAAAGGTGAGGATTTCGATTCACGTGCCGACATCTATTCTATCGGTAAGATCATGGAGTTCATCGGCGAGCGCAACATTTCCAAGCAGTTTAGCGCCGTGGCCACCCATTGCACCCAGTTTTCGAGAGAACAGCGTTTCGACAATATCAGCGACGTGCGCTCAGCCATCACCAAGGGTCATTCCTTCGTGAAACTGATTATCGTTGCTGTCGTGCTCGCCATCTTGGCTGGCTTGGCTGTTATCTATGTGCCGAAAATCAAAGCCAACGTGGAGAAGGAACGCGCCGAGCGACTGGCCGTCGACTTTGGCCGAGAGGTGGAGAAGATACAGGGACAACTGCCCGAACTTTGCGAGAAATATGAAATGAAGTCACTTGGAGAAGGCCTCAAATTCGACTGGTCGGAAGACAGCCTGAAGATGGTGGAAGGCCTGATACAGTATTTGGCTTTGGATGAATACAAGGACAAAGCTTTGCAGGCCCTGCAACAGGAGCGCGAAGGCATAGTGAGAAGCCGTCAGGCCGACTTCGACCGCCTGCTTTTGGATGAGTTCAAGACCACGACTGACAGCATCGCCACTAAGATGCGCTCGGCCTTGGTGGAGCCTACCGACGAGATGCTCCTCGACGAGGCTAAGAAATGGTATGGGCAACGCCAATGATTTTCTCAACCACTTGAAATATTCGAGGCAAATTGGAGTTATCCATAATAAAACGAAAACGAAGTGTTTAGAAGAACCAACATAATCGTGACAATGGGCTGCGTGATGGCGCTGCTGCTCTTGAGTGGCTGCTCGACCAAGAAAAACACGCTCACCCGACGCATGTACCATAACCTGACTAGCCATTACAACATCTACTTCAACGGAGAGCTGGCCGTGAATGACGGCGAGAAGCAGCTCCGCACCGCCGTGAAAGACGACTATACCAAGGTGCTGCGTGTCTATAACTACGGCACGCAACAGAATGGCATGGCGATGAACTCCACCATGGACCGCGCTTTGGAGAAGACCGCCATCTGCGTCCAGAAGCACTCCATGAACTTCGGCAGCCGCGAGCGTGTGAAATGGATCGACGATGCCTACCTCGTCATGGGTAAGGCGCATTTCTACAAGCACGACTATATCCCCGCCAAACGCACTTTCGATTACGTGGCCTCTGAGTACAGCTACAACGATATTTCCTTTGTGGCCAACATGTGGCTCATCAAGACCTATATCCAAACGGAAGAATATCCCAAGGCTGTCGCCATGATTGAGCAACTGCAAGCCAAGACCGCTGGACTTAGCAAGCCACCGAAGGAGTTGATGCGCAATTTCGATTTCACCATTGCCGATTATTTCATTGCCGTCAAGGATTATAACAATGCCGTAAAATACCTGAAAAACGGCATCTTGCTCAACAAAGACCGCGATTTGCGAACCCGTGCGATGTTCATCTTGGGTCAGATTTACATGCGACAGGGCGACTCGGAACGCGCCACGGCCCAGTTCAAAAAGGTCATCAAGCGCAATCCTGAGTATGAGATGGTCTTCGAATCGAGGATGAATATGGCCAAGGTGGGTACGGCCAACAACGCCAAAGAGCTCTACAAGATGATGAACAAGATGCTCCGCGACTCGAACAACGAAGACTATCGCGACCGTATCTATTACGCCATGGCAGAGTTGGCCCTTCGCGAAGGCGATGAAACCAAAGCTATCGACTATCTGCGCAAGTCGGTGGCGGCTTATAAAGATAACCAAATCCAACGGGCTCAATCCTCGCTGAAAGCGGCTACCATGTTTTTCGAAAAGAACCAATATGAACTGGCGCAAGCCTACTACGACACGGCTGTGACCAGTATGAATCGCGAGGAAGAAGGCTACGACAGCATCAGGAATATCTCACAGACGCTCAACGAGTTGGTGATGTATGCCAACGTGGTTCGTGACCAGGATAGCTTGATGCGCGTGGCCGCCATGGACTCGGTGTCGCGAAACATGCTTATCGACAAGATCATTGCCCAAGTCATCGAGCAGGAACAAATCGAGAAGGAGCGTCGTGAATACGAGGAGCAACTGGCGCTGATGGGTTCTACTGTGGGCGGCAATGAACCTGCAAAGAAAGACCCGGAGGAAGCCACGAGTACAGCTGGTGGCTCATGGTATTTCTATAACCAGACTTCCGTTTCGAAAGGCATCACTGAGTTTACCCGCAAATGGGGTATGCGTAAGAATGAAGACAACTGGCGCATCAGTGACCAGAGGAGTCTAGCGGCAGCGCTGAAGGGTGAAAGCGGAGAAGAAAAAAAGGAAGAAGGAAAAGAAGGAGAGGGAGGCAAGGAGAAAGCATCCTTGACCAACCACGACCGTGGCTATTACCTCCAAGACCTGCCCTTCACTCCTGAACAAAAAGAAGTGGCCGACTCGCTCATCGCCGATGGCCTCTATCATCTGGGCTTCCTCTATATGGATCGCTTGTCGGACTTGCCGCGTTCCATCGAATCGTACGAGGAACTTGACAGGCGCTATCCCAACGGCAAACAAGAGCTGCCCACTTGGTATGCACTTTACAAGATGCACAAAGACCTCGGCAACGAGGAACAGTCTTTGGTTTATAAAGGTAAGATTTTCGACAAGTATCCCACTTCGAGTTACGCCGAGTTCATCAACGACCCGAGCTATTTCGAGAAGCTGCAAGCCCAAGAACGCGAAGCTTCCGATTTCTACAGCAAGACTTACGAGGCTTTTGAGCAGGGACAGTATTATCGGGTGAAGATGAACACCGAACGCGCCATGCAGCTCTATGAGACAGACACGGCGTTCATGCCGCGTTTTGCTTTCCTAAACGCTGTCGCAGAAGGACGTTTGACCTCTATAGACACTATGGCATTCCGTTTGTACAACTTGGTGCGCAACTATCCCCAAAGCAGCATCACGCCTTACGCCCGCCGTGTTTTAGAGAGCGTCAACGAAGAATATCATTTGGGACTGGTGCTGACCGACATCAACAAAAAGGAGGGAGGCGACAAGCCTGAGGTGAAGAAAGAGGCTCCTTACACCTACGAGCCCAACATCGAGCATTTTGTCATGATTGTGTGCGACACCAAGGCGGTGCGCATCGACCCGCTGATGGTGCGTATCAGCGACTTCAACAAGAAGGAACATAGGACACGCTCCTTCAACATGAAGAGTGTGGTGCTCGACGATGCACGCACCCTCATCACTATCGGTAACTTTGACAGTCAAGCCAAAGCCACCGACTACATCACCTCGATGCAGATTTCCGACTATGTCTTTGGTGGTATCGACAAGGCCAAATACAAGATAGTCCCCATTTCCAGCAAGAACTATCCTGTCTTCTACCAGTCGAAGGATATGGATGAATACAATACATTTATGGAGTCCAACAACAATAATAAACAATAAAATATAAAAGTTATGGCAATAATGGAATCTCAAGCCCGGAACCTTATCGGTAACGGCACCACTATTAAAGGTGATATTGAGTCGAATGGCGATATTCGTATCGACGGACATCTCATCGGATCACTGAAATCGAACGGCAAGGTCACCATTGGCCAAACTGGCGTCATGGAAGGTGACCTCAACTGCAAACAAGCTGAAATTTCCGGCGCCGTGAAGGGTAACATCACCACAGAGGAACTGACGGCTTTGAAATCGACATCGAAAGTGGAAGTCGATCTGACCACCAAGCAACTGCTCATCGAAGTGGGTGCGCAATTCACGGGTAAGTGCGTCATGGGACAGCAGTCGACCGTGGCTATGCCTAAGCAAAAAATCGGTTGATAATGGACGAAAAGCTTAGGAAGCGTTTCGGTTACGAAGCCATCGAGCAGTACGACACGGAACGGTTGGCCAAACTTCAGGAGCACTATGCCGCCATCTTGGAGCTTTTGGGCGAAGACCCGCATCGTGAGGGTCTTGAGAAGACGCCTTTGCGTGTGGCCAAGTCGATGCAGTTCCTCACCCATGGCTATGAACAGGATCCGATGGAGATTCTTCTGTCGGCGAAATTCAAGGAAGACTACCGCCAGATGGTGATTGTGAAGGACATTGAGGTGTATTCCTTGTGTGAGCATCATCTGATTCCGTTCATCGGCAAGGCGCATGTGGGCTATATCCCCAACGGCTATATCACAGGGCTGAGCAAGATTGCACGCGTGGTGGAAGCCTATTCGCGTCGCCTTCAGGTGCAGGAACGCCTGACCACGCAAATCAAGAACGCCATCAACGAGGCATTGCATCCTTTGGGCGTGGCGGTCGTCATTGAGGCACGACATTTGTGTATGTCGATGCGTGGCGTGCAGAAACAAGGAGCCGTGACCACCACGAGCGACTTCATCGGGGCTTTTGAGCGCGAATCAACCCGAGAGGAGTTTTTCCAATTGATAGGCAGTAACCTACACTAAATCTTTGAATTTTGAATATTAAATTTTAAATCACACAATGATAAAAGCATACGTTTTCCCCGGTCAAGGGGCCCAATTTGTGGGAATGGGGAAGGACTTGTACGACAACTTCTCCAAAGCCAAGGATATGTTCAAGAAAGCGAACAACATCCTGAAGTTCAAAATCACCGATGTCATGTTTGAAGGTACCGATGAGGACCTGCGCCAGACCAAGGTGACCCAACCGGCCATCTTCTTACATTCCGTCATCTTGGCTTCAATGCTCGAAGAGTTTGATCCTACCATGGTGGCGGGTCATTCCTTGGGTGAGTTTTCGGCTCTTGTCGCCAATAAGGTGCTTGGCTTTGAAGACGGCTTGCGCTTGGTGAGTAAGCGTGCCATGGCCATGCAGAAGGCCTGCGAGGCTCAGCCTGGCACGATGGCAGCTGTCATCGGAGCCGAGGATGCACTCATCGAGAAAGTGTGTGCCTCCATTAAGGATGCCGTTGTGGTTCCCGCCAATTACAACTGCCCTGGCCAGTTGGTTATCTCTGGTTCGGTGGAAGGTGTGGCTGCCGCTTCCGAAAAGCTGAAGGAAGCCGGTGCCAAGCGTGTGGTGCCGCTGAGTGTGGGTGGCGCTTTCCACAGCCCATTGATGGAGCCTGCCCGTTTGGAGCTTGCCGAGGCCATCAAGGAAACGACCTTCAACCAAGGCATCTGCCCGATTTACCAGAACGTCACAGGCCAGTCGGTCAACGACCCCGAGATTATCAAGAAGAACCTTATCGCTCAGCTGACTTCGCCCGTCATGTGGACGCAGACCATGAGCAATATCCTTGCCACGGGCGTGCGCACCGTCGTTGAGGTGGGTCCAGGTACGGTGTTGCAAGGCTTGTTCCGCAAGATGGACCGCAACTTGGAGCTGTCGAGCGCAACAGTGTAAGTTTAATGTAGAATGCAGAATGCTGAATGTGGAATGTTGAATGGATTGACATTCATCATTCATCATTCAGCATTCATAATTAATTAAAGATGGAAAACAGAATCCGCCCTGTATGGGTCATCATCCTCCTGCTCTCAGGCATTCTCGTCGGCCTATATATTAATAAAGGTGTAGGCAGCCGGCAAATTACCTTCGAAGGTGGCAGCAAGTTCGACGAGGTGATGTGGTATGTGGACAACGACTATGTCGAAAAGCCCGACGCAAAGAAGTTGCAAGACCAAGCCATCGCCGCCATGATGGAGAAGCTTGACCCGCACAGCGCTTTCATCTCTTTGGATGAGTTCAATGAGGTGAATGACCCGCTTTTGGGCAGTTTCGATGGCATCGGGGTGCAGTTTCGCTTGGAAAAAGACACCATAGCTGTCGTCAATGTCATCAAGGGCGGCCCTTCCGAGAAGGTGGGCATCATGGCTGGCGACCGTATCATTTATGTCAACGACACTTTGGTGGCCAGTCAAAAGCTGAAGGACGAAGACGTGATGCGTAAGCTTAAAGGACCCAAAAACACCAAGGTACGTGTGCGTGTGCTGCGCCGTGGGGTAGAGGGGCTCCTTGACTACACCATCACCCGCGATGCTATCCCTACCTATAGTGTCGACATTGCCTATATGCTCGATGAGAAAACGGGTTACTTGAAACTGAGCAAGTTCTCTGCCACCACAGCTGACGAGTTTAAAAAGGGGATAAAGGAGTTGAGAGCGAAGGGGATGCAACAACTCGTGTTTGACCTGCGCGGTAACACGGGTGGTTTCCTTAGTGCTGCCGTTGACATTGTCGATGAGTTTTTACCCAGGGGCAGCATGATTGTCTATACCGAAGGCCGCAACCGTCCACGTCAGTATATGAAAGCACGTCGCAATGGGATGTTGGAAGACATCCCCGTGGTGGTGCTTATCGACGGAGAGTCGGCCAGCGCGAGCGAAATTGTGGCTGGAGCCTTGCAGGACAACGACCGAGGCACCATTGTTGGTCGCCGTTCATTTGGCAAGGGCCTGGTGCAGGAACAGATCATGCTTAGCGACAATTCCGCCATCCGTCTCACAGTGGCGCGTTACTACACACCTACGGGTCGTTGCATCCAGAAGCCTTACAGTGGTGATTTGGAAGAATACATGCTCGAGTCGTTGGAACGCTACGAGAATGGTGAGCTCTTCAGCGAGGACAGCATTCATTTTGCCGATTCCCTGAAATACACGACTCCTAAGGGCAAGACGGTTTACGGTGGCGGTGGCATCATGCCCGACATCTATGTTCCTTTGGTGAACGACAGCACGGAATACTATTTCAACCGCATTGTCAACAAAGGCTTGCTCTATCAATATGCTTTCGACTATACCGACATGCACCGTAAGCAGCTGCAGCAGTACAAGACCGTCAAGTCATTCGACCAGTCGTTTGTGGTGAGCGATGCCATGTTCGACGAGTTGGTGAAGCAGGCTGAGGAGAAAGGTATCAAAGGTACGGAAGAGCAAAGGCAAGTGGCACGCCGTGAGGCCAATACTTTGTTGAAGGCCTATATTGCCCGCAACCTCTTCGACGACGAGGGCTTCTATCCGATATATGCCCCGATGGACGAGGTGCTGCAGAGGGCGCTTAAAGAGCTCAGAGGCGAATAATGGGATTCCCTTCGGGAATGGAGTCCGCTTCTCTTTTACAGCGGCGGCTGGTAACGTGTACGGATAATATGCGTTACAGGCCGCCGCTGGTTAATTAGATGGATTAACTCCATTCCCGAAGGGAATCTCTTCCTGTTTTCCGCGATTTTCAGTTGTGATTTTATAAGTGCTTAAATTCCAGTAG
>CAMHJX010000071.1 GCA_946185535.1 uncultured Bacteroidales bacterium
TCTTGGCCGTGTATGTGCAGAAACAACTCTCCACCGATGCCTTCCAAGAGAACGCTGACAGAATTTTTGTCATCACCAACGAGGAAAGCCTCAATATGGGCTATTGGTTAGACAAGCACTTGCGCAACCAATTCCCCGAAATTGAGAAATCGTGCGCGGTTTGTAACTATTCTTTCAATGAGGAGTTTAGCATTGACGGCGAGACCGTCTATGGTAGCCTCACCTTCGCGGACTCGTGTTTCTTCGAGATGTTCAGCTACGACCTTGTGAAAGGCTCGAAGGCCGATTGGAAAATATCGGGTGACCGTTGTATGGTGAGCGAGGCGTTTGCCAACGCGCATTTCGGCGACAAAGACCCCATCGGGCGACAAATCATACTGGAAAGAAACGATGGCTACCCCATGGTGGTGTGCGGCGTTTTCAAAGACTTCGGCAACAGCATCATCAACGCGCCAGATGTGTTGGGACATGGCAATTTGATGCCGATTATCAACCCGGCCAACAATGAGCGCATGAGCAATGGTGGCGGCGGAGGTGTCTGCTTCGTGATGACTTATCCGGGTGCGGATTTGCAGGCTCGCCACGACGACATTTTGGCTTGGTGCGAGGAAAACTTCTGGGTTTATAAGCAAAAGTATGACGAGGTGCGCATCATCCCGCTGCGTGAGGTGTATTTCCTTAAAGAAGGAGCACAGGATCATACAGCCACTGTGAGTTTGGGCAACCGCTTTTTTGTGAACCTATTATTGGCCATGTGCCTGATGCTTTTGTTGTTCGCCATACTCAACTATTTGAATCTTTCCACTGCACTCATTGGTTTCCGCGCCAAGGAAATGGCCACGCGGAGGCTCGTTGGGGCAACAAAGGCAGGCATTTTCTTGAAAATGATAGGCGAAAGCACTGTGATTTGTGCTTTGGCGATGGGCTTGGCGGTTCTTTTGGCTGAAGCTCTTGCGCCTGCCGCTTCTGAGCTATTGCATTACGATATCTCGGTTTTCGGAGCGGTCAATACGGTCAATGTGTTGATTGTCATTGGATTCGTGCTTCTTTTGGGTTTCCTTGCCGGGCTTGTTCCCGCTTTGATGATTCAAAAAGTGCAGCCCATCGAGATTGTGCGCGGGTCGTTGCGGGTGAAGACCAAGACGGTTTATGGTCCTGTCATCATCGTGGTGCAGAATGCCGTGACTGTGGCGATGCTTGTTTCGGCTTTGACCCTTTACTTGCAAACGCGGCACCTGATAACCGCCGATTTGGGCTACAATACGAAAGACATTTTGGTCATAGACAATGTCTACGGCAAGACGGGCGAAATCAAGGCCTTGTTGGATGCTTATCGCGCCGAGCCGTTTGTGGAGGACGTGGGGCAAGGTGACGGTACGCCGTTGTTGGGCACCAACAATTGGACGATGGAGGTGGAAAACGGCAATTGGGTCTCGTTCCAGCAAATACAAGGCGACCAGCATTATTTCGACATCTTGGGCCTTCGCGCTAAACAGGACAACCATATCCCTGGGTCTTATTGGCTCAATGAATATGCTTTCGGCCAAATTGGGATAGACGAGACGGTGACGGAATTTAGGCACAAAGACGGAAAAACTTATGAAATCGGTGGCATATACTACGATTTCAAGATTTGGCCTTTGGAAATACAGCAGTCGGCAGCCTTGATTAACAACCGTGGCGAGAATCCCGATGACGATTTTCCATGGAAATTGTTGGTAAAGACCACCGGTGACCACAAGGCGGCTCTCGACCGTTTGGAACAAGTGACGAAAGAGCTGTTTCCCGACAAGAGTTTTGAAGCGCTTTACCTTGAGGACATGATTGAAGCCTTTTTTGCTGGCGAGAGCAGGATGCTTCGCATCGTCCTGATTTTCACCTTGCTTTCGATGCTCGTTTCTGCGTTGGGTTTGTTTGCAATGAGTTCCTACTACATGCAGCAGGAGCGTCGTGCTGTGGCGGTGAAGAAAGTTTTTGGCGCCGACTATGGCAGCGTGTTGCGCGAGTTGGTGCTGAACTTCATGAAGATGGTGGCTGTGGCTGCACTGATTGGCATTCCCGTGGCCTGGTTCATTATGCACCGTTGGCTTGAGGAATACACGCACCGCATCAGCCTCTCGTGGTGGATTTTCGCTTTGGCCGTGCTTGTCGTCGTGCTGATGGCTTTCCTGTCAGTCATTTGGCAAAGCATCAAAACGGCACGGGCTAATCCAGCTACGGTGTTGAAGAAGGAATAGCGTTTATCACAAAACAATCAAAACCCACAAAACAATGAATAATCAGAAACTACGGATTGCACGGATTAAACGGATGGCCGACAAGAAATTTGGAAGGTACAAGTGCCCAAATTGTTACGGATTCCTACCGGTGGCAGCCATCCGTACTCATCGGACGCTTGCGTCCCAAAATTTACGGGAACAAATCTGTAAAATCCGCGAAATTCGTAGTTAAAAAAAGAATCCTGAAATCTTGAAATTTGAAATTATAAATCTACAATAGTTATGGAACACTCAATGGACAGAAAAATCGAACAGAAAAAAGGCATTCGCCGCGCGTTCACCAAGAAGGCACTGCCGTTTTGGGGCGGGGCGTTGCTCCTCATCTTCATCCTCTGGCTCATCTTCAGGGACGACTCGAAGAAACTCCGCATCGACGCGGACAACATTACCGTGAGCACCGTCACCTCGGGCGAGTTCAACGACTACATCCGTATCAGCGGACAAGTCGCGCCCATGACGACCATCCAAATCAGCCCTTTGGAAGGCGGCGTGGTGCAACAAATCGTCACCGAGGAAGGCAGCCGCGTCAAGGCGGGCGATGTAATTCTTATCTTGAGCAATGAGAACCTCGACATGCAGATTCTCTCCTCCGAGGCCGACCTCGCCGAGAAGGAGAACATCCTACGTAACACCATGATTCAGATGGAACAGCAGAAACTGAGCGTGGAGCAGGAGAAACTGCAACTGCAGATGGAAGTACAGCGCAACCGCCGTACCTACGAAGCGCAGAAGTCGCTCTACGACGACGGCCTCATCGCCCGCGAAGACTACCTGAAGGCCGAGGAGGACTTCACGCTCTCGAACAGCCGCCTGAAGCTGGTGGAGAACCGTGCCAAACAGGACAGCCTTCATCGCTCGGTGGAAATCGACCGGATGCGCGAGAGCCTCGAGAACATGCGCGTCAATATGATGATGATCCGTAAGCGCAAGGAAAACCTGACCATCAAGGCACCCATCGACGGCGAGTTGGGCCTGTTGGATGTGGTGCTGGGTCAGTCGGTGGGCGCAGGCTCCAAGATCGGGCAAATCAATAACCTCGATAGCTACAAGATTGAGGCCCAGATCGATGAGCATTACATCGACCGCATCACCCCTGGCTTGGAGGCAACCTTTGAGCGGCAAAGCGAGCGGTATCAAGCGCAGATCCGCAAGGTGTATCCCGAGGTGCGCGACGGCAAGTTCAAGGCCGACTTCAAGTTTATGGAGCAGCAGCCCGAGAACATCCGCAGCGGCCAGACCTATTACCTCAACCTGCAACTCGGCCAGCCCGTGGAGGCGGTGCTCATCCCGCGTGGCGCCTTCTACCAAAAGACGGGCGGTAAGTGGATCTATGTGCTCTCGTCCGACGGCAGTAAGGCCACCAAGCGCGACATCAAAATCGGGCGGCAAAACCCGCAGTATTACGAGGTTGTCGAAGGACTTGAAGCTGGCGAGAAGGTGATTACTTCTTCTTACGACAACTTCGGCGAATCGGAGGTGCTGGTGTTTTGATAGATGAGATTCCCCTGCGGGGAATGGAGGTCAGGAGTTGTTGTTAACTGCGGCGGCCAGTGGCGCTACAAATAGGAAACTTGTTCTTGCCGCCGCTGTTAACTAAGACAAACACTCCATTCCCGAAGGGAATCTCAACAAACAATTCAACAGTTAAACAATTCAACAATTCAACAATATGAATAGATTCAAAGACACACTCATCAAAATCCTTTCGTTAGGCATAGGTTTCGCCATTGGCATCGTGCTGATTGCCAAGGTTTGCTTCGAGCTGTCGTACGACAGTTTCTATAAGGATGTGGACCGCATCTATTGCATCCAAATGGAGACGACGAGTTCCGAAGGCGTGAATGTGTTTTCGCGTGTCAGCGGGGCCGTGGCTCCAGGCTTCAAGGCCGAAGTGCCGGGCGTGGAGGAAGCCACTCGCATCGTAGACCAGACTTGGAACAAAACCAATTACACCGACGAGGAAGGCAATGTGGTTTTCGAAGGAGCGGCCATTATGGCCGACTCGTGCTTTTTCAAGGTGTTTTCCATCCCTATCATTGCAGGCGACATCGAAAAGGTCTTGATATCGAAGGAACACATCGCCATCTCGCGTTCTTTCGCAGAGAACCTAGGTGGTGTTGAGGCATGCCTCGGAAAGATTGTACATGTTGAGAACGACAAAGATGTTTACACCGTGGAGGCTGTGTTTGATGACCTACCTAAAAACATATCGCTTCCTTTCGATGTGGTGTATTCCATCAATTGGATGAGCAAGAGAAGCCTTGAAAACTGGATCGGCAATGAGCGTTACACCAGTTTTGTCAAATTGCAAAAAGGTATCGACCCCCATTCGCTTGAAGAGGCTATCCACAAGATGCAAGCCACACACCAAGACTTGGAGAAAATGAAGACTGAAAAAGGCAGACAGTTGCGCTATCTTCTGGTGCCTTTCGACAAGCTCCATACTTCCGACCCCGAGGTGCATAATATGGTCATCATCCTTTCCATCGTGGCTTTCCTGTTGTTGTTCATCAGTATGATGAATTACATTCTCGTGGTGCTTTCCTCGATGGTGAAACGCTCGAAGGAAATCGGCATCCGCAAATGCTATGGCGCGGGCGGTCGCGAGATTTACGGGATGCTCATCAAGGAAGCGGCGGTGCATATCGGGCTGGCCTTGGTGCTGGCGGCTCTGCTTATCCTTGCAGGTAACAACTTGGCGAAGAACCTGTTGGGCACTTCCTTTACAACTACGCTTATCGGGCCAAGCATCCGCGTCATTGTGGCTGTCATCGCGCTGATTTTCGTGCTTTCGGTGATTGTGCCAGGCTTGCTCTACACCCGCGTTCCCGTTTGGCAGGCCATCCGTAATTTCAGTGAGAACAAACGCCGTTGGAAACTTTTCCTGTTGAGCCTGCAAGTGGCGGTGAATGTGTTCATCGTGGCGATGCTGCTCGTCGTGACGGGGCAATACGAACACATGGCGAGTGAGGAAACTGGCTACAACTACAAAAACCTTTATTATATCAAGGTGCGTGACACCAAAATCAATACGCAGACCCTGATTTTCGACAAGTTGAGGTCGCTGCCCGTAGCGCAAGGCGTGGAAGGATGTATGTTGATGCCATACCAAGGTGCCGAAGGAAACGTGGCTCTTCAAATGCCTGAGAGAACGGTTCTACTCTATCTTGCCGACTGCTTTTCGACCACCGAAGGCTACTTCGACATGCTTGATATTCCGTTCGTTATGGGTCATACGCCGAGCGATACTGCCGAGATTGCCATTAGCGAGACCTTTATGGAAGAGATGGGCAAGATTGAAGATTGGAGCGATGGCCCGATTGGAAAACAGGTTTATGTCAGCGGCCACAACAGCAAGCAGGTTGGCGAAGATGAATGGCGCGAGGAATCCTTGACGGTGTCGGGCGTTTACCGCAACATCCGCATTGGCAGTGCCCTCAATCCGAACATGAAACCGAGTTGTTACTTCTACGGCTATAACGGCAACGGCAAACCAAAGAGGTTTTGGAATATTCTCGTGAAAGTGGACCATGCCAATCGTAATACGATGCAGCAAATCCAAGATGCCGTGAACGAGGTGGCGAAAGAAGAGGAATTGGAAGTGAAGTCGTATGCCGAAGAGGTGCGCGCCCAATATGCCGACAACCGTAAGATGCGCAACACCATCTTGGTCGGGGCTTTGTTTGCCTTGCTCATCTCGCTCATCGGCTTGATTGGTTATGTCAGCGACGAGGCCAACCGCCGCAGCAAGGAGATTGCCATCCGCAAGGTGCATGGCGCGGTGTCGGGCGAAATCGTCGGGATGTTTGTCGGCGAGGTGCTGAAACTGTCGTTGGTGGCTGCCGTCGTCGGTGCAGTGGGTGCGTTCTTCGTGGCCCGCAAGTGGATTGAGCAATTCGCGTTTCGCATCAACCTGTCGCCGTGGTATTTCATCGGCGCAGCGGCGATTGTGCTGGCCATCGTGGCCATTGTGATTGGCGTGAGCAGTTGGCGCATCGCGCGGATGAATCCGGTGAAATCGCTTAAGGATGAATAATAACAAAATATAGGAGATTCCCCTGCGGGGAATGGAGGTCAGGAGTTGTTGTTAACCGCGGCGGCCAGTGGCGCTACAAATAAGCAACTTGTTCTTGCCGCCGCTGCATAACGGACAAATGAAACTCCATTCCCGAAGGGAATCTCAAAACGACAAACAACAAATCAACAAAATAAAAGTTTAACCATTAAAGACTAAAAGCAATGATTAAAGTAGAAAATCTCAGGAAGGTCTTCCGCAGCGAGGACATTGAAATCGAAACCATCGCATTGGACGGCGTTTCGTTCGAAATCAACGACGGCGAGTTTGTCGCCATCATGGGGCCTTCGGGCTGCGGCAAGTCCACCTTGCTCAACATCCTCGGCCTCTTGGACAACCCCACCGAGGGCCGTTACGAGCTCCTCGGCCATCAGGTCGGCGACCTCAAGGAGAAGGACCGTACCCAGTTCCGCAAAGGCAACATCGGCTTCGTGTTCCAGAGCTTCAACCTCATCGACGAACTCAACGTGTTTGAGAACATCGAGTTGCCGTTGCGTTACATGAACATCCCCGCCGCCGAGCGCAAGCAACGCGTCGAGGACATCATGACGCGCATGGCCATCAAGCACCGCGCCTCGCACTTCCCGCAGCAGCTGTCGGGTGGTCAGCAGCAAAGGGTGGCCATCGCCCGCGCCGTTGTCGCCAACCCCAAGCTCATCCTCGCCGACGAGCCCACGGGCAACCTCGACTCGAAGAACGGCAAGGAAGTGATGGACCTGCTCACCGACCTCCACAAGGAAGGCACCACCATCGTCATGGTGACCCACTCGCAGCGCGACGCCGGCTACGCCGACCGCATCATCAACCTGTTCGACGGTAAAATCGTGGAAGAGGTTTTGTCGCAACTGTAATTTTCGTTCTGTTGTAAAATTGGATTGCCTTCGGCAAGAAATCTTTCAAAATCGAAATGAAAATCTATCAAAAACATAAGAAATTGAATTTGAATGATTTTTGAAATAGATTTTTGAGGGATTTCTTGCGAAGCAATCCGAACAAATCATGGTTTTTAACTGTTTTGTGACAAAAAAGTTGTATCTTTGCAGAAAATAGAAACCATGCTTTTTGAGGATTATAAAATGCATCCTAATGCCCAAGTGAGGCAATCGCTGCTGTGGGAATTCGACCTTGATCGGTTCAACTGGCAGACGATGCGCGATATTGTGGTGCAACGTGTGTTGGAACGCGGACGGATGGATGACTTTTATGCCATACTCAATTTGTATGGAGAAGAGGGCGTAAAAGCCGCTTTGAAAGCTATTCCATATATGAGCGACAAAAACATGAACTTTGCCTGTGTCACCTTCAATCTTGGAAAGGAAGAACTGAAATGCTACACAAAGAAACAGTCAGCAACGCAACATTGGAACTCTTGAAAAAGTTGATGGCCGATGCGCGTTTGAAAGATTTTGTCCTTGTGGGAGGAACTGCACTTTCGCTTCAGATGGGCCACAGAATCAGCGTTGACTTGGATTTGTTCATCAACAGCGATTTCGATGCCGAAGCATTGAGGGAGTATTTGGAACGGACTTATCATCTGGAAACGGATTATATGGCTTTTGCCACTGTGAAGGGAGAGATAGAGGGTGTTCAAGTGGATTGCATCGCTCATTCTTATCCTTGGATTAGGCCTTTTGTAGAAGAAGAAGGCATTCGACTGGCAAGCATGGAAGACATTTGCGCGATGAAATTGAACGCTATTGCTGGCAATGGTACTCGAATCAAAGATTTCGTCGATGTCGCCTACCTTTCTTCATCGTTTTCTCTGCGACAAATGCTGGAGTTTTACGAAGAGAAATACCACGCCAATCCTTTGATGCCACTCAAAGGCATCGTGTTTTTCGACGACATCAACAAAGATGCCCCCGTTAAGATGGCCGATGGGAAACCTCTTGACTGGAAAAAAATCGAGAAACGACTCATCGCGATAGAGAAATCCCCAAGTAAAGTCTTTGATACACTGTAAAGAAACTTTACACTTTTTGTAAAATGCCGTTTTTGTATTTTGTTGGTTTTTTAATGATTTGCGTTTCTGGCACGGCGATGGCCATGCTCTTAGGCAGAAAAATTATAAAACTGTAAAGCTCTGGCAAAAAAATCATTTTAGGCGGTACTGTTCATCATTATGGCGGGTATGATGATGGGATGGTGAAGTGAAACGCGGAAGTCATAACAGCGGCGTCATATAAAGCGGAAGAAATACCAACCCGTCTTTGACTTCAACATCCTTGGAGTGAAGGACGTATGGCGTGGAAAGATAGTTTCGGTACTAATTCATCACGGATTTTCCGTCTCATAAATCACCTTTCCTAGATTTTTC
>CAMHJX010000072.1 GCA_946185535.1 uncultured Bacteroidales bacterium
CAGAATGGCAGATGCCAACAAGGCATTCTCGCATTTCAGATTCTAATAGGAGAGATCAGGAATTATGCAAAACGGACAGGAAAATATGATGAATCCGCTCAACCTCGTGCGTAATATCGGCATCATGGCTCACATCGACGCCGGTAAGACGACCACGACGGAGCGTATCCTCTATTATACTGGCCGTAGTCATAAGATAGGTGAAGTTCACGACGGCGCCGCCACCATGGACTGGATGGTACAGGAGCAAGAGCGTGGCATCACCATCACTTCTGCTGCAACAACGGTGTTCTGGCACCTTAACAATGAGGCTTATAAGATCAACATTATCGACACCCCTGGCCATGTCGACTTCACCGTCGAAGTGGAACGTTCGTTACGCGTGCTTGATGGCGCCATTGCCATCTTCTGCGCCGTCGGTGGGGTAGAGCCTCAGTCAGAGACCGTGTGGCATCAAGCCAACAAATACAACGTCCCTCGTATCTGCTACGTCAACAAGATGGACCGTGCAGGTGCCGATTTCTATAAGGTGTTGGACCAAATCCGCGAGAAGCTCCATGCTACTCCCGTCGCCGTCCAGCTGCCTATCGGTGCCGAAGATGACTTCATCGGTATTGTTGACCTTATCACGAATAAGGCGTACGCTTGGGAAGAAACCGACAATGGCTCTGTCTACGATGAAATCGAGATTCCCGAAGACATGAAGGAAATGGTTGCGAAGTATCGCACTGACCTCATCGAGGGCGCCGTCGAAGATGATGAGACCTTGTTTGAAAAATACATGGAAGACCCTGATAGCATCACTGCCGAAGAGATTATCGGCCAAATCCGCAAGGCTACGCTTGACCTTCGCATTTGCCCCGTGATGTGCGGTTCATCGTTCAAGAACAAGTGCGTGCAGCCTCTGCTTGACGCCATCGTCAACTACCTGCCTAGCCCCTTGGACATCGACCATGTGAAGGGTATCAATCCGAAGACCGAACAAGAAGAGATTCGCAAGGCTGACCCCAAGGAGCCTTTCTGTGCCTTGGCGTTCAAGATTGCCACCGATCCTTTTGTCGGTCGTCTTTGTTTCTTCCGCGTCTATTCCGGGACTTTGAAGGCTGGTGAAATGGTTCTCAATGTGTCGACGGGCAAACGCGAACGCATCGCCAAGATCGTTCAGATGCATGCCAACAAGCAGTTGCCCTTGGAAGAGATTTCGGCTGGCGACATCGGTGCCGCCGTCGGATTCAAGCTCATCCGCACGGGTGACACGCTTTGTGTCGAGAACAAACCGCTGGTGCTCGAGAACATCAAGTTCCCCGAGCCTGTGGTCAACATCGCCATCGAACCCAAAGTTACAGCAGACTTAGACAAGCTGGATCAATCCTTGGCCAAATTGGTTGAGGAAGATCCTACGCTGTTCGTACACACCGATGAAAATTCGGGTCAGACCATATTGTCCGGTATGGGCGAATTGCACCTTGACATTATCATGGACCGCCTCAAGAGAGAGTTTGGCGTTGAAGTCAACTCCGGCCGTCCGCAGGTCGCGTACAAGGAAGCCTTTACTCAAACAATTCAGCATCGTGAAGTCTATAAAAAACAGACCGGTGGCAAGGGAAAGTTTGCCGATATCGAGTTCACTATGGGTCCTGCCGAAGAAGGTGTCCACGGATTGCAGTTTGTCAACGAAGTGAAGGGTGGTGTCCTCTCAGCCGAGTTCATCCAAGCCACGGAGAGAGGCTTTAAGGGCGCCCTGTCCAACGGTGTGTTGGCAGGCTTCCCGGTCGAGAACCTCAAGGTGACCCTTACCGACGGTTCGTTCCATCCGGTGGATAGCGACGCCCTCTCGTTCGAGAGTGCAGCGCACATCGCCTTCAAGGAGGCCGGCCTGAAAGCTGGTGCCGTGTTGATGGAACCTATCATGAGAGTAGAAATACATTGCCCCGACGAATACATTGGTGACGTCACGGGCGATTTGAACAAAAAGAGATCAATATTGCGCGAAGTCATTGCCGACATTGGCTTCCAGACGATTAAGGCAGACGTGCCGTTGGCTGAGATGTTTGGTTACATCACCCAGTTGCGCTCGCTGTCGTCGGGCCGTGCCAACTTCAACATGGAGTTGAGCCATTACGCCCCCGTCCCCGAAGCCCTTGCCGAAGTGGTGATCAAGAAGGCAAAAGGACTATTATTCATTTAAGCAAACAATTCAATAAAAATAATTATTGTGAGCCAGAGAATTAGAATTAAACTGAAGTCGCACGACCACAACTTGGTTGACAAGTCAGCCGAGAAGATCGTAAAAACCATTAAAGCGACCGGAGCAGTTGTCAGCGGTCCTATTCCGTTGCCGACTAACAAGAAGATCTACACCGTATTGCGCTCAACATTCGTCCACAAGAAATCGAGAGAGCAGTTTGAGCTTTCGACCTACAAGCGTTTGCTCGACATCTACAACTCGACTTCTCAGACGATCGACGCACTGATGAAGCTGGAGCTCCCCAGTGGTGTGGAAGTAGAAATCAAATTGTAATTAAACCTATCTAGTACAACAAATTAAAAAGCTAAAGTAGCATGTCAGGATTACTAGGAAAAAAGATTGGTATGACAAGCATTTACGACGAGGCCGGAAAGATGGTTCCCGTCACTGTCATCGAGGCAGGTCCTTGCGTTGTCACCCAAGTCAGAACGATTGAGAAAGACGGTTACAGCGCCATCCAGTTAGGTTTCGATGAGAAGAAGGAGAAGAACGCAACTAAGGCTGAACTTGGCCACTTTGCCAAGGCCGGCACGACTCCTAAGAAACTGGTGCGCGAATTCTCGCGTTTCGAAGAAGGCCACAGAAAACAATTGGGCGAAACCCTTACCGTCGACGTGTTCATGGAAGGCGAGTATGTTGATGTCAGCGGCATCAGCAAAGGTAAAGGCTTCCAGGGCGTAGTGAAACGTCATCATTTCAATGGCGTTGGTCAAGCAACTCACGGTCAGCACAACCGTTTGAGAAAACCTGGTTCCATCGGTGCTTGCGCTTATCCTTCGAGAGTGTTCAAGGGATTGCGCATGGGCGGCCAGATGGGCAACCATAAAGTGAAGGTGACGAACCTCCTCATCATGAAGGTCGTTCCCGAGAAGAATTTGTTAGTGGTGAAAGGCGCCGTTCCGGGCCATAATAACGGATATTTAATGATTGAGAGATGGAGCTAAGAGTTTATAACATCAAAGGCGAAGATACAGGCCGCAAGGTTCAGCTGAATGACGACATCTACGGCATCGAACCCAACGAGCATGTCATGTATCTGGCAGTGAGACAATACCTGGCCGATCAGCGCCAAGGCACTCACAAGTCAAAGGAACGCAGCGAGTTGTCGGGCAGCACCCGCAAGCTCTTCCGTCAGAAGGGCACCGGCGGTGCACGTCGTGGCGACATCAACTCACCCCTCCTCAGAGGCGGTGCACGCGTGTTTGGTCCCAAGCCGCGCGACTACAGCTTCAAGCTGAACAAGAAAGTGAAAGTGTTGGCCCGCAAGTCAGCCTTGTCGAGCAAGATTACGGATGATGCCATCATGGTCATCGAGGACTTCAACTTCGAAGCTCCCAAGACCAAGCAAATGGTCCAGATCCTCGACTCTTTCAAGGTCAATGGCGGCAGAAACATGTTCGTGTTTGCCGAGCCGAACAAGAACGTGGTCCTTTCCGCTAGGAACATCCAGCGCACTGAAGTGATGCTGGCACGCAACCTGAATGCTTATGATATTCTGAAAGCCAAGAAGATCTTCCTCACCGAGAGCGCCATCAAGCCTATCGACGAGATCCTTGGATAATGTTTAACGCTTAAAACACGAAAGAGATGATTATCATAAAGAAACCCGTCATTACCGAAAAGATGACCGCCATCAGCGAGAAGCTGAACAGATTCGCTTTCATCGTCGACAAGAACGCCAATAAGTATCAGATCAAGGACGCCATCGAAAAGCTCTACGATGTGAAGGTTGAGGCCGTCAACACGATGAATTACGATGGAAAGAAGAAGTCACGCTACACGAAGTCGGGCGCCATCAATGGCCGCGCCGCCGCTTTCAAGAAAGCTATCGTGACGTTGAAAGAAGGTTACACAATTGACTTTTATAGCAACATCTGATCATGGCATTAAAGAAATATAAACCAACGACACCAGGTCAGCGCTTCAAAGTGATTAGCGCTTTTGACGAGATCACGACCGACAAACCCGAGAAGTCGTTACTGAGACCCAAGAAGAGCACGGGTGGTCGTAACTCAAGTGGTGAAATGACTGTCCGCTACCGTGGCGGCGGCCATAAGAGAATGTACAGAGTCATTGACTTCAAACGCGACAAGGATGGTATCCCGGGCGTTGTGAAGACTATTGAATACGATCCCAACCGTACCGCCCGAATCGCCCTTGTATTCTACAAGGATGGTGAGAAGCGTTACATCATCGCCCCCGCCGGCCTGAAGGTCGGTCAGGAGATCCTCTCCGGTAAGGGTATCCAACCCAATGTGGGCAACACCCTTTATCTGAGCGAAATCCCCTTCGGTACGATTATCCATAACATCGAGCTTCGTCCTGGCCAAGGCGCCAAGATGGCCCGCAGCGCCGGTAGCTACGCTCAGCTGATGAGCCGCGACGGCAAGTATGCCATCCTCCGCATGCCCTCAGGCGAAACCCGTATGATTCTCCAAGCTTGTAAGGCTACTATCGGCAGCGTTTCGAATGCTGACCACAACCTCGAGAAGTCAGGTAAGGCTGGCCGTAGCCGTTGGCTCGGTCGTCGTCCTCACAACCGTGGTGTTGTCATGAACCCGGTCGATCACCCGATGGGTGGTGGTGAAGGTCGTGCCTCTGGCGGTCACCCGCGCTCACGCAAGGGCTTGCCGGCAAAGGGTTACAAGACCCGTTCACCGAAGGCTGCTTCGAACAAGTATATCATCGACAGAAGAAAGAAGTAATAATCAGGAAAATCGCATAAAACTATGAGTAGATCACTTAAGAAAGGCCCGTTCATCCACTACAAACTCCAACAGAGAGTGATGGAAAATGTGCAAAGCGGCAAGAAGACCGTCATCAAGACCTGGTCAAGAGCATCAATGATTTCTCCTGATTTCGTCGGTCAAACGATCGCCGTCCACAATGGCAACAAGTTCATCCCGGTCTATGTGACTGAAAACATGGTTGGCCATAAGCTGGGCGAGTTCGCTCCGACCCGTATCTTCAGAGGTCATGCTGGTAACAAAGATAAAGGTAACAAGTAATACTAGGTAACAATGGGAGCAAGAAAACATAAAAGAGCAGAAGCTTTGAAGGAAGCTCGCAAGAATGTCGCCATCGCTCATCTGAACGATACCCCGACATCACCTTACAAGATGCGCCTCGTGGCTGACATGATCAGAGGTATGAAGGTGGAATTGGCACTGCACTCGTTGCAATACTCGACTAAGGACGCCGCCAAGCCGGTTTACAAGCTGCTCCGTTCGGCTATCGCCAACTGGGAAGCCAAGAACGAAGGCAAGCGCGTTGAAGACAGCAACCTTTACGTGAAAGAGATCTGGGTTGACGAAGGCCGCACGCTGAAGCGCATCCAGGCCGCCCCTCACGGACGTGCATTCCACATCCGCAAGCGTTCAAATCACGTTACGATTATTGTGGACAGCAGAATTGCTAACGATGCAAACGAAGAATAATTGGAGAATAAAAAGATTTAAATAATGGGACAAAAAACTAATCCTATAGGTCTTAGACTGGGAGTCATCAAAGGATGGGACTCCAATTGGTTTGGCGGAAAAGACTTTTCGGCTAAGCTCGTTGAGGACGACAAGATCCGCAAGTATCTGAACGCCCGTCTCGGCAAAGCCGGCATCTCAAAGATCGCCATCGAACGTTCCTTGAAGTATGTCACTGTCACCATCTTTACTGCTCGTCCGGGCATGATCATCGGCAAGGGCGGCGAAGAAGTCGACAAGCTGAAGAAAGAACTGGTGAAGCTCACCGGCAAGGAAATCCAAATCAACATCAACGAGATCAAGAGACCTGAGCTTGACGCTTACATCGTGGCAAGCACCATTGCCAAGCAGATTGAAGGCCGCGTGTCGTATCGCCGCGCCATCAAGACCGCTTCGTTCGGCACCATGAGAATGGGCGCTGAGGGCATCAAGATCTTGATTTCGGGTCGTGTCGGAGGTGCCGAAATCGCACGTTCCGAGTCGTACAAGGAAGGTCGTATCCCGCTGCACACGCTGCGCGCCGACATCGACTACTCCTTGGTGGAAGCCCATACCTCTTACGGCCGTCTCGGCATCAAGGTGTGGATCTGTAAAGGTGAAATTTATGGTAAGCCCGAGCTGGTTCCCACCTCCGTCAATGCTCCTGCAAAGAAGCAAGGTGGTGCCCCGCGTCCTGCCGGTCGTGGTCCCCGTCGTGGTGGTGAAGGCAAACGTAAATGATCGTGTTTAATCTTTAAAAGTTGACTGAATATGTTACAACCTAAAAGACAAAAATACAGAAGGCCACAGAAAGGCAAGATGAAAGGTAACGCCCATCGCGCTCATCAACTTGCTTTCGGCTCTTTTGGAATCAAGACACTTGAAGAGGCTTTGATTACTGCTCGTCAGATTGAGGCCGCCCGTCAGGCCGTCACCCGTTACATGAAGCGTGAAGGCCAAATCTGGATCCGCATCTTCCCCGACAAACCCATCACCAAGAAGCCTTTGGATGTTCGTATGGGTAAAGGTAAGGGTGATCCCGAATACTTTGTAGCTCGTGTCACTCCGGGTCACATGCTGTTCGAAGCCGAGGGTGTGCCGTTGGCCGTCGCCAAAGAGGCTCTCCGTCTCGCCGCTCAGAAGCTTCCCGTAACCACGAAGTTTGTTGTTAGAAGAGATTACGTCGAATAATTTGGAGGATAATATACAATGAAAAAGCAAGAAGCAATCAGAGAGATGAGCACCGCCGACCTGAACGACCGTTTGGACCAGGCCCGCGAGCAGTTGGTGAAGATGAGACTGAACCATGCCGTTTCGCCGCTCGACAATCCCAATCAGATCCGTGAAACTCGCAAGAACATTGCCCGTTATCTGACCGAATTGAGAAGACGTGAACTTGAAGGTAATAAATAATTAAACGACGCAGAAAAATGGAAAGAAACCTTAGAAAAGAAAGAATCGGCGTGGTCGTCAGCAACAAGATGCAGAAATCCATCGTCGTGGAAATCGAGCGTCGTGAGAAACACCCGATTTACGGCAAGTTTATCAAGAAGACGAACCGTTTTATGGCTCATGACGAGAAAGAAGAATGCAACATTGGCGATACCGTGCGCATCATGGAAACCCGTCCGCTGAGCAAGAGAAAACATTGGAGATTAGTAGAAATTATCGAAAGGGCTAAGTAAAATGATACAACAGGAAACCAGACTCGCAGTAGCTGACAATAGCGGTGCAAAGGAAGTTCTCTGCATCAGAGTGTTGGGCGGAACCAAGAAGCGTTACGCCCACACGGGCGACATCATCGTCGTCACCGTGAAAAGCGCCATCCCGAGCGGTAACGTAAAGAAAGGAACCGTCTCGAAGGCAGTCGTAGTCCGCACCAAGAAGGAAACCCGTCGTGCCGACGGATCCTACATCCGCTTCGATGACAATGCTTGCGTGCTGCTGAACCAAGCCGGTGAACTCATCGGCACCCGTATCTTCGGGCCAGTGGCCAGAGAGTTGCGTGAAAAGCAGTTCATGAAAATAGTTTCGCTCGCTCCAGAAGTGCTTTAATCAACATTTAAAAACTGAAAGAAATGAGCAAATTACATGTTAAGAAAGGCGACCTCGTTTTGGTCCTTTCAGGCAACGATAAAGGCAAGCAAGGTAAGATCCTCAGGGTCGATGTGAAGAAGAACAGAGCTATCGTCGAAGGCGTTAGAATCATCTCCAAGCACACCCGTCCCAACGCGGAACATCCTCAAGGTGGCATCATCAAACAAGAAGCCCCTATCCACATCTCCAACCTCATGGTGGTCGACTCGACCGGCAAACCCTCGAGGATTGGGCGTAAGAAAGACGAGAACGGCAAATTGGTCCGTTATTCAAAGAAATCAGGTGAAATCATTAAGTAATCATGAACTATCAACCCAGACTTAGAGGACAATACAAGAGTGAGATCGTGCCTGCATTGATGGAAGAATTCCACTACAAGAGCGTGATGCAGGTTCCAC
>CAMHJX010000073.1 GCA_946185535.1 uncultured Bacteroidales bacterium
GTTGATAATCAATCGATAAGAAAAACATGAAATTTTAGCTGTCGAAGTCAGGAAACAATTGAGATATGGCACAGATTAAAAGCGAGGTGGCATATCGGGCCGCTTTGAAAAGAATTGATGAACTTCTTCCGCTGACCGGTGACGATGTACCCGAAGATGACCCGAACATGCTGGAACTTGACATGCTTTCCGACATGGTAGAGGAATACGAGGACCTTCATTTCTCCTTTAGCAAACCGACATTGCCTGATGTCATTAGGCTCCGCATGTACGAGCGCAGTTTGACACAGGCAGCTGTGGCAAAGCTCCTTGGCATCAGTGCATCGAGGATGAGCGAACTGATGCATGGTAAAATGGAGCCGTCTTATCAACTCTCCCGCAACCTTTGCCTCAAACTCAATATAGAGCCTGCAGTGGTGTTGGGAGTTTGAAAAGATTTGTCACTAGTAAAACCATAGTGTTTACCCAATTGGCACAGTGAGAGTTGATTGTTGAAGTGGCTTAGTAATATCATGTATTTGATTTCCAATACGTTATTGATTTTCAATTCTTATTTTATAATCAATAGATTGTAAATTCATTATAATTATGTAAATAACTATTTAGAAAATTTTAACATTTTTTAACGAATTTTCTTTTGCTACCCATGAAAAATCCTATTCCTTTGCACTCGATTCAAATACAGACCTTGATGCTATGGAAAAAGAAAAATCGACAACTCGAAAAAGAAAAACCGCAATCATTGATGTGGACATTCCTGAATGCTGGAATTTGCAAAACATGATTGTTTCCACAAAAAACAAAGAACCAAAAAACTATACGGATTATGATTATTGACAGCCGAACCAACAAAGTCTATCTGGCGCAAGGATTACTCCATTATATGCCAGCCTACTTGAATCTTCTGAAAGCATTAACAACGGAAGGCATTAACAATGCGTTCCTTCCTTTGACAGAATCGGTAAAACACATT
Source organism: uncultured Bacteroidales bacterium (assembly GCA_946185535.1). Taxonomy (GTDB): domain Bacteria; phylum Bacteroidota; class Bacteroidia; order Bacteroidales; family F082; genus Limimorpha. The sequence goes on from CAMHJX010000073.1 coordinate 974, forward strand.
TGGGCACGAGACTATATGCCCATCCAATTAGAGCATAATAAATTCCTTCAATATCGGTATCAACCTGATTATTTGAAAGGCTTTGAGGATTATATTCCAAATTACGATTTCATTTGTAAAAAACTGAAACTGAATTGCATCAAGACCGGCATCATATTAGACGGAGGTAATGTGATCAAATGCGGAAACAAGGTCATAATGACCGACAAGATCTTCCAAGAGAATTTTCATAAAGAAAAGAATGACTTAATCAAAGAGTTGGAAGAACTATTTCAAGCCGAGTTGGTACTGATACCTTGGGATCGTTATGAAATGTATGGCCATGCCGATGGAATGGTCAGATATATCCGAGGAAACATTGTATTATTGAATAATTATGTGGATTTTGACAAAAATCTCCGGCAGCATTTGCTTGAAATCTTGTCTGCACACTTCATTGTTGAAGAATTGGAATACGAATTGCCACTCAGTTCAAAAATGTCGTGGGCTTATTTGAACTTTCTTCAAACAGAAAATTGTATTTTTGTGCCTGGATTGTTCTACAAAGAAGACCAAATGGCTGTTGAACAGATACAACAACTCTATCCGCAGCAAAAGGTAATCTTGATAGAGGGATGTAGAGACATCGTAAAGGATGGAGGAGCATTAAACTGCATCAGTTGGAACATCTTGGAAGAAACATCAGATAAACAAAGACAATAACAAATCCATTAGCACTATGACAACAAACCTTACTGATGAATTCGTAAAAAAACACACTTTAATGGAGTGCTTGAAAGAATTTGATGGCGCACATGGGAACACAGAGGAACAAAAACTCAAATCATTGGAAAAGCCTTTTGAAGCGCTTGCTAAAAAGATGATTTATGGTGGTTTTATAAAAGTTAGAGAAGAATATGCTATCTTCATTCACACTCTTGAATTCTATTATCATGAAGAAATAAATCATGATGGCATACAAATAAAAGATGAAATAGTGTACCATCGTAATGATAAGTTTAAAGATAGACAGGTACCGTATTTTCCACTAATGACCCTTCATTCACATTGGTCAGGTTTCGATATTACTTTTGAAAACCCCGAGAAACATTATCGAGCATCAGCACTAATCCGCAAATATGCAGTCTATGACATTCAAGCAAAAAAATTTGTCCGTCTAGATACTTCAGGCGGTGGGGTGAATTACATTTTGCAAGATGAGCCTCGGTACGATGGCCGTTCCACATACCTCCAATTCTATCTTAATGGTTTTCCAATTGATGGAACAAACTCCAAAATCAAGTGGATACCTTTTAATAATCCATATGATGGAAAGGTTGAAAATAAGCCTAGACAAAATGCCCATGACCATAATTGGGCATATTGTAGCGATGATATTAAAGGGTTTCTAATAGAGATGATAAAGGGTGTTTAAAAATATTTCTATTGGAATCATATTAATGAATGTATTTTCGTGAGTCAGAAGATTTATCGTTATGAAGAAAACTATACTTATACTAGCCATCTTAGCAGCCATCGGCCTAACCATTACCTGCTGCACCAACAATCTAAACATCACCATCACCAACCCCAATGTAGAGCAACAATTCCACGAACAGCCTTTGGCCACAGCTCAGCCGCGCTTCAGCTGGAACTATGAGACCACGGAAAACGAAGTAGTCCAAAAAGACTATCACATCATTGTGGCTTCGACCGCTGAAAACGCCCAAAATGGAATTGGCGACCTTTGGGATTCAGGCGTGCTTCCTTCCAGCCAAATGCTTTACATCCCTTATGCAGGCAAGGAACTCCACGGCCGCGACAAAGCCTATTGGAAAGTCATCACGACTGTAGTCGCAAAAGGCATAAAAGCCAAAGTGGAAAGCGAAGTCAAATCGTTTGAAATCAGCCTGTTGAACCAAGAGGATTGGCAGGCGAAATGGATTGGACATGAGTTTGAGGATGATGTGCTGGTAGGGAAAACCCGCTTGGCTGCCCGTTATCTCCGAAAAGAATTTGCCCTCAAAAGCGAGGTCAGAGAGGCGAGACTTTATGTCAGCGGAATGGGCGTCTACAGCGCTTACCTCAACGGCAGCGAAGTCGCGCCAGAGGAACTGCTGAAACCTACCCTTTCATGGTACTCGAAGCGCGTGTATTTCAACACCTACGATGTCACGAAGATGCTCAACAGTGGTGATAACGCTATCGGTATCATCCTTGAAGGTGGACGCTACACATCCCTTCGCTACAACGCCGCCAACCCCAACTGGGACGGCTCTGATCATGTGTTTGGCTTCGGCACGCCACGACTGCTTTTGCAACTCGAAGTGACCTATAAGGATGGTCAAAAGGAGACCATCGTCAGCGATGAGACCTGGAAAATCACTAACCGTGGCCCCATCCGCACCGCCAACGAATGGGACGGCGAGACCTATGATGAAAACTTTGACCTCGGCGATTGGAACAAAGCGGGTTACGATGACAATGGTTGGCTCCAAGCCGAACTTGTAGATGCTCCCGAAGGTCAGCTCACGGCCCAGCCCAATCCTAACATCAAGGTGATGGAGAAACTGAAACCCGTCAGTCTGTTCCAAAAAGGCGACAAATGGTACCTCGACATGGGTCAAAACATGGTCGGCTTCATCGATATGAAGGCTCGCGGACAACAACCAGGCGACAACATCATCCTGCGCTTCGCCGAGCTTTTGACTCCCGATAGCCTACTTTATACCGCCAACCTACGTAGCTCGGAGAACATCGACCGCTACATTTGTGGTGCACAGACGTTGCGCGCAACGTCTCTACCTATTTCATGGCATCCCATGTTCATCTACCATGGTTTCCGTTATGTTGAAATCTCCGGCCTGCGCGAAACACCCAATATGGATGACTTCGAAGGCTGGGTCATCTACGATGAGATGCCCATCACAGGTTCGTTTGAGACCTCCAACGAAATCATCAACGCGGTGTACCACAATGCCTACTGGGGTATCCGTGGCAACTACCGTTCCATGCCCACCGATTGTCCGCAACGCGATGAGCGTATGGGCTGGACGGGTGACCGTACTACAGGCAATTACGGCGAGTCGTACATCTTCGACAACCATCAGCTTTATGCCAAATGGCTCACCGATGGCGATGACAGCCAATGGGACAACGGCTCATTAGCCAATGTCATCCCGCCCTATTGGCGTGGCTACACCGATAATATGACCTGGCCCGGCGCCATGGTCACCGTGACGGATATGCTCTACACCCGCTTTGGCGACATGGAGCCCATCTGCCAACATTATGCGGCTTGGAAAAAATGGATGCTTCACATGAAGAATGACTACATGCGAGCAGGCCTCATGCCTCGTGATACTTACGGCGACTGGTGCATGCCGCCCGAGTCGCTCGAGCTCATCCATTCTAACGATGCAACCCGCATCACCGATGCGACGGTGCTTTCAACACCCTTCTACTGCTACCTCTGTGGCAAGATGGCAAAGTTCGCCGAAATCTTGAGTTTCGATGAAGATGTGGCATTTTTCCAGCAGGAAATCACTACATCTACCATAGCTTTCAACGACAAATACTTCAATCGAGTGACGGGTGTCTATGCCAACAACACCGTGACGGCTAACATCCTGCCCTTGTGGTTCGGAATGGTGCCCAAAGGCTTGGAAGACAAGGTGATGGAAAGCATTATCAACAAGACCATGAACGAATGTGGTGGACATGTGTCGACGGGCGTCATCGGCATCCAACAGTTGATGCGTTTCCTGACGGAATATGGTCACGGTGACCTCGCCTTCAAGATTGCTTCTAACGATACCTATCCGAGTTGGGGGTACATGTATCGTAACGGTGCCACAACTATTTGGGAGCTCTGGAATGGCAATACCGCCGATCCTGCCATGAACTCAGGCAATCATGTGATGCTACTCGGCGACCTCATCCTTTGGGAATACGAATACCTCGGCGGCATCCGTGCCTTGAAGCCAGGCTACAGCAAGATCCAGCTTAAGCCTTATCCCATTGAGGGGCTGGATTTTGTGAATTGTGCCTACAATTCGGTTTCAGGTCGCATCGAAAGCCATTGGAAGCGTGAGGGCAACCATTTTGAATGGAATATTGTTATCCCTGCCAACACCACTGCGGAGGTTTGTCTGCCTACTGCAAACGGCTACGAGATGAAGATTTACGGCAGCGGAAAATACCATTTGTCATCAGAACTATAACAGAAATTGCCTTTCTATAGATTCCATGCCAACGCACTTATCTAGCGCAGGAATGACATAGAAAGGCAATTTCTTAAATCATTTCACCCTATCGGGATTTTCAGCGATGAACTGGCTCCAGTCGGGGCGTCGGTGTGCCTTGGCTTTCTCAGTGGTGTGTTTGGTATAGTTCACATCCTTGCCTTTACTGATAGAGTGACATACGGCAGCAGCCACGGCATCGGTGGCATCGAAGAATTTGGGGTCTTCATCGGTCTTGAGGATGAAATGCACCATCTTGGCCACTTGTTCCTTTGAGGCGTTGCCGTTGCCCGTGATGTTCTGCTTGATGGTCTTGGGCGAGTACTCGAAGATGGGGATGTCGCGATAGAGTGCGGCGGCCATGGCCACACCTTGGGCACGTCCCAACTTCAGCATCGACTGCACATTTTTCCCGAAAAACGGTGCCTCGATAGCCAATTCGTCGGGATGGTATTCGTTGATGATTTCCAGCACGCGCTCGAAGATTTTCTTCAGCTTTAGTGCTTGGTTCGCCAACTTCTTCAAGTTGATAACCCCCATCGTGAGGAGTTCCAGCTGTTTGCCTTGTTCACGGATGATGCCGTAGCCCATCACCATCGTGCCTGGGTCGATGCCTAGTATGATTTTTTCTTGGTCCATTCCCTATTTTTTGCAAAAGTACGCATTTTTCTCTTACTCTTATTGTTTGCATTTCGTATCTAAATCTTCGCTTTTTTTCGTTTGGAATGATTATTGCTTTCTTTTTTACTACTTTTGCATCGAAAGTTTAACCATTAAACAAGAAAAAAACATGAAAGCATTACGAGTTATGTTTTTGGCTATAGCTATGATGATGGCTTCGGAAGCCATAGCTCAGGCCGTATATAACAGCAGTGGTTCGCGCTGTGGCACAATTGAGAATGGAGGTACTATCCGTAACTCCAGTGGTTCCAGTGTAGGTAAGTTCGACAGCGATGGCACTATCCGCAACGGCTCTGGATCCAGCATCGGCAAGATTGATAGGGACGGCACTATCCGCAATAGCAGTGGATCAAGCATTGGAAAGCTTGACAACGACGGAACAGTGCGCAACAGCAGTGGTGCCAGCATTGGCAAGGTAGAAAGCGATGGCACGGTACGCAATAGCACCGGTTCCAGCATTGGCAAAGCCCAAGGCATCCCCCGCGAATGGGTGGCCGCGTATTTCTTCTTTTTCCCGTTTTATTAATTGAGCTATGATACACATTGACGGAATTAAAGACGAAATGATTGCCAATAACCTGACTCCTTTCAGATTTACACACCCTGGGGAGATTATCAAAGATGAGTTGGAAGACCGTGGCATTTCGCAGCGCGAATTTGCCCAAAATGTGGGTATGTCTTATTCCGTGCTCAATGAACTGCTCAATGCCCATCGCCCTCTTACCACCAATACGGCCTTGCTCTTTGAGGCGGCTCTCGGCCTGCCCGCCGAGTTGCTGATGCGCATCCAGACCAAATACAATCTTCAGATGGCTCGAAAAGACAAGGATGTCATCCGATGGATGGCGAAGATTCGGAATGCGGTGGCGGTGTTATAGATTACGATTGTGGTTTTGACGGATGGCATATCTTATAAACGAAAGATAATAATGAGCACAACAAAATTCTATAGTTTCCATGAGGGAAGAGGAAGCCTGGTTTTAAATCCTTGTTGCTATAGCCAAAAAGAATGGGATTCATGGGATGATTTAAAAATCGGAAAGGACGAAGACATTCCGAAAGGAGAACTCCATTTTATGGTCAACCCAAATTTTGGCAAAAAGTTTTGGGATGTAGTCACGGCTGGAAAGGGGTTGTTGTATGCAGTTTCAGAGAAAGTAGTTAAATTATTGCAGGACAATAATATAACTGGTTGTAAATTCTATCCCATAACCATCAATGACCACGAAGATTTAAAGTATTTCCTACTTACGATAACGGGAAAATGCGGAGCGTTCGACATTTCGAAATCCAAGGTGATACAGACGATAGAATATCCTGAAGAGGCGATTCAAAACTCCGACATAATAATCCCTTCAGGCCGCTTTTCGATAATGAAAGGTTTTTATTTCCCTTTGGATAGTTGGGACGGTTGTGATTTTTTCTCACCTGAAGGAAGCGGTAAAATCATTGTGACTGAGCGTGTAAAGAGTCTTTTCAAAAAGCATAACATCACCAATGTCGTGTTCCAAGACTTAGAGGAAGAAGAATGGATTTAGGCATTTATCCAAACAACTCCGCCCCCAACTCATACACCGAAGCCACAGGCACAATCTGAATCTTAAAGCGCTTGGTGTCCAAGCCCTTGGCATTGTATTTCGAGATAAAAATCTTCTCAAAACCAAGTTTGTCGGCTTCGGCGATGCGGGCTTCGATGCGGGTGACGGCGCGGATTTCGCCCGAGAGCCCCACCTCGGCAGCAAAGGCATAACTTGATGGAATAGGCACGTCGGCATTCGACGAAAGCACCGCAGCAATGACGGCTAAATCAATGGCAGGGTCATCCACATGGAGGCCACCAGCAATATTTAAAAACACATCTTTTACTGAAAGCCTAAATCCAGCGCGTTTTTCGAGCACTGCAAGCAGCATGTTCATCCTCCTGATGTCGAAGCCCGTGGCGGAGCGTTGCGGGGTGCCGTAGGCCGCACTGCTCACCAAGGCCTGCGTCTCGATGAGCATGGGGCGTTGGCCTTCCATGGTGGCGGCGATGGCGATGCCGCTCACTTCCTCGTCGCGTTGCGAGAGGAGAATCTCGCTGGGATTGGCCACCTCGCGCAGTCCCGTGGCGTTCATCTCGAAGATGCCCAACTCGGAGGCCGACCCGAAACGGTTCT
>CAMHJX010000074.1 GCA_946185535.1 uncultured Bacteroidales bacterium
TTTCTTTCGATTCCTAACATGAAAATGCTTATTTTTGCCCAAAATAAGCGAAACCATGTTGTCCCTTCCCATCATAGCAATGATCAAGAAGAAGTCGGGGCTCGACTTCAGCAATGCCAAGGACTTCGAAGTGCTTTCGGAGTCGTTTCCAGCCAGCGACCGTTTGGGTGTCAACACCCTGAAACGGCTTATGGGCTATGCAAAATCCCCTATCGCGCCACGCAAAGCCACCCTTGACGCTTTGGCGCATTATCTCGGTTCGCCTTCATGGGAAGCGCTGACTGGCATGCAACCCGTTGAAAGCGACTGGATGGAAAAGGCTTTCTTCGCCGATGAAATTCGAGAAGGCACAACGGTGGAGGCATCATGGTTACCCAACCGTCATATCGCTTTGCTGTGTATAGGTGAAAACAAATTCCGCGTGACAGAGAGCTTGAACGGCAAATTGCTTGTCAACGACGAGGTGACCATTTTTAGTTTTCGTTTGGAATATCCTTTGCAAGTGTACCAAGTCATCCGCAATGGCGAGATTGTGCGCGATGCCGCCGGCAATGAGTTGGGTTATGTGGCTGGACGCCAAAACGGATTGACAGAACTATTCATCAAGGAGGCAGCCTAATGAGCGATTCCGATTTCATCAATCCTGTACAACACAACCAAGATGAAGTGTTGTTTGACAGTGGTGGCACCTGTGATTGCTATCGTCTCGTCAAAGACAATCGTGTGTATTGTGTCAAACGGCCTAAGAAGGACATGCGTTCTTCTGAGGCTTACATGAACCTGTTCCGCAAGGAGTTCGAACTCGGCATCGAGTTGGAGCACCCCAACATTGTGCGTTACTTCGCCTACGACGAGGACGAACAAGGCCCATTCATCCGCATGGACTACATCGACGGTGACAGCCTTGAGGCTTTTGTTGCTCAGCATCCTGACTATTTCAAAGAGAAAGGGCATAGGAAACAATTCTGCGACGAGTTGTTTTCGGCTTTGGCCTATCTCCACGACAAGAAGATGCTGCACCTCGACCTCAAGCCCAGCAACATCCTCATCACCAACAAAGGCCATCATGTGAAGCTAATTGATTTGGGGTTCGGCTGGAGCGAGAGTTACCTTCATGATGTAGGTTTCACTCGAGAATACTGTGCGCCAGAACAACAGGCTGCCAAGACCGAATTGTTCGGCCCAGCCACCGACATTTATGCATTGGGCAAGATTTTACAACATTATGGCTTGGCCAAGGATTCAGTAACGCAACATTGTCTGAAGGAAGATCCAAGAGCGCGTTACCAAAGCGTTGACGCATTGCGAAAGGCCATGCAACGTAGCGAAATGATAGGAATAGTCTCAAGGATTGGGATTGGTCTAGTTGCAGCGCTACTGATAGGTGCCATTGTTTGGCTGGTAGGCTTCAGGGAAGAGCCATTACCGCCGCGTCCCCCTGCGCCTGAAGGAGCCATCAACGGGCTGTTTACCATCAACGAGGCGGGCGACCAGGTGTATTTCTCGAAAGGCAACTTGCAATACAAGCCTTCAACGGGTGTCTGGCGTTTTGCCGAAAACCAGTATGAAATAACAGGCGGCGACAATGCCAATATCACTCAAGGAGCCAACTGCCGCAGTTGGTTAGACCTGTTCGGATGGAGTTCCAGCGGTCGCGAGCACGGCTCGGTTTGTTGGCAACCCTGGAGGATGGAATGGTTCACTACTGACAGCACCCTTTATAATGCCTATGGGATTGACACCTTGAACTTGTACGATGGTGACGGGCAGGCCGATTGGGGTTACAATGCCATCAGCAATGGCGGCAATGTGGAGAATGTTTGGCGAACGTTAAGGATCGATGAATGGGATTATCTGCTTGAGAAGCGTCAAACGGCTTCGGGCATACGTTATGCCAAGGCCATGGTGAACAACGTCAATGGCTTGCTGTTGTTACCCGACGACTGGGACACGCTCCGGTATCATCTGGAGGGGGGCAACAATGAAGATGCGATCTTTAACAGCAATTACATCACTGAACCTTTTTGGACAAAGAGTTTGGAGTCACAGGGAGTGGTGTTTCTGCCTGCTGCCGGCATTCGCGACTTGTGCAACGTCGCCCTCGTGGGCAACTATGGCTTCTATTGGTCATCCTCCATCGCGGACAACACCCAAGCCATAGGCATCTATTTCAGCAACAGCTTTTTCTACCCTTTGAATCTAACCAGCAAATACGGTGGGCGCAGCGTGAGGTTGGTGAGGGATAAGGAATAGAATGATACAGAAACCAGCGAAATCTATCTTTTTTTCGGGATTTCGTTGATTTCTGTCTTTTCCTCTTCTTCAATCATCTTCATGAGCCCCAAGTTCGACAAGGCGTTCATAAAAGCCTTGCGTTTGCGTTCTTCGTCTGTGTTGTTATGGAGTTCCATACGATTCTTGAAATACAATTCAATCGGCATTATCGTTCTTTCAAATACCCGAAGGCGCATTGGCTGCATTTGAAGCCGCCGCTGCTGTATTTGCCTCGGTGATAGGGTTGGCAGTAAGGACAAACGCGATACCCGCATTTGTCGCAGACGTACCATTTGCTGGTGCTGGGAAACTCTTTCCCGCAGCATTGACAAGGAATATAGACCATAGTTTTATAATTTGAAATTGTTTAAGTCAAAACCATATTCAAGAAACAAGTTGTCGAGTTGCTTGAAATCGACAGGTTCGTTGAGGCAACCTGCAATGTAGATGATGACTTGGTAGGTTTGTATCACTTCTCTGTCATACAGATTGCACACATGCCGTTCATAGTCAGCTTGGGTGTAAGGATAGTTCGGGGTGCGGCACAACTCAAAGTCAAGCAGTTCCAACGCCCAAGTGTAGTTCTGCTCATGGATGGCGTTATGTAGCACCTCATGGTCGTGCATGATGCGGAGGTCGCGAATAAGCACATTGGCAGCAATGAGATAGTCCTTGTCAAAGCCTTTATCATTCAACTTCTCCCATTTGTTGACCTCATTGGTGATTTGCTCGCGTGTCATAAATGGCGCATCGCTGATTCGGTAGGGACATTCCACATTGTATTGCAGCAGTACGGGTTTTCTGTCCACATTGGTTTTGGCGATATGGATGGGATAATCCAGCTCCAGCACACACTCCATTTGGTTCGTCTTGATTCCCAAGGCCTGCACTTCCTGTCCGCAGTGGAAATCGCGCAAGGCATCTTCCTTGAGCAACAAGCCCCAGACATCCGATGGCATTTCGGGCGTAAAAACGAAGTTGTATTGCGTATAGCCCAAGCCATTACCTTTGCTCACCACATAGCGGCCTTCGCCAGTCCTCCCCACCACATAACTGCGGCCATGGATAGGACTGACTTGCCACATGGTTTTGTCGCCGTGTTCGGAACGAAGGTAAGGATAAAGAAGTTTTCTTTCTTCCGTTTCCTCAAGAACAACGCAATTCAAATTAATTCCTTGAACAGAGAGCATAATATCATAGGTTATTTTGATAAAAACTCAACTCATTAACCAAGAAACGAACTTCTTTGTCTTCAACATTGCCTTCATTCGCACGCGGGACTAAAGTCTGAGCATACGACATGACAATTATTTCAAGGGCTTGTTTTATCATGTTGTCCTCTTTTGTTTCTTGTGCAAGTTTAAGACCCTTAAGGGTTTTCTCTCTGATGTTTTCTAAATTCTTTTGTTCCATAAAGACTTGTTATTTGTTCATTCTTAAAATGTGTTCAACAACTATCAGGGGAACGCTGGTAATAGCACTCCCCTGATAAAATGTTACAATTAGATTTGTCTCACGTTAATACCGCAAACGCCGTTGCTATTATTAGCGCAGTGACCAGGGGTCATGACGTTGGAGACGTTGCTGATAACTAATTCTACTTTCATCGTCGTATGATTTAGTCAGTTATAGGTGTACTGCGGGAGACACCATTTATCCCTTTTGTATCAAAAATGCGTCGCAAGTCCACCTTGTTCTTCGGTAAGGCTTTTAACGCGGTTACAAAATCTTGACCCTGCAAGGAATCCAAGCCTTGCTTAAGTTTTTTCGCCAAACCCGCACGGATTTTTGCCATATAGCAATTGGTTTCTGCGGGTTTAAGATAATTGCCATGTTCACCATAGTTGTTTCCTGCGCATAAGTTACAATAGCCACAATAGTCATGTTTTCCACATTCTTCATATTGTTTTAAAGTTACTGTACGCCATTCCTTTAGCAATTGGTTCTCATTAAAAACGCTACCGATGGATTGTTTCTTTAAATTGCCAAAAGACATTGGGAAAGCACAACACGGCTGAAGCTCTCCGTCTGGTGTAATTGAAAACGTAGTGGCAGCTGCACTACACCCATTTACCACATCTGAAATGGAATTGCCTTCATAAATCGGCGTATCTTCATCAACATGATATGCAATGTTATTATCGCGGAGCACCACTTGCAGTTGTTCTTCAGACAACCTCAATTGTCTGGCACAAAGGTCGCCGTCAATGGAATCGTTGATATTAATTTCAAACTGCGGCTCGGCAGCGTATTTCTTTGCCAAGTTGGCCACTAAGTAATAACTGTGCAAGTTAGGTTGCATGATGCAGCATTTCAAGTTCATGGGAACGGCAAGGTTGGCAAGCTGCTCCACCACTTTCATTGAACGTTCCCACGAGCCTTTCACACGAGTGATGGCATCGTGGTCTTCGGCCACCCCGCTATAAATGCTTACACCAACCAAGCGCGGGAAATAATTGGCCAAGTGTTCCACCTTGTCCACAATGCGCTGCCCGTTGGTGAAGACATCAAAAGCAATTTCCTTTTGGTAAAGATAATCAATAATGTCCCAAACGATAGGCTTTGAGAACGGGTCGCCACCCGAAAGGCAGACCTTTACCAAGCCATGCTCGCAGAGGTCATCAATAATACGTTTGTAATCGTCCAAATTGAGTTCCTCGCGGTCGGCTCGGTGGCTCACTTCGCTGTCGTTGCGTGTGGCTCCTGGGTTGTAGCAATGGATGCACTGCTCGCTGCAATTGTAGGTCAGTTCGAACATCACAGAGGTCACCGTCATGCCGTCATCAACGGCGTTAAAATAATCCTGTTCCGCCGAGGAGGTGTCGAAAGGCAGTTTCTCCTTGGTGGTTTTCTCTGTGGTTATTGAAGCGACACGTTTGGCTTCTGCCAATTGCGAGCGCATTTTTTTGATGTCGTCTGCTGTCGGCACAAAATTCGTCAACAGTCCTGCATTAATTAAGGTGTCGAAAAACGCCTCAATGGACTCCTCGGCAATGCCTGTCGTCGAGGCTATCCTTTTCACATCAACCTCGCCACTGCGCGGTACGGCAAGCACCTGCCCGATGACATCCGCCGAGTATGACTCAAAGAAATAGCTGTATCCAGCCAAAAGGTTGTACATCAGCGCCACGTGCTTTTCTGCATTGTAGCGGCCACAAGTCCAGATGGGTCTATACTTCGTATTTTTCATTTAAGTCTCTCCATAGCTTTTTACATTTATCAATTGACTTATCGCCTTCTTCACCTATACTTATTAAATAATCTTCCCGAATCAAAATGCATTGGTAAATCATCAAGTTAAAGACATCTGCCATCAAAAGCAATTCATCTTTATCGTGTGGATTATTATTCTGGTTTTTGTAATACTCGACAAGATCTTTAAATCCTGACAAATAGTATTCGCGCAAGTCTAGCTCCTGATAAGATTTTTTTGAAAAATAAACCCAGAGTCTACTATGAATTGCGTGCTTCCAATAGGTCCAATGCTTAAGAAACTCGTTTTCGTTGGGCTTGTTGCCGAGAATCCGCTCCATAACTGCTATTATTGGAACCAAGACAAAAAACAGGCCTATCAAAGCAAGCAATACTGCACCAAAACCTTTCGCATTAGTCGCACCAAATAAAAGGAAGGCTCCAATGATGCCAAAAACAATCGAATAACCCAAATCAATACCATCAGGCGCATCATAACCTTTACTCGCTGGTCTTGCCAACCCATAAACAAAGGAGTAATAGGCATTCGTGAATCTAAATAATAACGAGTTGTGAAATTTGCCAAGTTTATCAGTCGCCTCGTATTTGCTTTTATGATAGTTTTCTAATTCTTTGCTACTGTCCTTGACTTTTTTGGCAACTTGTTCCAAGGTTTTCATACGTTCCTCGAAAACCTCGTCAGAAATCAAACCCTTTTCGTGTTCGTAGTTTGACTCAACATGACCAGAAATCACCAGTTTAACCAAAAATTCGTTTTCTTGGTACAATTCCTTGCCGATATAGGCTCCGCATTGCGGACAAATACAACCTTTGTTTTCCGATATTTCCTTGCCACATTGTTTGCATTTCACAATGTTGGTATTCTCGCCTTCTTGCCGATGGAAGAAAGTCTGATACTTGGGGTATTGAATTGTTTCTACCATATTTATTGTTGTATATATGTTTATCACCGCAAAATTACAACAAATTTCCATACAATCAAATTAAATATTTGATAATCAATGCTTTAATTATCCTAATCAGATACAAAATTTGTATCCGAAATGGATAATTTAGGATGGAAATGGATGAAGTGGATGGGAAAATATCGGTTATGTTTTTTCTTTTAGGAAGTCCAAGGCTTATATTCCCAAATCGAGGCACCACTCGTAAACGGGTTGCACTTTGATTTGGCGACCGTCTTCTTCAATTGTGGCACTTTCGTGGTCGGTAAGCAAAAGAAGATTGGTACATCCTGTTTGTCGGGCGGCAAGTAAAAGCCCTCCAATTTCCCTTTTTCGTGTTTTTTCGGCCACGATGTCGTATGACACCTGTATGGCTTGAATCACAATGTTTCCTTTGCACACCACAAAGTCGCATTCACCATATCGTTCGTTTAGGTAATACACATCCAAATCATCCATCTTGCATTTGCGCACAAGGTGGATTAACACGATGGTTTCAAGCCGGTGGCCGAGGTTGTCGCCTGCGAAAGCATTGTCCCGTTGGCTCATCATGGCTACATCAACGGCATACACTTTCTCTTGCACGGCTCTCACCTTACTTTTCTGTGAGTATTTCTCCACCCCTATCAACAAATAGGCTTGTTTTAGATGTTCCACATAGTTTTTTGCCGTATGCTCCGATTTGAAGTGGAACACTTCGGCCAAAGTTTTCGGTACTACTATTGTTGGCGAGATATTCAACAAATGGTGCGCCAGCCTCTCAAATGCCGCTTTATAAGCAATCTTGTATCTCTGTTCAATGTCGCGTTTCAATATGTTGTCGACAAGGGTCTTGACATATGTCTTGTTGTCACTTATGGAAAGAAGTTCGGGGAATCCCCCTTGTCTCATATAGTCGTCAAAGGCTGTCCTGCGGAATGCTTCGGCCTTGGTGGTCTTTCGGTCCGTATCGACCTGCTTCATCACACAATACTCCCTGAAAGAAAAAGGATAGAGCGGTATTTCCTTGTTTCTGCCTGAAAGGTGCGTGGCCAATTCACCACTTAGCAATTTTGCATTCGACCCGGTGACAATGACATGCATCTTTTTTCTGAGCATGCGGTTGACGAAAAGATGCCAGCCTTCAACATTCTGTATTTCATCTAGGAAAAGACAAGTAAAGTCGCCACAAATCTTATATAGGGTTTCCAGCACATCATTCAACTGGTCGGCCTGAAGTCCAGCCAAACGTTCATCGTCGAAATCGACATACGCATATTTCACGTCTGTGTTTTGCAAAGCTTGATAACAAAGGGTGGACTTGCCGCTGCGTCGTACGCCAATCACCACTTGCGCTTGTGTGCTGTTCATATCAACAAGGGTTTCTTCTTTTCTATGGCAAAGCATCTCATGTTCCTTGTTCTCCATCTCTTCCTGTTGGTCGGCAAGGATGAACTCCAATGTCCTTTTGTCTATCATACTGAACGAATTATAATTGCTGCAAAGATAAACAAAATAATCTAAAACGCGTTATTTTACCAGATTTAATCATCTAAAACGCGTTATTTTACCA
>CAMHJX010000075.1 GCA_946185535.1 uncultured Bacteroidales bacterium
CAACGAGATTACAAAATCTTTACTCCTACCGAAAAAAACTATCAAAAAACCATTGACAATTCATAAGAATAGATAGCGTATTTTTCGATACGGGAAGTACACTATATAAAAAGGTGTAAGTCGACAGGTAAAAAAAAGAGCATTGGGAAGAGACGACTGAAGGACGAAAAAGTGGAGTGGGGAAGAAATTTGGAAAAACGAAAAAGGCGTTTTTAAGCCCTTTGAGCGCGTTTGCTTTTCGGACGATTCAGATGGTCAACTGAAGCCGAAAAATGCAAAATACGAGACATTTGCTTTTGCTTTTCTGACGAAGTTAGAAGATTTACATAAATAAACTACAAATATGTAAAATATTGAAAATAAAATAATTACAAAAAATTTACATAATTAAAACAATATAATATACAAGTGTAAACAGTTTATATTGACACAATTAATGGAATAATCATCAATAATTTCAAATAAACAGCATAAAATCAGTAATTTATATTAAGTTATTTAAAGTTATATACGAATATTTTGTTGATTTTAAGCTACTTTTTACTATCCGTTGTCGTTTTGTTTTAATATATTGAATAATAATATAATAAAACATTTTATTTGTAATATTAGTTCAAGTACTTAGATGTTTTGTTTGTGTTTACAAAAATAAATTCCCTGGATTTGTATTTTGTAACATAGAATTGTTTACTTTTGTGAACTGAAATTAGAGTGAAAACCGAATTTTTTTGGAGGATACAGTCATGGAAAATTCAGAAATGAAAGACAGAATTGCCCACATCATTCGGGCGAAGAATTTGACCGCCGCCGAATTTGCCCTTCGGCTAGGCATCCAACCTTCTAACATTTCCCATCTCTTGTCGGGACGCAACAATCCGAGTTTGGACTTCGTCAAGAAGCTCAAAGAGACCTTCCCGGAGTACAGCTTGGAGTGGATTGTTTTTGGCCGAGGTCCAATTACAGTTTCGGAACCCTTTCCTTCCATCACCCCTATTGAGTCCGTTCCTTCAGATTCTGCAGTTCTTCAAAATAAAGAAGAATCGGCGAAAGAGGAAACACTTTTTGATCAACCAAAGGAAGAGGTTCCCCAGTTTGAGAAGCCTTCTCCTTCTCATTCGGCGACTTTGAAGCAGATCATTTTGGTCTATTCCGACAACACTTTCGAGCAAGTAACGCCCCGTTGAAGGGTTTCTAATAATTAATTAGGTGTAAATCCAATAAAAGTTGTACCTTTGCAAGCTTTTACTGAAGTTATGCAAGTAGAACAGTTTTTTGAACGCTTTGACGCTGTAATTCAGTCACATAAACGCATCGTTCTGGCCTGTCACGTCAACCCTGATGGCGATGCCATCGGTTCGGTTTTGGCTATGTCGGAGTTCCTGAGAGGTTTCGGGAACGAAGTGAATATGGTGGTCGCCAACGATTTCCCGGAGTTTTTGCATTGGATGCCAGACTCTGAGGCCATTCTGGTTTTTGAGCAACAACCTGAGGCTTGCAAGGCTGCCATTGCCGAGGCTGAATACATTATCATGCTGGATTTCAATAGTTTGTCACGTAGTGGCATCTTGCATAACGAAATTGGTAAGACGCGTTGTCCCCGTATCTTGATCGACCATCACAGAGACCCTGAAGAAAACATGTTTTATTGCTTGTACTCAAGCACTTGCGTTTCGAGTACCTGCGAGATTGTGACGGAGATCATCCTGCATTACGGCAAAGAATATTTGACAGACAACATTTCCACCAACCTATTGGTGGGCATCATGACGGATACGGGCTCGTTTGCGCATTCCATCTACCATCCCCGTACATTCGATTTGGTCAGTGTTTTGGTGGAGAAAGCGATGTCCTATAGCTATATTCATGAGATGGTTTATGACACAATGTCGGAGAATCGGCTTCGCCTGTTGGGCTTCGCCATCAACAACAGGATGGAGGTGCTCGATGACTACTCCACAGCCATTATAGCATTGAATAAGAGCGATTTGGATAGCTTTAACTACCAAGTTGGCGACACGGAAGGCGTGGTCAATTTCCCGCTTTCGATGAGCAAAATCAAGATGGCGGTGTTGGTGACCGAGCGTCAGGACCAGATTAGGCTGTCGTTCAGGTCGAAAGGCTCTTTCTCGGTTCATGAGTTGGCCAACAAGTACTTCAAAGGCGGTGGCCACACCAACGCGGCGGGTGGCACGCTGACATGTTCGTTTGAGGAAGCGGTGGAACAGTTGAAATCGGTTCTGCCAGAATACAAGGAAATGTTGAATCAAGCAGAATGAAGAAGCATTGTAAATATCTGATAATGTTGCTTTTGTTTTCGGTTTTTTCCTGTGAAGAGAAGCCTCAGCATCAACCTGCACCAATCTCGAAAAACGAGATGAAGAACAGCATGGAAACCGCCAACCGCTATTTGCTGAACGAAGAAGAGGAGGACATCGCGAACTACATCAAGCGACATGGATTGGAGATGACTTCCACTGGGACGGGTTTACGCTATCAGATTCTGAAGCAAGGTTCGGAAAAACGGATTGAGAAAGGGGAGAAGGTGACCTTGGAATATGAGCTCGGCTCTATTGCGGGAGATTTGTTTTATTCGTCTGAAAAAGATGGTGTTAAGTCGTTTGTTGTGGGCGAAGGTGGTGTGGAGTCAGGCCTTGATGAGGCCATGACTTATCTTCATTGGGGCGATCAAGCCAAACTGATTATCCCCTTCCATTTAGCCTATGGTCTGCATGGCGACGACAATCGCATCCCTGAATATGCGACTTTGGTTTACACGATTAAAGTAATAGATAATCAATAAGTTATGAAGAGAAATTGTTTTTTATTCTCAATGGTTTGCCTCTCGGCAATGATGCTGTTTACGGCTTGTACGCAGAAGTTTCCGGGCTACAAAAAGACGCCTAACGGCTTGTACTATAAGTTCTTCAGCCAGAACACTTCGGCCACACAGCCCCAATTGTCTGATTTCATGAAGGTGGACATGGCCTGCTATCTGAACGACTCCCTCTATTATGATTGGCAGGGCACTCAGCATGATGTGTACACCCAGTTGCAGGATCCGATTTTCAAGGGTGACTTGCAGGAGGCCTATGCCATGATGCATGTTGGCGACTCGGCCTCGTTCTATGTGAAGGCGGATTCGGTGGCGGCATTGTATTATCAGCAGGATCCCAATGCGGTCGGACTGAAGCCTGAAGACTATTTCCGTTATGAGGTGAAGCTGGTGGAGGTGAAGACGGAGGAGGCGTTTATGGCCGAAATTGAAATGATGAAAGAAGCGATGAAAGAAGCCTCGCATAAGGCTTTGGCTGATTACATAAAAGCCAACAATATCAATGTAACACCAGAACCTTCAGGTGTTTACATTATTCCGATGGAAAAAGGCAAAGGCCGTTATCCAGTGAAGGGTGAGAAGGTGGAACTTGACTTTTCGGCCACTTTGTTGGATGGACAGTCGGTGGGTAGCACCTTCGACAGCCCTAACAAGTTTTCCTTTGTCTTGGGTGAAGGCAATACCATTAAAGGTTGGGAAGAGATTGTGCCGAAGATGCGCCTCGGTGACCGAGTAAAGGCCATCATCCCGTTCGACTTGGCCTACGGCGAGCGTTCCGTCGGCTCGATTCCCGCATACGCCAATTTGGTGTATGATGTCAAGTTGTTGAAAATCATCACGGCAGCTGAACTGAAAGCTGAAAACGAAAGAGCCATGCAAGCCTTAAGGGCTGATTCGGAAAAGGCTTTCTTTGATTATCTGAAAACCAACAACATTACGGATTATACGGCTTCTGGACTGTTTTTCAACAAGTCGGTGACCACCGAGGGCGCACAACCGCAAGAAGGACAGATTGCACGAATTAAGTTTACAGCCACCTATCTCGACGGTACACCTTTGGGCGACTCCGAGCAGTTGGGCGACCATTACGATGTCGTGATTGGTGAAGGAAAGGTGCTGAAAGGCCTTGAGGAAGCCGTAGCCATGCTGCGGGTAGGAGAGAAGGCCCGTTTCGTGCTGCCTTACACCTTGGCCTACGGCACCAATGCTTTCGGGAGCATTCCTGCCTATTCCAACCTCGTCTTCGATGTGGAACTCTTGGATGTTTTGAATAAGTAAATAATTATAAATCAATAATTTAAATCAATCAAAATGAAAAAAAGTATCTTTTCAATGGCTTTGTTGGCCATTATGCTGATGGGCACCATGAGTGCTTGCACTGACAACTCTCCGTATCCAGGTTACCAAAAATCCGCCACGGGACTGTATTACCAATTCTTCAAGCAGAACGCAGGCGAACAGCCTAAAGTGGGCGATTTGATGGATTTGACGATTGGCTGCACGGTAAACGACACCACCATCATTGTTCCCTTGGGACCCAACACCCTGCCTTTGGAGGCTCCTTTGTTTGCTGGCGACTTCTATGAGGGCATGGCCATGATGCACAAAGGCGACTCCGCCTCGTTCATCGTGAACATCGACTCTACCTTCATCAAGTGGTTCCATCAACCCAGCCTTCCTGCTGAGTTCAAGTCGACCGATGTGATGCGTTTCGAAGTCCGTTTGGACGATTTCTATCCCGAAAGCGAATATGCCGTTCGTTTGGGTGCCAAGATCAAGAAGGATGCCGAAGCCAGAATCGAAAAGATGAAGGCAGACCATCCTGAGGAAACCGCCACAGCTGCTCAGCAACTGACTGAGTATCTGGCCAAAAACAAGATTACGGTTGAGCCTACTGCCTCTGGTCTTTACTATGTGATGACTCAGGAAGGCAATGGCGAGAAGCCTGAAGTCGGACAGATGGTGCAAGTGCACTACACCGGCAAACTGCTTGACGGTACCGTGTTCGATTCGTCCGTCGAGAGAGGCGAGCCTATCAGCATCCCGATTGGTGTCGGTCAGGTCATTCCTGGTTGGGATGAGGGCATTCAGATGATGTCGAAAGGCGAAAAGGGCGTGCTCTACATTCCTTATTATCTGGCTTATGGCGACAGACAGGCTGGCGATAAGATCACTCCTTTCTCCAACTTGATGTTTGAAGTAGAACTTGTTGACTTCCAATAAAAATGAGAAAGATTCTGAATACCGTTGCCACTCTCTTGTTGCTCCTGACGGTGGCCTCGTGTGGCGAGGATTCCATCAGTTCGGGCTTCAAGAAAATGGAGAACGGCGCCTACATGAAGTTCTACAGCAAGGGCAACTCGGAGGTAATGCCCCGTTTGAAGGATGAGGCGACCATCGAGATGGCTCAGTACTTCAACGACTCGCTGCTGTTTACCACTGCCGGCGATGAATCCATGAGAATCGTGTTGACTGAATCCGACTTTGTTGGCGACGTGATGGACGGCTTGATGATGATGCACGTTGGCGATTCTGCCCGTCTTATGGTGCCTGCCGATTCGGTGCTGGCCATCTCCATGGGAATGGAAGAGATTCCTGAAGAGTATGCAGGCAAGGCCATCTATTATGACTTGAAGCTCCTGTCCATAAAGCCTTTCGAGACTAGGGATGCCGAGCGTAAAGCCTTGCTGGATAGCCTGAAAGGGGTGGAGGAGACATTCTTGGCTTCTATGCACGAAGATGCAAACAATACGGTGACCGAGTCGGGCCTTATCGTCATGGAAAAGACGGGCAAAGGCAAGGTGGCCAAAATGGGTGAGTATGTCAATTTTGACTTCACCTTGTGCAGCCATGAAGGCGATACCATATTGAACTCCTTTGGCGTGGAGCCACTCGAAATCCAATATGGCGAGGATTTCATCGGCAGAGGCTTTAACGAGGCTTTGGGCATGGTGCCTGAAGGTGGCGAAATGCGTTTTGTGATTCCCTCCTCTTTGGCTTTCGATAGCATTGGTTACCAGCAGTTTATCTTACCCTACACGCCTTTGGTTGCACGGCTGAAGATGAACTCCGTGATGGACAAGGCGACCTACGACAAGCGTCAGATGGAAAAGGCAGCTAAGATGGAGGCTGAGAAGAACCGTCGGATGGCTTTGGAAGAGAAAGCCATTTCCGATTATATCAAGGCCAATGGCATCACTGAAACGCCAACGGAGTCTGGACTATACATCCTTAACCAAGTTGAAGGACAAGGCAATGTGGCCCAATGGGGCGATGAAGTGGCTGTGCATTATGTGCTGAAGAACTTGAAGGGCGAGCAGTTGGAGTCGAGCTACGATTACGAACGGCCGATGTACTTCAAGATTGGTGGCGGCGAGATGATCCCTGCCATCGAGGAGGCCTTGATGACCATGGCTCCTGGTGCAAAGGCAACCTTGATTACCCCATCGAGCTTGGCCTTTGGCGAAGTTGACTTGGGCGAGACCCTGCCGGCTTATTCACCGTTGCTTATCGAATTGGAGTTGGTGGAAATCAAGTGAGGTAAGGGAAACAAACGCTCTGCGTTCGATGGAGTCAAATCTTACACAAATCTTTTGTAAATAAATGAATGCCGCCAATGCTGGCGGCATTCATTGTTTTTCCGTTTCCGTTCCGGTGGATTTGTAATCCGCTGGCTTTGAGTTGGGGATTTGCAATCCCCTTCATCACTCCTTCACCACCTTATCCGAATAGGTCTTCCCGTCCTCCATAGTGACGCGCAAAGTATAGGTTCCCGCGGGCAACTGGCTCATGTCGATGCTCTCGAAGGCCTTGCTTTGCGAGCGCACCAGGCGGCCTTGCAGGTCGTAGAGCTCGATTTGCTTGGGCTGAACATCGGGGGAAAAATGCATGTACAACTGTTCCCTTGTGGGGTTGGGATAGAAGGCGTAGGGGCGCACTTCTATGCCGCTTTCATTTATGCTCACTGTGCCGTCGTGATTGAGAAAGAAGTAAATCAAATAAGTGGCGTTATTGGCGTCTGTGCCGCCTCCTGCCCACGAAACGCCTTGCTCCTCTCCTTGCTCATCTTCATACAAGATGGGGGAAAAAAGAGGAATACCCCAAACGAATCTGATGTTGTCGGTTTTGAAGAAGCGTTTCCATTCCACGTTAAAGTCGGTGTCCATCTTCACGGCGACGAAACTCTCTTCAGGGTATCCGTTTTCCTTGTAAAGGAAATAAACCGTACCATCCGACATTTGCTTTAATCCCAAGCAGCGTGCACCGTTATCCCAACCCGTATAATCGTTGAATACGATATAGTCCTTCAATCGCATGGTGCGAATGTCGTATTTTGCTACTGCCACGCC
>CAMHJX010000076.1 GCA_946185535.1 uncultured Bacteroidales bacterium
CAACGAGATTACAAAATCTTTACTCCTACCGAAAAAAACTATCAAAAAACCATTGCCAATTCATAAGAATAGATAGAGAAAACAATTTTAAAAATATATAAAAGAGGTGTTTTAGACCAAGGTTTCTTTATCAACTTATGAATCACCTTATGAACAGGATAATAAATAAGGGCATGGGTGACATCAATGCCTGCGTCTTTAAGGCTTGAGGCGTATAGGGAGAGTTGGGTATAGTGTATTATTAGGTATAGGTTTCTAATTTTTTCCGTGTCTACTTTTTGCAAGTAGTACACTGTTGACTCGGTGTTAATTGAGTTTTTTCCCACCAATCAATCAATGCTAACCACTTTCACCTCGCTACTAGAGAGGTTTCCTTCTTGTATCACCTGAATCTGTACGGGAATCTTTCCTTGCAGCTCTTCCACGTGACTGATAATACCCACATGGCGGCCCGACTTGGTGTGGAGCGAACGCAGCGTGTTGATGGCATTCTGCAAGGGTTCACCGCTGAGTGTGCCAAAGCCCTCGTCGATGAAAAGGGTATCCACTGCCAATTGTTGTCCAATATCGCTGAGCGCAAGAGCCAACGACAAGGAAACGAGGAAGCTCTCTCCACCGGAGATGGTGCTTGCCGCCCGGCTCACATAGCCCTGATAGGCATCTTCGAGTGAAATGACGAACGTGCCAGGCACCACTTTCAGTGTGTATCGGTCGGTCAGCGTCCTCATGTAGTGGTTGGCCGAATGGATTAGGCTGTTCAACACATAACTCTGGGCAATCTTACGGAACTTATTGCCCGTTGAGTCACCAATGAGCTGATTCATGCGCGACCATCTCTGATAGTCGGCTTGCTTCTTGTCGGCTTCTTGCTTTAGGTGGCCAAGCTGTTTCTTGTTCTCTTCATCGGCCTTCAGCTCCTGGTTGATGGCGCCCTTCTTCTCTGAGATGTCAGACATCGTTTTTTCATAGTCCTTGATGCGCTCCTCCATCAATTCCACGGAATCTTCCTCCTTCAGTTCGGGCTTCGTTTGTCTGTGTTCTTCCAGTTTCCGGCTAGCCTCATCTTTCAGGGTTTTCTTGGTAAGCACTTTGTTTTTGTCGGCTACAAGCAAGGCTTGGGCCTCGTTGATGTTTTGTGAAGAGTGGGCATTCAGGGCGGTCAATCGCTCTAGGTCAAGGTCTGGATGAGTGCCAAGGAAAGCCCTCAATTGCTGGTCGTTGGTATTGAAGGTGTCCGTCGCTTGTTTCAGCTGCACCTGTTCCGTGTTCTTCTTGAGCTCTTCGGCGATGGCAATCCTACCTTTGCAGTCGCTGATGGCTTGTTCGGCCTTCTGTGCTGTATTCTTCAGTTGCTCCAAGTTTTTGTTTGACTTGTCGAGGGCTGTTCTCTGTGCCTTGATAGCGTCTTCTTTTTTAGCTCCATCTGCAATCTTGGCCTCAAGTTCTTGAAGCTTTGCATCGGTGTCGGTCTTCAATGCGGCCAACTTTTCTGGTGTACTTTCATCGATGGTTTCAAAACCACAAGCCTTGCAGGATTCAATGACTTTTTGCTTCGCCACCTTGACTGAGTCGTCTCTGTCGAAGGCTTCCTTAGCCGTCTTATACGACCCTTGAGCTGCCTTTATCACTGCATCCAATTTGTTTTTGTTGCTCACTTGCTCTTGGTACTCCGATTCGGCTTTGGTGTAAGCCTCTCTCAGTCCACTAACGAGTTGGGCCAATTCTTCTTCGTGCGGTAGCTCGCTTTTGATTTCCTGTCGGCAGACGGGGCAGATGTCGCCTATGTGCAGTTTCTGGCGCAGGGTCTTGGCAAACTTGTCGATGGTGTCGCTTTGTTTGTCGAGCAAAGCCTTACGGTCGTCCAAGATTACCTTGGCATCGTGGATCTGTGGTTCCATTGCCGCCGAGGCTTTTTGATTCTTTTCAATCTCGGCAAGTGAGGTTTCAAGCGATGCTGAGGTGTTGGCTCTGCGCTCTTTTTCCGTGTTATAGGAATCGATTCTGTCGTATGTCGTTGTGATGTTTCGCTGTAGCTCCTTGGCGTTGTCGCGTTCTTTGCGCAGTTCGGGCAGATGGACCTCGGCAAGTTCAGCATCTTGGGTCTTTAACTCGACTTCCTGTTTCTCATAGGCGGCTTGCGCGTCATTGACCTCTTTTTGAGCCTTTTCTAAAGCAGGCTGTAACGTTTCCGAAAGCGTCTTTCTTTCGTTATTGATGGTATTGTCGCAGGTTTCTATTTGTTTTTTTCCGTTGGCGATAGCTCCCTCGGCTGCCTTCATCGCTCCCATCCAGTTGCGGGCTTCAATCGTGGCATTCCACTGGTGGACCAGCGTTTCCTTTTTCTTGAAGTCGTCGCCTTCCACTACGGCTTGAGCCTGTAGGTGCTCTTGAGTGGCAGTGGCGACAGCCTTTTCCAAGTCAGTATCCGTCTTAATCCATTGAAGTTTGGCCTTGTCTGCTTCGCCTGCTTTCTTGACTTGGGTCAATTGAGCGTCGTATCTGGCAATCTCCTCCTTTTTGGCAGCGATGTCTTCTTCGTCCATGGTGCTCACGCCTTCGACCTTTTGCTGGGCTGTTTCCCATTCTTTTTTCTTTTGACCAGTCACATCAAAGACCTTCTTGCCAATCTTCGAATAGATGTCAACTCCTGTGATTTTCTCCAGAATTTCTGCCTTGTCGTCATCTTTACTGTTTAGGAAACGGGTGAACTCGCCTTGAGCCAACAATGTTGTACGGCAGAACTGGCCGAAATCGAGGCCGATGGCCTCTTGAATCTCAGCACTAATCTCTTTGTCTTTGGTATAAGTGAAGGCCGTGTCGATATTCTTCAATTGCCAGGACTTGCTTTGAAGGGTTCCTGTTGTTTTTTTGTAAGCACGTGCAATACTCCAAGTGGCTTCGTAGTGTATGCCGTTGCTGCCCGTGAAGGTGAGCGACACAAAAGCCTCTCCAGTATTCCTTCGCATCAGCTGTCGCGGATCTTTGATGGTGACGTCAGCATTTCCGTCTTTCGTGTCGCCTTGCATCTGCGTTCCAGCCAACCTGGGGGTGGTGGCAAACAGCGCCAGGCAGATGGCGTCCAAGATGGTCGACTTGCCCGAGCCCGTCTTACCCGTAATCAGGAACACTTCGCTGTTGGCCAACGGCTGTGCTTCAAAGTCAATCGTGGCATCCTCAATCGATGCAATGTTGTGTATGGTCAGTTTTTGTAGTTTCATGGTTATTATTCTCCTTTATTTTTCGTTTCGTGCATCGTTGTTCACCAAATTCACAATCTCGTTAAACATGTCGGTCATCTCTTCGTCGAAGTTGATGCCTTCGTAATTGGCATATTGCTTGGCGATTTCAATGGGTTGCTCCGCCTGAAATTCCTGTACGGTCAGCACCTTGGCTTCGGTCTGGTTGATGGTTTTCCTTTTGGTGTTGATGTGGCAGACATGACATTGTTTCTCTTTGACCAGACTTGTCGCTTCGGCTTGGGCTTCAACGGGTAGGAAGTCGTCAATCTCCACGTTCAAACGGATATAAGCTGGGATATCGTCAGGGAACTTTTTCAACAGTTCCTTGGCCGTTTCCCACGGTGCCAGCCCTTCGGAGGGCAGGGTCACCAAAGGATGTATGTTGGTGATTTCAATCTCTGCCACGGTTGGAGTATCGCCATGCTTATCAATCTCAACCATACTTACGGAATGGCTAAAGGTCTCATCGAAGCTGATGGGCAGCGGGGTGCCCGAGTATCTTACGTTATGTTTCCCGCTATGGATAAACTGCCCGTGATGAATGTGGCCCAAGGCCAGATAGTCATAGCCATCGCCCAGTTGTTCCAAGTCTATCGAGTCGATGCCTCCTACGACATATTCCGTGCCTTGGTCGTGACCCAAGAAATCGCAACCTTTCACCGTGGTATGGGCGGTCATCACCACTGGCAATCCTTCTGTATTCATGGTAGCTGTCTTGTCGAGCAATTGTTGGAAGAATCCTTCTGGGAGATTTCGTTCGTTGACATAAGGGATGGCAATGACGTAGCCTTTTTTAGGCACTTCAATGATATGCTCATCAATGTTCTCCTTCTCCAGCTGTCCGATGGCATATACATTCAGTGCCCGCCAAGGCGTTCTGAATATCTCGTGTTTCGTGCCGCTGTCGTGGTTGCCGGCAGTCATCACGATGACCATCTCGGGATTAGCCTTGTGTATGCTCACGAGTGCTTCCGATAGTATGGTCTGTATGGCATTCGATGGCTGTGACGTATGGAAAACGTCGCCACATAGCAGAAACACATCGGGCTTCTGTTTCTCTACAATCTCAACCATTTGGTCAAGCATATTTTGCTGTTCGTTAGTGCGGTCGTGGCCATAGAGCACATGCCCCAAGTGCCAGTCGCTAGTGTGTAATATTTTCATGGGTGATGAGGGTTTTTATTGAACTGCAAAAATAAAAAAACTTGGTATCTTTAGGCTCTAAACCCGATTGGCCTACGACTATTCGTGTTTCGTCCAGCAATCTGCTCCTTCGAGCAGAGCTCTTCAATGTGGTTGAGGTCGGGTGAGTCACCGAAGAGAAGGTGGTCGACCATCACCTTGCGTGCGATGTTCTCAATCTGGCCGCCACTGAAGTCGTAGGAACGAGCCAACACGTTAGCATCAGCTTCGGCTAAATCGGGGATGAAGCTCCGCCAGATGTGGGTCTTGGCTTCCACGCTGGGCTGGTGGAATTCCACCTTATACAAGAAATGTCTGTCGAAGGCGCTATCGAGGTTGCAGGTGAGGTTGGTGGTGGCAATCATGATGCCATCGATGTTCTCCATAGCCTCCAAGAGGATGTTCTGAATCGCGTTCTCTGTCTTCTCAAGGGTGGGGTTGTTGCCTCCCACGCTTGTGCGCACCGAGAGCACGGCATCAGCTTCGTTGATAAGCAGGATGGGGATGCGTTTCGATTTCTTCACGCGCTCGGCATAACTCTCGAAGATGCTTTTCACTATCTTCTCCGTCTCACCGTACCATTTGTCTCGTATTGACGAGATGTCGACCTGCATAATGTCGCGGCCCGTCATACGGGCCAGTTGCAGGGCTGTCTCTGTCTTGCCCGTGCCAGGACCGCCATAGAAGAGGCAGTTGAATCCTTTGCGGAGGTTAGCTTTCTCCAAGCGTTCGCGTATGGCCTGCAGTTGCTCGTCTTCGAGCAGGTGCTGCAAGGTGTTGATTTGCCCTTGGTCCTCAGCGGAATAGAACAATGCTTTGGGCTTGATATCGTTGCAGTGGAGAATGTTGATGTGTTCGTCCTCCTCCTCCTCTTCATTGGCAATAATGTCATATTCGCTGAGGAAGAGCTTGCGGGCCTTGTCTGTGAGTTGGAAGATGTTATTTGATAAGAAGTCATCTTGTCCTGTAAGCGTTAGAATTCCTTCCTTGATGAAAGGGTGATTTCCGTTGGTCATCAGTATAGGGAACTCGTCATCGATATCGTCTGTGGAAAGAAACTCCAACTGACCGAGAGGAACCATTATCTGTTGGTCAACGACGAGTCGTTTGCAGAAATAGAGTAGGTATAGCTTATCAAATTGATTTACTCTTAATCCGTTAATACTGCGTGCGATAACCAGTTGAGGATTGTTGTTGAGCAATTCTATAGTCTCGTAGAGTAGCTCGTCTTCATCAATTTGACCGCTACGACCTGCTTCACGCACCAAGGTAGTAAAGCGTTTCATAAACTCTTCTGCTGTCAGATTGGCAGTGTTGACAATGGGCAAGGCTTGGTTGTTGCAGAAGGCCGCCTTGGCCTTTTCACTTAGCTGATAGGCAGGTCCGCTGCCATGAAAGCAACCGCGTTTTCTGATGTAGCGGCGGTGCATCAGTGTCTTCAGGTTTTCCGTCTTACGCATCATGGTTATGGGAGAACAAGAGAAGTAGTCTGTCATTTCTCGCGTGTTCACAGTGCCTTCGGAACTGGAGATGAAAGGGCAGAGCATAACCGCCTCTTCGGGTGTCACCTCTAGGTCTGCGGCCACCGACTCGATAAGAGACTTATGTCGTTTGAAGAACTTGTCTTCAAGCCTGGAGCCTACTGCCAGTTGTATGAGTTGCTCAAGCTTGTCGAGCAGGCTCATACTTTTCAGTTTCGTCTTACTGACTGGAGTGGCCTGTGCGTAGTAGGGGATGGAGTTGAACATTTCATCGTCCAACTCAATGGAGTCTTGCTTTCTTTTCATAAGGCGGGTGATTTAAAAGGTTCTTTATATTGTTTATTGTGTAGACAAGGACGCTAAACTTGCGCCCCGTGTCTATTAGCTTATAGAGCGCCAGAAGCGATTTATCAACCGACGCATTGAAAAAAAATGTCAAGCACAGAGTTTGAAAGAGATCTGCTCGTCCAAAACCTGCCCGCGAAGCTCGTCATGGACACCGTTCAAGTGTTTGCAAACAGCTTGTGGGGTAACTTGTTCAAAGGTGGCAATCTGCTTAAACGTCATGGGTTCGCCCTCGTAGCCATAACGTCTGTAAACTAAGGTTTGGTCTTTCGACTCAAGTTTGGACACCGCCCTGTTTAGTTTCTCCAATTGACATTCATATTCCCAATCCCAGTTGCAATGCATACCCTTTGCTTGAATCTTGTCAAAAAACGAGGGATTAGGGCTATCCCAATCGGAATCGTATGCATCGTTCCTGACAATAGAAACCAATTCGCGTTGTTTGTCAGACATTTTAACCACGAGCGGTCGAAAGATGAAACGTGTCAAGTCCTAATGTGGTAGCGTGAGGTGA
>CAMHJX010000077.1 GCA_946185535.1 uncultured Bacteroidales bacterium
AAAGTAAGAATCACCCAAGTCAGAAGTGGTATCGGAAGACCACAAGATCAAAAGGACACTTTGAGGTCACTCAAACTGAGAAAGATGCATCAGTCCGTCGAAGTCGACATGGACGACCCCGTCATGGCTGGTATGGTGAACAAAATCGCCCACCTTCTCAAGATCGAAGAAATCTAATTGTTGAACTTATCAAATCTACATTTATCATGGATTTAAGTAATCTCAAACCAGCAAAAGGTTCTACAAAGGAAAAGAAAAGATTAGGCCGTGGCCAAGGTTCAGGAAGAGGCGGCACGTCAACGCGCGGTCACAAGGGTGCTCAAGCACGCTCAGGCGCAAAGCGTAAGATCGGCTTCCAAGGCGGTCAGATGCCTCTCCAGCGTTTGGTTCCTAAGTTCGGTTTCAAGAACATGAATCGTATTGAGTATACCCCTGTCAATCTTGCAACTTTGCAGAAACTTGCTGACAAAGGCATTACGGTGATCACTCCCGAAGTGCTTGTTGAAAACGGTGTCACCCACAAGAAGGAACTGGTCAAGATCCTCGGTCGTGGCGAATTGACTGCAAAAGTTGAAGTTAGGGCTCACGCTTTTTCCGCCAAGGCTAAGGAGATGATCGAAGCCGCCGGTGGAACCTGCGACAAATACGAAACGAAATGAACAGATTGATTGAAACCATAAGGAATATCTTCAAGATTGAGGAGCTGCGTAAACGCATCCTGTTTACCGTCCTCATCATCTTGGTCTATCGCTTCGGATCGTTCGTCGTCATCCCTGGTGTTGACCCCAACCAACTGTCGATCATTCAAAAGAGCAGCGAAGGCGGCCTCCTCGGACTGTTGAACATGTTCTCGGGTGGTGCTTTCGGTAACGCCTCCATCTTCGCTCTCGGTATCATGCCTTACATCACCGCATCCATTATCATCCAATTGCTCGGCATGGCAGTGCCTTACTTCCAACGCCTGCAAAAGGAAGGTGAGAGCGGTCGTAAGAAGCTGAACCAAATCATGCGTTGGCTGACTGTGGTCATTGTGGCAGTACAGGCACCCGGTTATATCCGTAACATCATCGAACAGTTCAGAATGGCCGGTGCTGTCACCGCTGTCACTCCTTTCAATGGTGATGCTCCAGGATGGTTCTTCTATTTCTCGTCGGTCATCCTGCTCGCTGCAGGCACCCTGTTCATCATGTGGCTGGGTGAAAAGATCACGGATAGAGGTATTGGCAACGGCATCTCCCTGATCATTATGATTGGTATCATTGCTCGTCTGCCTGGTGCTTTTGCCGCCGAGGTAGCAGCCCGTTTCAGCCAAGGCGGTACGGGTCTTCTGATCCTCGTCATCGAGTTGATTGTGCTGTTCTTCGTGATGGTGGGTACTATCGCCCTCGTCCAAGGCACGCGTAAGATTCCGGTACAGTATGCCAAGCGTGTTGTTGGCAACCGCCAGTACGGTGGTGTCCGCCAATACATCCCGCTGAAGGTGAATGCCGCTGGCGTTATGCCTATCATCTTCGCTCAGGCCATCATGTTCCTGCCTGTGACCATCGCCGGTTTCAGACAGTCGGAGACCCTGACAGGATTTGCTGCTGCTTTCACTAACATCAATGGTTTCTGGTACAACCTCGTGTTCTTCCTCATGATCATCGCCTTCACCTATTTCTATACGGCTGTGACGATGAACACCAACCAAATGGCGGAAGACATTAAGAAGAACGGCGGTTTCATCCCCGGTGTGAAGCCTGGTAAGAAGACGGCTGAATACCTCGACACCATCATGTCGAGAATCACCCTGCCTGGATCCATTTTCCTCGGCATCGTGGCCATCATGCCCGCCATCGTGGCTTCGCTCATGAATGTCACCACTGGTTTCTCTCACTTCTATGGCGGCACTTCGCTGCTGATTCTTGTGGGCGTTGTGCTCGACACCTTGCAACAGATCGAAAGCCACCTCTTGATGCACCACTACGATGGTCTGACCAAGACCGGTCGTATCAAGGGTCGCGTCGGCAGAATGTAAGTCTAAATGTCCTTTGCCCATTTGAGCAAGGCTGACCCAACTTTCGGGAAACCTTCGGAACCTTCCGAAGGTTCCCCGAAACGAAGGTAAAGTAAGAAGGCAAATCGGTGAGAATTAAAAATTTGACAAAAATCACCTCCAATTGGAAAAGAATTCTTACTTTTGCAGCCCGAAAAACTGCCTAGATGGGGCAGGGATTGAAGTAAATAACTAAGTAATAAGTATTTGAAAGAATAAGGTATGGTAAAACAAATGTCGATAGAACAGGAAGGCACCGTAGTGGAAGCATTGGGTAATGCCATGTTTCGCGTCGAGTTGGAGAACGGCTTGGTTATTATCGCCACCATTTCTGGCAAGATGCGCATGCACTATATCAAGATTCTGCCTGGCGACAAAGTCAAGCTGGAGATGTCTCCCTATGATTTGACAAAGGGCCGTATCACCTTCAGATACAAGAGTTAACTACAAAAGTATATTGAAATGAAAGTTCAAGCATCTGTGAAGAAAAGATCTGCCGACTGCATCATCGTGAAGCGCAAGGGCAGAGTGTATGTGATTAATAAGAAGAACCCTAAAGAGAATCAGCGTCAGGGTTAATCTTGGTCGAAAATTTCAAACTAAAGTAATTAAGATAATATGGCAAGAATCGCTGGTGTAGATATCCCGAGCAACAAGGCCGGTGAGATCTCATTAACCTACATTTACGGTATTGGAAGATCACTCTCAAAGGAGATCCTGAAGAAGGCTGGCGTTGAGCCCGCAAAGAAAGTTCAGGACTGGACCGACGATGAGCAGAAGACCGTTCGTGACATTATCGCCGAACAGTACAAGACCGAAGGTGAACTTCGCGGTGAAGTTCAGATGAACATTAAGCGTTTGATGGATATCGGTTGCTACAGAGGTATCCGTCATCGTGCCGGTTTGCCCGTCCGCGGACAAAGCACGAAGAACAACGCACGTACCCGTAAGGGCCGTAAAAAGACTGTCGCTAACAAGAAGAAAGCTACCAAGTAATAGGTAGTTGGATCATATCTAATTATTAAAACCACACAATTAAAAAATGGCAAAAAACAACAAAGTTACAAAGAAACGTGTTGTGAAGATTGAAGCAACGGGCATGGCTTTCGTGAAGGCTTCCTTCAACAATGTCATCGTTTCTCTGACTAACAATGAAGGACAAGTCATTTCTTGGGCATCAGCAGGTAAGATGGGCTTTAAAGGCTCAAAGAAGAACACACCATACGCTGCTCAGATGGCTGCTGAAGAGTGCGCCAAGACTGCCTATGACTTGGGATTACGCAAAGTTAAAGTTTATGTGAAGGGACCTGGTTCAGGACGTGAATCCGCCATCCGTGCCATCCATTCGATGGGCGTTGAAGTGACCGAAATCATCGACGTCACCCCGCTGCCTCACAATGGCTGCCGTCCTCCAAAACGTAGAAGAGTGTAAGTTGAACAATTAAAAACGTAGAATTATGGCAAGATATACAGGTCCAAAAACGAAGATTGCTCGTAAGTTCGGTGAACCCATCTTCGGTTCCGACAAGTACTTCGAAAAGAGAAATTATCCTCCTGGAATGCATGGCGCCAACAGCAGAAGAAAGAAAGTTTCGGAATATGGCACCCAGCTGAAGGAGAAGCAAAAGGCTAAATATACCTACGGAGTTCTCGAGAGACAATTCCGCAAGACCTTCGAGCACGCCCGCCGTAAGGA
Organism: uncultured Bacteroidales bacterium; assembly: GCA_946185535.1. GTDB lineage: Bacteria > Bacteroidota > Bacteroidia > Bacteroidales > F082 > Limimorpha. The sequence goes on from CAMHJX010000077.1 coordinate 3,732, forward strand.
AGGTGTCACGGGTCTTATCCTGATGCAACTTTTGGAATCACGTCTTGACAATGTGGTCTATCGTCTGGGCATCGCTCCCAGCCGCGCCGCCGCTCGTCAGCTTGTGAACCATCGTCATATCGTCGTCAACGGCAGTGTCCTCAGCATCCCTTCCTATTTCGTGAAGGTCGGTGATGTTGTCGGCGTTCGTGAAAAATCAAAGAGCTTGGAAGTCGTCACCAATTCCTTGGAAGGCCGTCAGGGCAGCAACTTCGCCTGGCTGGAATGGGATTCGGAAAAGATGTGCGGCAAGTTCATGAACTATCCGGCTCGTGAAGATATTCCGGAAAACATCAACGAACAGCTCATCGTCGAATTGTATTCTAAGTAATTGTTGTTTGTTAACCTGGTAAAATCATTAAACATGGCAATATTAGCGTTTCAAAAACCCGATGAGGTTATCATGGTTGAAGGCTCCGACACCAAAGGCGTTTTCGAGTTTCGACCTCTAGAACCAGGTTTCGGCATCACCATTGGTAATGCGCTTAGAAGGATTTTGTTGTCTTCTCTCGAAGGCTTCGCCATCACTTCTATCCATATCGACGGCGTCACCCATGAATTCGCCTCTATCGACGGCGTGATTGAGGATGTCGCCGACATGGTCTTGAATTTTAAACAAGTCCGCCTCAAACAAGTTGTCCCCACGGAGACGCACGAGAAGGTCAGCTTCACCATCACAGGCCAAGAGCAATTTGTGGCTGGTGACATCAACAAGTACCTCAACTCCTTCCAAGTGCTGAATCCCGAACTCGTCATCTGCAACCTCGAACCTTCCGTGAAGCTCAACATCGAGCTTAACATCGGAAAGGGTAGGGGCTATGTGCCTGCCGACGAGAACAAGGTGGCCGGCGCCCCTGTCGACACCATCGCCATCGACTCCATCTACACGCCCATCCGCAATGTGAGCTACAAGGTGGAAAACTGGCGTGTCGAACAGAAGACCGACTATGAGAAACTTGTTATCGAAATCGATACCGATGGTTCGATTAATCCTAAAGATGCTTTGAAAGAAGCCGCAAAGATCCTCATCTACCACTTCATGCTCTTCTCTGACGAGAACATCAACCTCGTTCCCGACGAAAAGACCGTGACCGAAGACTTTGATGAAGGTTCGTTGCATATCCGTCAGCTCCTCAAGACCAAGCTCGTCGACCTCGACCTGTCGGTGCGTGCCTTGAACTGCTTGAAAGCTGCTGAGGTTGAAACGCTTGGTGAACTGGTCGCCTTCAATAAGCAAGACCTGCTCAAGTTCCGTAACTTCGGTAAGAAGTCACTCACTGAACTTGACGAACTGGTCAGAAGCAAGGGCCTCGAGTTCGGTATGAATGTCAGCAAATATAAATTAGATAAGGAATAAGAAAGATGAGACACAATAAGAAATTCAATCACTTGGGAAGAAAGAGCGCTCACCGCAAGGCTATGCTCTCCAACATGGCTTCTTCGCTGATTCTTCACAAACGCATCATTACCACGACGGCCAAGGCCAAGGCTCTGCGTATGTACATCGAGCCGTTGATCACCAAGGCTAAGCCTGAGAACAACACCACAACTGAAACAGGTTCGAGCAACCGCCGCGTCGTTTTTGCACTCCTGCAAAACAAGTATGCCGTGACCGAGCTGTTCCGTGAGGTTGGCCCGAAAGTGGCTACCCGTCCTGGTGGCTACACCCGCATCATCCGCATGCCTGAAAACCGTAAAGGTGATGCCGCTGAGATGGCTATGATGGAACTCGTTGACTACAATGAGGTCTACACCCGCGAGGGTCAGAAGACTGCCGCCAAGGCTAAGAGCACCCGCCGTAGCAGCAAGAAGGCTGCTTCCAAGGCTGAGGCTCCTGCCGAAGCTCCCGTCGAAGAGACGAAAGAGTAAATGTTTTTTCTATACAGATGGAGAAAGGCTGTCCATAATGGATGGCCTTTTTCCTATTTTATTTTGTCATTCCAATTTTTTTTTGTTTCTTTGCATGTCTTTATCCGCTAATCCACGCCTGGGCGAGCGGGTGGGCATGACATAGAAAGATGGCGTTTGCTGACGCTTGTTTTTGGTTTCATTGAACCTAGGAAATTCAATAAGCGCAATCAAGAACAATGCAGTGTGGATGCCACGTGGAGGTATATTGCTTCCCGTTTGGTGTGCAGAGGACTTGTGTCCTCATGCACACTCTTTCGGGAGTCTTAATATATCCGACAGCGTGGGTGTCAATTCTGTTTGTTTATTGTGCGGGTTTCCTAGGACCTAATGAAACGGACGGACAGAGGCAAGGATACCCCGCTTTTCTTTTTGTGTTTTCGAGAACAGTTGCAATAACGGTCGGCATGGGGTGTCTGCCGCCAAAACCGTAAAACACAAACACAGTATGCAAGCAAAAGCAGTGAACAAAAAAGGCTATGAG
>CAMHJX010000078.1 GCA_946185535.1 uncultured Bacteroidales bacterium
GTGACATAATAAAACCCCGAAAGTTTTTTGTCCAACTTTCGGGGTTCATGTCACTTACGGAAGCCGCTCCTCTTTTTTACAGTCTTTTTGTTCCTCTATTTAGACCAGTACTGAATCCATTCTTTTTCTTCCTTGCTCATCTTACTCATATCGTCCTTGTAGTTGGAGTCAGGCACATACCATTTGGTTGACTCGAAGAACTGACGCAAGCCTTTATCCTTGAACACATGACCGCGATAGGCAAAGGGCAGGTTTTTCAAGATGCGTTTCTGCTCAGCAGTCAAGTTAAGATCTTCACCAAGAAGAGGTGACAAGTTGGCATATTGTTGGCCAACAACTTCCATAAGATGTTTGGCATCCTTATTATCACTCCACATAAAAAACAAGGCTACATAAGGCTTGCTGATATTGAGTTCGCCGTTGGGATGAAAATTGTTTTTGTGGAATGTCAAACCACCCTTTTGCACATGGAATATATAGGTTGGTTCGCCATATTCCGGTTGAACTGCATTTTTCCTTCCAACTCCATCGAAACTCCATTCATTGAGGTTGTCATAGAACGTCGGATCAATGGTAAACGACTCAAGATCACCCATATTGATGTTCAAGGTGAAATCATCTATCTGATGGTTAGCCCAACGGTTGGCAGCAGTGAGCACGTACGGAAAACAATACTCCTCGCCCACTGACCCCGAAACGTCGAAATCATAGGTGTGCTGAATAATGTTTAAGCCTTCACGGAAATGCGCGTTGAAATGATAGACATAGGTGAAAGGCATATCGAAATAATCGCGAGCCTTGAGGGAGTCTTCACACTGTTTGCGCGACCAACCCTGTATCTTGCCATTGTAATAATAATCAGGAATGACCCATTCATCTCTCTCCCCATCATAATAACCGCTTGAGACATGAGCAATTTGATAATTCAAAGCCTCGCCATTGATGATAACTTTGAAGTTGCTCATATGAGGCTGCTCGGGAAACACAGCCATATAATCCTCCTCATAGGGATAAGGTGGCGGTGCTTCGAAGCCAACGAGCAAATCTTTGGCCTTCACCGGATTGAAAAACTCGTAATAAACGGTAACCTTGATTACCTCTCCCACTTTGTTGATGGTCAGCACTTCTTTCTTCACACTGATGTCAGTTTCGGTAATGGGAATCAGATGGTTACCTTGGGTATAGAACACACCGTCGTTGGCTTTCACTCCGATGAGCGGAAGCACCATTAATAAAAATATAAATGCTTTTTTCATGACTATTGGGGGATTAGTATTTAGTTGTTGGAGGGTTTTGGTTGGTCGCGGTCGTAATGCGGCATCTCGTCGGGCAGGATGATGGAAAACTCGATGAGTCCACCAACGACCTTTTTTTCATCATCTTCATACCAAGGTGTCTGATAGATGAGTTTCTTCTTGCCTTTTTTCGAAATCGTGTAGACATTGGTGGCGGCATCATCCAAGAGATGACGGATGATTTGCTGCGAACGCTCATTGTGACATTTCATCAGGTCGCGGCCGCGGGCGTCACCGTTCACTTCAATGCTGCTGTCGTTTTGGTAAAGGATTTCGCCGTCTTTGGCGCTGATGGTAATGGCTATGTTAAGCCCTTTCAAATAATCAAGTTGGTTCATAATGCGTGTATTTTTGCTGCAAATATAGAAAAATACCCCATGCTCTCTTCAAAGGGTGAAATTTTTCTACCTTTGCAGCGTTTTATTTAAAATGAAGAAACTCTACCAGTATATTACCAAATCGTTTTTGGGCACCTTTTTCCTCACCTTCTTCATCGTGGTGTTTGTATGGGTGATGCAATTCGTATGGCTCTATGTTGATGATTTGGTTGGCAAAGGATTGGAAATCAAAATACTGGCTGAGCTTTTGTTTTATACTTCCATCACGGCTATTCCTATGTCATTGCCTTTGGCCCTGCTTCTTGCCCTGTTGATGTGTTTCGGCAACCTTGGTGAACACTACGAGCTGGTGGCCATGAAAGCTTCCGGCATCTCCATGTGGAAAGTGATGCGGCCCTTATTGAATTTCTCTTTGATTATCAGTATTTTGGCTTTCTTCATATCCAACAGTATCATCCCTATCGCCACCCTCAAATGGCGCACTTTGCTCACTGACGTACAACGGCAGAAACTGGCCTTCAATATCAAGGAAGGGGTGTTTTACAAGGACATTGACAACTACGTCATTTACGTGGAGAAAAAAGGCAAGGACGGTAGCCATATCTATGGTGTAAAAATCTATGACCATACCGACCGTCAGGGCAACACCAAAATCATCTCCGCCGACTCGGGTATGATGTCGATGAGTCCCAACCAACGCAACATCATCTTTACCTTATACAACGGCTACAACTACACTGACCTCACTCCCGACAACTATAAGGAAACACGTCCTTTCGAGCGCATGTCGTTCAAACAAGAACAACTCAAATTCAGTTTGGCTTCTTTCGACATGACCCGCTCGGATGAAGACATGTACAAATCGTACCAGCAAATGATGAACATCCGCCAGCTTTCTACCTCGCTTGACTCTCTCCAACACCGTTTCGCTGGCAAACAAGAGGCTTTCGCGCAAGGCTTCGCGCGGCGCTGGAGCAATTATAACAGTCTGCACTCAGACATTCAGCCAAAGCGAAATGTACGACCCATTCCCGACAGTATTATTGCAGACACTTGCATACCACTGAGTTGGCCGCTGCTCGACCGTTACGAGGGCGAGACACGCTCCGACATCATCAACCTGGCCTACGCAAGTGCGCAAAACGCCAAAGACAATGCCGCCTTCAACAAAATCGACTTCAAATCGCAAACCGAGAACATCAACAAGCACAAGAAGGAATGGCACAAGAAGTTCACGCTGAGCATCGCCTGCCTGATCTTCTTCTTCATTGGGGCACCATTGGGCAGCATCATCCGTAAGGGCGGACTGGGACTGCCTGTGGTCATCTCCGTAGTGTTCTTCATCATCTACCATCTCATTTCCACCATTGCGGAGCGCATGGCCGTTTTCGGAGACCTCAACATGTTCCTTGGGGTTTGGTTCTCATCACTTGTGCTGTTGCCCGTCGGACTTTTCTTCACCTTCAAGGCCACCACCGATGCCGCCCTCTTCGACGGCGACAGCTGGAAGAAAGCCTTGCAAAAACTTTTCAAGAAAAAACCAGATGCCAAGGTCCCTGAGCCCGTCGAAGGGCCGAAATCAAAGGTCTAAACCACTACATCATGAAGATACTTCTACTCTGCAACAAGCCTCCCTATCCAGCCTCAGAAGGCGGTCCCATGGCGATGAACAGCATCATCAGCGGACTCCTCGAAGCGGGACATCAGGTCAAGATACTGGCAATCAACAGCGAGAAATACCATGTTAAGGAAAGCGACATCCCTGAAGAATACAAGAAAAAAACCGGAATCGAACTCATCGATGTCGACCTGACAGTCAACCCCTTGAACGCCTTTCTAAATCTGTTTACCAAAAAATCCTACCATGTTGAGCGTTTCATCTCCAAGGAGTTTAAGGACAAATTGACAGAAGTACTTGAAAAAGAACAGTTTGATGTGGTTCAGCTGGAAATGCTCTACATGGCTCCTTATGTGGAGACCATCCGCAAACACAGCAAGGCGATGATCGTATTGCGCACCCACAATGTAGAACACAAAATCTGGGAACGCATCGCCAAAGAGACAAAGTTCTTCGCCAAACGATGGTATATCAATCACTTGGCCAAAACCTTGAAGGAGTATGAGTTGTCTGCCCTTGAGACCGTCGACGGCATCGCCGCCATCACTCGTAAGGATGCAGCCTTTTTCAGGAAATACTGTTCCAAACCCATCATCGACATTCCGTATGGTGTATATCCTGAGCAGTTTACGCCCAAATCTGAGATTGATGGCAAACCTAAGTTCTACCACATCGGCTCCATGAATTGGATGCCCAACGAGGAAGGCATTCGTTGGTTCATCGACGAGGTGCTGCCCAAAACCGTGGAAAAGGTGCCCAATTTTGTATACCATTTGGCTGGCCGTTCCATGCCCGAATGGCTCACTTCTTTGAATAATCCACATGTCGATGTCATCGGCGAAGTGCCTGACGCCAAGGAGTTTGTCAGCAACAACGATGTGGCCATTGTTCCCCTGCTTTCGGGCAGTGGCATCCGCATCAAAATCATAGAGTCAATGGCTTTGGGCAAGACCGTCATCACCACCCGTGTGGGCGCAGAAGGCATTCAATATGATGAGGACGTCAACATCATCATCGCTGAGAACAAGGCTAAGATGGTGGAGGCTATTCGCAGCCTAAACGAAAACCCGCAGACCGCCGTTAAGATTGGCCAAGCCGCAAGGAAATTGGTGGAAGAGACCTACGACAACCGCAAAATCATTGCGAGGCTTTTGATGTTCTATGAACAGATTAAGCCAGGAAGTAAAATTAGTTTTCTGTAAAGAGTTTCCCTATGGGAATGGAGTTATTTCGATTATTTAATTTGCGGCGGTTAGTGACGTATAAGAATCGTAAGCGTTACCTACCGCCGCAATATTTAAAAACAAACTTTCCATTCCCGTAGGGAATCTCTTGTTGTTTATTATAAAACACAGAAATCCGAAGAGATTCCCATGAAATCAATCTCTAAAGCCCGAACATTTCAACTTTTTTCCTATTTTTGTCCCTCAATTGATTTTCGAGATGAAGATTTTTGTCCTATTGCCCCGCATCCCCTATCCGCTTGAAAAAGGCGATAAACTACGGGCATTCAACCAGATAAAGCAGCTTGCCAAGCGCAATGAAATCATCCTTTGTGCCTTGAACGACGACCCAAAAGTCAGCGAACAAGATGCCTTTCATGCCTTGCAGCCCTATTGTCAGTCCATCAACTTCATCAGAATCAAAAAGCTGCAAATCCTTTTGGGACTTATCCGTGCCTTCTTTAAGGGCTTGCCTTTACAGTGCGGTTATTTCTACAACCACAAGGCCGCAAGAAAAATCAACGCCTTGATTGCCAAACACAAGCCCGACATGCTTTATGGCCAGTTGCTCCGCGTGGCAGAATATATCCGTTACAAAAAACTTCCTAAAGCCATTGATTATCAAGACATCTTCTCCTACGGCATGAAACGCCGCGCCGATATAGCTTCATGCGTCACTCGTCCTATTTATAATATGGAGTATCATCGCCTGAAACGCTATGAGGCAACCATCTTTGAAAACTTCGATGTAAAATCGATCATCAGCGAGCCCGACCGAGACTTGTTCCCACACGAACGCCGCGACGAAATCCTCATCATCCCTAATGGCGTCGACCACGACTATTTCAAGCCACAAGAACGCGAAAAGCAATACGACCTCGTCTTCACGGGCAACATGAGTTATCCACCTAACATAAATGCAGTGGAATATTTGGCTAACGAGATTTTGCCCATCGTATGGAAGACCTTGCCCGAGGTAAAACTTTACATCGCGGGTGCCACTCCCGACCCAAAGGTAAAAAAAACTGCATCGGACAAAATCATCGTCAGCGGCTGGCTCGACGACATCCGCGATGCCTACGCCCAGAGCCGCGTGTTCATCGCCCCGATGCGCATTGGTACGGGCCTGCAAAACAAATTGTTGGAAGCCATGTCGATGCGCCTGCCCGCCATCACCTCTCCTTTGGCCAATGCCTCGCTTGGTGCCAAACCCAATGAAGAAATCCTAGTTGGCAGCAATGCTGAAGAAATGGCACAACATATCATCGCCCTCTTGACCGACAAGGAAAAGGCAGAATGCCTCGCCCAAGCAGGATTCGATTTCACGAATCGAGTCTATGATTGGGGAAAGGCGACGAAAATTCTCGAAAACGCAATGAGCCAAGCCCTGTAAGGGCGCAGGATAATAAGCAGGCGACGTCAGTCCCTGCGCCAAACAAGAACAACAAAAACAAGATAATATATGGCACAAACCGACGACAAAAAAATCATCTTCTCGATGGTAGGTGTGAGCAAAATCATCCCGCCGTCAAGACAAATATTGAAAGACATCTACCTCTCCTTCTTCTATGGCGCCAAAATCGGCATCATCGGCCT
>CAMHJX010000079.1 GCA_946185535.1 uncultured Bacteroidales bacterium
CACGGTTGGTGGAACAATTACCGATGCTGGCAATGGCACTATCTCCGAGAGCGGCATCTGCTACAAGACTGGAAACGCGGAGTGGACTTGCGTGGCCCTTGAAGTCACCGAGAACGCCTTCTCGACAACTTTGACTGACCTTGCGCCGAACACTACCTACACCGTGCGTGCCTATGCCACCAACGAGGAAGGCACGGGCTACGGTGAGGAAGTGAGTTTCATTACGTTAGAAGAGGTGCCTACGCTTCCCGAAGGAGCTATCAACGGCAAATTCACTATCAATGCCAATGGAGACCAAGTGTATTTCTCGCAAGGAAATTTGCAATACCAAGCCTCGACTGATACTTGGCGTTTTGCCGAGAACCAATGGGATTATGTCGGTAATGCATATGAAGGAACCGTTTATGAAAGTGGCACCAAGTGCAACAATGCTTTGGTTTCGCCAAATTACGTTGGCTGGATTGATAATTTCTGCTGGGGAACAAGTGGCTATAATCACGGTGCGGTATGCTACCAACCTTGGAGTACAAGCATGAATAACAACGACTATTGGGCATACGGGAGTTCAACTTCCGACTTGAATAGTCAGACACCTGCAACAGCTGATTGGGGATATAATGCCATCAGCAATGGAGGCAACGCTGAGAACAGTGGCTGGCGTACATTGACCCAGCCCGAATGGCAATTTTTGCTCAGTTCGCGTTCCACGGAATCTGGTATCCACTATGCCAAGAGTCGTATTGAAATCAGTTCGGGAAATTATGTGAATGGCCTTATTATGCTGCCTGACGACTGGAATTCGTCCAACTATGCATTGAACAATACAGACTTACAAAATGTTGACTATACCAGCAACACCATTAGTGTTGAAGATTGGACGAATGTGTTTGAAGCCAATGGCGCAGTCTATTTGCCTGCTGGTGGTTGGCGTCATGGAACCACGGTTAACATGGGTACTAATGGTGGAATGTATAAAGAAGGAATATACTGGACGACTACACACTATAGTTCATACACTGCTTATGACATAATCATTAATCCTACATATTTCCTCATTCACAACCCTGATGCTGCTGGTCGTTATGCTGGTCTTAATGTACGCTTGGCGGTGAATGTGGAATAAGAATATGATGTGCCATGGCGCGTCTCTACTAACCAGCCGATAAAAAACCACCCTTTCGGGGGTGGTTTTTTTTGTGGGTGGCATTGCGCGGCTGCCACGGTGTGCGGCTGCCACGGTGTGACAGCCCTACACGATTGGGCTGTAGGGCTGTCGCATTGCGGCAGCCGCATTACGTAGGCGTCGCTTTGCGCCAGACTGCCGCTTTGCGCTGTCCCCCTTTTAAGGGGGTGCCCGCAGGGCGGGGGTTTCCACACTGCCGCTTTGCGTCATTGCGAGGTACGAAGCAATCCAGTAGACTAGCTTCATTTCTGGATTGCTTCGTCGTCCCTCCTCGCAATGACGCGAAGCGCGTGTGGGGGCAAAGCCTTGTATGAACCTGTCGGGGTTTTTCGCAGCAGCCATGTCATCCCCGCAAGCCTCCCATGTTATTCTACGCTAGACCTTCTATGTCATTCCTGCGCGGGCATGTGTGGTGGCATGGAATCTATAGAAGGTCGGTTCAAGCAGCAAAGACCATAAAGGACGGCCTCAGAAAGCATAGATCCCATGCCTTTGCCCGCTTGGCCACCGCAGGGAAGACATGTTTTCTGAGGCCTGCATCATAGTCGTTCCTTTACGCCCTACACAAGCTTAGCCGAAAAAACGAGCGGAAACAATCCGTTTTCGGGAAAATGTGTATTTTTGCAGGTGAAAACAATTAAGAAAGTTATGACAACAGCAGTTTTGGAAAAAGAAACCAATAGTTATTGGGAACTCATTAAGAATCTGAGTACGGAGGTGAAGCTTGCCTTAATAGCAAGGCTCAGCAGTTCGCTTGTACGCGAGGCCTTGCAGGATAAAAGAGAGGCCGACCGTCTCATTGATGAGATTTTGAAAAACGCACCTGTTGATGCACCACTTACTGATGATGAGATTCAACAGGAAATTAACGCTGTCCGTTACGCTGTATGAAAATCATCTTCGACAATAACATCTGGATTTCGTTTCTCATTGGCAAACGGCTTGCCGATTTGCGTCCCGTTTTTAGCCGAACGGATGTGGAGTTATATTATTGCGATGAGTTGGAATGTGAATTCCTTGATGTGGCTCATCGCCCGAAAATCCAGAAATATGTAGATGAAGAGCAAATTGATCGTGTCCATCAACTGATGAAGGCTGCTTGCCGTCATGGCGAAATTGCCAAAATTGAAACAACACCAGTCCGCGACCCGAAAGATGTCTATTTGTTAGCACTTTCAGATGCCGTCAAGGCGGATTACCTTGTTTCGGGCGATTCCGATTTGTTGGAATTGAAGCAGTATAACCAAACGAAGATAGTGGATTTGGAGACTGCACTTGGATTGCTAGACTCGTAGCTTTTTTGAGAAGATGACGCTAAAAAAGCCGCCCCAATCGGAGCGGCTTTTTGCTTTGCTCGGAAAAACCGATGCTTAGTTCTCAGCCTTGATGTTGTCCATACCAACCTGGACGGCCTGCATGTTCAGCGGGATGAGCTTGTGGGCGCGCTCAGGCAGGCTGTGACGCAAACCCTCTTCGACATTCTTGTTGTCGATGATGGGACGCACCTTCAGGAAAGCACCCAAGATGATCATGTTGAACACCTTGCTGTTGCCCATGTCGGAGGCGAGTTGTGCGCCTTCGATGCTGTAGATGTGGATGTCCTTACGGGTGGGCTTGTGGGTGATGCCGTTGGGGTCGTAGATGAGGTAACCACCGGGCTTCACTTTGCTCTCAAACTTGTCGAGTGACTGCTGATTCAGAATGACGGCAGTGTCGAAAGCGTTGAGGATGGGGGAGCACACGCGCTCGTCGCTGACGATGACGGTCACATTGGCCGTACCGCCACGCATCTCGGGGCCGTATGAAGGCATCCAGCTGACTTCCTTGTCCTGCATGATACCACTGTAAGCAAGGATCTTACCCATTGACAAGACACCTTGTCCGCCGAAACCGGCTATAATAATTTCTTCTGTCATTGCTATTTAAGTATTTAATGTGAACGATTAGAAATGTGTTTTGACTCGGGACGCGGGACTACGGGACACGGGACTGGCTCTAAAAGTCTCGTGTCTCGTGTCTCGTAGTCTCGCGTCTTATGTCAATACGGATAAGCATGATTACTTCTTGATGATCTCGAAATTGTCCTTGAGGTCGCCCAAAGGATAGACGGGCAGCATGTTGTCTTGCAACCACTTGTTGGCGTCGACGGCGCTCATCTTCCAGTTGGAGTTGCAGTTCGAAACGATTTCAACGAAGTTGACACCGTTCTTGTTCTCAATCTGGTTCTGGAAAGCCTTCTTGATGGCCTTCTTGCAGTTGCGCACGGCGGCGGCGCTGAACACAGCCTGACGGGTGACATAGCGCGTGCCAGGCAGTTGGGCCAGCAGTTGGGTGATCTGGAGCGGGAAACCGTTGTTGGGGGTTCCATCGGGCCACTGAGGCATACGGCCGTAAGGCGTGGTGGCGGTCTTCATGCCCACGAGGGTGGTAGGAGCCATCTGGCCACCGGTCATGCCGTAGATACCGTTGTTGACGAAGATCATGGTGATGTTCTCACCACGGTTGCAGGTGTGGATGGTTTCGCAGGTGCCGATGGCAGCGAGGTCGCCGTCGCCTTGGTAGGAGAACACGACCTTGTCGGGCCACACGCGCTTGATACCCGTGGCGCACGCCGGAGCGCGGCCGTGGGCAGCTTCGACGAAGTCGACGTCGAAGTAGTCGTAAGCCATAACGGCGCAACCCACGGGGGAGACACCGATGGTACGGTCGTCAACGCCGAGCTCTTCGAGCACTTCGGCGATGATGCGGTGCACAGTGCCGTGACCGCAGCCGGGGCAGTAGTGGAAAGGTTTTTCAGTCAGCAGCTTTGATTTTTCGTAAACCAAGTTTTCAGGCTGGATGATATCTTGTAATGTGATTTCTGCCATTGTCTTATTCTCCTATAATTTGTTTCTTCATAGCTTCGAGAACTTCTTCCGGGGTGTGGATGATGCCACCGACGCGGCCAAAGTGTTCGGCTTTGGCGCGGCCGTTGCAGGCCAGCAGCACGTCTTCGATCATCTGACCACAGCTCAATTCGACTGAGAGGAATCCCTTGACACCCTTGTCGATGAGGTTACGGATGGCTTGGGTGGGGTAGGGCCACAGGGTGATAGGACGGAGCAGACCGACCTTCATGCCAGCGGCGCGACCGAGTTGCACCGACTTCTGGGCGATACGGGCGCTGGAGCCGTAGGCGACGAATACGTATTCGGCATCGTCGCAGTCGATCATTTCGTAACGGACTTCGTTCTTGGTCACTTCATCGTATTTGCGTTGGAGGTGACGGTTGTGCTCTTCCATGCGGGCTGAGTCGAGGTCCAAAGAGGTGATGACGCGGTGTTGCGTGCCACGCTTGCGGCCTGTCAGTGCCCAAGGATACTTGGCTTTGATTTCCTCTTCGGTGAGGCGGGCCTTCTGCTCAGGCAGGACGACCTTTTCCATCATCTGGCCGATGGCACCGTCGGAGAGGATGCACACTGCCATTCTGTACTTGAAGGCCAGTTCGAAGCCCAGCGGCACGAAGTCAGCCATTTCCTGGACGGAAGCAGGGGCGAGGACAATGTTACGGTAGTCGCCATTGCCACCACCCTTGGTGTTCTGGAAATAGTCGGCCTGTGAGGGCTGGATGGTACCGAGGCCCGGGCCGCCACGGACGACGTCAGCAAAGACGCAGGGCACTTCGGCGCCAGCGATGTAAGCCAAACCTTCTTGCTTCAGGCACACGCCTGGGCTTGACGAGGAGGTCATGACGCGCTTGCCAGCAGCACCAGCGGCGTACACCATGTTGATGGCTGCCAATTCACTTTCAGCTTGAAGAACGACCATACCGGTGCGTTCGTAAGGGTTCTGTTCCGACAGATACTCGATCACTTCCGACTGGGGTGTGATAGGATATCCGAAATAAGCATCGGCGCCGCAGCGGATGGCGGCTTCGGCCAATGCCTCGTTACCCTTCATCAGTTTTAATTCTCCCATTATGTAAGATTTTTTGATTTGTTAGACAATTGGTTGGATTACAGGGCTTTTTTGTAGACCTTGATGACGCCGTCGGGGCAGGTGATGCCGCAGCTTGCGCAGCCTATGCAGGCTTCGGGGTTCGCCATGAAGGCGTAATTGTAACCTTTTCCGTTTACTTCTTTTGCCAGTTCGATGACCTTGCATGGGCAGGCTGTGATACATACGCCGCAGCCTTTGCAACGCTCGATGTCAACGACGATGGCTCCTCTGAATTTTGCCATATTGATT
>CAMHJX010000080.1 GCA_946185535.1 uncultured Bacteroidales bacterium
GTCTTCAATGCTTCTAAAGCGTTCTCACCATGATAAAGGTCTCTCGGTAATGTGAATCTATTCATTTTATTTTGGGTTTTTAATTGTTTGTTAATAATGTTGTTTTGTCGGTTTGGTTTTGATGATTGGTTGTTGAAAATCCTTTTATTTTCCGTAATAGGCTAATTCGTTCTTGTACGATATTTTTTTATCGATATTAACTGCAAAGGTTTCTTTTTCTTTAGATGCTTTTGTTTTCATTTATTGTTGTGGGAAAAATATTGGTCTATTTGTCGTTATTCAATTTCTTTGCTAATTGGTGCGAGAGTACAGCCAATGATGAAGGGAGGTTCTCGTTTTTCACGAGGATGCCTTGGGGCACATTGAGTAAGGTGAAAGCGAAGTTCCAGATGGCAAGGATGCCGCACTCCACCATTTGGTCACAGACGGCCTGAGCTTGGTCGGCGGGCACAGTGATGATGCCGATTTTGACGCCAGTACGCTTAATGTAGCTTTCCATCTTTTCCATGGGAAGGATGAATTTGTCGCCGACCTGAAGACCATGCAAGTCGGGGTCTTTGTCGAACCCAACCGTGATATTCAGTCCCATGCTAGAAAACTCTTTGTTGGTTAGTATAAGCCGACCGAGGCTTCCAACGCCGACCAAGATGGCTTCGTCCACTTTATTATAACCTAAAAAATCACTTAAATCATTTAATAATGTATCGATTTCAAAACCAGCGCGAGGCTTTCCCTCCACGCTACTCACTCCTGAAAGGTCCTTACGAACCAATACGGGGTTGAGGTTAAGGCTTTGGGCAACAGCTGCTGCCGACACATATTTCTCGCCTTGTTGCTGCATCTTGCGGATGTGGCTGTAGTAGAGCGGCAACCGACTCAAGGTCGATTTCGGTACTACGAGGGAGGTGTTGTGCTGTGTTGCCATACCGATAAAAATTTATCCATTTGTTTTGTTCTGCAAAAATAGTGCATTTTCCGATACGAAGTATCAAAAAAATGCACTAATTTTGAATTATTTTATATGTTTTTGATTTTCAGCTTGATAAATAATCAAGGTACCAACTCTATCTCGATGCCGACACTCCAAGGTGAGGGGCTGATGTAACATCCGCCTTCAGGATGAATGAGGTCGTTGGTGTACTTGCAGACTGGCGATAAACGATAGCTACCGTAAACACCAATGTTGAGCAGGTTGGCGATGCTGTAGCTGATGCGTGTGAATGCACCGTACTCGAATTGGTTCATGATTTTGGCATTGTAATAGGTCGTAACCTTCTTTGAATAGTCGTTGCCTGAGATGGGTTGACCCATATCGTCGGTAATGTAAGTCTTGTCGGTGATGCGCACTCGGCGTGTGATATTGATTCCACCATAGCCGCCGAGGTCCCAGTTGATGCCCCACAGGCGGATGACAACGCGTTGCAGCAATTCGCCGCGCAGTTGCATGTTTCTTAACATGACTTGATCATGGAAGGGATGAATGTCGCTGTCCTTGTCATTGTTCACAAAACGGTTCCAATCGAGACCGAGACCCATACCTATTTTATATGACTTGCCATACATCCAGCGGCGACCGATGGCGATATGGCGGTTGAAGCCGTTCCACGTGGCATTGGGCAGGTTGTAGTCAAATTGGAAGTAGAGCGTATTCTGCCAGCCTTCCTCTTTCACTTTTTTGAAGGTGCCGTTTTGGCTGTTTCTGTATTGGGTCAGCAGGTTGATGTCGCCACCCATGCCGCTGATGGGGCAGGAGTCGTAGAATCCGTTGTAGCTGACATTGAGCTTTTTGCCTTGACCGAAATCCTTGTTGTCCAGTTTGATGCCTGTTGAGTCGGGATGCACCTTATAATAACCGAGCAGCACGCCATCGGCACCTTCCACGTTGATGAAAACATCTTGGTTTTCGATGATCTTCGGGACGACAATTTTTACGCCGTCCTTCTCCTGCACGAGGTTGAACGAACGCTCAGCGGGTTTATGGTCACCCGTGAAATAGGCAGCTTGGGGTACACCGTAGCCAAAGGCATAATCATAATAAGGATAGAGGTCGCACGACTTTTGGATTTCAGCTTTCATCTGTAAGGCGGTCAAATCGCGCTTGGTTTGCCATGCGCAGGCGCAGAAACCTGCTGTCAGAGGGCTCGCAAACGAAGTGCCGAAGGCTGAGGTAAAGCCACCGCTAGGGTCGGCCACTTGGGCTTCGCCGAAGGCCATCACATCGGGTTTGCGGCGTTTGTCGGCAGTAGGACCGTAGGAACTGAAAGAAATATGACGATAGTCCTTTAGGTTGGCATCGATGCCACCAACGCAGATAACATTTTCGGCATCAGCGGGCGTGATGATGGTCATCCAGCGGCTGTCATCGCCTTCGTTGCCGGCGGAGTTGCAGATCAGGATGCCCTTTTCGACGGCTTTGTTGGCGGCTTTGGCCACGTAGGAAGTGCCGTCCATGTCCTTGGTCCAGTGGCGGTCCTTGCCATAGCCCAACGAGCTGTTGATGATGTCGGCACCATTCTTGTCGGCCCATTCGGCACCTTGTGCCCACCACACCTCTTCTTTAAAAGGCTCCGGTTCAATTTCGGTACGGGCAAGGAGGAACTCTGCACCAGTAGCAAGACCCATCTTCTGGCCTTTGTCGTTAATGCCAGCGATGCAACTCAACACCATGGTGCCATGCGTGTTCCATCCGTATACGTCCTCCTTTTTGTTGGGGAAGTTGTAGGTCTTGATAATCTGGTTATTATCGCGCAGATGCTGGAAAGCGGGGTGGGTGTTCACCTTTGGGAAGCCACCGTCCATCACACAGATGCGCAGGCCTTTGCCGTCGATTCCTTTGTCGATGAAATACTGTCCACCGAAACGTTTCACCTGGTCGGTGAGGATGTCTTTATTGTCTTCCTCAATCTCCTTGAACTCGGTCTTAACATTTGCAACCGTCCCGTTGGAAACGATTTCCTGAACACGAGCCACAAAAGGCAGCTGGGCAATCAAGGCAGCATTGTCGTCGGTGGCTTCAATGCCAATGGCATTCAGCCAGCGCGACTCGCCGAAGACCTCGGTGGAGTAGGAGCCTACCGTATTGACATAGCTGTCATTCAAAGGGTAGTTGCTGATGTCGTAAAGGTCGGCGCCACATTGTTGATAACGGGCAATGGCCTTGGCATCGAAATAGGAATAAGGGTCAAATTGGGTGTCGTTTTTGTCGGTGAAGAATACCCAGAAACACTTGTCTTGTGCCATCCCAATGCTACTTAGCAGTGTAAAAATGGCGATTAGGTAAATTTTTCTCATAAAAATACGAAATTTGCTGCAAAGGTAAAGTTTTATTTTCTAATTTTGTGCCATAATTTGGATAAAACTATACAACTATGGAAAACCTTACCAAAGAAAAGTTTGAAATTTTTATGATGCTTTGTGCGTCGGGCATTGATGGCAACATCTCCATGAAAGAGTTGGAGCGTATCTGCATGCAGTTCGATGAGAAGACTTATAAAGAGGTCTTTGAGTCGTGGAAGTCGATGACCAGCCCGGCTTGGTTGAGTTTCTTCAAGGAGCATAAGGATGAGTTCTTGAAGACCCAAGAGGATAAAGTCGCTTTCATGGCTGACCTCAACGACATCGTTGCTGCAGAGGAAGGGGAGGTCAACCTCAAGGAGCAGAACTTCATGAAAGTGCTTGAGATGCTCATCAACGACGAGCTATAATAGAGATTTTCCGCGTTTCATGCATTGGCCATTGGCTGTAAAAGGCATGTCATTCCTGCGCTGATATGTGTGGGGAATGGAATCTATGCTTTTTACAGCCAATGACTGCTTATTTTAGTTGTCCCAATTACAGTAGAATAGTTTTACTAAAGATAAAACAGGTTTTGGCCTTCTCGGAAAATGTTTTGTCTATTATAGATTCCATTCCCAGCAATCCCCACGTAGGAATGACATACTAGACAAAACATTTTTGATGATAAAATTTTATGTTATGAGCTTCAAATCATCGCTTTTCTAAATTAGAACGATTCTAATTTACGATTTAGTAGATTTTATTGTTTTTAAATGAAAGAAAAACAGATAGATACAAAAATCCCAACTTTCGAAAAATCTTTCTTGATTATTTGGAATGAGCCGTTATTTTCCCTAAATTTGCAGCGTTTTTCGTGAGGCGCGTCTTCGCGAGAGACAAACGAGAGAAATCAACTCAATAAATAACCATAAAAAAATCATTCTATGGCAAAAGTTAAGTCTTTAGCAGAACTGAAAGCTATGAGAGAAAAGCTTCAGTCCAACCTTGACCTTCGCGAGAAGAGCAACGACCCCGACTCTTTGGTGCAAATTAAGGTCGCAATGGCCACTTGCGGTATCGCCGCCGGTGCAAAACAAGTTATGGAACACATGATGGAGAAGGCCG
>CAMHJX010000081.1 GCA_946185535.1 uncultured Bacteroidales bacterium
ATAGACTTTCTATCTGTATTTCACGCAAATTTACTATTTTTGCTCTCGCATTCCTAGTTCGCAGACAACCACGCTGCAAATCTAAGGTTTGCACCCAGCTTTTGATTGAACCACTGTAGGTGGTTTTTAACCTGTCGAGATACTGTATATGGAACTGATTGATAACGTCACCAAGACGCTACGCGATGACTTAACCGTGGAGATTAAGTCGGCAAGCAAGATTTCAATGGCTGCTTGCTGTTTCTCCATCTATGCCTTTCAAGAGCTGAAGGAACAACTCAAAGACATCAAGGAGTTGAGGTTTATCTTCACTTCGCCCACGTTCACCGCCGAAAGAATCGACAAACAACGGCGTGAATTCTACATCCCGCGCATCGACCGTGAACGCACCCTTTACGGCTCTCCCTTTGAAGTCCGCCTCCGAAACCAACTCACACAAAAAGCCATCGCCATCGAGTGCGCCGAGTGGGTCAAAAAGAAAGTCCGTTTCAAGTCAAACATCACGAATAACACCCTCCCCGGATTCATCAATGTCGAAAACAACGACGCGCATACCTATACGCCTGTAAACGGCTTCACTACAACTGACCTGGGCTGCGAACGCGGCAACACCATGATGAACTTTGTCAACAAGGTCGATGGTGCAAACGCCCGTCAATACCTCCGTGTGTTCAACGAGCTTTGGAACAACGAAAAGGACTTTGCCGATGTCACCGACGACATCATTGATCATATCTCCAACATCTACCGTGAAAACTCTCCCGAGTTCATCTATTTCGTCACCCTCTACAATATCTTCAACGAGTTTCTTGAAGACATTTCCGAGGACGTGCTGCCCAACGAAGCCACAGGCTTCAAGGACAGCCAAATCTGGAACAAGCTCTACGATTTCCAGAAAGATGCAGCATTGGCCATCATCAACAAGCTGGAAAAATACAACGGCTGCATCCTGGCCGACAGCGTGGGTCTGGGTAAGACCTTCTCCGCACTCGCCGTCATCAAATACTACGAGACGCGCAACAAGAATGTCCTGGTGCTCTGTCCCAAGAAGCTTTGCGACAACTGGATGACCTATCGCACCAACTACATCACCAATCCCATCGCTGGCGATAGGCTCAGCTATACCGTCCTGTTCCATTCCGACCTTTCACGTGTCGGTGGCAAGTCCAACGGCATGGAGTTGGAGAAAATCAACTGGGGCAATTATGACCTGGTGGTCATTGATGAGTCGCACAACTTCCGCAACGGCGGCAAAATCACAAGAGACGATGATGACGATGACCCACGTGAGAACCGTTATTTGCGCCTGATGAACAAGGTGATTCGTGCCGGAGTGAAGACCAAGGTGCTGATGCTCTCGGCCACTCCCGTCAACAACCGCTTCAACGACCTCAAAAACCAGCTGCAGCTGGCCTACGAGGGCGACACCAAGCGGATGGATGCCTTGCTCAACACCAACACTTCTATCGACGACATCTTCCGCCAGGCTCAGAAGGCTTACAACATCTGGGCAAAACTCCCCAACGAAAAGCGTAACACTGAAAGGCTCCTTGGGATGCTCAGTTTCGATTTCTTCGAGGTGCTCGATTCGGTCACTATTGCCCGAAGCCGCAAGCACATCGAGGCGTATTACAACACCGAAGCCGTCGGCAAGTTCCCGCTTAGGCTTCCGCCTATCTCGCGTCGTCCGTCGCTCACCGACCTTCCGTCGGCCATCAACTACAATGAAATCTTCAACCAACTCCAAAAGCTCAACCTTGCCATCTACACGCCTTCGGAGTTTATCTTGCCTAGCAAGATGGCCAAGTATGCCATCGACCCTGAGACACACGGTGCAGGCCTTTCCTTGGTAGGCCGTGAAATGGGTATCCGGCGCTTGATGTGTATCCTTATGCTGAAACGTCTGGAAAGTTCTGTCAATTCATTCCGCCTCACCCTGCAACGAGTGATGAACCTCATTTCCAAGACCATCGACACCATCGACCGACATGATGCCTTCATCGACGTGGAAGAAGCCGAAGGCTATGATTTCGACATTGAAGACTCCGACAACGACGCCTTTGTGGGCACCAAGAAAAACAGGATTGCCTTGGAAGACATCGACTATATCAGCTGGCGGCAATACCTCCAGAGCGATAAGGAAGAGCTGGAGCTTACCCGCTTGATGCTCGACGACATCACCCCTGAGCACGACAGCAAGCTTCAGCAACTTATTATTGACCTTCGCGACAAGTTCGCTCATCCCATTAACGGCGAGAACAAGAAGGTGCTCATCTTTACAGCCTTCTCCGATACAGCCGTTTATCTCTACGACAACCTGGCCAAACCCATCAAACAGAAATACGGGATGGACACCGCCTTGGTCACTGGCGACGTGGACGCGCGCAGCACCTTGAAGTTGAAGGAGAAACTCGACTTCAACAAGGTGCTTACCCTCTTTTCGCCCATATCCAAGGAAAAGGAGTCTATCTATCCCAATATCAATGAGGAGATAGAAGTCCTCATCGCCACCGACTGCATTTCCGAAGGTCAGAACTTGCAGGATTGCGACTACCTCATCAACTACGACATCCACTGGAACCCCGTGCGCATCATCCAACGCTTCGGTCGTATCGACCGTATCGGCTCCAAGAACGATGTCATCCAGCTGGTGAACTACTGGCCGGATATGACCCTTGACGAGTACATCGACCTTAAAGGTCGCGTTGAGGCCCGTATGAAGGTCTCTGTGCTCACCTCCACAGGCGACGACAATCCTATTTCTCCCGAAGAGAAAGGGGATTTGGAATACCGCAAGGCCCAGCTGAAGAAGCTACAGGAAGAAGTCGTCGACATCGAAGAGATGAACAACGGCGTTTCCATCATGGACCTTGGCCTCAACGAGTTCCGCTTGGACTTGCTCGAATATATGAAGACCCACAAAGACGTGGAACATACGCCCTTTGGCCTTCATGCCGTGGTGGGTCACAACGAGTTCACCGAGCCAGGTGTCATCTTTGTGCTGAAGAACCGCAACAAAGGTGTCAACATCGACAAAAAGAACCGTCTGCATCCCTTCTATATCGTTTACCTTCGCAACGACGGCTCAGTGGTGGTCAACCACCTTTCGCCCAAGGAGCTGCTCGACAAGTTCCGCAGCCTCTGCAAGGGTAAGAACATGCCCCAAACCGCCTTGTGCCGTGAGTTCAACAAGGAAACCCGCGACGGCTTTCGCATGACCCACTACTCCAAGCTGCTGGGCGATGCCATCAACAGCATCATCACGGTGAAGGAGAATAGCGACATAGACGGCTTCCTCGAAGGTGTTCAAGGCGGGCTGTTCACCAAGGAAATCAAAGGCTTGGATGACTTTGAACTGATTGACTTTTTAATCGTGAGATAATGTTTGCCCTGCCTGTCACCACGGAAATCAAGAAGTCGCTGCCAAAGAAGGCTATCTACGAGAAGTTCGGCTTGAAATCGGCGCAGCGTGATGCCTTTGATGCCGACATCAGCCGCATCGATATCGTGAATGTGATCTCGCCCTCCACCGTGCCTGGCTTGAAGGAAGGGGACCGGGTGAAAGAATTCTATGTTTTGCTCGTCACGCTGAAACGCCAACGCTATGACGAGAAAAACATACTGCTTTTGACTAAACTGATCAAACAGAACATGATTTTCGCTTTGGTTTACAACGACATGGTGCGCTTTGCTGTTGTCCACGAAAAGCTCTTTGTCATGGATTGCGAACTGTTGGAAGATGCCGCATTGCCCCTAATGGGGCTTGACTTGGACAAGGTGTGGGAAAATCTGGTAACGACCATCGGCAAATTTGAGGTTATGGAAGGCGTGACCATGGAAGAACAGATTGCCATTGACGGCGAGAAGCTGAAGAAGATAAAGGCGATAGAAAGCCTTGAAAAGAAATTGAGGGTGGAGCGGCAGCCGAGGAAGAGGTATGAGATGTATAAACAATTAAATGAGTTCCTGACTTCGACAACGATTCACCCTTCACGCGTGCGCGCGAAAGCATCCCCT
>CAMHJX010000082.1 GCA_946185535.1 uncultured Bacteroidales bacterium
CTTATTCCTGGTAATACACCCGCTTCACGCGCTGCGAGACGCGCGTCATGATTTCGTAGGGAATCTCTTGCCACCGCAATTTACAGCATTACAAACATTCCATTCCACGATGGAACCCCCAATCCATCACCTTATATAATTAATGCCGACCACCATTCCAACTACTCCAAAAAAAATAACAATTTTAAAAAAAACTCTTTTTAATATCAAAAAAAACACTATTTTTGCGGTCGGCTTAGTGTATAATTATGTACTATGCAAATAGGTAATAATATTATCAAACAACTATAAATCAAGTAGATAAACTAAAAAACTCACAAAACAGACAAAACAACAAGTAAACAAACCAACAATTCAACACACAATTAACTCAATTATTAACCTAAATCTAATCAAAATGAAAAGTAAAAGATTACTTCTCTTGTTGCTAATGGCACTAATAGCGCCATGGGCAATGAATGCTCAAAACTCAATTCCTTTCAATGAGGGATTTGAGAGCATGACATCTGTTGACGATCTGACCGCAGCTGGTTGGACTTTGTCAACTACAGAGTCTGGAACTTTCTTGGCAATTGAAACAACTGCTTCAAATGTCTATGAAGGTTCCAAGTCGTTAAACCTTGACGCCTGGAACGCTTCTTCCAGCTCTTCCGTCCAGTATCTGGGTCTTCCCCTTGTGGCTGGAGACCTCAACACACTGCAAATCTCCTTTGCATACAAAGTAACCAGCGGTACCATTAACATTGGTTATCTGACCGATGCCACTGATTTCAGTACGTTTACCTCTTTGGCACAGTACAACTCTTCCTCAAGCTTTACTGTGGTAACCACTGACCTGTCTGAGGCACCTAGAGATGCTGCCCGTCTTGTTCTCAAATACACAGGCTGGTACCGTTGCTACCTTGACTCTTTTGAAGTGAAAGTCCTTCCTTCTTGCCAAGCAGCTACGAGCATTACCGCAAGCGACATCACTGCAACGTCGGCCACCATTGCTTGGGAAGGCGAAGGCAACACCTGGAACCTCAAGTACAATGGCATTGAGGTGAACGGCATTTCCACCATGAGCTATAACCTCACCAGCCTCACTGATGGCACCAATTACACTGTGAGTGTCCAGAATGTTTGCAGCGATGGTACCACCACCGATTGGATCAGCACGACATTCCGCACCCCTGAAATTTGCCCCGATGGTAAGATCTGCATTGGCGAAGGCACGACCACAAGCACCTATCTGCCTGCCAACAACTATTACAATTATAGTTTGTCACAGCAAATCTACACTGCCGATGAAATCGGCGAAGCTGGTGCCATCCTGAGCATCGACTTCTTCAAGGCTTCCACTTATGAAATGGTGAAAAATTTGGACATCTACATGGTGAGCACCACCAAAGACGAGTTCGAAAGTACTACTGATTTTATCCCTGTCACCGCCAGCGATCTCGTATTTAGTGGTACGGTGACCTTTGCCAACAACGCGTGGACTACCATCGAACTTGACAATCCTTTCGTCTATGATGGCACAAGCAATGTCGCCATCATGGTTGACAACAATACGGGTGGCTACGTAAGCAGCACTCCTTTCTATGTATTCTCTTCGGACAAGAATCAAGCGCTCTATGCTCAAAACGACGGAACCAACTTCGATCCGCTTGCTCCTGCATTCACCTCTAGAACGGCTCAGAAGAACCGCATCCGCCTCGCCATCGGCGAGCCGCCTGCGTGCCCGAAACCCACGGGTCTCACCGTGAACTACACTGGCGGCACTGAAGCCACCATCAGCTGGACCAGCGATGCCACCGCTTGGAACATGCGCGTGAACGGCACCGAAATCAACGGCACCATTACCAATCCTTATACTTTGACAGGCCTCGAACTCTCCACCACTTACGAAGTGGAAGTGCAGGCCAACTGCGGTGCCGACGGTGAAAGCGAATGGGTTGGCCCCGTCAGCTTCACCACCGACGATTGCATGCCTGAAGACCAAATCAGTGTCAACTATGCACTGACCGACAGTTACGGCGACGGCTGGAACGGCAACTACATCCTTGTGGTTGATGAAAGCTGCAATATCGTAGAGATGCTGACCATTGAAAGTGGTTCTTCAGCAACAGGCACCTTAAGGGTTTGCGGTTCATACGTGCAATTCTTATGGTATAAGGGTGACTATCCCACCGAGACCTCATGGGTTTTCACGGATAACGCTGGAAACGTGCTCTTTGAGGGCGCAGGAACTGCCGACATGGCCACCCTCGATGTGCTCTACACCATCGACAACAATCCTTATTCAGCTCCCACTGACGTAGCCGCTTCTGAAGTCGGACCGCGTAGCGCAAAGCTGAGCTGGACCGAAACCGGAACCGCCAACGCATGGCAAATCCTGCTTACCGCTAGTGACGATGAAGAAGGAACGATCATCAATGCCAACAGCAATCCTTTCGTCATCACGGGCCTCGACCCTGAAACTGAGTACTATGCTCAAGTGCGTTCCACCGGTGCTAACGGAACGAGTATCTGGACCTGCGTTGGTGCTGACTTCACCACCACCGAGGCTTGTCCTGCTCCGCAAAATATCGTCGTCAGCGATGTTACCGCTAATTCAGCTCTCGTCAGCTGGTTAGGCTTTGGCGAAAGCTACGATTTGAGATATGTCGCCATGCCTTCAAGCAAGGGCATGAGGAGCTCAATCAACAAGAAACTTGCTAAAACTGACTTTAACTGCAAAACAAGCTTTGGCAATGTGAGATTTGCCTCTTCAAATGACAAACCTGCCATGGTATCTGGCGTAACTGGCGTTCAACACAACAGAGACGGCTGGTATTATTATGACAATGGTGAGCACGCTGAAGATGGTGGTATCGGCACTAGCGGTGGCAACTTCTATTGGGGCATTATGATTCCTGCAGGTTCTTACCTTGAGACCACTTTGACCAAGACTTCTGTTTATGACGAGTTGGCCATGACGGGTACCGTGACCATTTACAACGATGGAACCGATGCTCCTGCTGGCGAAGCTCTCGCCCAAGCCGATGTCACGCTGACTGGCGCAGGTGCGTTTGTTGAGACTGAGTTTAGCGAACCTGTTACTATTGATCCAAGCAAGAACTTATGGATTGTTTACTACAACGGTAGCGGTGCTACTTATCCTGCCGCTACTTGCACTGCACAAGGCGATGCCAATGGCCGTTGGGTATCCGTCGATGGTACATCATGGATGGATGTTGCCTCTGCTGTGGCGGGTTGTGGTAATTTCATGGTTCGTGCCTATCTTGAGGGTGCAATCGAAGTACAATGGATTGAAGTTCCTGGTATCACTGCCTCTGAATATGAACTGACGGGACTGGATCCTGAGACGACTTACCTCGTTCAAATCCGTTCCAACTGCGGTGACGATGGCCAAACCGATTATGTAGGAACTAACTTCACCACCATGAGCCTCTGCGACAATCCTCATGATCTGGATACCATTGAAGTCAATGCTACATCAGCCATCCTCAATTGGACTGGCGCTCAAGAAAGCTACATTTTGAAATATAGACATGCTGTAGAAGTTGACCCGACTGCTCCTGCCACAATCATCCTTGAAGCACATAATGTATGGGGGGAGGATGACCTATCTGGCTATCAAATGCTGATCGATGCCGATGCCACTGCCTACGGCACCATCATTCCTGAAACTGGCGGTTTGACCACAAGCGGCGATGCTTCAGAAGAAACCTACGCTGAGTTCGAGTACAAGATTCCCGTCAATGCCGACGGCGCTATGACCACTGAAAACATCGTTTTCGACGGTAGTGTCACCATTCAAATTCCTGCTGGAACTTACGACTGGTGCATCACCAACCCGACTCCTGACGACCGTATCTGGATTGCTTCTGGCAATGGTAATGTGAATGGACGTCAAGACGACTTTGTCTTTGAGCCTGGTGTGACATACGAATTTGTCGTTTCAATGCATGGCACTAATGATGGTGTTGACCTCACCACCACTCGTCCTATGA
>CAMHJX010000083.1 GCA_946185535.1 uncultured Bacteroidales bacterium
GCCGGCATGGACAAGGACGAACTGGAACTCGAGCTCATCGACTACGGTCTGGACGAAATCGTCACTGAGACCGACGAAGAAGAAGGCACCAGCACTACCACGGTCTACACCGCTTGGACTGACTATGGCACCATGCATGATGCCCTCGAAGAGCGCAAAATCAACATCGTGAAGGCCAACCTGCAGCGTTTCCCCAACCAGACCGTCAACTTCACTGACGAACAGATGGTTGAAATCGAGAAGTTCCTCGACAAACTCGATGAAGACGAGGACATCCAGGCCGTCTACACGAACATGGAATAAGCATTTCTTGGCGTTTCACTTCCTTGCAACTATTAATAAATTTAATAATATGAGTTGGAAAGAATCACTAAACAACAAACTCACACTCTATGCCGACTCCGAATTTGACTACATCGAGACGAAAGACATAAAAAACGTTTCAAAGATCGACCTCGGATGTACCGGCATTTATATGGAAGGCACTATAATCTATTTTGAGATTAAGAATCTTCCCTATATCCTTAAAGAAAACGGTAGACGCAAAACTGCCCAAACTTATACTATGTTCAAGGAAGTGCTCACCGCCGTAACTGAAGAGGATGAGGCTTTCGTCAACTGTTTCTCTCCCAATGCATTCCTCATTGTTTATCCAGGTCGTGACGAGTCGATGGAAGTCGCTGTCAAGGGCGCATTGAGAATTGCACATGCCTTGAGTGAAGACTTCAAGCAAGCGTTCTCAGCCATCCAAGGTTTGGAATTTGCTATGGGACTCGACCATGGTCACATCATGGGCACCAAGAACCTGTCTGACAACAGCTACGAACACATCACATGGTTTGGCAGCTGTATCTACAAGGCCATACGCATCGCCTCGGAGTGTTCACGTCCTTTCTATGTGGGCATTTCCGGCTCTATCTATCATAGCCTCGGCGAAGAAATGCGCATCGCCCAGCGTCGTATTTTGGGCCTCAAGAAGACCGTGGAGATGTGGACCAAGGTTTCGTATCAGTACGAAAACGTTAAGAAGCACCTCTACCAGACCAACCATAAAATTCCGTTGGACGAAGCGTAATAAATTCGCCTAAATTTGCGTTTTCTCATAAAAATCGCATAATTTTGCGATTGGAAACAACGAGTCGTGTCCTGATGAGATTACAGTTTAGGCTACTATA
Source organism: uncultured Bacteroidales bacterium (assembly GCA_946185535.1). GTDB lineage: Bacteria > Bacteroidota > Bacteroidia > Bacteroidales > F082 > Limimorpha. The sequence goes on from CAMHJX010000083.1 coordinate 1,176, forward strand.
CCGTATCTTCATGATTTTCATATCAATATCGTTCTCTTGTTCACTTTTTGGACAAGAACGATATTCTTTTGTCACGCCACAAATCGACTCCATCTGCCAAAACACCCTTGAATTGGTCAGAATCAAGCAGTCGCTGGTTCTCCAGCAATACGCCGTCGACAACGACCTGGAGCAAATCCAGCACACCATTAACGTAATGAACCGGCACCTGGAAGAAGCCATGAACGAGCGTGTTGCCATCGACAACGAGCTGGTGGCCATCAACCGCCACATCGACTCACTCACACCCAAGCGCCCAGACGGGCCACGACCCAAAGAGAACATCATAGACATCCTCTACGAGCGGCTCTCATTCCATGGCAGCTACGGATTGAACATCAATCAGTTGGCACTATCCAACTGGGCGGCTGGCGGTGAAAACACTTGGGCAGGAAAGGCCTTCGCCAACTTCACCCTTCTCGATCACAAGAAAGCCTTCGAGCAAAAACTCACGGGAACCTTCGCTTTTGGAATCTCACGCTTCGCCGATAAGCGCCTAGAGAAGCAGGACGACAAAATCGACCTCACCTATTCGCTCTCTCTCAACAGCAAGACGCAATGGAACATCACCATGGTCTCCACTTTCAACACGCAGTTTGCCAATGGCTACAAGTACCCCAACGACTCCACCGTGATTTCCAGCTTTCTCGCCCCTGCCTATTTAACTGTTTCAGCAGGTTATTCCTACAAGACCAAGGATGGGCGTTTCCAAATTTACATGAGTCCCCTGGCCGGTAAGGTCACTTTCGTGATGAACCAAGAACTGGCCGATAAAGGTAGCTTCGGCGTCAAGAAAGGCTATTATGACCAAGACAGCATCTGGATTCCAGGAGAGAACATCGCCCCTGCCATCGGCGTGAATGCCATTATCAATTACAAGCGACCCATCGGCAAAAGCATCACCTACACCACGATGCTCAACACCTTTTATAATTATATAGAGCGCCGCGATGATGACCGACTTCGCCTTGATGTCAACTGGGAAAACACCTTCGACTTTGTCATTACCAAATACATCCGAACGATACTGTTCGTCCACCTGAAATACGACCACAACACCACCTTCCCCGTCTATGAAACTATTGAGGGTGTGGAGACTGTGGTCGACAACGTGCCCAAGCTCCAACTCAAGGAGTCGGTGGGCATCGCATTCGTACACACCTTTTAAACCAATTGAAAATGAACATATTAGTCACAGGCTGCAAAGGCCAATTGGGAACAGAACTACAGAAACTGGCAAGTGCTGAACACCAATGGTTTTTCACCGATGTAGATACTTTAGACATCTGCAACAAAGAAGCCGTGGAGCATTGTTTCGATGCCAACCAAATTGATGCCTGCATCAATTGTGCCGCTTATACCGCCGTCGACAAGGCTGAGGATGAGCCTGAGTTGGCCACTTTGATTAATGCCTTTGCGCCCAAAGTTTTGGCAGACACCTGTTTAAGACACAATGCCTTACTCCTCCACATCTCCACCGACTACGTCTTTGGCGGAGATGCAAACGAGCCTTATAAGGTAGATGACCCCATTAACCCGCAGTCGGTGTATGGCAGCACCAAAGCCGATGGCGAACGTCTCATCCGTGAGAGTGGCTGCAACTATATGATTGTGCGCACGGCATGGCTCTACTCCTCCGTGGGCAAGAACTTTGTGAAGACCATGCTCATGCTGGGCGACACGAAAGATGAAATCAACGTGGTTGCCGACCAAAAAGGCTGTCCTACCTGGGCGCACGACTTGGCCGTGGCGTTGATGGCCTTGCTCAACAAAAACGGCAAGGAACCCGTCCACGAGACCTTCCACTTCACCAACGAGGGACAAATCACCTGGTACGACTTTGCCACCGCCATCATGGAAATCGGCGGGAAGACCTGCAAAGTGAACCCGATAACGACCGACCAATATCCCACCAAGGCCAAGCGACCGGCATATAGTGTGTTGGACTTGAGCAAGATTAAGGAATATGCAGGGATTATGATACCGGAGTGGCAGGAGAGCTTGGTGAGATGCATTGAAGAACTAAAAAGGAAGGAAGTTGTTTAATCCCCCCTGACCCTTTAAAAGGGGGAAGGCGCGAAGCGACGCAAAGCCCCGTAGGGGCGACAGGACATTAAGCAGGCGACGTGAGTCCCTGCGCATCAAGACAGAACAAACATCAACATAATATCAACAATATGGACCCTAAAATCATCGAAAGAGCAAAATCGTGGCTCACTGAGCAATACGATGAAGAAACGAGAAAGAGCGTGCAAAACATGCTCGACAACGACCCTAACGAACTCACCGAGAGCTTCTACCGCAACCTCGAGTTCGGCACTGGCGGACTGCGCGGCATCATGG
>CAMHJX010000084.1 GCA_946185535.1 uncultured Bacteroidales bacterium
CTCTCGCATTCCTGGTTCGCAGACAACCACGCTGCAAATCTAAGGTTTGCCCTCGCAAAAGAATGTAGGGCTTCGACAGACTCAACAACCTTAGGCCCTTGAACCTGTCGAAAGGCCGTATCAAAAAAGATACTATGCTTAAACTGGAACAATTTGTCTTCAATCCCTTTGCGGAAAACACTTATGTCGTTTACGATGACAATACCAAGGAATGTGTCATTATCGACCCAGGCTGCTCGAATGCAGGCGAGGAAAACGAACTCTTCGGTTTCATCGACAGCCATAACCTCAAGCCGCTGATGGCTATTAATACGCATGGCCATATCGACCATATTGTGGGTAACGTCGCTGTGAAAAAGCGGTACGGTATCAAGGTAGCGGCGCATCCTAATGTGAAAAGCGATTTCCTTCGTTCGCGGCAACAGTCTGCTATGTTTGGGATGCCGCTTTTGGGTGACAGCGACCTTCCCGATATCGATTTGGAAGATGGCGAGATCATCAAGGTGGGGGAGAGCACCCTCGAGGTCATCAGCACGCCAGGCCATGCCATGGGCAGTATAAGTCTCTTTGCCGAAATCGAGGGTTGGGTGTTCACGGGTGACGCGCTCTTCTGCCGCAGCATCGGCCGCACCGACTTTCCAGGTGGCAACTACGAGCAGCTTCGCACAAACATTATCGAACGGCTGTTCCATCTGCCCGATGATACGGAAGTATATTCCGGTCATGGCGAAATCACGACCATCTTTGATGAAAGAAAGTATAATATGTTCCTTTGATGAAAAGGGTGATTAACATATTGATTCTTTCTTTTTTGACTACTTTCATCTTCGCACAAGATGAGACGCGGGTTATTGATAGCCTTGAGAGCGTCATGGCGAAGCAGGAAGGGCGTGAGAAGGTGGAGACTATGATGGAACTATCCAAGGCGTTCTTTGATTATTCGTTTGATGAGTGTATTGATTGGGGCGAGAAAGCTATTCAGGAAGCATCTCAATTCCACGATGAGGTATTATTGGCTAAGGCTTTTTGGAAAATTGGGATGAGATACCTTAACCATTATGAACTTGACTTGGCTCTTGAAAACTATAATAAGGCTTTGGAACTCCTTAAGAATAAAGATGATTCGGAATTGTTGGAGGATGTGTTGAACTACAAAGGTCGTGTTGAGTTGTTTATGGGTGATATGGATTCTGCATTGATGACTTATCAGTATGCGTTGCGAGTTTCTGAAAAACTTGGAGATGAACTGAATTGTGCGGATGTGATCAACAATATGGCTTACATCTATTACCAACGGGATGAAATGGACAAATCTTTGGAGTATTTCAAAGAGGCAAGAAAAAGGTTCGAATTGGTTCAAGATACATTGTCAATAGCGCAGTGCGACAACAACATTAGTAACATTTATGTTGAAAGGCAGCAGTTTGATGATGCGCTTTCATTATTGCAAAAGGTGATTCCTGTATTTGATCATTATCAAGATGAGGCTTCTTTGGCTCATGCATACCAAAATCTCGGAACAGCGTATGCAAGTGGTTTTGTCAAATGTGATTCGGCCTTGGTATATCTGCAAAAATCAATCGTTTGTGCTGAAAATGTTGGTGACCAAATTACCTTAATTGAAGATGAGTTGGAATTGGCTGGTGTAATGCGGCAATTAAATAGAGAAGGGGAAGCAATAAGTCTTTATCAATCTGCATTGCATTCATCGGAAGCGATGGGTTACACCATTGGAATGATGGAAGCATATAAGAATCTCGGTATACATTACAATATTGTAGGCGATTTCACAACTTCTGCAGTTTATTTGAAAAGGTGTATGGACTTGGCCTCGGAGAAGGGCAACCAGTTATATGTCAATACAGTTCGTCCATATCTGATAGCCGATTATGCCCGACTGGGTCAGTTAATGGAGATGAAGAAGGAATTAGGTTTGATGCAAGATGAATATTTGGGTATTGTCAATGAGAACAACGCATTGAGCGATGAATTGTCTCGCATCCAATCCAATGTAGAAGGCTTGTTGGAACAATACGAATCCCAATCCGAACAAATCGAAACCCTCCAAACCCAACGAAACCATTATCGTTTGGCTTTCTTTGGCTTGCTGGCTATTGCACTTTTTGCCTTGGCTTTGCTAATCGCCTATAAAATTGTACGTAAAAAACGGGCAAAAGTGTAAAACCTTGAAAATAAAACCTTACCTTTGCACGAATTTTTGAATCTTAAATCTTTAAATTTTAAATAAACAACAATCATGATCGAAAAAATCACATCATCACAACAAGCTATGGACCTGGAAGCCAAGTACGGTGCCCATAACTATCACCCGCTGCCGGTCGTCCTCGCCAAAGGTAAGGGCGCCAAGGTGTGGGACGTCGAAGGCAAGGAGTATTTCGACTTCCTTTCGGCTTATTCTGCTGTCAACCAAGGCCACTGCCACCCGAAAATCATCAAGGCCATGACCGATCAGGCCGAACGCCTCACCCTCAGCAGCCGCGCTTTCTATAACGACGCACTCGGCGTGTGGGAGAAATATGTGACTGAATATTTCGGCTACGACAAGGTATTGCCCATGAACTCAGGCGCCGAAGCCGATGAGACGGGTTTGAAGCTGGCTCGTCGTTGGGGTGTCGTCAAAAAGGGTATCCCGAACGATAAGGTGAAGATCGTGTGCTGCGAAGGCAACTTCCACGGCCGTACCATCACCATCATCACGATGAGTAACGACCCAGAGTCATACGCCAACTATGGTCCTATGACTCCTGGTTTCATCCGCATTCCTTACAACGACCCCGATGCTCTGGAGCAAGTGCTGGCTAAGGAAGGTAAGGAAATCGCTGGCTTCCTGCTGGAGCCTATCCAAGGCGAGGCTGGTGTCTATGTGCCGGATGATGGCTACCTGAAGAAGTGCTACGACATCTGCAAGAAGTACAATGTACTGTTCATGGCCGATGAGGTGCAGTGCGGTATCGCCCGTACAGGTAAGATGCTGGCCTGCGATCACGAAGGCGTGCGCCCCGACATCCTCATCCTGGGTAAGGCCCTCGGTGGTGGTGTGGTGCCGGTCTCTTGCGTGTTGGCCGATGACGACATCATGCTGAACATTAAGCCCGGTGAGCATGGCTCGACCTTCGGCGGCAACCCCATCGCTGCCCGTGTGAGCATCGCTGCCCTTGAGGTCATCAAGGAAGAGCATCTGATGGAGAACGCCGAGCGTCTCGGTAAGATCTTCCGCGAGGAAATCGGCAAGATCAAGAGCCCGATGATTGAGAA
>CAMHJX010000085.1 GCA_946185535.1 uncultured Bacteroidales bacterium
CTCCAAGACCATAATACTTGCCGTGGGAATAAGCCAAAGGCTTCGCGTGGTTGAGTTGGAAGGCACCCGTGCCCTTGTCAATGAGCTTTTCCTCCGCATTGACAGCCACCACCTCGGCGATGAACATGTCGTGCGAACCCAATTCCTTCACCTCCACCACCTTGCACTCGATGCTCAGCGGCGACTCCTTAATCAACGGAGCCTTCACGATTTGTGCAGGCTCGGTGTGAAGGTGCATCTGCTTGAACTTGTTGTAGTCGCGGCCAGAACGCACGCCACACCAGTCCGTAGCGGCGGCCAAATCCTCCGTCGTCAGGTTGATGACAAACTCCTTGTTTTTCATGATGAGTTCGTGCGAGTGGCGTTCCTTGCGGACGGAGATGTAGCACATGGGCGGATCGGAGCAAATCGTTCCCGTCCAGCCGATGGTGATAATATTGTAGTTTTCCTCGCAGTCGCCGCAGGTGACCATCACGGCGGGCAAGGGATAAATCAGGGTTCCAGGTTTGAAGGGGATTTTCATGGTTTAATTTATGTAATTGCAAAGAAGGCAACATGCACATTATGATCAGGTGCCGTTTCCCAAAAGACAGTTCGAAATTCTTTAAAAGCATCCTTATTGCCCTTTTGTTTCACAAACAAAGCAGTCTCTGGGACACATATTCGGAAATTCATACCGTCCCTAACACTTATCTGAAAAGCTTGACTTCTAGTTCTTCCATAAGGATGAAAACATTTCATATCCTCCCATTTAATTAACCTATGCTCAGGATAAAATCTTGAGCCTGACAATCTTGTCTGCTCTAAACCCTCATCAGAAATTTTGAGATTTACTTTCACCACTGTGATTTTAAAACCAATAATCCATAACAATGCACAAATAACAAAAAACAATACCCAAAGCAACCAGTCACTTGCCCTATTATAATAATTCTTAAAAACTTCTATAATGAAAATAGAAAACACCATACCCACAAATGCAGAAATAAATAATACCCACCCACCTGCATACTTCACAATAGTATATCCTTCGGGATTTGGGATGGTCTTTCCCCAATCATCGGTTTTCTTTTCTTCTTCGCTCATCGCTGATTGTTTTACGATTGCAAAAATAACGATTTTCTCTGTCATCTTGCGGAGAATAGATTGATTTTGTATTTTTGCGCATTGAAAACAAAAAAACCATGTACGCTGAACAAACCACATTGAACCCAATCCAGCTACACCTGCTCGAAATGTTCAACCATTGCAACAGCGAGAAGATGATGCTTGAATTGAAAGAGGTGTTGGCTGAATTCTATGCCAAACAATTTCAAGAAGAAGCCGACCGTCTTTGGGATGAAGGTACTCTAAACGGTGAAGCCATTGAGCGCATTCTTAATGAGAATTGAAGAACTCCTAATACTGTGATTCAATAAACCACGAAAGCAGTTATTTCGCTTAAATCGAATTGATGAAATACTTAACTGCTTCAAGCAATGGGTCAAGGTCTTGACGAATAGTCAACAGCACCACTTCACCATCAATGTCAAAATAACCATGTGCGATGTGGTTGCGAATTCCTATTACATCCTCCCATGGAATCTCCGAACGTTCCTTAAGCAACTCACCTTCTGTAATCCCATCTATTTGATGGATGCCCTCGCCTATTGCTTCAATCAGCATGCAACTGGCTGCAAGTTTTTGCATTCCGTCAGGCGATAAATAATAATCTTCAGCCGTTTCAATATTGGCATTCCAGTCCTTAAGCTGTCCGATAGCATTTTCAATTTGCTGAAAAATGCCCAATACCCTGTCTCGTTTACTTAATGACGTAAATTCCATCGCGATTGATTTCTTGTAATAAGTAAGGATTCATGTGTTTGTGCATTCTCACCACATCCACTGGACAACCCAAAAGACGCTCAAGGAAACGTTTCAATCGAACTATCAAATAGGCTTGAGGTTCCATTTCTACACACACATCAACATCGCTTCCTTCAATCTGCTCATCTCGTGATACAGAACCGAACAAACGAAGCGAACGGATTCCGAAGTTTTTCCTTAACTCATCCTCTTGATTTTCAATTAATTCAATATAATCTTTTTTTGTCTTCATATTGCAAAAGTAATCAATTTCCTTAAAACGCAACATGTTTGACAATCAGAAAATGAAAAAATCCCGCTCGTTTGGGCGGGATTTTTTCATTTTTAAAGTCAACCAGCCGATGCCTTTTATCTGTCGGCTCTTCGACGGGCTCAGGGACCTTAGCTTAGTCGATGGTCCAGGTCGAGCCGCTGTTCAGCAGGTCGTCCATGCACTTGATCTTCGAGTTGGCCTTCTCGTTCTCGATGACTTGGTCAAGGCTATCGTTGAAGGTCGGGGCTTTCACGTCGCGGATGACGCCGATGGCGACGGGGAAATGAGGCGGCATCATGTGTGCCAACATCATGTGGATACCCGTGTCTTCGGTGGTCTTGTCGTGGACGAGAATGTCCTTCTCGGTGATGCCGTTCTCGCCAATGGTGACCACTTCAAGTTTGTTGCCATTGAGGCGGATACCCTTGTCGCGGTTCTTACCGAAGATGAGCGGCTGGCCGTGTACGCACTTCACTTGCATGTCGTCGCGGACGTCCTTGCCAGTGATGTTTTCGTGAACGCCGTTCGAGAAAATCATGCAGTTTTGCAGGACTTCGGTCACGGCGATACCATCGTGCT
>CAMHJX010000086.1 GCA_946185535.1 uncultured Bacteroidales bacterium
TTTGCAACGCTCGATGTCAACGACGATGGCTCCTCTGAATTTTGCCATATTGATTAAGATTTAGGATTTGTTGTGTCGTTTAATAATGAGCCACGAAATTAGGGAATTTTGGGCAAATGGTGCACGACTTTTTGTTTATTTTCAACCTTAAATGATAATTTAGATTGATTTTAAATTATATTCATTGTGTGCTATGTTTTTTTGGATTTGTGTTTTTGCCTTTGTGTTCGAACGAAGAGGAGATAAACGAATCCATATTAAAAAGAATAACAAATAAATTCGCAAAAAATGCGAACTTTTGAGAAAAAGTATTATTTTTGCACTTGAAAATCATGCCGCAAAATGGAGATTGTATTTGAAAAGGACTATTTGCGTGAGCTTTACTATGACGGCAAAACGACCGATAAACAACATCGTTACCAGCCGCAAATTGTAAAGAAATACGTCCAAGTAGTCAACATTCTCGACTCGGTGGATAAGACAGCCGATTTGTTTCGCTATCGAGCTCTGCATTATGAGAAACTGGTGGGTGACAAGGCTGGGTTGGAATCGGTGCGCGTCAACGACCAGTATAGGATTGAGTTCAAATCGTCTGCCGAAAGAGGCATCACTATTTGTAATATTATAGAATTGTCAAACCATTATCAATAAAGGAGGAAAAGTCATGGGAAATTTAGGTTACGGAGCCTATCCAACGCATCCGGGAGAGGTGCTGAAGGACGAGATAGAGGAACGCGGCATCAGCCAGCGCCAGTTGGCGGAAAGTATGGGCTTGACCTATTCTGTGGTCAACGAGATTTTGAACGCCCGTCGCCCACTGACGGCAAAGACAGCCTTGATGTTTGAGGCTGCCCTTGACGTGCCTGCCGATTCACTGATGTATCTTCAAACGAAGTACAATATGCAGACGGCTCGAAAAGACGCTTCCATCATGGGCATTTTGAAAGGCATCAGGAAGGTTGCCGCAGCTCTGTGAATTGTAAAAACGATATTTACAAAAATAGAGACGCAATTAATTGCGTCTCTATTTTTCATTTTTGTCTCCTCACTCACTTCACTGGATGGTCCATAGCAAATGCCTTCAGTCTTTCTGCCAGAATCGGGATTTCTTCCCTTTGGATGAGCGAAGTACAGGCGCGGACACCTTGTTTGGTGCTGCCGCAGGTGTCGAGCGAAATGCCTGAGACGCCGTAATACATCATCTCCTCAACGAGGTCTGCACCTGTGAAGCCGGGATAGCAATAGGTGAAGTAGAAGCCGTCGGCGATGGGTTCGCCACAGTCTTCATCATAGGTGATGTAGAAGCCGTTGTCGAGGAAGGCTTTCTTCATCAACTCGGCCTTGCGACCGTATTCCAACACATCCTCACGATAGTTGTACGTACCATCGTTCACAGCTTTCAGCACAGCGGCCAAAGCGTGTTGCGCCGAGTGTGAAGTGCCTGAACTGAGCGGGTGCAGGGCACCAAAAAGGATGGCGCGCAAGAAGACTTCCTGTCCGCAGAAGGCTTTCAGGTCGGGGAAGTGGTGCTGGGCCAACTTGTTGCTGATGCCAAGGATGGCGCAACGCTCGCCAGCGTAGCTGAAGGCTTTCGAGCTGGAAATCATCAGGATGTAATAGTCGGTGTATTTGCCCACAGTGGGTTGATAGGGGGCTTCGCCCGGATGGCTGTAGTCTTTGCGGAAGTCCATGCCGAAATAGGCGAGGTCTTCCATGACAATGACATTGTACTTGTTGGTCAGTTCGCCGATAATGCGCAATTCCTCGTCGGTGAGGCACACCCATGTCGGGTTGTTGGGGTTGGAGTAGAGCAGGCTGTGGATGTTGCCTTTGCTCAGAACCTCTTCGAGTTTGGCACGCAGTTTCTCGCCACGGTATTCGTAGATGTCGAAATGCTCCATCGGGATGCCAAGCACCTTGTTTTGGAACTTGTGGACGGGGAAGCCCGGGTCGATGAAGAGGATGGTGTTTTTCTTTGCGTCAGAATGTCCGGCAATCATGAACGAGGCAAAAGCACCTTGCATAGATCCGACGGTAGGCACGCAGTTGGCGGGGTCGACATCGAGGTCAAGGAAGTTCTTGATGAAGCGCGAGGCTTCTTTTTTTAATATAGGTGCGCCATCGATGGGTGGGTAGTTGGCCGCCACACCGTTTTGCAAGGCTTTGATTTGGGCTTCCACGCCAGCACGGGCAGCAGGCAGTCCAGGGTTGCCTAATTCCATGTGGATGAACTTTTTGCCACAGGCGGCTTCAAGGTCAAAGGCCAACTTGTTGATTTCACGGATGCCAGCTCTTCCGATGCTCGGCAGACCACTTTCTGCAAAGATTTTCTTTGCTAAATCTTGGGGTACGATATTGTGTTGCATCATATCTGTTTTGAAAAATAATACTCGTTATTGTTTTGAACGGCAAAGATAGGAAATTATTTGAGACGGGCAAAAATAAAATGATTAAGTTTTACCGTGGTAACTGTAGTTTTCCTATTTTTGCGCTTGCAAACCTCACGGTAAACTATCGCGCTGCAAATCTAGGTTTGTCCTTTGATAGCATATCATTAAAATTAAATTCCAAATACTAATGAAAAAGCAATTGTTACTTGCCTTAGCCTTGATGA